>NZ_CP021455.1:0-605714 GCF_002158865.1 Comamonas serinivorans | reverse complement strand
CTTCCTGACCTTTCCGGCCCTGGTGGCCACGGGCGTGCCCCCCATCGTGGCCAATGCCACCTCGGCCATGGCCGTGGCGCCCGGTTACCTGGGCAGCACCCTGGGTTTTCGCGACGAGATCGCGGCCCAGCCGCGCCGGCGGCTGTGGCTCGAAATGGCCATCGTCGCCCTGGGCGGGGTGCTGGGCGCCCTGCTGCTGCTCGTCACCCCCAGCCACGTGTTCTCCGGCATCGTGCCCTGGCTGCTGGGCTTTGCCACGCTGCTGTTCGCGCTCGGCCCCCGGCTCACGGCCTGGGCACGGGGCCACCAACCCGGCCACCCCACCGACCCGTCCACGCCCGATGCGGGCCACCTGAGCCCGTGGCGCGCCGTCGTCATCCTGCTGGTGGCGACCTATGGGGGCTACTTCAACGGCGGCCTGGGCATCCTGCTGATGGCCGTGTACCTGCTGCTGGGCGAAACCCAGCTGAACACCGTCAACGCGCTCAAGAACCTGAATTCGCTGGTGCTGTCGGTGCTCTCCGTCGTCGCGTTTGCGGTGGCGGGCGCCATCGTCTGGCCCCAGGCCTTGTGGATGATGGTCTGGGCCACGCTGGGCGGCTGGGCCGGTGCCCGCCTGGCCAAGCGCCTGCCCATGGCCTGGGTGCGCGCCATCGTCATCGTGACGGGCGTGGTGATGACGCTGCTGTTCGCGCTGAAGTGATCAGCAGTATCGATTCACTCCCGTTTTAACGACAACGGGAGCAACCAGATACTCCAGCACCCTCAAATTTCATGCTCACCGCGTGACAGCGGGCGCCTCGCGTGACGGCCGTGCGATCCAGTCCTCGTCGGGGGGCCGTTCTGCGCCATGTGGGTGTTGTCCATCCGCGTTGTGGGCTGGCGCTCAAGACGGACGACGCCCTAACGCCAACGCCACGACCTGCGCGACCCCTGGTGCTGCACGCACCCCACCGATTGACGTCCACCGAACGTCAGCGCTTGACCAACTTCGACGCCGCTTCAGCCCCAGGTGCGCAGCCGTCACGGGCTCCCCCGCTCGAGACCCGCGTCCAGTGCAACGCGCATCCGGCGACGCGCTCACCCCGTGCCCAGCCACAGGAACAGAGGACGCGTCTACGGGGCTTGTCCCCCGGAGGAAGGTTGCTCCGCCTTCCTTCTTTTGACAATTAGCAACTGATTTCTTATAATTTAAAGGTCTTTACAACCTGCGATGCAGGTAATCATCCGCTGGCGCTGCGTTCTTACACGCCGTTCAACGGGTGATCCTGGCGGAGGGCTGCACGCCGATGGCGTGCCTCGTGCCCTCGCCACCCTTTGCCAATCTTGGCTTTGGTGTCTGGGCGGTTGTCCCCTTGCGGGGACACCGGAACCGCCCGCCTGGAGACGCTGCCCGACGCGCAGCCCTCGTCCGCTCAGCCCTTGCGCGCACCCCGTGCGCCATCCGGGCTGGCGTCCGGCATGCACCCATGCCCGCCCTGCCCCATCCCTGGCGATCGGGGCGCATCAAAGCCTGCCTTTGGTTTGCGTACCAGCGCGCCGCCGTGCGCGCTGGCCTGTGTTCCATCCCTCACCAGGAGCGCCACAGTGGCCAAACAGATTCACATCGACCACGTGTTCAAGGTGTTCGGCGACCAGCCCGACACCGCCCTCAAGCTCGCCCGTCAAGGCGTGAGCAAGCAGGACATCCTGACCCAGACCGGTCAATCCATCGGCGTGTTCGACGCCCATTTCCACATCGAAGCCGGCGAGATCTTCGTCGTCATGGGCCTGTCGGGCTCGGGCAAATCGACGCTGGTGCGCATGCTCAACCGCCTCATCGAGCCCACCAGCGGCCGCATCCTCGTGGATGGCGACGACATCAACCAGCTGGACGACAAGGCCCTGCGCGCGCTGCGCCGCAAGGACATCTCCATGGTGTTCCAGTCCTTTGCCCTGATGCCGCACCTGACGGTGCTGGACAACACGGCCTTCGGCCTCGAGCTGGCCGGCGTGCCCCGGGCCGAGCGCCAGCGTGCGGCCCAGGATGCCCTGGAACAGGTCGGCCTGGGCGCCTGGGGCGCCAGCTACCCCGACGAGCTGTCGGGCGGCATGCAGCAGCGCGTGGGCCTGGCGCGTGCCCTGGCCTCGGACCCGTCCATCCTGCTGATGGACGAGGCCTTCTCGGCGCTGGACCCCATCATCCGCACCGAAATGCAGAGCGAGTTGCTGCGCCTGCAGCAGGTCAAGCGCCGCACCATCGTCTTCATCTCGCATGACCTGGACGAGGCCATGCGCATCGGTGACCACATCGCCATCATGAAAGACGGCGAGGTGGTGCAGGTGGGCACGCCCGACGAGATCCTGCGCAACCCGGCCAACGACTACGTCCGCCACTTCGTGCGCGGGGTGGACACGGCCGCCGTCTTCAAGGCCGCCGACATCGCGCGCCAGGCGCTCACGGTCGTGTCCGAGCACAGCGACCGAGGCTGCCGCGCCGCGCTGCGCCTGCTCGAAGACTCGGACCGCGACCACGCCTACGTGCTGAACGCGCGCAAGCGCTTCCTCGGCGTGGTGTCCTCCCAGTCGCTGCGCGACGCCCTGCGCGGGCACCAGGGCCCGCTGGGCCTGCAGCACGCCTTCATCCCCGATGTGGCGCCCATTGCCAGCGACACCCCGGTTGCCGACCTGTTCGGCGTGGTGGCCGTACCACCATTTCCACTTCCCGTGGTCGACGGTAACGGCCAATACCTGGGGGTGATCAGCCGAACGACCATGCTCAAGTTCCTGGACCGCGACACGCCGCCGGTGCCGCCGCCGCAGCAGGACGTGCCCCCGGTCACGCTGAACCCGCAATACCCCGCCGGCAGCCCACAGGCCGCCCTGTCCACCCCACACGCTTGAGGAGGCCCCCATGAACGACACCCCCACCACCGAGACGTTTGTCGATCCCTGGGCGGATGCGGGCGCGGGCGCGAGCGCGACCACCACGCCCCGAGCCGATGCGGCCCCGACCCTGAACCCCACCGCCGATGCCGCCGCCAGCGTCGACCCCTGGGCGGACAGCGCAGCCGCCAACACCGCGCCGACCACGGGCATGGCCGACGCGGCCACCGCCGACCCCTGGGCCAGTGGCGGCGACGCCGGCACGCTGACGCCCGATGCCGGCACCGACTGGCTCAACGCCGCCTCGGGCACCTCGACCTCGCCCGACGCGGCCGATGCCCCCAGCAACGGTCTGGCCCAGCTCTGGCACCAGATCACCCACGAAGGCCTGCCCGTGCAGGACTCGATCAACGACGGCCTGAACTGGGTGGTGGCGCACTTCCGCCCCTTCTTCCAGGCCGTGCGCACCCCCATCGACGCCACGCTGACCGGCGTCACCGACGTGCTGCAGACCGTACCGGCCGCGGTGCTGATCGCGCTGTTTGCCCTGCTGGCCTGGCAGTTCGCGGGCCGCAAACTGGCCATCGGCACCGTGGTGTCGCTGACGCTGGTGGCCCTGCTCGGCATCTGGTCCGAGGCCATGGTCACGCTGGCGCTGGTGCTCACCTCGCTGTTCTTCTGCGTGGTGATCGGCCTGCCCGCAGGCATCGTGCTGGCCAGCAGCGACCGCGCCCAGCGCCTGACGCGCCCGCTGCTCGACGCGATGCAGACCACGCCGGCCTTCGTCTACCTGGTGCCCGTGGTCATGCTGTTCGGCATCGGCAACGTGCCCGGCGTCATCGTCACCATCGTGTTCGCGCTGCCGCCGCTGATCCGCCTGACCAACCTCGGCATCCGCCAGGTGCGCCCCGACCTGATCGAGGCCAGCCGCGCCTACGGCGCCTCGCCCGCCCAGCTGCTGTGGAAGGTGCAGCTGCCGCTGGCCATGCCGTCCATCATGGCCGGCATCAACCAGGCGCTGATGCTGTCGCTGTCCATGGTCGTCATCGCCTCCATGATCGCTGTGGGCGGTCTGGGCCAGATGGTGCTGCGCGGCATCGGCCGCCTGGACATGGGCCTGGCCACCGTCGGCGGTCTGGGCATCGTGCTGCTGGCCATCGTGCTGGACCGCATCACCCAGGCCATGGGCGAGCCCCAGCGTGGCGGCGTGCACTGGTGGCAGAGCGGCCCCATCGGCCTGGTGCTGCGCCTGCGCAGCAAATCCGCCGCGGCGGCCACGGCCCGCGTCGCGTCGGACACGAGCACGGCTGCCGCCGATGGCGCAGCCGCGCCCACCCAGCGCCCCGCGCATCCCCAGACCCTGGCAGGTCAGGCTTGAACGCCGGCCGTCACCCCACACGGAAAGGACGCCCCATGCCTGTTTTCGCACGCACCCTCCGCCTCGCCCTGGCCCCCTGCCTGATCGCCGGCGCCGCCTGGCTGCCCCTGTCCGGCACGGCCCTGGCCGCCGGTGCGGCCGACCTGCCCGGTCAGGGCGTGAAGGTCTTGCCGCTCAAAAGCTCGATCGCCGAAGAGAGCTTCCAGACCCTGCTGGTCACCAAAGCCCTCGAGAAGCTGGGCTACGACGTGCAGCCCATGCGCGAGGTGGAGTACCCAGCCGCCCACATCGCCATCGCCAACGGCGACGCGACCTTCATGGCCAACCACTGGAACCCGCTGCATGCCGACTACTACAAGAACGCCGGTGGCGACGCCAAGCTCTACCGCAAGGGCGTGTACTCGGCCAACGCTGCGCAGGGCTACTTGATCGACAAGAAGACCGCCGACGCCCACCAGATCACCAACCTGGCGCAGCTCAAGGACCCCGCCATCGCCAAGCTCTTCGACGCCGATGGCGACGGCAAGGCCGACCTCACCGGCTGCACGCCGGGCTGGGGGTGCGAGGCCGCCATCGAGCACCAGCTCACGGCCTACAAGCTGCGCGACACCGTCACGCACAAGCAGGGCACCTACTCGGCGCTGATGGCCGACACCATCACGCGCTACAAGGCCGGCAAGCCCGTCCTCTACTACACCTGGACGCCCTACTGGGTGAGCAACGTGCTCAAGCCCGGCCAGGACGTGGTCTGGTTGCAGGTGCCGTTCTCGGCCCTGCCCGGTGAGCAGGCCCAGACCGACACGAAGCTGCCCAACGGCAAGAACTACGGCTTCATCGCCAACCACCAGCAGATCGTGGCCAACAAGGCCTGGACCGACCAGAACCCGGCCGCGGCCAAGCTGTTCGAGCTCATGAAGCTCAGCGTGAACGACATCAACGGCCAGAACTTCCTCATGAGCCAGGGGCAGAACAAGCCGGCCGACATCGAGCGCCACACCAACGCCTGGATCAAGGCGCACCAAGCCACCTTCGACGGCTGGATCGCTGCCGCCCGGGCCGCCGCCAAGCCTTGAACGCGTGGCCGCTGGCCCGCCCGCGGGCGAGACCAGCCGGCTGCACGCTTTCGCACCCCCCGGGCGTCCTGTCCGGGGGGTTTGTCGTGACTTTCAACCAGGAGACCTTTCCCGCATGACCGCACCGTTGCACCTCGACCCACACACCACTCCCCGCCTCGCCGCCTCGCGTCGCCGCTTCCTGACCTTGAGCGCCAGCGCCCTCGGCCTGGGCCTGCCCGGCTGGGCCACGGCCGCCGACCTGCCGGGCACAGGCATCACCGTGCTGCCGCTCAAGAGCAACCTGGCCGAAGAAACCTTCCAGACCCTGCTGGTCATGCGGGCCCTGGAGCGCCTGGGCTACACGGTCAAGCCGTTCGAGGAAGTGGACTACCCGCTGGCGCACATGGCCGTGGCCAACGGCGATGCCACGCTGATCGCCAACCACTGGAACCCGCACCACGCCGAGTTCTACAAGGCCGCGGGCGGCGACGCCAAGCTGTACCGCAAGGGCGTGCTCACCGCTGGCGCGGCGCAAGGCTACATGATCGACAAAAAGACCGCCGATCAGCACAAGATCACCCACATCGACCAGCTCAAGGACCCCAAGCTGGCCCGGCTTTTCGACACCAACGGCAGCGGCAAGGCCAGCCTCATCGGCCCCAATGCCGGCTGGGGCGGCGAAGCCGTGGTCAACCACCAGCTCAAGGAGTTCAAGCTGGAAGCCACGGTGCGCTACACCCAGGGCAACTACACCGCCCTGATCTCGGACACCCTGGCGCGCTTCAAGGCCGGCAAGCCCGTGCTGTACTACGCCTGGACGCCGCACTGGCTGAGCAACGTGCTGGTGCCCGGCAAGGACTCGATCTGGCTGCAGGTGCCCTACTCCGCCATGCCCGGCGTGCAGGCCGGCACCGACACCAAGCTGCCCAACGGCAAGAACTACGGTTTCCCGCTCAACAACGAGTACATCGTGGCGAACAAGGTCTGGGCCGGCAAAAACCCGGCCGCCGCCAAGCTGTTCGAGCTCATGCACGTGCCAATCGGCGACATCAGCGCCCAGAACCGCCTGCTCAACGACGGGCAGAACAAGCCGGCCGACATCGAGCGCCATGTGAACGCCTGGATCAAGGCGCACCAGGCCACGTTCGACGGCTGGATCGCCCAGGCCAAGGCAGCTGCGCAGTCCTGATTCGCTGCAGCCAGGCCCACACCTGGACGGGGGTATGCCGCTGTCTATTGATGGAAGCACCGAGGGCGGCGGCATGCCCCTTTGCCCGGTCACGCCGGACGGTGACCTGGCGTGGCTGCGCAGCACCTTCGCGCCATCTCAGCGCGCGCAGGCCTGGCACCACATCTCGTCAGATACCGGCCGTCGAGCATGCGCAGGCTGTGTTCACCCAGCGCAGATCAGTGCCGCCCATCGGGGGCGCCAGCGCAGCGCTGAGCGGCACGCACTCAGGCGTGGGCACGGGGGCTCAGCCCGATTCCAGGGCTGAAGGTTGCGCGCAATTGCCATGGGGTATAAGCCCATCGCCGTTGAAATTTCAACAGCAATGGATGCATACTGCTCAATTCAAATGGTCAGTGCAACACGCGCGGGCCGGATGCCGAAGCCACCACGCCGTCGTCGGCATCGAGCTTGAAGGCCGGGATGTCGACCTCGAAGCGGTGGCCGTCTTCGGCCACGCAGAAGTAGCTGCCCTCCATGCGGCCCGAGGGCGTGCGCAGCCGGCAGCCGCTGGTGTATTCGAACGACTCGCCAGGTTGCAGCAGCGGTTGCTGCCCGACCACGCCCAGGCCTTTCACCTCTTCGACCAGCCCGCTGCCGTGGGTGATGAGCCAGTGGCGCGCAATGAGCTGAGCCGGCACCTGCCCCACGTTCTGGATGGTGATGGTGTAGGCGAAGCTGTACTGGCTCTGCGCCAGATCCGATTGATCGGGCAGGAATCGCGCTTCAACAGAGACGGAAAAGGCATGGCTGGGCATGCCGCAAATGGTAGCGGAGCGCGTGAGCCGTTGCAGCCCGGCCAGCATCATGAGGTGGCCGGGGGGCGCAACAAGGCTTCACACCGTCACCGCCGCGCCCCACAGCGCGCCAGGCCCAACGCGGCACGCAAGCATCGACCTGCCGGCGGTCCCTGCTTAGCTGTCGATTCTCAGCAGGTTGTTCGCACCCGGGATGCGTGTGATGGGCGGCCGATGGCCGAGCGCGGAGTGTGGCCGCAGCCAGTTGAAGCGGTCAATGAAAGGCTGCAGCGCGGCTGAGCCGGCTACCCCGTGGGGTCAGCCGAATCCTTGGCCCCGTGGCAAAACACCGACCGGTCCAGGTGCGTGGGGTTCATGGCCTGCCCCTACGCCCCTGGCTGCCGGAGTCCGGGTGCCGTCCATCCTGGCCGACGTCAGACACGCGCGGTTCACAGTCCCGGAGCACGTGGCTTGCCCTTGCAGAGCCCGGCGGCGCAGATGGCCGACAATCGGCCGCTGAGGCGCGAGCCCCCCGTCGGTCCGCGCGCCCCCTCCACAGCCCCACGCAGCCTCCATCCCGCATCGCCATGGCCTACCGCATCGCCCCCTCCATCCTGTCCGCCGACTTTGCCCGCCTGGGCGACGAGGTCCGCACCGTCATCGCCGCTGGCGCCGACTGGATCCACTTCGACGTGATGGACAACCATTACGTGCCCAACCTGACCTTCGGCCCCATGATCTGCGAGGCCATCAAGCCCCACGCCGTGCGCCCCGACGGCACGCCCGTGCCCCTGGATGTGCACATGATGGTGCAGCCCGTGGACGAGCTGGCCCAGGCCTTCGCCAAGGCCGGCGCCGACCTGATCAGCTTTCATCCCGAAGCCAGCCCCCACGTGCACCGCAGCGTGCAGGCCATCAAGGCCGCCGGCTGTCAGGCCGGCCTGGTGTTCAACCCGGCCACGCCGCTGGACGTGCTGGACTGGACCCTCGACGACATCGACCTCATCCTCATCATGAGCGTGAACCCGGGCTTCGGCGGCCAGAGCTTCATCGACTCGGCGCTGCGCAAGGTCGAAGCCGCCCGCAAGCGCATCGAGGCCAGCGGCCGCGACATCCGCCTGGAGGTGGACGGCGGCATCAAGGTGAACAACATCCGCCGCGTGGCCGACGCGGGCGCCGACACCTTCGTCGCCGGCAGCGCCATCTTTGGCCAGGCCGACTACCGCCAGGTCATCCACGCCATGCGCGAGCAGCTGGCCTGAGCCTCACACGCCCGGCACGGCGTGGCATGCTGCTTGGCGGGGTGGCGAATGCCTCATCGGCTCTGAGGCGGATCGGCCAATGGGATTCGAGGCAGATTGGCGCAGTATCACCCCACTTCCGATCAGCCATGAACGGTCATGGCCGGGTACTGCCACCACAGCTTGACCGATACCCCCCATCGCTCACCGGTCCGAGCCCGGCGGCGCACCACACAGCGCGCATCACGCCAGATCGCCGCGAGGAGGTACACCGCCGCGCGTCGACATGGGCTGGTGCCAGGCGCGCGATGCGCTGTGGGTCACGCCATTCAGCTCTCGCTCATGCAGCCGCTCTCCTTGCCGAGCTGAGCGCAAGGCGCGTTGCTGAGCGCCTTCAGGGCAACACCTCGAGCAGTCGCTCGATCGGCCGCGCCACGCGTGCCCCGCGCTCGGACTGCACGACGGGGCGGTTGAACAGCGCCGGATGCGCCACGAGCGCGTCCAGCACCGCCGCCTCGCTGACGTCCGCACGGTCCAGGCCCAGCTCGGCATACAGCGGCTCTTTGCTGCGCAGCAGCGCGTGCGCAGGCTCGCCCGTGGCCTGCGCCAAGGCCTGCCATTGCGCCCGCGTGAGCGGCGTTTTCAGGTACTCGACGATGGTGGGCTCGATGCCGCGCTCGCGCAGCAAGGCCAGCGCATTGCGCGAGGTGCTGCAGCGCGGGTTGTGGTACAGGGTCACAGAGGTCATGGGGCCGATTGTGCCGGCCGGGGCGTGACGGGTCATCGCGCGCCGCGCCGGCATCATGTTCGGCATGCACCGCGCTGCCGGCAGTGAACGCATGGCCGGCCAGTGACGGCATGCCCCGGTGCGGCCACCCGCAACCCACGCGCGCCGGCCTGTGTGATCGACCTGCACCGACGGCACCGGACACACAAGCGTCATGTCGCGGTCACAGGGCCGTCATGCCCGCTTCGCACCATGGCCGCATGAGCAACGTCCTCCCCACCCCTGTGATGGACTGGCATGCGCCCATCACGCCGGGTCTGCCTCCGCAGCCCGTTCCCCAAGCGCCTGCCGCCGGCCCGGACGGCGCGGTCCCGCTGCAGGTGAGCTGGGCCCGTCACCTCGATGAGCTGCGGGCCGCCCAGCGCCTGCGCCACCGCGTCTTTGCGCAGGAGATGGGCGCCACGCTCGACAGCCCCCTGCCCGGCCACGACATCGACGCCTTCGACGACTATTGCGAGCACCTGCTGGTGCGCGACGCCGAGCGCGGCGAGGTCATCGGCACCTACCGCGTGCTGACGCCGGCCCAGGCGGCGCGCGCGGGCGGCCTGTACAGCGAGGGCGAGTTCGACCTGAGCCCGATTGCCGAGTGGCTGCCGCAGGCCGTGGAAATGGGCCGCAGCTGCGTCCACGCCGACTGGCGCAACGGTGCCGTCATCCTGGCGCTATGGGCCGAGCTGGCGGCGTTCATGTCGCGCAACCAGCTGCGCGTGATGCTGGGCTGCGCCAGCGTGCCCATGCACTGGCCCGGCGTGGCCCGACACGGCGCGGCCGCCGCGGCCATCTGGCATGGCCTGAAAGACAAGCACCTGACCACGCCCGAGCGCCGGGTGCGACCCCACCACCCCCTGCCGGTGCACGAGCTGCAGGATCCGGCTCTGGCGGCCGCCGTCGAGGCGCCGGCCCTGATCCGCGGCTACCTGCGCATGGGCGCCCGGCTGCTGGGCCCGCCGGCCTGGGATCCGCACTTCAACACCGCCGATCTGCCCATCCTGCTGCACATCGCCGACCTGCCGCCCCGCTACCGCCGCCTGCTGGGCATGGGTTGAGGCGGGCCCGGCTCAGGCGCTCCGTGCTCAGTCAGGCAGCTCAAACGCGCCAGGGGACGCTCGGCCGACCTGAGCCGATCCGAGGCATCCAGGTGCAAGGCCGGTCCAGACGCTGAGAAGCCCCCCATGGCGCTGTGCGTTGGGTGCCGCACCGGCGAACTGTGGTGTCAGCAGTATCAGCTCATCCCGTTTTTCTCACAAACGGGGATGACCACATACTCCAAGCCCTGTTGGCTTGAAGCCGGCCCAGAAGGCCTTGCACATGGAAAGCACCCGGGCCCGCGTGGCGTGTCGCACGCGGTGCTGGGCGTGCGGCCGGGATGGTGGCATGCTAGCCGTCTCCCACAACGAGCCCGGAGACACCGTGAACCACGTCAGCGACATCCACACCGAACTCAGCACCTCGTCGGTGCGCGCCCAGGTCAGCGCCGAGGAATGGCAACAGCGCGTCAACCTGGCGGCGGCCTACCGCCTGGTGGCCCTGCACGGCTGGTCCGACCTGGTGTTCACGCATCTGTCGGCACGCGTTCCGGGCCCCGAGCACCACTTCCTCATCAACCCCTACGGCATGCTGTTCGAGGAAGTGACGGCGTCCAGCCTGGTGAAAATCGACCTGGACGGCAACAAGGTGATGCCCTCCGAGTACGACATCAACCCCGCGGGTTTCACCATCCACAGCGCCATCCACGCCGCCCGCGACGACGCGCAAGCCGTGTTCCACGTGCACACGGCCGCCGGTGTTGCGGTGTCGGCCCAGGCTGGGGGCGTGCTGCCGATTTCGCAGCAGTCGATCTTCGTGCTGCCGCAGCTGGCCTACCACGACTACGAGGGCGTGGCCCTGCGCGACGACGAGAAGCCGCGCCTGGTGCGCGACCTGGGCACCAAGCGCTTCCTGATGCTGCGCAACCACGGCACGCTCACCGTGGCCAACACCGTGGCCAATGCCTTCAGCCAGCTCTACACCTTCGAGCGCACCTGCGAAATCCAGGTCCGCGCGCAGGCCGGCGGCGGCCCGCTGATCCACATCTCGCCCGACATCATCGCCACCAGCGCCGAGCAGGCCCGCGGCGCCACGCGTGGCGGCGGCGGCAACCTGGCCTGGCCGGCCCTGCTGCGCAAGCTCGACCGCATCGACCCCAGCTACGCCGATTGAGCCAGCCCGCAGGCCCGATCCGGGCCACAGCGATTCAGGCATCATCCCGCCATGGATGACATCGTCAAACAAGCCATGGCCAAGTGGCCCAATGTGCCCGACTGCCACGGCTGGCTGGGCCTGGATGCACGCGGCGACTGGTACCTGCGTGACGCGCAGGCCCAGGCTCAGGGCGCCTTCACCAGCGGCCGCCCTGGCGCCAAGGGCGACGTGATTCGCCTGACCAAGCTCATCGAGTTCATCGGCCGCAATTACGACCGCGATGCGCGCGGCTGCTGGTCGTTCCAGAACGGGCCGCAGCGCGTGTTCGTCGAACTCGAGGCCGCTCCCTGGGTGCTGCGGCTGAGCCGCGACGAGGCCGGCCGGTTCACGGTGCACACCCACACCGGTCGTGCCGTGCAGGCGCAGGCGCCCCTCATCGATGAGCACGGCCAGGCCTACCTCCACACCGACGCCGGGTTGGGCCTGGTGCACACCCTGGACATGCACGTGCTGGCCGACGCACTGGAAGCGGGCCATTGGCCCGAGCCCGAAGCCCTGACCCAGGCCGAGCTGGGCCCACGCTTCGGCTTTGTGGCCAGCCCGCAGGCTCTGGCCTCAGACGCGGCCTGACCGCATCAGGTCGGACGACACCTCACCGTGTGCCATGCCCGCTTCGCCCGGGATCATCGGCTGGACATCAAGGACTCTGCGCTCAAGACCCTTAAGCGCACAGTAGGCCGGCCCGGAGCCCACTGCTCATCGCCAGGCGGGCAGCGCAGCCGCTCGGCATCGATGGCGATCGGCTGGTCACCGATCCACCCCATCAACCGCCTGGTCCCACGCGGGCCGGCGAGCAAAGCCCTTCAACACCAGTCCCCCGACGGCACCATGACAAAGGCCGACGATGTCGGCCTTTGTCCTTCACGTGCTGGCAGTATCTGCCAGGCTGCGTTGGTCACTTGGACGCGTTGACCATGTACTCCACCGCAGCATGGATTTCGGCATCCGAGGCATTGGCGCCACCGCGGGGCGGCATGGCCCCCTTGCCCGCGATCACGTGGGCCGTGAGCGCATCGACGCCTTGGGCCAGGCGGGGCTGCCAAGCGGCCTTGTCGCCCAGCTTGGGGGCGCCTGCCACCCCCGCGACGTGGCAGGCCACGCAGATCTGGTCGTAGAGCTTTTTGCCAGCATCGGCACTGACCGCCGCAGCCGGCGCCGCGGCGGCAGCGGGCTCGGTCACTGCGGCTGCAGGCGGCGCGGAGGCGGCGACAGACGCGGCCTCTGCGGCGGGAGCCGGTGTGGTCGCAGGTGCGCTGGCCGCGGCGGATGCGGTCGCTCCGCTGGCCGCGCCACTGGCGGGCGCTGCCGGCGGCTTGGGCTCGTCGAACTTGCCACCCGCGTGGTTGGCCATGTAGGCCACGGCACGCGCAATTTCGTAATCGGTGAAATCGCCGCCGCCCTGAGGCGCCATGGCGCCCTTGCCCTTCACCGCATGCTCGACCAACACGTTGAAGGCCTGTCCCAGGCGCGCACTCCAGGCCGCCGCGTCCCCGAACTTGGGCGCGCCGGCCAAGCCGGCCGCATGGCAGGTGGCGCACTGGGCCTTGTAGACCTCTTCGCCGCTCAACTGCGGCCGCAAGGCGGGATCGACACCGAGCTTGACTTCGCCCACTTTGGCGATGCGGGCCTTGACCTGCGCGTCCTCGTTGCGCTCGACGCTGGACGGCGACGGCGCCGATGTGACGTACGCCACCAGGCCCACGATGATGAGCACAGGCAAGACGAAGCCGAAAACGCTGGCCCACAGCATCTGCCGCGGGGTGTGAATGGGACCTGTGTGGGCTTCCTCGTTGACTGCGGGGGTTTCGCTCATGTCATCCTCTGGGTCAGATCACTGCAATCGTGGACTCCCGCCACCAAAAAGGCCCAATGGCTATGGGGAGATTGGGAGATTATAGGGAGCGTCCAAGGGGACGCTTGCACGCGCGCGACTTGTTCCGCACCAATGAAAAAGCGACTCATGGAGTCGCTTTTTTGTGCCTGGAAACAAGCGGTTAGCGGGCGTTGGCCGTGGCCTCGCGCGACACCGGCTGACCGGCTGCCTCGCGGGCAGCGGCTTCGTCCTGCGGACCCCAGCCGCCCCCGAGGGCCTTGTACAGCAACACCTCGTTCTGCTGCCGAGCCAATTGCACCTGGGCGAGTTCCTGCTCGGTGGCGAACAACGAGCGTTGGGCGTCGAGCATGTCCAGGTAGTTGGCCACGCCATTGCGGTAGCGCAGGTCGGCCAGCCGGAAGCGATCGCGTTCGGCATCGGCCTGGCGCTGGAGGGCCGCGGCCTGATCGGCCAGGGCGCTGCGGCTGGCCAGGGCATCGGCCACTTCGCGGAAGGCGGTCTGGATGGCCTTCTCGTAGCTGGACACGGCGATGTCACGCGTGGCCTGGCTGACCTCCAGGTTGGCGCGGTTGCGCCCCCCATCGAAGATCGGAAGGCTGATCGTGGGCCCGAAACTCCAGGACTTCAGCCCCGAACTGCCGCCGCCGAACAGCCCTTCGAAATCGCTGCTGATGCGACCCAGGCTGGCCGTCAGCGAAATGCGCGGGAAAAAGGCCGCACGCGCCGCACCGATGTTGGCGTTCGCTGCGATCAGCTGCTGCTCGGCCTGTCGGATGTCGGGTCGGCGAATCAGCAGATCGGAAGGCAGGCCCTCGGGGATCGGCAGGAACTGCGCGCGGTTGTCGGGCAGCGTGGGCGCCGCGTTGGCCTGCGTCAGGTCGCCGCTGGCCGGCAAAGGCTCGACCGTTGGCACCGCAGGGATCAGCGTGTCCGGAATGGGCTCCCCCACCAACAGCGTCAGCAGGTTGATGTCCAGCGCGCGCGCCCGGGTCTGGGCTGCACGCGCCGCCTCGGCCGTGCTGAGCAGCGACTCGGCCTGGCGCATGTCCAGGGCCGACGACACGCCGTTGTCGAAACGCAGCTTGGTCAGGTCGAACGACTGCTTGCGCGTGAGCATGGTGCGCTCGGCCAGCACCAGCAGGTCGGTGTCGGTCTTGAGCGTGAGCCACGTGCTGGCGATGTTGGCCACCAGGCTGATCTGAGCCGCCTTGCGCGCCTCTTCGGTGGCCAGGTACTGCGCCAGCGCCGCATCCTTGAGGGACTGCAGGCGGCCGAAGAAGTCGATCTCCCAATCGCTGATGCCCACCCCGAGGGAGTAGCTGTCTGCGACCAGCGGCCCGCCCAGGGCGTACGTGCTGCCGGGCCGTTGCCGGGTCCCGCTGCCGCTCAGACCCACGGTGGGCAACTGGTTGGCACGGGTGATCTGGTACTGGGCACGGGCCTGCTCGATGGACTGAATCGCCATGCGCAGGTCACGGTTGTTGTGCAGGGCCTTGCCAATCAACTCGCGCAATTGCGGGTCGGTGACGAAGTCCTGCCAGGCCAGATCGGCCGCTGCAGCCTGCGACGCCGTCACCGCGCCCGCCGAAGCGGGCCACTGGGTGGCCACGGGCGCCGCAGGGCGTTCGTACTTGGGTGCCAGGGAGCACCCGGTGAGTGCGAGCGCCGTCAGCGCAGCGCCCACCACGGGTTTCAACCGCCAGGGCTGAAGCCCCTCACGGTTCATGCGCATGGAATTCATGGGATCGCGACCTCCGAAGGTCCTTTGTGTGGGTTGTCGTCCAGATTGTCGTCATCGTTGTCCACAGTCTGTGTGCTGGACTTGCCAGCAAAGAGCTTGCGCACGACCACGAAGAACACCGGCACCATGAACACCGTGAGGAAGGTGCCGATCAACATGCCCCAGAACACCCCGGTGCCGATCTCGCGCTGGCTGGCCGCACTGGCCCCCGACGCGATGTACAGCGGCACCACCCCCAGGATGAAGGCCAGGGATGTCATGAGGATGGGACGGAATCGCAGGTGCGCGGCGGTCAGTGCCGACTTCACGATGCTGTGTCCCTCGGCTTGCAGGTCCTTCGCAAACTCCACGATCAGGATGGCGTTCTTGGCCGACAAGCCAATCACCGTGATCAAAGCCACCTGGAAGTAGATGTCGTTGGGCATGCCGCGCAGGGTCATGCCGAGCAGCGAGCCCAGCACCCCCAGGGGCAACACCAGCAGCACCGACAGCGGGATGCTCCAGCTCTCGTACAAAGCCGCCAGGCACAGGAACACCGCCAGGATCGAGAAGGCGTAGAGGATCATGGCCGAGGAGCCCGCCTTCTTTTCATCCAGCGACTGGCCCGTCCATTCGAAGGCAAAACCTTCGGGCAGCTTGGCCGCCAGCTGTTCCATCTCGGCCATGGCTTCACCCGAGCTGTAGCCCGGTTTGGCCTGGCCCGTGATGTTCATGGACGGGTAGCCGTTGTAGCGGGTCAACTGCATCGGCCCCGTGATCCACTTGGCCGTGACCATGGTGGACAGCTCGACCAACTGGCCGCTTGCGTTGGGCACCGTCAGGCGCATCACATCTTCGGGCTGCATGCGCCGGCTGGCATCGGCCTGGATGGTGACCCGCTGCATGTAGCCGTCGTTGGGGAAATCGCTCGAATTGGACGAACCCAGCGCCGTCGCCAGGGTGGTCGCAAGATCCCCCATGTTGACCTGCTGCGCGTACACCGCGTCACGGTTGATGTCGATCTGCCATTGCGGCGCATCTTCCACACCGTCAGGACGGATGTCGGTCAGCACGGGACTTTGCATGGCCATGCCCAGCAGCTGATTGCGCGCCGCCAGCAGGGCTTCATGCCCCTTGCTGGCACGGTCCTGCAAGCGGAACGAAAAACCGTTGCTGGTGCCCAGTTCGGGAATGGACGGCGGCGTCAGCGTGTAGACGAAGCCGTCGCGCACCTTCATCAGGGCGCCAATGGCCTTGTTCGAGAACGTCTGCGCATCCGAGCCCGGCGCCGTCCGTTCCGCCCAATCTTTGAACATCACGAAGGCCAGACCCATGTTCTGTCCCGTGCCCGCAAAGCTGAAGCCCATGATGCTGACCATGTTGGCCACCTCAGGCTGCGCCAGCATGTAGTCTTCGACTTCCTTCATGGTGTTGCTGGTGCGCTCCTGGGTTGCGCCGGGTGGCAGCTGCACCAGCGAGATGACGTAGCCCTGATCTTCTGTGGGCAAGAAGCCCGTGGGCATGCGCATGAACAGGAACACCACGCCGGCAATGACCAAGGCGTAAATCACCAGGGTCTGGAACGAACGGCGAATCACCTTGACCATCACGCCTTCATAGCGTTTGGTGCCGGCAGCAAACTTGCGGTTGAACCAGTTGTAGAACGGGCCGAGCAGACCGGTCTTCTTGTCGTGGGCATGGCCCTTGGGAATGGGCTTGAGCACCGTGGCGCACAGGGCCGGCGTCAGCGTCAGGGCGAAGAAGCCCGAGAACGCGATCGAGACCGCCATCACCAACGAGAACTGGCGGTAGATGTTGCCGGTTGCGCCCGAGAACATGGCCAGCGGCAGGAACACCGACACCAGCACCACGGTGATGCCCACCACGGCACCCGAGATCTGGCCCATGGCCTTGATGGTGGCCTCTTTGGGAGGCAGGCCTTCTTCGGCCATGATGCGCTCAACGTTCTCGACCACCACGATGGCATCGTCCACCACGATGCCGATCACCAGGACCATGGCGAACATCGCCAGGATGTTGATGGACATGCCCAGCGCCAGCATGACGGCAAAGGTGCCAAGCAGGGCAATGGGCACCACCAACGTGGGAATCAGCGTGTAGCGCAGGTTCTGCAAGAACAGCAGCATCACGATCACCACCAGCACGATGGCTTCCAACAGGGTGTGCACCACCTTCTCGATCGAGATCTTGACGAACTTGGAGGTGTCGTACGGGGCATCCCATTTCACGCCCTCGGGCAGGAACGGCTCCAGCTCGGCCATGCGATCGCGCACGAGTTCAGCCGTTGCCATGGCATTGGCGGTCGAGGTCAGCATCACCGCCAGCGCCACCGCCGGCTTGCCATTCAAGCGCGAGTTGAATGCGTAGGTTTCGGTCCCCAGTTCCACGCGCGCAACGTCCTTGAGACGCACGGTGGAACCATCGGCATTCGCACGCAGCACCACTTGGCCAAACGCTTCGGGCGTGCTGAGCTGGCCAGGCACCACGATGGTGGCCGTCACCCCGGTGCCCGGGATGCTGGGCACATCGCCCAGGGCGCCCCCGGAAATTTGCTGGTTCTGCGCACGGATGGCAGCGTTGACCGAAGCGATCGACATGCCATAGCCCTGCAGCTTGGCCGGGTCGACCCAGACCCGCATCGCGCGCCCAGCGGCGAACAGCTGGGCCTTGCCCACACCGTCCAGGCGCTGGACTTCGGGGAGGATGTTGCGGTTGACGTAGTCCGCCACGTCATCGCGCGTCACCCGCTCCGATTGCGTCTCGAAGGTGAGGATCATCAGGAAGTTGCTCATGGACTTGTCCACTTGCACGCCCAACTCCTGCACCACCGTGGGCAACCGCGGCAACACGCGCGCGAGGCGGTTTTGCACGTCCACCTGAGCCAGGTCCGGGTTGGTGCCGGGCTCGAAGGTGATGGTGAGTTCGCCCTGGCCGCCTGCGGGCGACTTGGACTCCATGTACATCAACCCGGCTGCACCGTTCATCTCCCGCTCGATGAGCGAGATGACGGTTTCATCCATGGCCTGCGAGGTCGCGCCAGGGTATGTCGCCGTCACGTTGATGGTGGGTGGCGCCACCGAAGGGAACTGCGCCACCGGTAGCTGCGTGATCGACACGATGCCCGCGATGATCACGAAGATCGCGATCACCCAGGCAAAAATGGGTCGGTGGATGAAAAACTTCGACATGAGAGCCCTTTATTTGCTGGCCGCCGAGGCCGGGGCCGAGGCACCCGACGCCGCCGGATTCGCCCCACCGCCCTTGGCCCAAGGCACCGGCTTGACCGTCTTCGTGCCCATTTGCAGCTTCATGAAGCCATCGACCATGACTTTTTCACCGGTCTTGAGGCCATCGACCACGATCCATTGCCCGTCTTTTTGACCACTGACGGTGACCGTGCGAGGCGTCACCGACCCGTCGTCGCCAATGATCATCACGGTGTCCTGAGCACCCCGCGTGACAGCCTGCTGCGGCAGCAGGATGGCGTTCTCGATCTGGGCCTGTTCGATGCGGACCCGCACATACATGCCCGGCAACAGCATGCCATCGGGGTTGGCCACCTCGGCGCGCACGCTCACCTGCCCCGTCCCCGGGTCCACCGTCAGGTCGGAGAACAGCAGCTTGCCTTCATGGGGGTAAGGCTTGCCGTCTTCGGCCAAGATCTTGACCTTGGCCGCATCCGCCCCTGCGCTGGCCAGCTTCCCATCGGCCAACTGGCTGCGCAAGGCCAAGACCTCGCTGGCCGATTGCGTGAGGTTCACGTACAGCGGGTTGACCTGTTGGATGGTTGCCAGCGGGGTCTGATCGGTCTGCCCCACCAACGCCCCTTCCGTCACCTGGGAGCGCCCAATGCGGCCCGAGATGGGCGCCGTCACCGTGGCATACCCCAGGTTGATGCGGGCCGTGTCTACGGCGGCCTTGCCTGCCGACACCTGCGCACGCGCCTGCTTCTCGTTGGCCACGGCGACGTCGTATTCCTGCTTGCTGACGGCATTGGCCTGCACCAAGGGGCGATAACGCGCCGCAGTCGACGATGCCTGCGCCAAGGTGGCCTGCGCCTGCGCCAGCGAGGCTTCGGCGTTCTGCAGAGCAGCCTTGTAGGGCGCGGGATCGATTTCGTACAGCACCTGGCCAGCCTTCACATCGCTGCCTTCACGGAACACCCGTTTGAGCACGATGCCGCTGGCGCGCGCACGGACTTCCGCCACGCGCGAAGATTCGAGGCGGCCGGGCAAGTCGCTGACCAAACCCACCGTGGTGGGTTCGGCCGTGACCACACCCACCTCGGGCGGCGGCGGCGGACCTTGTGGCTTTTCGTCTTTTTGTCCGCAAGCTGCCAGGCCCATGGCGATGGCAAGCGCCAACGGCAGGATTGCCAACTGAAGCGAACGCTTGCCCACAGGCACATTCGAGGCATCTGGTCTTGTCATGTGTTTCCTCTGACACAAATGAAGAGGTGAATCCCAACCTGTCGCCCCATCCTGAAGGGGAACGACAGACACGCCGCACTTCTTCCGAGAAGTTGCAGCGTCGAGGAACAACGTCAATCGAGTGAAGCGGGCATTCTACATACATCCTAGAATGTATGTATTAAAATCCCTACGCGAACGTGCGGGTTTGCCGACACGATGAATCGATCAATATACGTGCGAAGCGAGGCCTTGGTATGAGCTCACGCGCTACGGACTGACAAAAGGCTAGGTGATGGCTCGGCGAACAAAAGAAGAAGCACAGGAGACCCGGACAAAGCTGCTCGATGCAGCGGAACACCTGTTCCTGAAGCAAGGGGTCTCCGGCACTTCGCTGGCTCAAATCGCCCAAGCAGCCGGCACCACGCGCGGCGCCATCTATTGGCATTTCAAGGACAAGGGCGATCTCTTCAACGCCATGATGGATCGCATCACCCTGCCCTTCGAGGCCGCGGTCGAATCCATGATGTGCTCACCCGACGCCATCCAGGCCATGCGCGATCATGCCCTGCTCACCATGGACCAACTCAGCCACGACCCCCAGCTTCAGCGCGTGTTGACCGTGGCCATGATGATGGTGGAACTGGTGCCTGAACACCTGCAGATTCGCGAACGGCATGAGTGGGCTTCCCAGCGCCACATCCAGCGCATCGCGCACGCCGTGCGAGAGTGGGCGCAGTGCGGCGCTCATCCGCTGAATGCCACGCCCGAGCAGATCGCCAACGGCTTTCACAGCCTGGTGTTTGGCCTGATGTACCAGTGGCTGCTGACCCCCACGTTTGACCTGCAGGAAACCAGCCGCTGCTGCCTGGACGCCTTCCTGCGCGGCGCTGGCCTGGGGGCAGTTCTGAATCAGCGATAATGCGCGCTTGACATGCGGCTGTAGCTCAGTGGATAGAGTATTGGCCTCCGAAGCCAAGGGTCGTGGGTTCGATCCCCGCCAGCCGCGCCAACCAATTCCGCAACTTGCACATCAGAGCAGCTGACCGAAAGGTGGCTGCTCTTTTTTTGCCCCACCGCCCAGCCCACTTGACAGTGATCGGTCAAGGGGGCGTTTTTTGCAGATTGGGTGCGCCATGGGCTTCGGCCACGCGGCCTGGAACGTGGGCATCCTGCAGGGCAACGTGATGGTGTTGCAGGCGCCGCTGGCTTTCTGGCAGGGCGCCTGCATGGCCACTCCGCGGCCAAACAGGGCTGAACGGGCGAGACGCCTTGCCGGCACCGGGCTGACCCGGCGGGCGAATCTTAATCCTGCCGCTTGACAAGTCTCTTTTCATGCAACAACATAAGTTGCATGAAAAGAGACAGCCGTTTGTCGTCCGCCCTGCATGCGCTGCTGCACATGGCCGAGCGCGAGGGCTCGATCACCTCCGAAGCCTTGGCTCACTGCCTGGGCACCAACCCGGTCGTCGTTCGGCGCACCATGGGCTACCTGCGCAACGCCGGCATCGTCACCTCGGATCGGGGGCATGCCGGGGGTTGGCGCATCCGTGCCGATCTGGCGATGGTGTCCCTGCGCCAACTGCACGAGGCCCTCGGCGAGCCCGCCCTGTTCGCCATCGGCAACCACCACGAATCACCCGATTGCCTCGTGGAGCAGTCGGTGAACGCCGCGTTGGCAGGCACCTTGGCCGAGGCTGAGGCCTTGCTGATCCAGCGGTTTTCAGCCATCACCCTGGCCGACCTGGCCGCTGACTTTGCGCGCCGGCATGCGGCGGCCCAACCCCCCCGGACACGAACATGATCTACGACGTCATCGTCATGGGCGGCAGCTATGCCGGCATGGCCGCCACCTTGCAACTGGTGCGAGCCCGCCGATCGGTGCTGGTGATCGACGCCGGCGAGCGGCGCAATCGCTTCGCCGCCCACGCACACGGCTTCCTGAGCCAGGATGGCGTGCCGCCCGGCGAGATTGCGCAGTTGGCGCGTCGCCAGCTCGAGGCCTACCCCACGCTGACCTGGCTGGAGGGTCAGGCCACGGCCATCACCGGCGAGGTGGACGCGTTCTGCGTGACCACGGACAGCGGCGCTCGACAGGGGCGCCGCATCCTGCTCGCCACGGGGGTGACCGATCAGCTGCCGGACGTCCCCGGCCTGGCCCAGCGCTGGGGCACATCCGTGTTCCATTGCCCGTACTGCCATGGCTACGAGTTGAACCAGGGCCGCATCGGCATCATCGGCAGCGGCCCGCTGTCCCTCCATCAGGCGGCGCTCCTCACCGACTGGGGCGAGGTGACGCTGTTCACCAACGGCGCCTGCGAGCTGACGCCCGACGTGCGCGCCGACCTGACCCAGCGTGGGGTCACGCTCGAAGAAACCCTCATCGCGCAACTCGATGGCCACGCCGATGTGGTTCTGGTCGATGGACGCCGGCTGTACTTTGCCGGCCTGTTCACGGCAACACGCACCTCGCCGGCCAGCCCGGTTGCCGCCACCCTGGGCTGCGCGTTGGAGGACTCGCCGATGGGCGTGCAGGTGCGGATCGATGCCGAGCACAAAACATCGGTCCCCGGCGTGTTTGCCTGCGGGGACGTGGCACGCGCCCCGCATTCGGTGTCGCTGGCCGTGGGCCACGGGGCCATGGCGGGCGCCCAGGTGCATCGGTCCCTGGTGTGGCCCGAAAGCCTGCGGCCAGCCTGAGCCCGGGCTGGCGCCGTGAGCGCAGGCCGCGGCCATGCGCCCGACCGCCTGCCGACGCGCTCTGCGCGCCCATCACCCACCTGTCGCCTCCCTGACCGCGCTCGCCACACCGCACAGGAAGTTGCCCAGTAACATCGTTTTCTCGTTTCTCCACCAACGACGGACGATGGATACACCATGAGCCTTCCCTGGTACCACCCCATTGGCGACGAAATGGACCTGTTCGAAGCCGCCTGGTCCGAACGCCTGCCCGTGCTGCTGCAGGGGCCCACCGGTTGCGGCAAGACCCGCTTCATCGAGCACATGGCGGCCCGGGTGCAACCCCGCCACCATCCCGGTCCGGGCGTGGCGCTGGTCACCGTCGCCTGCCACGACGACCTGACGGCCAATGACCTGGTGGGGCGGCACCTGCTGCTGAACGAGCAAACCGTCTGGACCGACGGCCCCCTGACGCGTGCGGCGCGCGGCGGTGCCATCTGCTACCTCGACGAGCTGGCCGAGG
Source organism: Comamonas serinivorans (assembly GCF_002158865.1). Taxonomy (NCBI): domain Bacteria; kingdom Pseudomonadati; phylum Pseudomonadota; class Betaproteobacteria; order Burkholderiales; family Comamonadaceae; genus Comamonas; species Comamonas serinivorans. The sequence continues at coordinate 582,996 of NZ_CP021455.1, read as the reverse complement.
CGCGGCGCGACACCACGGTCGTCGTGCACTCGCTCACCGACCACCGCCGACTGCTGCCGATCGAGAAGACGGGCGAGCTGCTGCAGGCGCACCCGGACTTTCTGCTCGTGGCGTCGACCAACCCCGGCTACCAGGCCGCGTTCAAGGCCCTCAAGCCCTCGACCCGGCAGCGGTTTGTCGAGATCACGTTCGGCTACCCGCCGCCCGCCCAGGAGGCGGCCATCGTGGCCCACGAAGCCGGCATCGAACCGGCCTGGGCGCAGGCCCTGGCCCAGGTGGGTGAGCGCCTGCGCGCCATGCAGGACGGCGGCCTGGGCGACCACGTCAGCACGCGGGCGCTGGTGCACGCCGGGCAGCTGATGCGTCGCGGCATCCCGCCACGGCGCGCCTGCGCGGTGGTGCTGGCGGGCGTGTTCGGCGACGAGCCCGATGCAGGGGCAGCGGCCCTGGACGTGGTGGACCTGGTCTTCCCATGACCCCGCGCCCGCCCGTTGGCCCGACACCGCTCCCGGCGTACGGGGACACGGCACGGCTGGTGTGGCTGGCCCAGGCGCTCGGTGCGCCCGGCCTGGCGATCGCCTGGGACACGCAGGCGGCAGGCCGCTGGCGCGGCCCGCTGGGCAGCGCCCTTCAGCTGACGCTGGCGCCCGACACCGCGCACCGCGTGCATCGCCTGCAGGTGGCGCGCGCCGCACTCGATCACGCGCCCGAGGGCCGGTGGTCGCTGCGCATCGAACGCACGGCCCCGCGTGGCCTGCTGGGCCCCGGGCTGCGCGACGGCGATCCGGTGCTGGGCGTGGCGGAGTGCCTGAACAGCTGGCCCCGAGCGGTGCTGCTGCGGCGCAGCTTCCTCTGGCTGGACGGCCAGCGCGTGGACGCGGCGCTGGCCCGGCGATGGGCAGGCGCACGGCGTGACCTGCCCCTGGATCCCGCGCCCAAACCCGCCCATCTGGCGCACCTGGACCTCCCAGCCCTGCCGCCGCTGCCCGATGCCGAAGCGGCCCTTCGCCTGACGCTGCAGCTGCACCACCAGCTGCTGGCCCGGCCCGGCCGCGCCAGCCCCGGCAGCGCGACCGACGCCGAGGCGCCGGCCTCGTCCAGCCCGGGCCTGCAGTCCCCGCAGGCCGGCGCCGCGCGAGCCCACGCCCATGCCGCGGACCACGCAGCGCCCGCAAGCCACTCGCCGGCCGACACAGGTGACGGCGATGGCGACCACCTTGCCAAAGGTCCCGTCGACGGCACGCCCCCGCAACCCGTGCCGCCGGGCGGCGCGGACGCGGCCGAGGCGGACACCGCCGCCACGCATGACGACACGCCGCTGCAAGCCAGCCGACCCCGAGCGCCCCGGCTTGCCGACGTGACCTGGCACGACGAATGGGACGCCGAGCAGGGCCACTATCGCCGTGCCTGGGCCGCCGTGCACGCCCAGCCGGTGGTGGGAGACGACCTGCAGTACCTGACCGGCGTGCGCCAGCGGCATGCGGCCCTGGCCCGCCAGATCCGGCGCCGCTTCCAGGGCATCGAAGCCGATGCCTGGCTGCGCGAGCGACGGCGCCCCGAGGGCGAGCAGATCGACGTCGACAGTGCCCTCGACGAATGGCTGCAGCGCCGGCACGGCACCTGCCCCGAAGGCCGGGTCTACCAAAGCCAGGCCCGCCAGCGGCGCGAGGTCAGCGTGGCCCTGCTGCTGGACCTGAGCGGCAGCATGAACTTCGTCCTGCGCAGCGCCGAAGCCGCCCCCGAGCCCGACCTGGACGCCGGACCTCTGTGGGGCGTGGCCGCACCCGCCCCGATCCCGACCGAGGCGCCGCGCCGCGTGATCGACGTGGTCAAGGACGCGGTCGCCCTGCTGTGCGACGCCCTGCAGGGCCTGGGGCACCGCTTTGCGGTGTTCGGCTTCAACGGCGACGGCCGCGAGCAGGTCGATTTCCTGGAGATCAAGGCGTTCGAGGCCGACTGGTCCGCCACCCAGGCCGCTTCGTTGGCGGCCGCCGCACCGCGGGGCGCCACGCGCATGGGGGCGGCCGTGCGGCACGCGGCCCTGCGCCTGAGCCGCGAACCCACGCGGCGCAAGCTGCTGCTGGTGCTGTCGGATGGTTACCCCCAGGACCGCGACTACGGCCCGCGGCGCGACGACCCCAGCCACGGCGTGGCCGACACGGCCAAAGCCCTGCGCGAGGCCGAGCATGGCGGCATCGCCACCTTCCACCTCTCGGTGGACAGTGCGGCCCACGACTATTTGCGTCGCATGTGCAAGCCCGACAGCTACCGCGTGGTCCGCGACGTGGAGGCCCTGCCCCGCGAACTGCTGAACCTGGCCCGGCTGCTGCGCGTCCGCTGACGCCGTCGGGGTCAGACGCTTGAGCATTGAATAAGAACAATTCTCATCCGTATATGATGCCGCCCTGCGGCCCCCTGGCCCGCGGTCGTTGGACCGCCGCCAGCGGTTGCACGCTGCTGTCTTTGTCTGTCCCCCAGGAACCTCGCATGAACTTGCTCAAGCCGTCTTCTCTCGTTGCCGTCGCCGTGGTGGTGGCCCTCACCGGCTGCGCCCAGCCGGGCACCTCTGCCAATGCCGGATCCAAGGCAGCAGCCAGTCAGCCCGCGCAGCAGGTGTCTCGCCAGGCCCTGGCCAAGGGCTTGTATGAGCTGGCCTACAGCCCCCGTCAGAACGCGGTGTTCGTGGCGTCGTCCGGCGGCTTCGGGGCCGATGCCGATGGGGCCAAGGTGCTGCGCCTGAACCCGCAGACGCTGGCCGTGGAAGGCGAGATCGCGCTGGAGCGCAAGGCATTCGGCGTCACGCTGGACGATGCCGCCGGCCGCCTCTACGTGGGCAACACGGTCGACCTGTCGGTGACCGTGGTCGACATCGTGGGCAACCGCGTGGTCGGCGTGGTGCAACTGGAAGAGAAGGTCCAGTCCAAGGACAAGGACGGCAAGGACGTGGCGCGCTACGCCCGTGACCTGCGCGAGCTGGCGGTCGACCCAGCCAACAAGCGCCTGTTCCTGACCGGCCATGGCGGCGAGAACGGCAGCGTGCTCTACGTGGTCAACACCGAGACCCTCAAGGTCGACAAGGTGCTGCCCGGCCTAGGCAACGCCAAGGCGCCCGGCTTCGCCTTCGATGCCGCCGGCCAACGCCTGTTCGTGACCAACCTGCTGGGCGAGCTGATCACCATCAACACGCGCACCCTCGAGATCGCCCAGCGCGTGAAGACCGACGCCGAGCAGCCGCTGAACATCGCCTTCGATCCGGCCTCGCAGCGCCTGTTCGTCACCGACCAGGGCGCCGACAACATCCGCAACTACCAGGCCAAGAGCATCCCGGGCTTCGCCTCCAAGCACCCGGGCAACCGCGTCGCCGTGTTCGACGCCCAGACCGGCAAGCCGCTGGGCAGCATCGCCACCGACGCTGGCCCCATGGGCGTGCTGCTCGACGCACCGCGTCAGCGCCTGTATGTGACCAACCGCGCCGCCGGCAACGTGACGGTGTACGACAGCCGCAGCCAGGCCTTGCTGCAGACCATCCCCTTGCCCAGCCACCCCAACAGCCTGGCCCTCGACACGCAGCGCAACGTGCTCTACGTCAGCGTCAAGAACGGCGAGAAGGATCCCAAGGGCAGTGCGGAAAGCGTCGCGCGCATCGCGTTCTGAGCCCCGCTTCGGGCAACGGGCCGGGCGCCATGCGCGGCCGGCCCGTGGCCAGTGACCCGTAGATCCGGGCCACCCTGGACTGCGGCGACGCGCGCCCCGCGCCGAATCAGCGTGCCGCCCAAACCTGCAGCGCCTGACGTCGTCACCTCGGCCGCCGTGCTCGGCGTGGGGACGCCGACGCGTCAGCGCCTGGGCCTTGCGCTCCACGCGGGAGTCGCTCAAATTTTGAGAATGGAGTATGCAGCCACTCCCGATTCATGATGAACGGCAATGACGCCATACTGCCCACAGCCATCACCCGCCTGACGCACACGATGACGCCCGTCGCGCGGCGTGCCAAGGCGCTGGCCCATCACCGCGCCATCATCTTGTGGCAGTGCTGCACGCGGCACCTGGTCTCCTGCGCTGCGCGCCGTCCCGCCGGACCGGGCTTGCTACACTGGACTTCGCCCGCCCGCACCGTTGGCCTGCCCCCTGGCGCCGCGCTTGACGCGGGCGGCAGCGCCCCATGTCCGACACCATCACCGTCCTCTTTTTCGGCCCCCTCAAGACCCTGGTGCCATCCGGCAGCGAAGCCCTGCCGTGGACGGCCGGCGACACCGACGACCTGCTCCAGCTGCTGCGCGCACGCGGCCCTGAATGGGCGGCGGCCCTGCACCCGCGCGCCTTGCGCCTGGCCCTCAACCGCCAGTTGCTGCACACCGCCGCCCCGATCCGGCCGGGCGATGAAGTGGGGCTGGTCCCTCCGGTCACCGGGGGCTGAGCCATGCGCTGCATTCGCGTTCAGACCGAGCGCATCGACCACAGCCCGGCGGTCGATGCGGCGGGACTCAGCGGCGCCTGCGTGCGCTTCAGTGGCATCGCCCGCACCAACACCGACCACAGCCTGAGCCACCTGGTGCTGGAGCATTTTCCCGGGGTGACCGAGCAGGAGATCGAGCGCATCGTGAACCAGGCGTGCAACCGCTGGGCCCTGCACGGGGTGGTGGTCATCCACCGGGTGGGCCGGATCGCGGTGGGCGAGGAGGTCGTGCGCGTGGAGACGGCCAGCGCCCACCGCCGCGCGGCCTACGAGGCCAACGCCTACATCATGGATTACCTCAAGACGCAGGCCCCGTTCTGGAAGCAGGAGGGCTTCGTCGATGGCCGCGCCACCTGGGTCCAGCCCCGGGACAGCGACCAGCAGGCGCAGCAGCGCTGGGCCGCTGATGCGCCATCGCCGCTGCGCCTGGACCACCTCCGCATCGGCGCGGTGATCCTGGCGGGCGGCCGCGGCCGGCGCATGGGCGTCGTCAACAAAGGCCTGCAGCCCCTGGCGGGCCAGCCCTTGATCCAGCACGTGCTGGCGGCCATCCAGCCCCAGGTCGACGCGGTGGTGATCAGCGCCAACCGGGACCTGCCCGCCTACCGCGCCCTGGGCCACCCCGTCGTGCCCGACGAAGCGCCCTGGCACGGCCTGGGCCCGCTGGCCGGCATCGCCAGCGCCCTGCCGCATGTCCCGGCCCACCTGGATGCCATCCTGACGGTGCCTTGCGACACGCCGTTTCTGCCCGCGGACCTGGTGCACCGCCTGGCCCAGGTGCTGTTCGCAGCCGAGGGCCACGCCGCCGTGGTGGCCACCACGTCCGATGGCCAGCACGCCGGCATTGCGCTGTTCCGCCCGCTGGCGGCCTGGTCGCTGCCGCGGGCCTTGCAGTCGCCCGCCACGCGCAGCCTGCGCCACTGGCTGGCATCGCTGGGCAGCAGCGCCGTGCTGTTCGACGATGCCGACGTCTTGGCCAACTGCAACGACCTGGCGGCACTGCAGGCGGCCGACCAAGCCCTTCGCGCCCCATGAGCGCCCGCAAGGCCGCAGGCACTCAGGCCTGCACCCGGGTCTTGCCGTTCAGCGTCGCCAGCCGCACCACCTGGGCATCGAAGGCCGCTTCGTCCTGGGCGTCGTGCGAGATCATGAGCAAGGGCACGTTCAGCCCGCTGGCCAGTGCCAGGATCTCGGTGCGCAGGTGCTGGCGCAACGGCGTGTCGAGCGCCGACAAAGGCTCGTCCAGCAACAGCACGCGCGGCTGCAGCACGGCCAGCCGAGCCAGGGCCACACGCTGCTGCTGGCCCCCGGACAGCATGTGAGGCCGATGGCGGGCGAGGTGCGCCACCTGCAGGCGATCCAGCCACTGCAGGGCCAGCTCGCGGTGGGCACGCGTCGGCCGCCACCACAGGCCCGGCCGCAGCCCGAACAGCACGTTGTCCAGCACCGATAGATGGGGAAACAGCGCCAGGTCCTGGAACAGGTAGCCCGCCTTGCGCTGCCGGATCGGCAGGTTCACCCCCAGGGCGGGGTCAAAGTACACCTGCCCATCGATGGCGATGCGCCCCGCGTCGGGCGCCAACAGGCCTGCAATGGCCCGCAGCACCATGGTTTTGCCAATGCCGGACGAGCCCATCAGCAGCACGCGGCGATGGGCCGTCTGCCACTGCACATCGAGCTCGAACACGCGCCCAGCCCACTGCCAGCGCTTGCGGATGTCGAGGTCGCACCACAGCGCATCAGGCGAGGCCACGCTCATGTGCCGGTCCTCCGGCGGTGGTCGGCAGACAGCCAGGTGGAGAACCACAGCAGCACCAGGCAGACGCCCGAGATGACCAGCGCCAGCACATGGGCCTGGCCATCGCGGCCGGCCTGCACCGCCTCGTAAATCGCGATCGACAGGGTCTGCGTCTTGCCCGGAATGCTGCCCGCCAGCATGAGCGTGGCGCCAAACTCACCGAGCGCCCGCACGAACCCCAGCACCAGCCCGGCCAGGATGCCCCGCCAGGCGAGGGGCAGGCTGATGCGCAGGGCTATGCCCAGCTCGCCCACGCCCAGCACGCGGCCGGCCTGCTCCAGGCGCGCATCCACCGCTTCGAAGGCGGCACGCGCGGGCTTGAACACCAGGGGAAAGCTGACGACGGCCGCCGCCAGCACGGCGCCCTGCCAGCTGAACACCAGGCTCAGGCCCCACACGTCTTGCAACCATTGACCGAGTATCCCCTTGCTGCCGAACACCACCAGTAGGTAATAGCCCAATACTGTGGGTGGCAGTACCATGGGCAGGGTGCACAGGCTGTCGAGCACATGGCCCAGCCAATGCCGGGTGCGGGCCAGCGCAAAGCCCAGCATCACGCCCGTCACGCCGCTGATCACCAGCGCACAGCACGCCACCTTGAGCGACAGGATCAGGGGCACCCACACCCCGTCCCAGGCGTTCACCACCGGGCTCCCCTGAACGGGCCTTGCCAGGCAGGATTCATCGGGGTGCCGCAGGCCGCAAGCCGTGGCGCGCGAGCAGCGCCTGCCCGCGGGGCGACAGCACCAGGTCGACAAAGCGCTGAGCCACCCGCGCCTCGGGGCTGGCCTGCACCACGGCAATCGGATAGCGCACCGGCGTGGGCAGGGCCACCGTGAACGCCACCTTCACCTTGTCGGGCATGAGGGCGGCATCGGTGCCATAGACGAAGCCCAGATCGACCTCGTCGCGGGCCACGTAGTCCAACACCTGGCGCACGTTCTGCGCCAGGATGCGCCGCTCCAGGAGCACGTCACCCAGCCCGGCCCGCGCCACGGCCTCGCTCGCGTAGCGCCCGGCCGGCACGCTGTCGGGGTTGCCCAGGGCCACGCGCTGCATCGTCCGCAGATCCGCCAGGCTGGACACGGCAGAACGCGCACCAACGGGCACGATGGCCACCAGGCTGTTCTGCGCAAACACGTGGCGATCCGCGGCGCGCACCACCTGGTGCTGTTGCGCGCGGTCCATGGTCGCCTCGTCGGCCGTTGCCAGCACGTCGACGGGCGCGCCGCGGAGGATTTGCTGCAGCAGCGCCCCGGAGCCGCCGAAGTTCAGCTGCACGGTGGCGCCCGGGTTCTGGGCCTCGAACACCTTGGCCAGGTCTTTGAAGGACTCGGACAGGCTGACGGCGGCCGACACGGTGAGGATCTGCGCCTGCGCGCCGGCGGTCATGGCCGCGAACAGGGTCAATGCGGCAACCGCCAAGCCCCGTCGGCTCCAAGGGATGAGGTTCATGTGCAGTCCTTCGGGCTGGCGCCTGTGCACCGGTTGCACAACGCCTGCCGCCCGGCCAAAAAGTGTAGTCGGCTTCGTGCCTGCCTCTGGGCCCGGTGCCCTGGTTGCGCTTGCCAGAGTTGGCCTTGCCGAAGGCTGGCCCGGCCGCGTCACAATCCCCTACCCACCCCATGGCCGTGCTGCGTATAGTCAGCCCATTCCATTGGATGAGGAGCACACGCATGCAACGACTGGTTTGGCTCTTGGGAGCCTTGGTTCTGGCCTTGGGCCTCGGCGGTTGTGGCTACAACGACTTCCAGCGGCTGGACGAGGCCAGCAACGCGGCCTGGCAAAACGTGCTCAACCAATACCAGCGGCGCGCAGACCTGGTGGACAACCTGGTCGCCACGGTGAAGGGCGAGGCCCAATTCGAGCAAGACACCCTGACGCGGGTGGTGGAGGCCCGCGCCAAGGCGACCTCGATCCAGGTGACCCCGGACACGCTGAACGACCCTGCGGCAATGCAGCGCTTTCAGCAGGCCCAAGGGGAGTTGAGCGGTGCGCTGTCACGATTGTTGGTCGTGGCGGAGCAGTACCCCACCCTGCAAGCCAACAAGGGCTTTGCCGATCTGCGCGTGGCGCTGGAAGGCACGGAAAACCGCATCGCCGTGGCCCGCGACACCTACATCCAGGCGGTGCAGCAGTACAACGTGCTGACCCGCTCTTTCCCCTCCAACCTGACGGCCAAGGTCTTCGGCTACGCCCCCAAGCCCGGCTTCACGGTGGACAACGAAGCCCAGATCAAGACCGCACCCAAGGTCGACTTCAGCAAGTGAGTGCCATGCGCAGCCCTCCATGCCGAACGCGGCGCCGTCAGGCCTGCACCTGGTGGCGCGGCTTGTGCGGGCTGCTGCTCGTGCTGTGGATGGCCGCCGCCCAGGCCCAGGTCCAGCCCGTTCCCGTCCTGACGGGACGCGTCATCGATCAGACCGGCAGCCTGCCGCCCGCCGCCGTGGCCACGCTGGACGCCCGGCTGAGGGCGCTCGAGGCCGAGAAGGGCTCCCAGGTCGTGGTGCTCATGGTGGCCAGCACGCAGCCCGAGGACATCTTCAGCTACAGCAACCGGGTCGCCAATGCGTGGAAGATCGGCCGCCAGGACGTGGGTGACGGCCTGCTCATCGTGGTGGCCAAGGCCGATCGACGCATGCGCATCGAGGTGTCGAAAACGCTGGAAGGCGCGGTGACCGACATCGCCTCTGGCCGCATCGTCAACGAGATCATGGCACCGCGCTTTCGGGCCAACGACTACGCCGGTGGCATCGAAGGCGCGGTGGACGCCGTGTCGGCCCTGATCCGCCACGAACCGCTGCCCCTGCCCGCTCCCACTGCCCCCGAATCGGGCCAGACGCGCCTGGGCGAGCTGCTGCCGTTCGTCTTTTTCGCCGTGTTCATGGCCATGCAGGTGCTGCGCCGCGTCACAGGGTCGGCCATGGTGGCAGCCGCCACGGGGGTGAGCACCGGCCTGCTGGTCGGCTGGCTGATGCAGTCGTGGCTGATCGGCATCGTGGCCGGCTTCGTCGCGGCCTTCATGGGCTTGTTCTCCCGGGTGCCCGTGGCCACCAACTCGGGCGGCTGGCACGGGGGCGGCAGCGGCGGCTGGAGCTCTGGCGGCAGCAGCCGAAGCAACAGCAGCTCGGGCGGCTTCCGTTCCGGCGGCGGGGGCAGCTTTGGCGGCGGCGGCGCCTCGGGCAGCTGGTGACTTGGTACAGTGGGATCATGACGGCTGCGCCCTCTTCCAACCCTCACGGACGCGTGGCGCGCTTGCTGCGCCATCGCTGGCACGATCAAGCCCACGTCCATCGCCTGTTCCCGCCCGAAGCCTTGCAGCGCATCACGCAGGCCGTGGCGGCGTCCGAGCAATCCCACACGGCCCAGCTGCGCATCTGCATCGAAGCCAGCCTGCCCACCAGCTACGTCTGGCGCCGGCTCACCGCCCGGGACCGGGCACTGACCCTGTTCGGCAAATTCCGCCTTTGGGACACCGACCAGCGCAATGGCGTTCTGCTCTATGTGCTGTTGGTGGAGCACGCCATCGAAATCGTCGCCGACCGCGGCGTGGTGGCTCACCTGAGCCAGGACGAGTTGGACGGGGTGGCGCAGGGCCTGACCCGCGCCTTTCGGGCAGGGCAGTTTGAACAAGGCATGGCAGACGCCATCGCGGGCCTGACCCAGCTGCTGCGTCAAGCCTTCCCGCGCGTCGCCGGCGGCAGCCTGCACAACGAACTGGATGACGCGCCCCTGGTGTTGTGAGTGGCGGTGCCCAGCACGGCGCGAACGGTGCAGTGGTCTGGGTCGTCCCTGTGGCAGGGCCCATGACCGCCCATCAACCGCCAATGCCTCAAGCTGCGAATGCAGTCAAATACGAGAGTATCATCTCTTAGCCGATCAAAATAAAACGGATTTGGGGCGATACTGCATTCATGCAAAGCACTCAACGGCATCAACGAACCACCTGACTGAGGCATCCCCACCTGCACAAGGACGACGCTGCGCAGGTCGTCCGTTCACAGTGCGGCGAGCGTTCCCCCCGCCCAACAAGCTTGTCTTCTGGCCGCGCGTGCGGTAGCCAACGCCTTGCATCGAGCCGCACCCTGTGCATGGTGAAACCGATTGATCGAAGCGACATCCCCCCGCAAAGTGGATATCCGACAGAAAAGGGGCTGGCGACACCATCACGCGAGCGCACTCAGCCCCTGCGTCTTACGCCGTTTGTCAGATAATCAGGAGATGTATAGACCAACCGCCGATTGCGGGGCATCGGCGATACAGCGATACCTACCAGATGGCGCGATTGGGCATGTCTTCCAGGTTGCGCACGGCCTTGAGGCGGTTGATCTCCTCAAGCAAGCGTCGATTGGCGATGTGCACCCCATCGAGCTCCTGTTGCAACGCCTTGCTGAGCTGCGCAAACGTCAGCAGCTTGCGGTTGGTTTCACGCAGGTGTTCGACCACCCGCTTGGCCATGGCCAACAACAGCCGAGCCGACACCTGAGGCGAGTCCGCCATCAGCGCCGTCAGCTGCTGCCGTGACAACACCGCGGCATTCACATGGGACGCGGCCACGCAGGTGGCCGAACGCTTGCCACCATCCAGCAGGCCCATCTCGCCAATGAGGTTGCCGGCATTGAGCACCGACACCACCATGGCCTCTTCGTCGCCGTGCACGGCGTTCTCCACGGTCACCTCGCCATCGAGCACCAACAGCATGAAGTCGATGCCCTCGTCCCCTTCGCGCATCAGCACCGTGCCCGCGGGAAAACGACGCGGCGTCATGTAGTTGACCACCACGCGCGCATCCTCATGGCTCAGCTCCACCAGCGCACCCTTGGTGATCAGCATGTCGGCGGCGCGTGCCTGAGCGATTTGCGCGTTCTCCAATTGGGTGTTCATGGTTCTCAGGTGTGGCACTCACACGTGCTGGACGAGGCAAAAAACAAAGCCCACATACCGCTGGGGCATGTGGGCCATTGTGACGCATCCGCCTTGGAAAGGGCTCAGCGCTTGCCGCGGTAACGGCGCAAAGCTGCCAACTCTGCCGCCAAAACGGCCAGTTCGCTCTGGGCGCGTGCAATGTCCACCTCGGACGACGCGTTCTTCAAGGCCTCTTCGGCCAGCGCACGCGCCTCGTTGGCGCGCGCTTCGTCCAGGTCCTTGCCGCGAATGGCCGTGTCGGACAGCACCGTCACGCAATCGGGCTGCACCTCGATGATGCCGCCCGCCACGAAGACAAACTCTTCCTTGCCATCGGGCAGGTGAATGCGCACGGATCCCGGGCGAATGCGCGAGATCAGGGGCGTGTGACGCGGATAGACGCCGAGTTCGCCCGATTCCCCAGGCAACACGACCATGCGGGCCTCGCCGGAGAAGATCGTCTCCTCGGCGCTGACCACATCCACATGAATGGTGTTCATTTCATCTCCTCTCAGGGTTACGCAAGGCCGGCGCGAACCGCATGCGACACAGCGCCAGCCTGAGGATCATCCTCAGAGGTTCTTGGCCTTTTCAAAGGCTTCATCGATGGTGCCAACCATGTAGAACGCCTGCTCAGGCAGGTGATCGCACTCGCCGCCCGTGATCATCTTGAAACCACGGATGGTTTCTTTCAGGGACACGTACTTGCCAGGCGAACCCGTGAACACTTCGGCCACGTGGAACGGCTGCGACAGGAAACGCTGGATCTTCCGAGCGCGGGCCACGGCCAGCTTGTCATCGGGTGCCAGTTCGTCCATGCCCAGGATGGCGATGATGTCGCGCAGTTCCTTGTAGCGCTGCAGCGTGCCTTGCACGGCGCGAGCCACCTGGTAATGCTCTTCACCCACCACCAGCGGATCCAGCTGACGGCTGGTCGAGTCCAGCGGGTCCACAGCGGGATAGATGCCCAGTGCGGCGATGTCACGCGACAGCACCACGGTGGAATCCAAGTGAGCGAACGTGGTTGCAGGCGACGGGTCGGTCAAGTCATCGGCAGGCACGTACACGGCCTGGATCGAGGTGATCGAGCCCACCTTGGTCGAGGTGATGCGCTCTTGCAGGCGGCCCATTTCCTCAGCCAGCGTCGGCTGGTAACCCACGGCGGACGGCATGCGGCCCAGCAGGGCGGACACTTCGGTACCGGCCAGCGTGTAGCGGTAGATGTTGTCCACGAAGAACAGCACGTCACGGCCTTCGTCACGGAAGGCTTCAGCCATGGTCAGGCCGGTCAAGGCCACGCGCAGACGGTTGCCTGGCGGCTCGTTCATCTGGCCATACACCATGGCCACTTTCGATTCGGCCAGGTTGTCTTGCTTCACCACGCCGGCGTCCGACATTTCATGGTAGAAGTCGTTGCCTTCACGGGTCCGTTCACCCACCCCCGCGAACACCGACAGACCGCTGTGGGCCTTGGCAATGTTGTTGATGAGTTCCATCATGTTCACGGTCTTGCCCACACCGGCGCCACCGAACAGACCCACCTTGCCGCCCTTGGCGAACGGGCACACCAGGTCGATCACCTTGATGCCGGTTTCCAGCAGCTCTTGCGACGGCGACAGCTCGTCGTAAGCGGGCGGCTTGCGGTGAATCGCAGCCGTGCTCGATTGGTCGATGGGACCGCGTTCGTCGATGGGGCGACCCAACACGTCCATGATGCGACCCAGCGTGGCCGGGCCCACCGGCACGGTGATGGGCGCACCCGTGTTGAACACCTCGAGACCCCGACGCAGGCCGTCGGACGAACCCAGGGCAATCGTGCGCACGATGCCATCGCCCAGCTGCTGCTGAACTTCCAGCGTCAGCTCCGAGCCGTTCATCTTCAGCGCATCGAACACGCGCGGGATCTTGTCACGCGGAAATTCAACGTCCACCACAGCGCCAATGCACTGCACGATCTTGCCCGTGCCGCCCGGCTGAGCCATATCTTGAGCCATGTTCATTCGCTCCAATTGTTCAATTCATCAAAACCGTCAGACGGCCGCGGCGCCTGCGACGATTTCCGACAACTCGGTCGTGATCGCTGCCTGACGCGTCTTGTTGTAGACGAGCTTGAGCTCGTGAATGACGTTGCCGGCGTTGTCCGTGGCGGCCTTCATGGCCACCATGCGCGCCGACTGTTCGGACGCCATGTTCTCAGCCACAGCCTGGTACACCAGCGCCTCGACGTAGCGGGTCAGCAGGTCGTCGATCACCGTCTGAGCATCCGGCTCGTACAGGTAGTCCCAATCCTGGGTGTACCCGTTGGCCTTGGCGTCGATTGCCATCTTGGCAGCAGACAACGGCAGCAGGGGCGCCACCATCGACTCTTGCTTCATGGTGTTCACGAAGCGCGTATAGCACAGGTACACCGCGCTCAGCTCGCCCTTGGCGTAGGCATCAAACAGCACCTGCACGGGGCCGATCAGCTTGTCCAGCGAGGGGGTGTCCCCCAGCTGGGTGGCACTGGCCACCACACGAGCACCGATGCGGTTCAGGAAGCCCAGGCCCTTGTTGCCAATGGCCACGGCATCCACCGTCACGCCCTTGGCTTGAAGGTCCTGAATCTGATTCGTCACCGCACGCAGCAGGTTGGTGTTCATGCCGCCGCACAACCCTTTGTCGGTCGTGACCACGATGAAACCAGCACGCTTGGCGTCCGGGTTGCCCTTCATGAAGGGGTGGACGTACTCAGGATTGGCCTCCGCCAAATGAGCCGCAATGCTCAGCACTTTTTCCGCATAGGGGCGAGCCGCCCGCATGCGATCTTGCGCCTTGCGCATCTTGCTCGCGGCCACCATTTCCATGGCCTTGGTGATCTTCTTGGTGTTTTCCACCGAGCGGATCTTGCCGCGAATTTCCTTTCCGACTGCCATGCGTCACTCCTCGTGTTGCGCAGCCGATCAGGCGAAGTTCTTCTTGAACGACTCGATGGCGCTGGTCAATTCCGCTTCGGAGTCCTTGCTCAATGCGCGTTCGCTTTCGAGCTTGGACACCAGAGCGGCGTGCTTGTCCTTCAGGTAGGCATGCAGACCCGCTTCGAACGGCAGCACCTGCTTGACGTCCAGCGAATCCATGTAACCCTTGTTGGCGGCAAACAGGCTGGCCCCCATCAGGCTGATGGGCAGCGGGTTGTACTGGGCCTGCTTGAGCAGTTCAGTCACGCGGGCACCGCGGTCAAGCTGCTTGCGCGTCGCTTCATCGAGGTCCGAAGCGAACTGCGCGAACGCAGCCAGCTCGCGGTACTGTGCCAAGTCGGTACGGATACCACCCGACAGGCCCTTGATCAGCTTGGTCTGAGCCGACGACCCCACGCGCGACACCGAGATACCGGCGTTGATGGCGGGACGAATGCCGGCGTTGAACAGGTTGGTTTCGAGGAAGATCTGACCGTCGGTGATCGAAATCACGTTCGTGGGCACGAAAGCCGACACGTCACCAGCCTGCGTTTCAATGATGGGCAGCGCGGTCAGCGAACCGGTCTTGCCCTTGACTTCACCCTTGGTGAAGGCTTCGACGTAGTCGGCATTCACGCGGGCTGCACGCTCGAGCAAGCGCGAGTGCAGGTAGAACACATCGCCGGGGTAGGCTTCACGGCCTGGCGGGCGACGCAGCAGCAGCGACACTTGGCGATAGGCCACCGCTTGCTTGGACAGATCGTCGTACACGATCAGGGCATCTTGACCGCGATCGCGGAAGTACTCACCCATGGTGCAGCCGGCGTAGGCCGACACATATTGCATGGCAGCCGATTCGGCAGCCGAAGCGGCCACGACGATGGTGTACGCCATGGCGCCGGCCTTTTCCAGGGCACGGACCACGTTCTTGATCGACGAGGCCTTCTGACCGATGGCCACGTACACGCAGATCATGTCCTGGCCCTTTTGATTGATGATGGCATCAATTGCAACGGCCGTCTTACCGGTCTGGCGGTCACCAATGATCAATTCACGCTGACCACGACCCACCGGCACCATGGCGTCGATGGACTTCAGGCCGGTCTGAACCGGTTGGTCCACAGACTGACGGGCGATCACGCCAGGCGCGACCTTTTCAATCACGTCCGTCATCTTGGCATTGATCGGGCCCTTGCCATCAATCGGCTCACCCAGGGCGTTGACCACACGGCCAATCAGCTCGGGGCCGACGGGCACTTCCAGAATGCGGCCCGTGCACTTGACCGTGTCGCCTTCCTTGATGTGCTCGTAAGCACCCAGGATCACCGCGCCCACGGAGTCACGCTCCAGGTTCAGGGCGAGGCCGAACGTCGGTTGACCATCGGGCGTTGCCGGAAATTCCAGCATTTCACCCTGCATGGCGTCAGACAGACCATGGACGCGCACGATGCCGTCCGTGACGGACACCACGGCGCCTTGATTGCGAATGTCAGAGCTGGCACCCAAACCTTCAATGCGGCTTTTGATCAGCTCGGAAATTTCTGCGGGATTGAGTTGCATGACTCTTTCCAATTCTCTTAATTAGGACTCAGACCAAACGCACTCAGGCAGTCAGGGCCATCTTCATCTGCTCAAGCTGGGCCTGGATGGACGTGTCGTACACCTCATCCCCCACCACCACGCGGATGCCGCCAATCAGATCCGGCACAACGCCCACCTGCAAATTCAGGCGACGCTTGAACCGAGCTTCCAACATGGGCTTCAAATCGGCCAATGCGCTTGCTTCCAACGGGAAAGCACTTTCCACCATGGCATCGGCAACACCCAGTTGGTCATTGGAGAGTTCGCGATACTGCTGCGCGATCTCACCCAAAGCGGACAAGCGGTCGTTCTCGATGATGGTGCGCAAAAAGTTGGCACCGCGCTCCGGCAAAGCCTCGGGCAGCACGCTGGAGATCACTTGAAACACCTGCGCGCGATTGGCCTTGGGGTCCGACGCGAACTGGATGACCTCGCTGTTGGTGCCCACTTGAGCCAAGGCATCAAGCCAAGTTTGTGCAGTGCCAGCGCCAACTGCCTTGAACAAGGCCTCGGCGTAGGGACGGGCAATGGTGGCAAGTTCAGCCATGATGTCTAGATACCTCGCGCGTCTTGGTTAAAGCTCGGATTTCAAGCGGTTCAACAAATCGGCATGAACCGATGCGTTGACCTCTTTGCGCAAGATCTGCTCAGCGCCCTTGACCGCCAAGGCGGCCACTTGCTCACGCAAAGCTTCACGGGCCTGCACCAATTGGCTTTCGGCTTCCGCACGGGCAGCAGCAATGATCTTGCTGCCTTCCTCGTTGGCGCGAGCCTTGGCCTCTTCCACAATGCCCTGCGCACGACGCTCGGCTTCAGCCAAGCGGGTGGCCGCGTCGTTGCGCGACGAAGCCAGCTCTTGCTCGACGCGCTTGTTGGCCGATGCCAGTTCGGTCTTGGCCTTGTCAGCCGCAGCCAAACCGTCGGCGATTTTCTGAGCCCGCTCGTCCAAGGCCTTTGTGATCGGCGGCCACACGAACTTCATCGTGAACCACACCAGGATCGCAAAGACGACGGCCTGCAGGAACAGGGTCGCGTTGATATTCACGTTCCGACTCCTTTCATCCCCGAAAGGGTTCGTTCAATTACAGCGTGAAGGGGTTAGCAAACGCGAACAGCAGAGCAATGGCCACACCGATCAGGAATGCGGCGTCGATCAGACCAGCCAACACGAACATCTTGGTTTGCAGTTCGTTCATCAGCTCAGGCTGACGAGCCGACGACTCCAGGAATTTACCGCCCATGAGTGCAATACCGATCGAAGCGCCGATGGCACCCAGACCAACGATCAAACCACAAGCCAGAGCGACGAGGCCGAGAATGTTTTCCATGATGACTCCTTAGAAGAAAGATGAGAGGAAGGGAAAGAACAAAACTTAGTGCGAATCGTGGGCTTGTCCCACATAGATCAGCGTCAGCATCATGAAGATGAACGCTTGCAGCGTAATGATCAGAATGTGGAAGATGGCCCACACCGAACCAGCCACGACGTGCCCGAGACCGAGCCAGAAACCACCCGACAGCGGGTTGAAGTTCCAGGCCCACACACCACCCATCAGGGCGATGAGCATGAAGACGAGTTCACCGGCGAACATGTTGCCGAAGAGTCGCATGCCATGCGAGACCGTCTTCGCCACGAATTCGATCACCTGCATGAGGAAGTTGATGGGGTACAGCGCCACTTTGTCGCCAAACGGTGCAGCCACCAGTTCATGCGACCAACCGCCCACACCCTTGATCTTGATGTTGTAGACCAAGCAAACGATCAGCACGCTGACCGACAGGCCCAGCGTGGTTGACAGGTCAGCCGTCGGCACCACCCGCTGATAGGCGTGGTGATCGCCCACCGCCATCTGATAGGCCAGCGGCAGCAGGTCCACGGGCAGCAGGTCCATCGCGTTCATGAGAAAGATCCACACGAACACGGTCAACGCCAGTGGCGACACCAACTTGCGGCTCTTGGCGTTGTGGATCACGCCCTTGGCCTGGTTTTCGACCATTTCCGACAAGATCTCGACCGCCGCCTGGAAGCGCCCCGGCACGCCAGAGGTGGCCTTGCGTGCACCCGCCCACAGCAGGTAGCACCCGATGGCGCCCAGCAGCACAGACCAGAACACGGAGTCCAGGTTGAACACGCTGAAATCAACGATGCTCTTTTGCGTGACGCTCTCGAACGAGAAGTTCTTTTGCAGATGATGCAAGTGGTGCTGAATGTACTCACCAGCACTCGGCGCTTGACCAGCGGTTTCAACAGACATAAGCCACCATTTCTCTCAGTAATCTTTTGCCGACTTGGACGGTCGCATCTGCCACCACCACCCAAGCCATGCCGCTTTGACCGTCACCACGAATGCAATCAGCAGTGCCAGCCAGCTCAAATCCTTCACCACCCTCGGCGCAGCCAGGAGCAATGCAATCGTCAACACGATCTTGATGCCTTCCCACAGCATGAGTGCCGACAAGGCCGCCATCGCGTGGGCAGCTCGCTGCTGCTGACGCTTCAAGGCCCGCACAAACACCCACCCCGGCACCCACACGGCGCACGCGCCATACAGGGCAGACATCGCCACCGCAGGCCGATCCGAAAACCAGACCCAGGCCACCAGGACCACCAGCCCACCCAGGGCCAGCTGCCACAGCAACGGCAGCATCACCGACACCGGTCGCTGCCGCTGTCGCCAACTCGCTGCTTCTTCTGCCGTCAGGGGCTTGAACTCCGAGTCCTCATCCCCAGTTGACATGCCTACAGCTCCGTTGGATCACCGTGCGCCTTTCCATGAAAGCGCGCGGCGGGTCAGCGCGTCACTCACAACCTGTCACGACTGCAAAGCCCCTCATTATAGGATGGGACAGGCGTGCTTTTGTCGCGCGGCTGACGCAATTGCACCAAACCTACGCATTTCCCGGCTTGACAACGGCGTGTACGGTTGCAGCCCCAGGAGAGCACGCCAACCCGGCTGTCTCCTCCGCACCACAGCTTGCCTACAATCTCGACCATGACCCCTCATGCATACACGCGTGCGCAGGCACTGCCGGAAACCCTGACCCGTCGACTGGTGATCCTGGATGGCGCCATGGGCACCATGATTCAGCGTTTCAAGCTCGATGAAGATCAGTATCGGGGCATCGCATTGCCTGCGGATGACCCCTACGCCGGGCGTTTCCTGAACTGGCACAAGGACGTCAAGGGCAACAACGAGCTGCTCAGCCTCACGCGCCCCGACGTGATCCGCAGCATCCACGACAAGTACCTGGCAGCGGGCGCCGACCTCATCGAGACGAACACCTTCGGCGCCACGTCGGTGGCCCAGGCCGACTACGACATGGCCGAGCTGGCCCGCGAGATGAACCTGGCCTCGGCCCGGCTCGCCCGCCAGGCCTGCGACCACTACAGCACGCCCGATCACCCCCGCTATGTGGCCGGCGCGCTGGGCCCCACACCCAAGACGGCCAGCATCAGCCCCGATGTGAATGACCCAGGCGCACGCAACGTCACGTTCGACGCCCTGCGCGCGGCCTACCTCGAACAGGCCGTGGCGCTGATCGAAGGCGGCTCCGACGTGCTGCTGGTCGAGACCATTTTCGACACCCTCAACGCCAAGGCGGCCCTGTTCGCCGTTGAAGAAGCGTTCGAGCAGACCGGCGAGCGGCTGCCCCTGCTCATCAGCGGCACGGTGACCGATGCGTCCGGCCGCATCCTGAGCGGACAGACCGTGACAGCCTTCTGGCACAGCGTGCGCCATGCCAAACCCCTGGCCATCGGTCTCAACTGCGCCCTGGGCGCCGCCCTCATGCGGCCCTACATCCAAGAGCTGAATCGGGTCGCGCCGGACACCTTCATCAGCTGCTACCCGAACGCCGGCCTGCCCAACCCATGAGCGACACCGGCTTCGACGAAATGCCGGCCGACACCAGCAAGCTGCTGCACCAGTTCGCCCAAGAGGGGCTGGTCAACATCGTGGGGGGCTGCTGCGGCACCACGCCGGACCACATCGCCGCCATCGGCCAGGCCGTGGCGCCGCTGGCACCGCGCGGGGTCATCGCGGCGCGCTTCCCCCGCGAAGCGGACGCCCTCGCCTGATCGCAAACCGGGACAAAGTACCGCGCCAGCCACCCCTGCTTGTGCGGATTTACACGGGCTTTACCGGCGCGACACGCAGACCGGGCAGCATCTCTTCATCGCCAAACCACGTTGGAGAGAGATCGATGAACACCTGGATCAAAAACAGCCTGTTGGTGGCCCTGAGTGCCGCCCTGTTGGCGGGCACCGTGCAAGCCCAGCCCCGCCCTGCGGAGCGCAACCCCCACAGCCAGCACGACGCGCAGCGCGGGCCGTCGCAGTCCCACGGCGCGCCCGCCCATCGTCCGGCTGCGCCGCAGCAACGCCATGACGCCGGCCCGCGTGGCCCACAGGCCCATTTCGAGCGCCACGACTTCCGCAGCGGCCAGCGCCTGCCCAACGACTACCGCGGCCACCACTACGTGGTGGACAACTGGCGCGCCCATGGCCTGAAAGCGCCCCCGCGCGGCCAGCACTGGGTGCAGGTGGGCGGTGACTACCTGCTGGTCAGCATTGCGACCGGCGTCATCGCCTCGGTGCTGCTGGGCGGCCGCTGACCTGAACGGCGCCCGTTCAGACGCACAAAAGCCGCTGGCCTGCCAGCGGCTTTTTTTGTAGATCATGTCGATTCAAATGAGAGGTATGCAGTCAATCTCGTTGTTAGAACAACGAGAAGCCAACCATACCTCTTGAATCACAACAAATCCGGCAGTTCGATGTCCGTCAACCGCCAGGACAGCACCCCTTCTCGCGTCAGCATCAGGTTCACGTTGCGCCCCTTGGCCGGCAACTGCACCTGGAACTGGTCCCAGCCCACATAGCCCGCGGAGGGCCGCGGAGTGTCGGCGTCTCGCGTTGGTGCCGGCTCGGGCGCGCCCTGGTCAGCGCTCGGCCGGTCCAGGGGATTGACCATGCGCCCCGCGAGCAGGTCGGTCACCCCCTCGGGCGTGATCAAGGCCTGCAGGGCCGCGTCGGTGGCCCGGCTGGCCAGCAGGCCGCCCAGGTCGGCGATCACCCCGGACCGCGCCCCCTCGGGCAGGTGTCGGGTGACGCCCTCGGTCAACTGGCGCTTGAGGCTGGCGCGCACGCGGTCGAAATCCACATGCTTGGCCAAAGCCGCCGCGTCCCCGCGCTCCACCGCCTGCTTGATCTGATGAGCCGTGTAGTACGGCGCACCGCCCCAGACGCCCGCCGCGGCCAGCACGCCAGCCACCACCACGGTTTTGATTGTCATGTCCAGCTCCTGAGGACTTGGTTGAAAGGGTGCGTGATCCGCATCATAAAAAATGGAGTATGGCGCCCTCCCCGTTTCGTGGAAAACGGCAATGAACCCATACTCTGCATCACGGATGCCACAACGCCAGCGCCGACAACAGGGCCAGCGGTGCGGTTTCGGCGCGCAGCACGCGCGCGCCCAGGCGAATGGGCGCAAACCCATGGGCACGGGCCAGGGCATCTTCGTTCGGGGTGAGCCCGCCCTCAGGCCCGGACAGGCAGACCACGGGCGCCGTGTCCTGAAGGCCCGACCAGTCGGCCAGCGCCTGCGGTTGCGGCGCCAGAGACAGCACGGCTTTGTGCACCCCCGGCACGCGGCTCAGCGCATCGGGGCGCTGCAACAGCTCAGCCAGGCTGGCGGCCTCGTGAATGGGGGGCACCCGGTTGCGGCCACACTGCTCGCAAGCCGCCTGCGCGATGCCTTGCCAGTGCGCCAGCCGCTTGAGGGCGCGATCGCCCTTGAGCTTGAGCACGCTGCGCTCGGCCATCACCGGCGTGATGCTCGCCACACCCAGCTCGGTCGCTTTCTCGATCAGCCAGTCCATGCGCTCATTGGCCGTGAGCCCCACCCACAGGTGCACGGCGCGGCTCAACTCGCGCTCGACGGCCTCGTGCGCCAGCACCTGCACGTCCACGCTGGACTTGCCCATCGCCGTGATGCGGGCCGTCCACTGCCCGCCCTCGCCGTTGAACAAGGTGAGTTCATCGCCAGGCTGGTGGCGCAACACCTGCACATGGCGCGCGGCCCCATCGGGCAGGCGCAGCTCGACCCCGGCGCTCAGGGGGCTGGGGCAATGGATGCGTGGCATGGCTCGCCCTCCGTCACAGGCGACCAAACGACCAGCCCATGGCGGCCTCGGTGCCTTCGATCTGGTCAACCAGCTGCAGCAAGGGCTTGAGTTCGCGGTAGCGGCCCGCGGTATGGCGGATGTAGGCCAGGAAACGAGGCGTGTCGGCCAGGTACTTGGGCTTGCCATCGCGGATGGTGAGGCGTGCAAAGATGCCCGCCACCTTGAGGTGGCGCTGCAGCCCCATCCATTCGACGGCCCGGAAAAAGCGTCCGAAATCGCTGTGCCAGTCTTCGAAATCCATCAGGCCCAGCTTGCGCGCACGCTCCCAGTAGCGCACGGTCACGTCGATGACGAACTCCTCGTCCCAGCTGGCAAAGGCATCGCGCATCAGGCTGGCGATGTCGTAGGTGATGGGGCCATAGACGGCATCCTGAAAGTCCAGTACCGCCAGGCGGGGCTCGTCGGCGCGCAGCGGCAGCATCAGGTTGCGCGGCATGAAGTCGCGGTGCACGTAGACCTGCGGGGCCGCCAGATTCTGGGCCACCAGGGTGTCGAACACCTGCGCCAGCGTGCGCTGCTGCGCCTCGTCGAGGGTCACCTGCCGATGGCGGCCGATGTACCACTCCGGGAACAGCTGCAGTTCGCGCCGCAGCATGGCCTCGTCGTACGAAGGCAGCACACCGGGCCGCGACGCCTGCTGCATCTGCAACAGGCTGTCCAGGGCATTCTGGAACTGCGGCAGGTTGGCCGCCGGGTCCTCCAGGTTTGCCGCTTGCAGCAGCGTCTGCGTGCCCACGTCCGTCAGCAGCATGAAGCCTTGGGCTTCGTCCCAGGCGTGGATCGTCGGCACGTTCAGGCCGGCGTCGGCCAACAGGCGGGCAATGCGCACGAAGGGTTCGGAGTTCTCCCGGGCCGGCGGGGCATCCATGATGATGCGCGTGATCGCGCCATCGGTTTGCCCGCTGCAGTCGATGCGGAAATAGCGGCGAAAGCTGGCATCGGCCGACGCCACCCGCAGGCTGTCGGGCTTCAGGTCAAAGGACGCCGTCATGGCACGAAGCCAGACCTCGAACGCCTGCTGGCGCGCGGGATCGTCCCAGACGGGCTTGTCAATTGCTGCGGACACGTTGAAACACACCATGGTTGGTTGAGGGAGCGGCGCCGGTGGCCGCGCGTCATCACCCGGCATTGTCGCCTGCCGACCCCGCTGTTTGGTCCGCAACAAGCGCCCAGCCAACTGCCTGGCCCGCGCCACAACACCTCGTCACGCCTTGCCTGGAGCCCATCCCTGGGAACCCCGGACCCTCATGGATAATCCATGCCTTGGCTTGCCGCGGCCTGGCCGCCCACATGGGACGCCGGACGCCCCGTTGCCTCGTCACCCATGCGAACCTCCCTATGCCTTGACATGCGTGCCTCGCTCCCGCCACCTCGCCCCTCGTGTCTGACGCCAACGGCCCTGGCCTGCTGGCTGCTCTGCGTGTCAGGAGCGGTTTTCGCCCAGGCTGCGCCCGACAGCGCACAACCGGCCTTTGGCGGTCTGGGCCTGCGTGCCACGCCCAGCCTGCAGGAGCAGGTGCCCGAAGGCCAAAGCGCGCTCATCGTGACGGGCGACGAACTGACCAACCGCAGCGAATTTGAGATGGGCGTGCGCGGCAACGCCCAGCTGCGCCGCCCAGGGCTGAGCGTGCGTGCCAACGAGCTGCATTACGACCAGTTCAGCGACCAGGCCACCGCCACGGGCCAGGTGCACATCAACCAGCAGGGCAACGAGTTTTCGGGCGACCGCCTGCGCCTGCGCCTGAATGCCTCGCAGGGCGACTTCAGCAACGTCAACTACAAGCTGCTCGCCAATGGCGCCCACGGCGTGGCCAGCCAGGCCACGTTCCTGGACAGCGATCGCACCCTGATCGACAACGCCACCTACAGCACCTGCCCGATTCCGACCGACCCCAACGCGCCCCCGCCATGGGTGTTGACGGCCGATCACATCGAGCTGGACACCGAAGCCCAGGTGGGCCGCGCCTCGGGCGCCAAGCTGCAGTTCTACGGCCTGACCGTGCTGCCGCTGCCCAACATGAGCTTTCCGCTCTCCAGCAACCGCAAGTCCGGCTGGCTGCCCCCCACGTTCGGCCTGAACAACCGCAGCGGTTTCGAGCTGACCGCGCCGTACTACTTCAACATCGCGCCCAACCGCGATGCCATGCTGTTCCCCACCCTGCTGAGCAAGCGCGGCGTCAACCTCGGGGGCCAGTTCCGCTACCTGGAAGACAACTACCGCGGTTCGCTGACCGCCAGCGTGCTGCCCGGCGACCGCCTGGCCAACAACGACACGCGCTGGTCGTATGCGCTGCAGCACAGCCACGACATCCAGACCGGGATCGAGGCGGTCGGCAACCTGGGGCTGAACCTCAACCTCAACCGCGTCAGCGACGACCAATATTGGCGCGACTTTCCCCGTGAGAACAACTCGGCCGCACAGCGCGTGCTGACCCAGCGCCTGCTCAACAGCGAAGGCACACTGACCTGGAACCGCGGTGACTTCTCGCTGCTGGCCCGGGCCCAGAAATGGCAGACGCTGCAGGACGTGTCCGCGCCCATCGTGCCGCCCTACGACCGCCTGCCGCAGCTGGCCGGCCGCTGGGCCAAGTCCGACTTCGGTCCCGGCCTGCAGGCCTCGGTCGACGTGGACTACACCAAGTTCCGGGCCGACCGCGCCTACACCGGCCAGCCCAACGCCGAGCGATCGTTCGCGCGTTTCGAGATCAGCCGCCCCTGGGAGCAGCCGGGCTGGTTCATCACCCCCAAGATGCAGTACCACGCCAGCACCTACCGCTTCGATGCGCCCTTGGCCGATGGCCGCACCAGCTACTCGCGCAGCCTGCCCACCTTCAGCCTGGACGGCGGGCTGCGCTTTGAACGCGAAGCCAAGTTTGGCGGGCAGAACTACACGATGACGTTGGAGCCTCGGTCGTTCTACACCTATACCCCATACCGCGATCAAAGCCAGCTGCCCGTCTACGACACGGCCGCCTACGACTTCAACTTCGCCACCATCTACACCGAGAACGCGTTCGTGGGCAACGACCGCATCGCCGACAACCACTCGTTGACCACCGGCGTGACGTCGCGCCTGCTGGACGCCGAAACCGGCGCCGAGAAGCTGGCCGTGGGCATCGCCCAGCGCTACCGCTTCAAGGACCAGCGCGTGACCATGCCCGGCGTGGACGCCTACAGCGAACGCCTGTCGGACATCCTCGTGGGCGGCCGCGTCAGCTGGAACCCGCGCTGGTCGGTGGACTCCGTGGTCCAGTACAACCCCAAGCTCAACCGCTCCATCCGCAGCACCATTGGTGCGCGCTACTCGCCCAGCCCCTACCGCACCGTGAGCATGGCCTACCGCCTGCAGCGCGGCCAAAGCGAGCAGGTCGACGTGGGTTGGCAATGGCCCATCAACGACCTGTGGGGCGACAAGGGCGAAAACCTGGGCGCAGGGCGCGGACAAGGCAGCAACCGGTGGTACAGCGTCGGTCGTTTGAACTACAGTCTGCGCGACAGTCGCCTGGTGGATGCCGTGGTCGGCTTTGAATACGACGCCTGCTGCTGGATTGGCCGCGTGGTGTTCGAGCGCCTGCAGAGCACCACCGTCACCGCCACCAAGCGGGTGCTGTTCCAGATCGAATTCGTCGGTTTTGCA
This sequence comes from Comamonas serinivorans, assembly GCF_002158865.1. NCBI lineage: Bacteria > Pseudomonadati > Pseudomonadota > Betaproteobacteria > Burkholderiales > Comamonadaceae > Comamonas > Comamonas serinivorans. The sequence goes on along the minus strand of NZ_CP021455.1, from coordinate 557,503 downwards.
CGTGTGGGCTCCAACCCCCTGCAGACCCTCAAGGACAACGTGCCGCGTTACCAGTACCTGCGCGAGACCGTCGAAACCCCAAGCCGTTTCAGCAACTATGAGTGATTCCCTACAACGCAAGCTGGTGCGGCATGCCGTCGCGCTGGCGGTGGCCGGCTTGGCCAGCCTGAGCGCCTCAGGCGCCCTGGCCCAATCGACGGGCAACCAGGCCAGCAAGCCGGCCCCGACCCAGGCCAAAGCCAAGACCGCCGCCAAACCCAAGGCCCAGGCGCGCAAGGCGCCGGCCCGCAAAGCCACCGGCGCCAGCACAGCGGACAAAGCCAAGGCCGCCGGCGCTGCAGCAGGTGCAGCCGCGGTGGCCGCGCCGGCAGCCAGCGCCACCGTCACGGGCACCAGCGGCGCCTCCGCAGCCCCCAGCGCCAAGCCACGGCAGGCCGACTACATCGTCGCCCTGGTGAACAGCGAACCCATCACCAACAACGAGCTGCGAGCCCGCATCGCGCGCGCGCAGCAGCAGCTGAGCCAGCGGAACGTGGCCATGCCGCCCGAAGACGTGCTGCGCAAGCAGGTGCTGGACCTGTTCATCTCCGAGCGTGCGCAGGTGCAGCTGGCCAAGGAAATGGGGCTGCAGGTGGATCAGCTGACGCTGGACCAGGCCGAGGCCTCGGTGGCGCAGCAGAACGACCTGCCCTCGACCCAGGCCCTGCACCGGGCGCTCCGGGCCGAAGGCATCTCGGTGCAGGATTTCCGCGCCGACCTGCAGCGCCAGATCCTGCTGCAGCGCCTGCGCGAACGCGCGGTCGAAGCCCGCGTCAAGGTCACGGACAACGACATCGACCGCTTCCTGCGCGAACAGGCCGTCCAGCAGGGCGTGCAATCCGTGCCCGAGGTCAACCTGGCCATGATCCTGATCCGCGTGCCCGAAAACAGCTCGCCCGCCGAGGTGGCCAAGCTGCGCGAGCGCGCCGACGAAGCCGACAAGCGCGCCAAGGCCGGCGAAGACTTCGCCAAGCTGGCGGCCGAGTATTCCCAAAGCACCAACCAGGGCCGCGATGGGGGCGAGCTGGGCCTGCGGCCCGTTGACAAATACCCCGCCCTCTTCGTCAGCGCCACCAGCCGGCTCGGCGTGGGCGGTGTGACCGATGTGGTGCGTTCGGACGCCGGCTTTCACATCCTCAAGGTGATCGAGCGCAAGAAGGGCGCCATGCCCACGGTGACCGTGCCCCAGACGCATGCGCGGCACATCCTGCTCAACGTCAGCTCGCCGTCGGACGAAGCCTCGGCGCTGGAGCGCCTGCGCGACATCAAGCGCCGCGTCGACGCCGGTCAGGCCGACTTCGCCGACATGGCGCGCCAGTACTCCAAAGACGGCAGCGCCAAGGACGGCGGCGACCTGGGCTGGGCCAACCCCGGCCAGTTCGTGCCCGAGTTCGAGCAGGTCATGAACGGCCTGGCCCAGGGCCAGGTCAGCGAGCCGCTGCGCTCGCGCTTTGGCCTGCACCTGATCCAGGTGCTCGAGCGCCGCGAACAGCCGCTGAGCGAGACCGACCAACGTGCCCTGGCGCGCAACATCCTGCGCGAGCGCAAGATGGCCGAGGAGTACGACGTCTGGGCCCAGGAGGTGCGAGGCCGCGCCTTCGTCGAGATGCGCGAAGCACCGCAGTAAGCGGTCATCCCCAGCCACGAACGCCACCGTTCCCGCCGACGGTGGCGTTTCGTTTTGCCGAACCCCGAAGAAAGCCCCCATGTCCACCCAGCGCCCTTCCAAACCGCCCGCCCGCGGACCCCGCGGCGCCTCGCACGGCGCGCCCTCCGGCGCATCGCGTGGCGCCATGGGCAGCGGCCACCACGCGCGCAAGCGCTTCGGCCAGCACTTCCTGGCCGATGAAGCCATCATCCACGCCATGGTGCGCGAGATCGATCCGCGCCCCGGCCAGGCCATGGTCGAAATCGGCCCCGGCCTCGCCGCGCTGACGCAACCCCTGCTCGACGCCCTGGGCCGCCTGACCGTGGTCGAAATCGACCGCGACCTGGCGGCGCGCCTGCGCCGGCAGGCGGGACTGTACGTGGTGGAAAGCGATGTGCTGCGGGTGGACTTCGCCACCCTGGCCCAGGACGCGCACGCCCACGCCTCGGCCGCAGCGCCTGACAGCAGTATTCAGCCATCACCGACGTCAGACAGTCGGCAATCGGCTGATACCCCATCTCACAAGCTGCGCATCGTCGGCAACCTGCCCTACAACATCTCCACGCCGCTGCTGTTTCACCTGCTGCAGTTCGTCGACGCGGTGCAGGACCAGCACTTCATGCTGCAAAAAGAGGTGATCGACCGCATGGTGGCCCTGCCCGCCACCAGCGACTACGGCCGCCTGTCGGTGGTGCTGCAGTGGCGCTACGCGATGGAGAACATCCTCTTCGTGCCACCCGAGAGCTTCGACCCGCCGCCCAAGGTCGATTCGGCCGTGGTGCGCATGGTGCCGCGCACCACGTTCGAGGCCATCGACCGCCCCCACCTCGAGGCCCTGGTGCAGGTCGCCTTCAGCCAGCGCCGCAAGCTGCTGCGCCACACCCTGGGCGCGTGGCTGGACGCGCGCGGCTTCGCCGGGACCTTCGACGTACAGCGCCGCGCCGAAGAAGTGCCGGTGTCCGAGTACGTGGCGCTGGCCCAGGCCACCCAGAAAGGCCTGGCATGAGAACCGTCTGGATCATCGACGCCGCCTACCTGTTCAACCACGGCAAGTCGCGCCCCTTCGACTACCTGAAGCTGAAGAACCACCTGGAAACGCTGAACGGCGAACCGCTGTACGAGAGCTACTTCCTGAACTCGGCCCAGGACACCTCGAGCGACGACCTGCAGGGCTTTTACAACTGGCTCAAGAGCGCGCCGCCCAAGGGCCCCAAGTTCCGGGTGCAGCTCTACAAGCTCAAGTCCATGCACCTGCGTTGCCCCGACTGCGGCAAGACCTTCGACCGCCAGGTGCAAAAAGGCGTGGACGTGGGCATCGCCACGCTCATCATCAAGCTGGCCGCCCAGGGCGCCTACGACCGGCTCATCCTCTGCGCCGGCGATGGCGACTTCGAGGACGCCATCTCCTACGTCAAGTCCGAGCTACGCAAGGAGATCTGGCTCTGCGGCTCGATGACCAACCTCTCGCCCGATCTGCAGTCCTATGCCGACAAGGTGCTGTGGCTCGAAGACATGAGCCCCATGATCGACCGCTGAGCACCGCCCGCACATTTCAAGGGCGTGAATTGAGGTGCACACCCTAGGGTTTGTACCAATAATGAGCGCCATGATCGCTACACCCACCCCTGCAGCGGCCCGTCCGGCCGCCGCACCGCGCCCACAAGGCGCGGCACAGACTGGCCTGGGTCGATTGTTCGAGCTCGTGGCCATCCGCCCCCTGAGCGAGCGTCACCGCCCGCAGATCCTGGCGCACCTGATGCGCCTGTCCGCCCGCGACCGCTACCTGCGCTTTGGCTACCAGGCCACCGACGAGCAGATGACGCGCTATGTGAACGGCCTGAACTTCGACCGCGACGAGCTGCACGGCATCTTCAACCGCCGGCTCGAACTCGTGGCCGTGTCGCACCTGGCGCTGCCGCTGCCGGGTGAAGCCCAGGCCGTGCTGGGCCTGCCCGGCGAGGCCCATGGCCGCTGCGCCGAATTCGGCGTCTCGGTGCAGACCGAGCTGCGCGGCCAGCGCCTGGGTTCGCGCCTGTATGAGCATGCGGTGCGTTCCGCGCGCGTGCATGGCCTGGATCAGCTGTTCATCCACGCCCTGACCGAGAACGCCGCCATGCTGCGCATTGCGCGCCGCCATGGCGCCAAGGTCGAGCGCATGGGCTCGGAGGCCGAGGCCTACCTGAGCCTGCCGCCGGCCGACATGAACACGCGCGTACAGCACCTGGTCGAGGCCCAGCTGGCCCACCTGGACTACGGCATGAAGGCCAACCACCAGCAATGGCGCGACCTGCTGGCCATCGTGCAGGAAACCCGCGTGGAGCTGCGCGCGAACCGGCACCGCAGCGCAGCCTGAGGACGGGCGCGCCCGGGGGTGGCCAGGTCCTTCATGGGCATGGGCTATCCTTGTGGCTTTCACCAGCCACCGACACCCGTGTCCGACCCACACCCTGCGCGCGCCGAGCGCGATGACAACCGAACCCTGTTGCAACGCCTGATCGAGTTCATCCGACCCGGTCCGGATTCCACCGACGAGCTGATGGCCACCCTGGCCGAAGCCGAAGACAAGGCGGTGATTGGCGCAGAAAGCCGGGTCATGCTAGAAGGGGTGCTCAAGCTGGCCGACATGACGGCTGGCGACGCCATGGTCGCGGCCCCACGCATGGACCTGCTGGACATCGAGGCGCCGCTCAAGGCCTTGATGAACGAGGTCATCCGCACCGCGCACTCGCGCTTCCCGGTGTTCGAAGGGGACCGCGAGAACATCATCGGCGTGCTCATGGCCAAGGACCTGCTCAAGCTCCTGCGCTCGCCCGAGCTGAACCTGCGCGCGCTGCTGCGCCCCGTGGTCTACGTGCCGGAAACCAAGGGCCTGAACGATCTGCTGCGCGAGTTCCGGGTGCGCCGCAACCACCTGGCCATCGTGGTCGATGAGTTCGGCCGCACGGCGGGCCTGATCACCATCGAGGACGTGCTCGAACAGATCGTTGGCGAGATCGAAGACGAATTCGACGAAGACGCCGGCGACCAGGGCGAGGTGTTCGCCCTCACCGACAAGACCTTCCGCGTGGCCGGTGACACCTCCATCGAGCGCGTGAACGAAGCCTTCGGCGTGGACCTGGCCGCGGCGGTGCGCGCGCAGGACGGCGACGAAGACCTGCCCGATTTCGACACCATCGGCGGCCTCGTCTCCCACGCCATGGGCCATGTGCCGCGCCGTGGCGAATTCATCACGCTGGCCAACCTCAACTTCTTCGTGCTGCACACCAAATCCGGCGCCGTGCGCTGGTTCAAGGTGTCGCCAGCCGTGCCGGCCGACACCGCGACGCAGATCGCGGCCGGCCTCTGAGCCCCATGCCCCGTTGGCGGGCGTGCGGCCTGCGGCTCATCGCGGCGCTGGGGCTGGGGGTGGCCCAGGCGGCCTCCATCGCCTGGTGGGGCCATGGTCAGGCCGTCTGGTGGCTGCAGCTGCTCAGCCTGGCGGGCCTGGTGGCGCTGCTGCACCACCACGCCGACACGGTCCTGCGCGAACCGGCTCCTGACACTTGGCCGCAGCAGGCCGCTGCCTCGCGCTGGCGGCGCACCTGGCTCGGCCTGCGCCGCAGCGGCAGCCTGCAGGCTTTTGGCTGGGGCTGGCTGTATGCCACGGCCTGGCTCACCGCCACCGTCTGGTGGCTGTTCATCTCCATGCACGTCTATGGCGGCCTGGCGGCGCCCCTGGCCGCGCTGGCCGTGTTGGCCCTGGCCGCTTTCCTGGCGCTGTATTACGGCGTGGCGGCTGCCGCGTACCACCGCATGCTGCGGGCCCTGCGCGCGCGCGGCCTGCAGGACCGCGTCCGCGCCGCCTGGTGGCTGCCCCTGGCGTTTGCCGCGCTGTGGACCCTGGCGGAATGGGCACGCGGCACCTGGCTCACCGGTTTTCCGTGGGGCGCCACGGGCTACGCCCATGTCGACGGGCCGCTGGTCAGCCTGGCGCCCTGGGTCGGCGTCTATGGCATGGGCTGGGTGGCCGCCTGGTGGGCGGCCCTGCTGGCCGCGGTGCTCGTGCGCCTGGCGTCCGGCACGCGGCCCACCGCGCCTGGCCTGCGTGGCCTCGCCCTCACCACCTCGCAAACCATGGCCCTGGCGGGCAGCCTGGCTGCGTGCGCGGTGCTGGGGCTGGTGCATGGGGGGTTCACGCGGCCCACGGGTGAGCTGTCGGTGCAGCTGCTGCAAGGCAACATCCCACAGGATGAGAAGTTCGAGTTCGGCCCGGGCATCAACCGCTCGCTGGCGTGGTACGGCCAGGCCCTGCAGTCGTCCACCGCCCCGCTGGTGGTGACGGCCGAAACCGCCATCCCGCTGCTGCCCACGCAGCTGCCGACCCGCTACTGGCAGGCGATCCAGGCGCCGTTCACCCAGCCGGGCAGCGCGCGTGCGGCCATCGTGGCCGTGCCGCTGGGCTCGATCGAAGCCGGCTACACCAACAGCGTGCGCACGTTTGCCGCGGGGCCAGCGGGCCAGTACCGCTACGACAAGCACCACCTCGTGCCGTTCGGCGAGTTCATCCCCGCGGGCTTTCACTGGTTCGTGCGGATGATGAACATCCCCCTGGGCGACTTTCAACGCGGGGCGCTGCCGCAGCCGCCACTGGCCTGGCAAGGCGAGCGCATCGCGCCCAACATCTGCTACGAAGACCTGTTTGGCGAGGAGATCGGCGCCGGCTTCGGCGATGCGGCCACGGCGCCCACGGTGCTGCTCAACCTGAGCAACATCGCCTGGTTCGGCGACAGCATCGCCATCGACCAGCACCTGGCCATCAGCCGCCTGCGCGCGCTCGAGTTCGAGCGCCCCATGCTGCGCGCGACCAACACCGGCACCACCGCGCTCATCGATCACACCGGCCGCGTCGTGCGCGCCCTGCCGCGCCTGACGGCCGGCGTGCTCGACGTCACCGTGCAGGGCCGCGACGGCCGCACACCGTACGCCCGCTGGGTCGCCCCCTGGGGACTGTGGCCGCTGGTGCTGGCCTGCCTGGGCTTGCTGGCAGGCGCCCTCTGGCGCCTGCAGCTGTGGGGCCGTCAAGCTGACGTTTGAACAACAAAAGGAGTATGCAGTCTTTTCCGTTCAAAATTGAACGGCAATGACCGCATACTGCACTTCATCAAACCGAAATTGCCTGCCCCATGCAGGCCCAGGGAGCCCCATGAGCGACACCGTGCACCTCAACGACTGGTGGTCCCACGTGCCCGATTGGCTGGGCCGCGCGCTGCAGCCGGGCGATGGCCTGCCGGCCGCCGAGGTCGATGCAGCCGTCGCCCGCCTGGCGGCACAGGGCTTCGCCGTGCCGCCGGCCTTGCGCCAACTGCACCTGCGCCTGGGCCGCTGCGCGCCCCTGATGCAGCACTTCAACCGGTTTCTGGCACCCGCAGACTGGCAGCTGGACCAGGGACGGCTGGTGTTCCTCGACGAAAACCAGGGCGTCTGCGTGTGGCAGGTGGACGCCGACGGGCAGGTCTGGATGGGGGTGGACGACACGGTCCACCCCGAAGCGCTGCGGCTGGACGACTTCCTCGCCGTGCTCATGCCCTACCAACTGGCGCAAGGCGGCTGGCCGTGCTGCGCCGACACCGTGCTGCCCGCGGCCGAGCTGACCGACGAACGCGAGGCCATCGCCCGCGAGCTGGGCTGGCCGCTGTGGGTGCGCCACAACGGCCTCACCCTCAACGGCCAGGGCGCGGCCATGCTGTGGTCGCTGGACCCCGCCCCGGGCGACACCGACGCGCACCTGTTCATCAGCTGCCTGCGTCCAGACGACCTCGAGGCGCTGTGCGAGCGCTTTGGGTTCGCAGAACTGTGAGCGCCGGGCAAGCCGTGAAACCCTGCACCGCTGCCAGCAGCCTGTCGGCGCGCCGCTGACACGTGCCCTCGGCCGGCGATGCAGGGTCCGGATGCGCGAGGCGCGCGGTTGATTTGCAATCCTTTTCATCCACAAACCAACCGTTTGCCCGCCGAATTCGCCCGTTCAGCCCTTCTGTCAGACCGTTCGTCCCGCGTGAAAAAAATCAACCCCTTCATCGTTTGGAGGACGCATGCAGTCACGCCACAAGATTTCACAAGGCCTGGGGCTGCTGGCTTTGCTCGCAGGCGCCTCGCAGGCGCTGGCCGCCACACCGGTCACCTTGAGCTGCACCGTGCCTGACGGCGCCAACACCGTGGTCCTCAGCACCAACACCACCGAGTGGGACGTGGACCCGGGCACCGGCACCTTCGTGACCGCAACCGCCGTCACCAGCCCCAACCCCGGCTGGACCAACCCCAGCTATCCGGCCCAGTGGATCAGCAGCTCAGCCACCGGCGCCAGCAGCGGCGCGGTCAACAAGGTGTTCCGGACCACCTTGCAGCCCGACCCCAACGTGGTGCTGGGTTCCGCCCAGATCGCCCTCGAGTTCAAGGTGGACGACGTGCTGCAGTCCCTGGTGCTCAATGGCACCACGCTGGGTGGCCCCTACGCCGGGGGCTTTTCGAGCGCCAGTTCGGTGCCCGCCGTCGCAGCCACGCTGGTGGCGGGCAGCAACGTCCTCGACCTGAACGTGGCCGACACGGGGGCCGTGGTGTGGGGCCTGAATGCCCGGCTCACCCTCACCTACGACTGCCGCACACCGGTGACGCCCGTGGTGACCCCCGCGCCGGTGCCGGTCGATGCCCCCTGGGCCCTGCTGGGTCTGGGCGGCCTGCTGGCCGCCGCGGCCGCGGCAGCAGCCCGCCGCCGCCGCGCCTGAGGCCGCGCGCGCACATCCCCTGGCTGCCTCGGCAGCCTTTTTTCTGGGGCCAGCCCGATGCCGGGCCGGTGGGCACCGGGATCGCCGCCTTCGCCCAGACCCGCGCCGCTAAAATCGCCGGTTTGCGTCCCTTGCACCGCGGGTGCGTGTGGGCGCCCGGCCTTTCTTTCGGCCCCTCTTGCTGGCGGCCTGTGGCTGCCCGGGGTTGGCCACCTGCCGCAACCGACACCATGCTGACCTTCCAAGACATCATCCTCACGCTCCAGCGCTACTGGGCCGACCAGGGCTGCGCGCTGCTGCAGCCTTACGACATGGAAGTGGGCGCAGGCACCTCGCACACGGCCACCTTCCTGCGCGCGATCGGTCCCGAGCCGTGGCGTGCGGCCTACGTGCAGCCCAGCCGCCGCCCCAAGGACGGCCGCTACGGCGAGAACCCCAACCGCCTGCAGCACTACTACCAGTACCAGGTGGTGCTCAAGCCCGCGCCCAGCAACATCCTGGAGCTGTACCTGGGCTCGCTCGAAGCGCTGGGCTTCGACCTGAAGAAAAACGACATCCGCTTCGTCGAGGACGACTGGGAGAACCCCACGCTGGGCGCCTGGGGCCTGGGCTGGGAGGTCTGGCTCAACGGCATGGAGGTGACGCAGTTCACCTACTTCCAGCAGGTTGGCGGCATCGACTGCAAGCCCGCCACGGGCGAGATCACCTATGGCCTGGAGCGCCTGGCCATGTACCTGCAGGGCGTGGACAACGTCTACAACCTGGTGTGGACCCAGCAGCCCGACGGCAGCCGCCTGACCTATGGCGACGTCTACCACCAGAACGAGGTGGAGCAGTCGACCTACAACTTCGAATACTCGGACGCCGACTTCCTGTTCCAGGCCTTCGCGGCCCACGAACGAGAAGCCAAGCTGCTGATGGACAAGCAGCTTGCACTGCCCGCCTACGAACAGGTGCTGAAGGCTGCCCACACCTTCAACCTGTTGGACGCGCGCGGCGCCATCAGCGTGACCGAGCGCGCAGCCTACATCGGCCGCATCCGCGATCTGGCGCGTGCCGTGGCGCGCAGCTACCTGGGCAGCCGGGCGCGCCTGGGCTTCCCGCTGGCGCCCAAGGCGTGGACCGAACAGGCCATGGCCGATTTCGCCAAGGCCAAGCTGCTCGACGTGCCCACCGAGGCGCAGGCCTGAGGCACCGCTAACTCATACGCAGTATCACGCCATTCCCGTTGACATGACAACGGAAGTAGCCTGATACCTCAGCCTCGCCATGCCCACGGTCTTCACGCACCTTGCCCCGCCCATCGCCGCTGCACTGGCGCTGGGCAGTGCACGCGTGCCGCCCCGCATGCTGCTGGTCGGCATGCTGGCGGCCGTGCTGCCCGACCTCGATGGCCTGGCCTACCTGACCCAGCTGTCCAGCTCGCTCTATGGCTCGTTCTGGGGCCACCGCGGCTTCACGCACACGCTGGGCTTTGCCGTGCTGATGGGGGTGCTGGGGCTGTGGCTGTGTCGGCTGTGGCAGGGCAAGCCCTGGCAAGGCTTCGTCTGGCTCATGGCCTGCACGCTCAGCCACCCCCTGCTGGACATGATGACCAGCGGCGGTGCCGGCATCGCGCTGTTCGCGCCGCTGTCGAATGCGCGCGAGTTCCTGCCCTGGCGGCCCGTGCGCGTGTCGCCCATCTCGGCCTCGCAACTGCTTTCTTCGCGCGGCGCTGCGGTGCTGCTGAGCGAATTTCAATACATCTGGATGCCGCTGCTGCTCATCGGCTTGAGCGGTTTCGCGCTGCGTCACACCAGGATCTCAAAATGACTGCTGCCCCCAATCTGCTGGTTGAACTGTTCGTCGAGGAGCTGCCGCCCAAGGCGCTGCAAAAACTCGGCGACGCCTTCGCCCAGGGCGTGTTCGACGGCCTGGCGGCCCAGGGCCTGACCTGCGCCGGCTCACGCGCCACGCCGTTTGCCTCGCCGCGGCGCCTGGCCGTGCACATCACCGAGGTGCTGGCCCAGGCGCCCGACCGCGCCGTGCGCCAGAAGCTGATGCCCGTGGCCGTGGGCCTGGACGCCAACGGCCAGCCCACGCCGGCGCTGCTCAAGAAGCTGGCCGCGCTGGGGGCCGATACCTCGGCCGTGCCCCAGCTGGTGCGCGAGGGCGAGGGCAAGGCCGAAAGCCTGTTCCACGACGCCACGCTGCAGGGCGCCGTGCTGTCCGACGGGCTGCAGAAAGCGCTGGGCGACGCCCTCGCCAAGCTGCCCATCCCCAAGGTGATGACCTACCAGCTCGAGCAGGGCTGCGAGTTGCCGGGCTGGTCCAGCGTGAACTTCGTGCGCCCCGCGCACGGCCTGGTGGCCCTGCACGGCAGCGCCGTGCTGCAAGGCGTCAGCGCGCTGGGTCTGACGGCCGGCAACACCACGCACGGCCACCGCTTCGAGGCCAGCGCCGACCCCATCGTGCTGACCAGCGCCGACGGCTACGCCGAGCAGCTGCGCACGCAAGGCGCCGTGATCGCCAGCTTTGGCGAGCGTCGCGCCGACATCCGCCAGCAGCTCGATGCGGCGGCCCTCGCCGTGGGCGCGGGCGCGCGCCCGATCGAGGACGACGCGCTGCTGGACGAGGTCACGGCCCTGGTCGAGCGCCCCAAGGTGCTGACCTGCGCGTTCGAAGAAGAGTTTCTGGCCGTGCCGCAGGAATGCCTGATCCTGACCATGAAGGCCAACCAGAAGTACTTCCCGCTGCTGGACGCCGCCGGCACGCTGACCCACCAGTTCCTGGTCGTCAGCAACATCAACCCCCAGGACGCCAGCGCCGTGATCGGCGGCAACGAGCGCGTGGTGCGCCCGCGCCTGGCCGATGCCAAGTTCTTCTTCGACCAGGACCGCAAGAAGTCGCTGGCCAGCCGCGTGCCCCAGCTGGACAAGGTGGTCTACCACAACAAGCTGGGCACGCAGGGCGAGCGCGTGGCGCGGGTGCGCGCGATTGCCGCGGCCATCGGCGCGCAGCTCGGCCTGTCGGCCGACACGCTGCAGCAGGTCGACCAGGCCGCCCAGTTGGCCAAAACCGACCTGGTGACCGACATGGTGGGCGAGTTCCCCGAACTGCAGGGCACCATGGGCCGCTACTACGCCCTGAACGACGGCCTGCCGCAAGCCGTGGCCAACGCCATCGAGGACCACTACAAGCCGCGTTTCGCCGGCGATGCGCTGCCGCGCGGCGAGGTCGGCGTGGTCGTCGCCCTGGCCGACAAGCTGGAAACCCTGGTCGGCATGTTCGGCATCGGCAACCTGCCCACGGGCGACCGCGACCCCTTCGCGCTGCGCCGCCACGCGCTGGGCGTGATCCGCATGCTGGTCGAGAAGCGGTTGCCGCTGGACCTGAGCGCGCTGCTGGCCGGTGCCGTGCCGGCCTTCGGCGCCAAGGTCAACGGTGCCACCGCCGCCCTCACCGACTTCATCTACGACCGCCTGGCCGGCGGCCTGCGCGACGACGGCTTCAGCGCCCAGGAAGTGGACGCCGTGCTGGCGCTGCGCCCCGAGCGTCTGGTGGACGTGGCCCAGCGCCTGCAGGCCGTGCGCGCCTTTGCCCAGCTGCCCGAGGCCCCCGCGCTGGCCGCGGCCAACAAGCGCGTGGGCAACATCCTGAAGAAGGCCGAGGGCGAGGTGAGCGGCACGGTCGCGCCCGCGCTGCTGGCCGAGGCCGCCGAGCACGCCCTGTTCGAGGCGCTGCAAGCCGTGGCGCCCCAGGCCGAAGCCGCGTTCGCGCAGGGCGACTACACGGCCAACCTGCAACAGCTGGCGGCCCTGAAGGCGCCGGTGGACGCCTTCTTCGACGGCGTGATGGTGAACGCCGACGACCCCGCGCTCAAGGCCAACCGCCTCGCGCTGCTGTCGCAGCTGCACCAGGCCATGAACCGCGTGGCCGACCTGTCCCGCCTGGCTTGACGAGGTCATCAGGCAGTATGCAGCCCGTCCCGTTTTCAATCCAACAACAAGCGGGGCATACTGCCTTTGAAATGATTCACGCCACACCCCAGGCCAGGCGACCGGTCGCGCGTCGTCGCCCCGGCCGCAGCGCGACACCCGGGCGCCCCCGCCGCGCGTGCGCCCGCCACGCGGCCCGCCCGGCGTCGGCCCTGGAGTGGCGCGGCTGCTGTGCCGGCGGATGCAGGCCGATAATGGCGCGATGCTGAAACTCGTCATCCTCGACCGCGATGGCACCCTCAACGCCGAGACCGACGCCTTCATCGCCCGGCCCGAGCAATGGCAGGCCCTGCCCGGCGCGCTGGAGGCCGTGGCCCGCCTGAACCAGGCCGGCTACACCGTGGTGATCGCGGCCAACGTGCCCGGCCTGGGACGCGGCCTGATCGACATGGCGGCGCTCAACGAGGTCCACGCCCGCCTGCACAAAGAGCTGGCCGCCGCCGGTGGCCGCATCGATTCGGTGTTCTTCTGCCCTCACGTGCCCGAAGACCAGTGCGATTGCCGCAAGCCCAAGCCCGGCCTGTTCACGCAGATCGGCCTGCGCTACGGCGTGGACCTGGCCCAGGTGCATGCCGTGGGCAACAGCCTGGCCGACGTGCAGGCCGCCCGCGCTGCCGGTTGCCGCGTGCACCTGGTGCTGACCGGGCGTGGCCGACCGGACAGCACCGATCCCCTGCCGGCCGCCTTCGGCGACGACGTGCACGTGCACGCGGACCTGGGCGCCCTGGCGCAGGCCCTGGTCGCACAAGCGCCCAGCGCCCCGCCGCCCACCGGCCAGGCCGCCGTCAGCCCGTCCCTGGGCTGATCGCCCTTCGCCCCTCTTCCTGTTCACGCGCATCCATGGCTTTCATCCGCTCCGTCCTGCACCTGCTGTTCATGGTGGTGACCCTCATTCCCTGGGCCACAGCCGTGCTGATCGCCCGCCTCTTCGTGCGCGGCGACCAGCTGTATGGCGCGTGCCGGCGCTGGCTCAAGCTGTCGGTGGACAGCGGCACCCTGCTGCTGGGCATCCACAACCGCGTCAGCGGCACCGAGCACCTGCCCCAGCCCGGCGACGACACGCCCACGCTGCTGCTGGTCAAGCACCAGTCGACCTGGGAGACCTTCTCCATGGCGGCCGTCATGCCCAGGCCGCTGGCGTTCGTGTTCAAGCGCGAGCTGCTCTACATCCCCTTCTTCGGCTGGGTGATGGGCGCCATGGACATGATCTACATCGACCGCAGCAAAGGCGTGCAGGCCTTCCGCAAGCTGGTGACGGCCGGCAAGCGCCAGCTGCGCATGGGCAAGTGGATCATCATGTTCCCCGAAGGCACCCGCACGCGGCGCGGCGAAGCCGGCGACTACAAAAGCGGCGGTGCGCGCCTGGCCGTGGCCTGCGGCGCCCAGATCATCCCCATCGCCGTGACCAGCGCCAAATGCTGGCCCAAGGGCGCCTTCGTGAAGAAGCCCGGCATCGTCGACATCTCCATCGGCCCGCCCATCGCGGCCGCCGGCCGCAGTGCCGACGACCTCAACAAAGAGGTCGCGCACTGGATCGAATCCGAGATGCGCCGGCTCGACCCCGAGGCCTATGTCGGCCAGCCGCCGCTGCCGCCCTATGTGCGCCTGAGCAAGGCCGAGCTGCGCGCCGCACGTCAAGCCGAACGCGAGGCCCAGGCCGGCGAAGACGCGCCCGCGGCGGCGCAGGAATCGGCCTGAACCCCAGCCCCGCCGAGCTGCGGCCTCGCCCATGCGCCAACTCGACCTGCTGAGCCCCGAGCCCTGGCCAGGCGCCACGGCCGATCCCGCCGCGCTCAGCCCCCTCTCTCATCCCGACACCGTGGCCCCGGGCAACCCGCACACGGCCGCCACACCCGGGGCAGCCCCAGATCGAGCAGGCGATCGGGGGGACGACCTCGGCCCGACAGCGCGCGCGCCACACCCCGCGCCCTCGGGCCCGCCCCGCGCGGCCGGCCTCGCCCTTGGCACCCCCACCCCACGGCCGGCCGGCGACCTCGCGCTGCTGCTCGCCACGCCCGTGGACCCGCCCCTGGCTGCGGACACCGCACCCGCCGCAGCCCCCGCCCTGCACGAACACCGTCATCCGCAAGCCAACCGGCAGGTCACCCTGGCCGGCCTGCCCGTGGCCTACCACTACGCCCACGGCCGCCGCCGCACCATCGGCATGACGGTGAACCCCCAGGGCCTGCAAGTGCGGGCACCGCGCTGGGCGACCCAGGCCCAGGTGCAGCAAGCCCTGCAGGCGCGGGCCGCGTGGATCGTGGACAAGCTGCAGCACCACGCCAGCGCACCGGCCGCGGTCGCCGCGTTCCATCCGGGGCAGACGCTGGCCGTGCTGGGCCGGCGCGTGCAGGTGCAGGGCATGCCGGGCGCATCCCCGGGCACGGCGCGCATGCGCGTTGTCGCACGCCTGCTGGCGGGATCCAGCGCGCCCGCGTTGAACGCCACGGCGTCAGGCACGGCAGCAGGCGAACGCTCTGCTCACGGAGTACCCTCAAGCACCGTTGACACGAACAACGACAACGCCTCCATACTCACCCCATCCAATCTGACACTTCACGTCAGCCTGCCCGCTCAAGCCGACGCCACCCGCTGGCATGCCGCGGTCCTGAGCTGGCTGCAAGGCCTGGCCCGCCGCCACTTCGCCGCGCGCCTGGACCACTTCGCCCCGCTGGTGGGCGTGCGCTGGCAGCGCATGGGCCTGACCAACGCCCGCACGCGCTGGGGCAGCGCCAGCAGCGACGGCAGCATCCGCCTGCACTGGCGGCTGATTCAGCTGCCGCCCGAGCTGGCCGATTACGTCATCGTCCACGAACTGGCCCACCTGCACGAGATGAACCACAGCCCACGCTTCTGGGCCATCGTCGCGCGCGTCATGCCCGACTACGCGCAGCACCGGCGCGCACTCAAGCAGGTGCAGCTGGCGCCGCTGGGCTGAGATCCGATCTGCCGCCTGCACCTGCCAAGCCTCGTGGCGGGAAGCCGATGCACATGACTCGGAGCAACCAGCGCACCGCATCCAACCACGAGCGCGCGGCAATGGAGGATGCGCTGCGCGGCATGTCTCCAGCCGAGCCACACACCTGGCGCGATGTGATGGCGATGTGGTCGGCCAAAGCGCAGGTCCGTTTCGAGGGGTAGCCGAACATGGTGCCGTGAGCGGCACGCTCGGCGTGCAGGCGCCAGCGCGACAGCATTCCGCCAAGGTGGTCATGGGCGGCGCGCCGCATGCGCCTCAGCACAGCCGCGAAGGCGCCCCCTCGCCCTCAACCCGGCCCGCGCTGCACCAGGCGGAATGGCGGCACGCCTTTGAGCAGCTGCTGGCCGTAGCTGGTGCCGGTCAGGCGCTTGTCGTAGCACGTGACCTGGGCGTGATCGGCTTCGGTGCGGATGGCGCGGCCCATCCACTGCGCCAGGCGGATGGCGGTGGCGGGCACGACGAGCTCGATGAAGGGGTCGCGTGCGATGCTGCGCAGCCACTCGGCGCGGGCCTCGCTCACCGGTTCGTCGGGCGGTGCAAACGGCAGCTTGGTGATGAACAGCGACTCGCAGAGCGCGCCGGGCAAGTCCAGGCCCTCGCCGAACGACTGCATGCCGAAGATGATGGAGGGCTGGCCTTTGGCGACGGCGTCGCGGTGCTGCTGGAGCAACTGGCTGCGCGGCAGCTCGGTCTGCACCAGGGTGCGGCTGCGCAGGGTGGGCGGCAGCGCCGCCACGGCCTGGGTGAGCTGCGCGCGCGAGGTGAACAGCACCAGCGCACCGGCCTTGACCTGCTGCAGGTCGCGCATGAGCTGGGTGCACATTTCGGCGTTGAAGCGCTCGGCCTGGCGCGGGTCGGCCTGCGTGGCGGCGGCGATCAGCTCGCCCTGGCGCGCGAAGTCGAACGGGCTCTCGACGGCCAGCGTGGTGACAGCGGCATCCTGCGCCAGCCCGGCATCGCGCAGGAAGAAATCGAATTTGCCCAGGCTGGTCATGGTGGCCGACGTGAGTATGGCCCCGCTCACGTTTTTCCACAAACGGTGGTGTAGTGATACTGACGGCAGAATGGGGCTGGCATGCAGGCTGAGCACGGGCGTGAACGCGCTGGCCGCGGCGCGGCGCCCGGTCTTGCCGGCGTCGGGCGCACGCTCATCGGCCGGCTGGCTCAGCGTGATCCACTTGGCCATGGGCGGCGCCCCTTCTTCGGGCGAGTGCAACAGCGACGAAGCGGTGGCGGCCAACTCTTCGAGGCGCGGCGCAAGCATGCCGATCTGGGCGTAGAGCGTGGACAGGCGCCGCGCCTCGTCGGGCTTGTCCTTGATGTCGGCCTTGAGCGCCTTGGCCACGGCACGCAAGGCGGTGAGGAAGCCGTTGGCGTGGTGCTCGATGCGCTGCACCGGCTCGGCCAGCACCTCGGGCAGCGCGCCCAGCGGCAGGCGCACCCGCGGCGGGCCCCAGCCGCCGGCCTGGCTGGTCAGCTGAGCCCCGAACAGGTCGCTGACCAGGCGTTCAGCGTCGCGCAGGTGGCGCGTCAAGGCCTGGGCGTGCGTGCTGACGTCGGTCACCTCGCCCACGCCCAGCAGGCCGCCCACGCGCTGCGCGCGGCTGGCCAGGGTGTCCACCCAGCCGCTGCGGTTCAGGTCGGCACGGGTGGCGAACTGGTCCAGCGCCGTGGCAGGCAAGTGATGCGCTTCGTCGAAGATCAGCAGGCACTGGCCCAGTTCGGGCAGCAGGCGCGAGCCGATGGACGACAGCAGCAGGTCGTGGTTGGCGACGATGACCTGGGCGTTGACCAGCGCCTTGCGCCGTTCGTAGTAGACGCAGCTGGCGAAGGCCGGGCAGTGGCGGCCGGTGCAGGTCTGCGACACGGCGGCCACGGGCTGCCACACCTCGCCGGCCGGCGGCACCTCCAGGCTGTCGCGGTCGCCATCCCACTGGCCGGCGGCCAGCACATCGGCCATGCGGCTGTAGAAGCGCACGCGGGCCTGGCGTTCGGCGGTGCTCAGGCTGGCCACCGGCGTGCCAAAGGCCGGATCGTCGCCGAACAGGTCATCGGCCGCCTCGGCGTCGGCCTCGGCTTCGGTGGCATCGGCGCCTGCGGCCAGGCGTTCGAGCTTGAACTTGCAGACGTAACGCCCGCGGCCCTTGGCCAGCGCGTAGCGAAAACCGCCCGGCAGGCGCTCGGCCAGGGCGGGCAGGTCTTTGTTGACCAGCTGCTCCTGCAGGGCGACGGTGGCGGTCGAGATGACCACGCGCGTGCCGCGCGCCAACGCCATGGCGATGGCCGTCGCGCTGTAGGCCAGCGATTTGCCCACGCCGGTGCCGGCCTGGATGACGGCGATGGCGCGGCGCTCGGCCACCGGTTCGCCCTGGTTCAGGCTGTCGGCGGGGTCGCTGGGCAGCGTGGCCAGGCTCAGGGTGTGGGCGATGTGCTCGGCCATCTGGCGCTGGCCGGCACGGGGCATGAAGCCCGACGAGGCTTGCACCACCTCGTCGAAGGCGCTCAAGGCCAGGGCCTGCCAGCCCTGGGCACGGACGCTTTGGGAAGGCGCGGGGGCCGCGCGGGGCGGCTCGGGGGGCATGCCCGGAGTGGGCGACAAACTCATGACCGGGAGTGTGACACGGCGGCCGGCGCCCCACCGGGCTGCGGGTCTCGGTCCACGCGGTTCACCGCGCCGAGGCCGCCTGTCCAGAGTGGGCGCACACGCGTTTCGGGGCGTTGGTCATGCCGAACGAGGTGCGACCATCGTGCAGGGTCACGCCCCCGGTGATGATGGCGGAGATCGACCCGGGGGCAGCTGCGCAGTGCCGCCTGCCATGCGCCAGACGCGTGCGGCGCTTGAAATTGCGGCCCGGCGTCGACATCTACCCCGGATCAAGGAGGCCACGCGCCTCGCTTCCTGGAGAGTCCATGTCCGAATCCCTGCACCTGGTGTGCCCGCACTGCGATGCGATCAACCGCATCCAGCACGCCGACCTGAGCAAATCGCCCACGTGCGGCAAATGCCATCAGGCCCTGTTCGAGGCCCAACCGCTGGCCGTGACCGAGGCGCGTTTCGACCGCCACCTGGCGAAAAGCGACCTGCCCTTGCTGGTCGACTTCTGGGCCCCCTGGTGCGGCCCCTGCCGCATGATGGCCCCGGCCTACGCGCAGGCCGCCGCCCAGCTCGAGCCCCACGTGCGGCTGCTGAAGGTGGACACCCAGGCCGAGCCGGGCCTGGGCAGCCGCTACGGCATCCGCAGCATCCCCACCCTGGCCCTGTTCAAGGGCGGGCAGGAGGTCACGCGCCAGGCCGGCGCCATGGGGCTGGTGGACATCGTGCGCTGGACCCAGGCAGCACTCACGCGATGACAACCGCGCCTGATCCCGTTCGACCAGGCGTGAGCACGGCGTTCTTCGTTGGCTCGACTTGGGGCGGGACTCGGTCGGCCTCAGCACAGGCTCGGCCTCGCCGATGCGCTGGACGGCCGGACAGCGGCATCAGCCGAGCGGCATCGCACACCGCAGCACCGCGCGCGGCTGCGCCACGCAGCAACCCGGCGCCGCACCGCGCTGAGGCCATCGACGGGAACCAACGCCGGTGGCCCCCACTCCCAGCCAGTCGCTGTTCGCACAGCGGCCTTCTCCCTTGTTTGACAGGAAAGACCCCCATGAGCCTGAGCACCAGCGACACCCAGAACATCCTGCGCATCGCCCTCCTCGCCGCGTTCGTCGATGGCGACAAGCATGCGCGCGAGCGCGACGCCATCCGCGACATCGCGCAAGGCCTGGGGGCCTCGACCGGCGTGAACCTGCCCCTGCTGTACCAGGACGTGATGCTGGGCCGCGTGGACCTGGCCCAGGCCAGCCGCGAGCTGAGCAGCGCCGAGGCCCGACAGCTGGCGTATGAAATGGCCGTCTGCGTGTGCGATGCCGACGGCAGCTCCAGCGCTGCGGAACACGCGTTCCTGCAGCAGCTGGCCCAGCAGCTGGGCTTGGGCAGCGCCGCCGCCCAGGCGTTTGAAGACCAGGCCACTGGCCTGTCCGCCGCGGCCACGCCCGCCGTGCCAGCCGCCACGGCAGCCGTGCCCCTCGTTGCGGCGGCAGCCGCCAGCACCGCAGCCCCTGCAACCCCGCAGGCGTCGGTGGACCGGGCCGCGCTCGAGCGCCAGATCCGCAACGCCGCCATCACCAATGGCGCGCTGGAATTGCTGCCCGAGACCCTCTCCACCATGGCCATCATCCCGCTGCAGATGCGGCTGGTCTATGCCATCGGCAAGGCGCACGGCTACGAGCTGGACAGCTCGCACATCAAGGACTTCCTCGCCACCCTGGGCGTGGGCCTGACCTCGCAATACCTCGAGCAGGCGGGCCGCAAGCTGCTGGGCGGCCTGCTGCGCAAAGTGGGCGGCGGGGCCATCGGCGGCGTGTTGGGGGGCGTGGGCAAGCAGGCCATCAGCTCGGGCATGAGCTTCGCGACCACTTACGCGCTGGGCCATGTGGCGCTGCAGTACTACGCAGGCGGCCGGCAGCTGTCCACCCAGATGCTCAAGGACGCCTACCAGAACGTCCTGGGCCAAGGCCAGCAGTTGCAAACGCAATACCTGCCCGACATGCGCGAGAAGGCCAAGACGATCAACCTGAACGAGGTCATGGCGCTGGTGCGGGGACAGAAAGCCGCTTGAGCGCAAGCGGCGCGCTGGCGTGGAGCCCAGCGGTCGGTGAGGCAGCTCAAATGCGGCCGGCCTATCCACCCACAGTGCTGAACAGCCGCCAAGCGCCACCCTTGTGGCCCAGATGCGTGACCCATGCCCCGTCGCGCCCTGTGCCGCTGACACGTTCAGCCACATCGCCCGGGGCAGGCGGTCATACTGGACCCTTCCGGCTTGCCGTTCAGACGCTCGGCTGCGTCATCCCCACGACAAAGGCAGTATGACCCTGTTGCCGTTCAATGTTGAACGGCAACAGGGTCATACTGCTTACATCCAAACACTCATGGGCACTGAGGCCCATGCCGATGATCAGACCGAGAACGACGACCCGCAACCGCAGGTGGTGGAGGCGTTCGGGTTCTTGATGACGAACTGCGCGCCTTGCAGGTCTTCCTTGTAGTCGATCTCTGCGCCCACGAGGTACTGGTAGCTCATGGGATCGATGAGCAGCGACACGCCGTTCTTGCTCATCACGGTGTCATCGTCGTTGGTGATCTCGTCGAACGTGAAACCGTACTGAAAGCCCGAGCAGCCGCCGCCTTGCACGAAGACGCGCAGCTTCAGATCGGGGTTGCCTTCTTCCGCGATCAGGTCAGCCACCTTGGTGGCGGCGCTGTCGGTGAAGACGATGGGTTCGGGCATGGCGGGCACTTCGCTCACGGCCACTTCTGCCACTTCACTCATGAAATTCTCCAAATCAAACGTGGGCTGGGGTCGATGGTACGGCGCCGCCCTCGGCTTCAGGGTCGGCCTCGCCCTTAACCGCGCGGGCGGTTGGGCCTTTGGCCTCGTCGTCCGCCTGGGCCGGCGCCGCATCGGCGGCCGCGCCCTCATCGCTGGCGCCGGCCGTGGTTGACGGCAGCGCTTGCGCATCGGACACCCCCAAGATGGGGATCAAACTGCCCCGCACCAAGGCCTGCGGGTGCAAATCCAGGTGCAAATAATGCAACTCGCCATCGATCTGCGCGCCGGCCAGCACCTGCAGCTGCTGGGTCGCGACGATGGGCCCCTGCACCTGGCCCTGCACGATGACGTGTGCGGCCTCGATGGCGCCGATCACCGTCGCGCCGTCGGCCACGACCACGGTGGCGCCCTGGCTGTCCAGGGCGCGCACGTTGCCATACAGCTCGCCCTCGATGCGCAGACCCTGGGCCACGTTCAGCTCGCCCCGCAGTTGCGAGCCTTTGGGCAGCAAACCTCGGGGCGCTTGCGATGGGGTGGGCAAGGTCATGGCAGACATGGCAACTCCAAGAAAGGGCTGAGCAGATGAAACAAAGCCGCCCCGGCAGTGCCGGTGCGGCCTGTGTGGCGCATGCCCGAAATGTTGGCCCGATGGCAAACAGGATCGGGAATGGCGGCAGTTTAACGCTTGGAGAACTGCTTGGCGCGGCGTGCGGAATGCAGGCCGACCTTCTTACGTTCCACTTCGCGAGCGTCGCGCGTCACGAAGCCGGCTTGGCTCAGTGCGGGCTTCAGGTTCGCGTCGTAGTCGATCAGCGCGCGGGTGATGCCGTGGCGGGTTGCGCCAGCCTGACCCGATTCGCCACCGCCGTGCACGTTGACCTGGATGTCGAAGGTTTCGACGTTCTCGGTCAGCACCAGGGGTTGCTTGGCGATCATGATGGAGGTTTGACGACCGAAGTACTCTTCGATGGCCTTGCCATTCACCGTGATCTTGCCGCTGCCCTTCTTCAGGAAGACGCGTGCAACGCTGGATTTGCGACGGCCCGTGCCGTTGTTCCAATCACCAATCATGTGCGGCTCCTTCAGATGTCCAGCGTCTTGGGCTGCTGGGCGGTGTGCGGATGCTCAGCGCCGCCGTAGACCTTCAGCTTCTTGATCATGGCGTAGCCCAGAGGACCCTTGGGCAGCATGCCCTTGACGGCCTTCTCGAGTGCGCGGCCAGGATGCTTGGCTTGCAGATCGCGGAAGTTGGTGGCAGTGATGCCACCCGGGAAACCCGAGTGACGGTAGTAGATCTTGTCGAGCGACTTCGTGCCCGTGACCTTCAGCTTGGAAGCGTTGATGATCACGATGAAATCGCCGGTGTCGACGTGAGGCGTGTAAATGGCCTTGTGCTTGCCGCGCAGACGGAGGGCAACTTCGCTGGCTACCCGTCCGAGGACCTTGTCGGTCGCGTCAATCACAAACCACTCGTGCACGACCTCAGCGGGCTTTGCGCTGAATGTAGACATGAGTTTTCCTAACAAAGGAGGGTTTGAGGCTGCCCTTTTCCACGGTCGGCGCGCTTCATACATTGAGCGCGCTCTTAGGTGGGGTATCTCGTCCGGTGCCGCACGCGTCGGCCAAGGCCAACGAACACACCACAAGACTTGCTTTTGCCGCGGGGCAAATTCGCTGCAAAGCCCGCCATTATAGTGCCGTCACGGCGATGCAGCAATCGCCGTCCCGTGGCGCGCGGCGCCACCTGCTTGGCCACGGGGAATCCCCATGTGCGACGCACAACCCCCAACCTGGATCCACGACGAATTGCTGGGCCTGCATGGCCGCCCGATCAGCGATGCAGCGGTGCTGGACGTCTTGGCGCGCCGCGGCTTCAAGGTTCCCCAAACTTGGCAACCATCAGCCCACGGCGCGGGTCAGGAATGGCTGATTCACAAAGAGGCTGGCGTCCACCCAACCCATACTCCCCTGTTTCCGCCGCGTCACCCATGGCCTGTCTGGCAGGGCGGGCGACCGCAGCGCGTACCCACATCGCCGACAATGACCCACGGTGCGGCATGTCGCCCACCGCATTCGCTTGACCTTTGCCGCATCCCATGTCTGACCTCCAAGCCCAGTTTGAACACACCGTGGCCACGGCCAAGGACCTGAGCCAGCGCCCCGACAACCCCACGCTGCTGAAAATCTACGCGCTGTACAAGCAGGCGACCGAAGGCGACAACGACGCGCCCAAGCCCAGCTTCACCGACCTGGTGGGCCGCGCCAAGTGGGACGCCTGGACCAAGCTCGAAGGCACCACCGCCGACGAGGCCATGCAGGCCTACATCGACCTCATCGAGTCCTTGCGCTGAGCATACATGCAGTATGCAGACATCGCCGTTGATTCCGAAACGACGATGACGCCATACTCCCAACATCAAAACACAGACGACCCAAAGACCCGGCAGGCCGCCAAGGCCGGCTGCCGGACCGCCGCCGGCGCGGCGCCCTCGGCCAACCGGGACAAGGCGGCATCGCGCGCCGGGCGCGGCTGCCGGGCCAGCTCGGCCACGGCGGCGTGGAAGCGCGGCCAGTCGCAGCCCTGGCCCTCGAACAAGGCCTCGAACGCGGGCACCCAGCCCTGGTACACGCTCTGCAGCCCAAAGCTGGCGTTGTTGGCCTTGGCCACCCAGCGGTCGTGGCGCGCATCGGGTTCGCCACGCGCCGCCCAATCGGTCTGAAGCGCCCGGTACTGCGCGGCAAAGTCCTGCATGAGCTGCGTCTTGCGCGCCAACAGCGCGGCCCGGTCCAGCGGACCGTTCTCGCCCTCACCCGGCGCTTGGTTCAAATCGCCGGCTGTCAGCGGCGGCGCGGGCCGATCCGCACCGGCAAGGCCGGACTCGTTCGTCCGGTTCGCCCCCAGCGCGGATGCCTGGGACGCTGTCGCCTGGCGTCTGGAGGCATCCGGTTCCGGGCCGGCCCCTCGCTCAGCGGCTGACGCTGCGGCAGCGTGGGGCGCGCCACCGCCCCGCGCATACAGCGCCGCCAGCGCCTCGCGCGTGCGCTGCTGCAGGGCGCGGAACTCGCGCCGGTGGCGCTGACCGCGCGCATGGGCCTCGCGCACCTCGGCCGGCCGCGTTGCCAGCCACTGGCGCACGCCCAGGCGTTCCACGGCCGTGGCGTAGGACTCGTTGAAGGCCGAATCGTGGTCGACGTACACCTGTTGATGGGCCAGCTCATGGAACAGCAGGCCGGCCAGGTCGCCCTCGCCATAGACGATGAAGGTGGACAGCAGCGGGTCGCCGCCCAGCCAGTTGAGCCAGCCCAGGGTGGAGTAGGCGGGCACCGGGTAGACGTCGACCTCCCAGCCCTGTTGCGCCAGCTGCCGGCCCAGGGCCTGCGCCTCGGCCTCGTCGAAGTAGCCGCGGTAGGACACGCAACCCACCACCATGAAGCACCACGACTTGAGCGTGAGCGAATCGGGTGGCGCGGCCGCCACGTTCCACACCACGGCGCGCCGCCGCAGGTCGGCATAACGGCGGTAGCTGGCGTTGTCGGGCAGGTGCAGCGCCTGGCTGGCGAAGCCGCGCAGCTGCTGCGCCAGCTGCAGCCTGGCCTGCAGGTCCGGCGGCGTGCGCTCGTCCTGCAGCCAGTCGTTCACGGGACGCGCCGCGTTCATCAGCGTGAGGTGGCCGTTGACCGACTGCGCGTAATACCCGAGGGACTGACACCCTGTCGCCGCCAGCGCGGCCAGCACCAGCGCACCCAGCAGGACACGGCGGAAGCGGGCGAGTGGTCGGCGAAGGTGACGCATGGTGTGGGGGATGATGGTCTGGCCGGCGCGCGGCCCAGGCCACATGGTGCCAGCAGCCCGACACCCTCGTGCCGAATCGGCACGCGCCGGGGGCGGTGGATCGGGCCAAAGCCTGCTGCCGCATCCCGCCCGCGATTCGTGGCTAGACTGCCTCCCAGGAGATTTCTGCCATGGTCACATCCCTTGCCCCCCACCCCACCGTGCAGGCCTTACAGGCCAAATCGGCCGACCTGACCGCCGTGCGCCGCGACATCCACGCCCACCCCGAGCTGCGCTATGAAGAAGTCCGCACCGCGGACCTGGTGGCCCAGCGGCTGACCGACTGGGGCATTCCCGTGGTGCGCGGCCTGGGCAAGACCGGCGTGGTCGGCATCCTGCGACGCGGCAGCAGCACGCGCGCCGTGGGCATCCGCGCCGACATGGATGCCTTGCCCGTGCAGGAGGTCAACACCTTTGCCCACGCCAGCCAGAACCCTGGCCGCATGCACGCCTGCGGACACGACGGGCACACCGCCATGCTGCTGGGCGCGGCCGAACACCTGGCCAAACACGGCGACTTCGACGGCACGGTCTACCTGATCTTCCAGCCCGCCGAGGAAGGCGGCGCCGGCGCCCAGGCCATGATCGACGACGGCCTGTTTGAGCAGTTCCCCATGGAGGCCGTTTTCGGCATGCACAACTGGCCCGGGTACCCCCAAGGCACCATGGCGGTCAGTGCGGGGCCGGTGATGGCCTCAAGCAACGAGTTCGAGATCATCCTGCGCGGCAAGGGCGGGCACGCGGCCTTGCCGCACACCACCCTCGACCCCATGCCCGTGGCCTGCCAGCTGGTGCTGGCGCTGCAGACCATCGTCAGCCGCAACGTCAAGCCCATCGACCCGGCCGTGCTCTCGGTCACCATGATCCACGGCGGCACGGCCACCAACGTGGTGCCGGGCCAGGTGACGATCGAGGGCACGGTGCGCACCTTCACGCTGGACGTGCTCGATCAGATGGAGCAGCGCATGCGCGAGCTGGTGCAGCAGCTGCCACTGGCCTTCGGCTGCGAGGGCGAGCTGACGTTCAAGCGCAACTACCCGCCCACGGTGAACAGCGCGGCCGAGGCCGAATTCGCCCAGGGCGTGATGCGCGACCTGATCGGCGACGCGCAGACGCTGGCGCAGGAGCCCGTCATGGGCGCCGAAGACTTCGCCTTCATGCTGCTGGCCAAACCCGGCGCCTACCTCTTCATCGGCAACGGCGACGGCACGCACCGCGCCCACGGCCATGGCGCCGGGCCCTGCGAGCTGCACAACGCCAGCTACGACTTCAACGACGCGCTGCTGCCGCTGGGCGCTGCCTACTGGGTCGAGCTGGCCCAGCGCTGGCTCGTCCAAGACCGCTGACACGCCGCGGGCTCAGGGCCGACCCGGCACGGCGGCTGGCTGGTCGAGGCCCCGTGACGGCCGATCAGGCTGGCACGGATCAGAAGCTCCAACCCATTCATGGCGCTGGGTATGCATCGATTGCCGTTTTGATTGAAACGGCAACAGCCCCATACCCCATCCAATGATCACCAACTTCCCGAGGCACCACCCCCGCCAAAACTGCCCCCGCCGCCCGAGCTGGATGAACTCGAGGAACTCGACGACGAGCTCGAACTGGACGAGCTGGAGCTCGACCGGCTGCTGCCCCAGCCCGAGTCCTCGAAACGCCTGCGCCGCGTCGTGCCGCCCACAGACGTCACGTCCTGCCCCGACCCGATGGCGCGGAAGAACGCCACCGCACCCCAGCAGCACACGCCCACGGGCACGGCCAGCACCAGGCCGATCAGGAACAGCACCGGGCTCCACACGCTCCAGGCCACCAGCGCCGACAGCAGCCCATTGGCCAGCAGAAAGCTCACCAGCTTGCGCGCCCCCGACCACTGCCGTGGCCCGAACGCGAACCACAGCAGGCCGGCCCAGCTGCCCACCGACATGGACACCGACATCGCGATCAGGGCGCGCTGCTTCCAGTCCGCCCAGCCCAAGGCCTGCTGCGCCGGCGCCGGCAAGGCCTCGCCCCGCGCCAGCTGCCCCAGCGCCTGCACCGCCTGCAACAGGCCGCCGCCGTAGTCGCCGCGCTTGAAGGCCGGCGCCATCACCTCGTTGATCAATCGGCCGGCCTGGATGTCGGTCACCGCGCCTTCCAGCGCCTTGGCCACCTCGATGCGCATGCGCCGGTCGTCCTTGGCCACTACCACCAGCAGGCCGTCGCCCACGTCGGCGCGCCCCAGCTTCCAGGTGTTGGCCACGCGGTTGCTGTAGGCAAAGATGTCTTCGGGCGCTGTGCTGGCGACCAGGAGCACGGCCAGCTGGGTGCCGGTGTCCTGCTCCAGCCGCGCGATGCTGGCCGCGATGGCCTGCGCCTCGTCGGCCGCCAGCGTGCCGGTCTGGTCGATGACGCGCGAACTCAGCGCCGGCACGGGCTGCACAGCCAGCGCCGGCAGCGCCACACCGGCCCACAGGCCGGCCAGTGCCAGCCACAGCGGCAGGCGCAGCACCCCACGGAACAGCCCGCTGAACCGCCTTCTCAACAACACGGCACACACGCCTGATGCGCGCCAAAGC
This sequence comes from Comamonas serinivorans, assembly GCF_002158865.1. Lineage (NCBI taxonomy): Bacteria > Pseudomonadati > Pseudomonadota > Betaproteobacteria > Burkholderiales > Comamonadaceae > Comamonas > Comamonas serinivorans. Next base: position 530,342 of record NZ_CP021455.1, on the reverse strand, counting down.
GAGAACAGCACACCCGGGGTATGCATCGCCTGCCGATAGAGCATGATCGCCAACTTCCTCATACCCCATCAAAACATCGCATAGGCGATGAGGATGGCCGCGACGATGCCCACCCCATCGGCCAGCAGCGCACAGGGCAAGGCATGGCGCGTGTCCTTCACGCCCACGCTGCCGAAGTACAGCGCCAGCACGTAGAAGGTGGTTTCGGACGAGCCCTGGATGATGGCGGCCAGCTTGGCCGGGAACGACGCCACGCCATAGGTGGCGAACACGTCGACCATGAGGCCGCGCGCGCCCGACCCCGACAGGATCTTCATCAGCCCCACCGGCAGCGCGGGCAGAAAGGCCGTGTCCAGCCCCAGCGCGCGCACCCCGACCGCGATGGCGTCCAGCACCACGTCCATGCAGCCCGCGGCGCGGAACACGCCGATCGCCACCAGCATGGCCACCAGGTAGGGGATGATCTGCACGGCCACGCCAAAGCCCTCTTTGGCGCCCTCCACAAAGGCCTCGTAGCAGTTCTCGCGCCGGATCAGCCCGGCGGCCAAAAACAGCGCCACCACGCCCATCACCACCACCGCCCCCACGGTGCCGACCACGCGCGCCGCGACCTCGGGGGGCAGCTGCGACAGGCCCCAGAGCGCCGTGCCGACGAACGCCGCCAGGCCCAGCACGAAGGCCGCGAAGCGCGGCCGCCAGATCGGCAGCTTCTGCACCCAGGCCACCGCCAGCAGCGCGGTGAGCAGACCGATTGCGGTCACCATCAGCGTCGGCAGGAAGATGTCGGCCGCGTTGAACTGCGTCAGCCCCTGCTTGGCTGCCATGGTCTGCCGCATGGCGATGACCGCGGTGGGGATCAGCGTCAGCCCGGCCGTGTTCAGCACGATGAACATGATCTGCGCATCGCTCGCACGCGCGGGCACGGCGTTCAGCGTCTGCAGCTCGCGCATGGCCTTGAGGCCCAGCGGCGTGGCCGCGTTGTCCAGCCCCAGCAGGTTGGCCGAGACGTTCATCATCACCGCACCCTGCGCGGCATGGCCACGCGGCACCGACGGAAACAGCAGCGAGAACAGCGGGTTGACCAGGCGCGCGAACGCGTCGATGACGCCGGCCTGCTCGCCCACCCGCATGATGCCCAGCCACAGCGCCATCACGCCGACCAGGCCCAGCGAGATCTCGAAGCCGGTCTTGGCCGAATCGAACATCGCGCCCATCAGCGCCGGGAACACCGCCGCATCGCCCTGCAGCAGCCGCACCAGCGCCGTGAGGATGGCGACGAGGAAAAAACCGACCCAGATGAGGTTGAGCACCATGCGGCGATTGTGGCGCAGCGCCTCGGCGCACCCGCGCCGGGTGTTGCACAGCGGCGTGTGCCCGGCGCACCGCCCCCCCATACACCGCCCAGCACCATGACCTGCCTTCGCGCCTTGACGCGCCCGTCGCCCTGCCGCGCTCGTGGCACTTGGTACTTCGCACTTGCGCCTCTGCCAGCGGACCCCCGCGGCGCTGCACCACCCGACCCAGCTTGGCGGTGGGCGCCGGGCACGACCGACGACGCACGGGCCAGCAGGCCAGCCGGCCCCCACCCACCGCATCGCGCATCGACGCGCCCGCGCGGCTCATCGCCCCGGCGGCCCGTGGAACACCTTGACCGGGTCGCCTCGCGCCACCTGGCCGTGCAGCCGGGCGCGGGCCTCGCGGGCCTGGTCCAGCAGCGACGCCTGGCGTTGCGCCAGCTTGATGGCCAGCAGTTCCCGAGCCAGCCGCTTGTTGGCGTGCTGGCTGCGCTCGGTACCCACCTTCACGGACAAGCCGCTGGCGACGTGCGTGGCGTGCACGGCCGAGTCCGTGGTGTTGACGTGCTGGCCACCCGCGCCCGAGGCCTTGCAAGCCTGAAAGCGGATCTCGCCTTCGGTGGGCACGGCCTCGGGCAGCGCACAGCGCTGCACCGCCACGAACCAGTTCTTGCGCCGGTGGTGGGGGCGAAACGGGCTGGCGAAGGTCCACTGGATGGTCCCCAACCAGGGCGTCACCCACGGCAGCGCCGCCTCGTGCGCACTGCGCAGCAGGGCCGACTGGCAGCCAGCCGGTGTGTCCACGCACGCCAGCACGTCGAACGCGATGCCGGCCCCGGCGGCCTCGCGCAACAGCGCGCGCAGCGTGAGCTGCGCCGCACGCTCGCACTCCGCCGGGCCGTGCGCGGCCGTGATCTGGATCAGCAGCATGGCAGCCCTCCACGCGGCGTCTTGCCTGACACCTGGCCCGACGCGTGGTTCGATGCCTTGCCCGGGCGTCCGCGTCCGTCGCGCGGCCGGCGGCCGGCCTCGTCTTCGGCGTCGGGCTGATCCAGCGCGCCCTTTTTGTAGGTCAGCAGCGGTCTCAGCCGGGCCACGGGCACCACCAGCCCGGCCTCGATCAGCGTGGCGACCACGGCGTCCACGTCCTTGTAGGCCTGGGGCGCTTCTTCGTAGACCAGCGCCTTGTCGGCACAGACCACGGCGCTGCCAAACCGCGTTTGCAGCAGCTCGGTGAGCGAGAAGCGGGGCTTGAGCCGTCCCCGGCAATCGGCTCGGGCCCATTTGCGGCCGGCGCCATGCGCCAGCGAATCCAGCGCCTCGTGGCGGCCCGCCACCGGCCGCAGCACATGGCTGTGGTCGCCGCGCGAACCGGGAATGACCACCAGGCCCTGGTCGGCCGGCGTGGCGCCCTTGCGGTGCAGAAAGCCCGCCTCGCCACCCCAGACATGCGGCAGCACGTGGTTGTGCGACAGCGCCAGCACGGGCCGCAGGTCTGTGCGCAGCGCCTGCGCCATGCGCTGGGCGATGTGGGCGCGGTTCAGCTCGGCAAAGGCCAGCGCCGCATCGTGCTGCGCCAGGTACTGCCGCGCTGCCTCGTCGCCGGCCGCCAGACCGCCGTGGTTGTAGCCGTCGATGTGGGCGCGCAAGATGGCGCTGCCCAGGCCACGCGAGCCGCTGTGCACCAGCAGGTGCACGCGCTTGGCGTCCACCACGCCGGGCTCGTGCACCTGATCGACCACCTGCAACTCGGCAAAGTGGTTGCCGCCGCCGATGGTGCCCAGGCTGGCGACCAGCTCGTCGGCCGTGAACAGCTCCGCACGCTGGGCGATGTCGTGCAACGCCGCGCGCGCTTCGGGCGAGACGGCGTGGTCGGGCAAGCGGCCATCGATGCAGCCCAGCGCCTGCGCCAGCCGGGATGCCGAGGTCTTGTGGGGCCTCAGCTCGGTCTCGTACAGCGCCATGCCGCAGCCGATGTCGCCACCGACCAGGGCCGGGTACAGCCGGCCGACCGAAAAGAAGGCGGCGCCCACCGGGTAGCCGCGCCCGGGGTGCAGGTCAGGCAGGCCGACGGCGGCCCGCATGCCCGCGAGGCCAGCGGTGGTGTGCAGTTGTTGAAGGGCCGCGTCCTCCATCCAGACGCGGTCGTTGGCGAACACCCGAACGCGGGTGTCCAACAGGGAATGGCCCATGGTTCTAGCCTTGTGAATCAAAACAGGGAAATGCGTGTGCACGCAGTCGGCTGTTCGATCAGACCGCTCCAGGTTGCCGTGGAACACGGGCGCGCATGCCGGCGCGTCAAGCACCCCACAGGGGCTTGACGGCGTGATTCCGGCAGCGTGTCAGCGGAGGATTCAGGCGAACACGACTGCAAAGGAACGGGTCGATGTCGACATGGGGTTCTCCTTTGCGGTGGGCCAGGGCGGCCCGGTGGGAGGCATCGCAGCAGGGCCGTTCGGAACAGGCCTTGCACCGGCCAACGGGCCGGGATGCGAGAAGGATGGCGAGTGTATGGCCGCCCCGTGCCCGGCACAACTGCGGCGTCGCGCGGAACCCACACCGCCTGGACGGCGCGGGTGGTGCTCTCGGCGGGCGCGGGGGTTGCGCCGCGCTGCGCCCAGATCGGGCACGTGCACCCCGCCCGGCCGACGTGCGCAGGCCGGGTGTCACCCCGGGCTGGCCCTTTGCCAGGCGATATTTCAAGGCCGCCTAGACGCAGTACCCACTCATTATCGATTACTCATCATCGATCATGAGCACATACTCATCACCAACACGGCCAACACCTGAACGCTCCGAGGTCAGCCGTGCCTGCCCGTTACGCGAGCCGCTTGCCTGGCCGCTGAGGGTGTGCAAGCGGTGCCCATCGCCACCACCGAGCCAGCCCTGGCCGCCGAAGCGTTTGCCGGAGGGTGGGCATGGACCCGACACCCCTGAGACCGGACCGGCCAGCCCTAAGCCCCCCAGCCCTCAGCCGTACATCACATCCGAACGCAGCACGTACTTGTGGCCACGCGTCACGGCCTGGCCTTCGTGCCAGGTGTCGTGCACGAAGAGCAGCGCATCCCCCGTGCGCGGCACCACCGCAAAGTCGCGGAAGTCGGTGGCGCCGCCCTCGAAATCGTCGTTCAGGTACACGAGCAGGGTGAGCTGGCTGACCCGGCCATCCTCGCGCCAGGGGCCGTCCTTGTGCATCTTGAAGCGCTGCCCCGGGGCATAGGCGTAAAAGCGCAGGTCGCGCGGTAGGCCCACGGGGTGCTGCCCCTGCAGCGTGGGCAAGGGCCAGGTCTGCAGCAGCTGCCACAGGCGGGCCACCCAGTCGGGCGCGGGCAGCTGGGCCCGCTGGTTGTTGCGCACCTGGGGCATGGCCCGGGTGCCCGCCTCGGCCCGCACCTGGGCCGCCTCGAAGCCGTGGGCCTGCGCCAGCGCCATCAGGGCAGCGCAGTCGGTGGCCGTCAGGGCGCCGGGCACCTGAAACACGCGGTCGGTGAGGGCTTGCCAGCCGGCCATGGACGCTCCCTGCAAAGTGGACAGGCGATCACTGTGCCACGGCCGGAGAGGCGCTTGTGCGGCGGAACGCGATGAGCTGCCAACCACAGCGGGCGCCAACGATGCGGGGCGGGCACATCACCGGGTTGACAGGGGCCGAAGGCAACCAAAGCCCGAAGGCAGGGTGGCCGATCTCGTGCCCCCACGCCAAGGCGCAGGACAAGGCACACGTCATGGCACATGGCATGAACCCGGTGAACAGGCCCCGGACCGCTGCGCCGGCGGCCTGGCGACCATGGGCTGCATCCAAGGCAGTCAGGCGCATCTTCGCCGCAGATCATCAGCAGTATGAAGCCACTGCCGATTTCAAATCAACGACAATTGCACCATACTGCCCATCATGCCGTTTGAACCGCCGTGCGCACGCGGGCCACGCTGCACAGGCCGGCGACGATGCTGGCGCACAGCCCCACCCACAGCGCGATGTGCGGCCCTACGCCTTGCGCGGGTGGCCAGGTGGCAAAGATCTGCGCCACGACCACCGCCCCCAGCGTCATGCCGGTCAGGCGTGCGGTGCCCAGCATGCCGCTGGCCGCGCCGGCGCGGTGCGGCGGCGGCGAGGTGACGATGGTGTGGTTGTTCGGCGACTGGAACAGGCCAAAGCCCGCGCCGGCCAGGGCCAGGCGCCAGGCGATGTCCCAGTCGCCCGGGTGCGCCGGCAGCAGCGCCAGCGCCAGCATGCCCAGCGCCATCAGCGTCATGCCGATGCCGCCCAGCAGGCCGCTGTGCACGCGGCCGATGAGCCGGCCCGCCAGTGGCGCCATGACGACGATGGCCGCCGGCCAGGCCGTGAGCAGGATGCCGGCCTGGAACGGCGTCTTGCCGAACCCGTCCTGCAACAGAAAGGGCATGGACACCGTGGCCAGCGACATGGCCGCGAAGGCGCTGACCGAGGCGCCCATGGAGAGCGCGAAGATGGGCATGCGCATCAGGTCGACCGGGAACAGCGGCGTGCTCAGGCGCGCCTGGCGCCGCATGTAGAACACGCCCACGACCACGGCGGCGGCCATCATGGCCAGGCCCAGGGTGCGCCAGTCGGCCTCGCCGCTGGTGCCGCGCATGGCGAGCAGGTCGGCGCCGACGAACAGCAGCACGAACATCAGCACGTTGAAGACCACGTCGCGCTTGTGCATGGCCTCGGCCGGCCGGCGGTGCGGGTTGAGCGGCAGCACCCGGCGGCCCAGCACCAGCACGGTGACCGCCAGCGGGATGCTGATGAAGAACAGCCAGCGCCACGAGGCCACGCCCAGCACCAGGGCGGCGATCGTCGGCCCCGCGACCGAGGACATGGCCACCACCATGGAGTTGAGCGCGATGCCGCGACCGATGCGGTCGGGCGGGTAGATGAGCCGGATCAACGCGGTGTTCACGCTCATCATGGCGCCGCCGCCCACGCCCTGCAGCGCGCGTGCGAAGACCAGCATGGCCAGGTTCTGTGAAAAGGCCGCCAGCACGGCACCCGCGACGAACACCACGGTGCCGCCCAGGTAGACCTGGCGGTAGCCCAGGCGGTCGCCCAGGTTGGCAAACGGCAGCAGGCAGACCAGGGTGGCCAGCTGGTAGGCGTTGACGGCCCAGATGGAGTGCGCGGCCGTGGCGTTCATCTGCCGGGCGATGCTGGGCAGCGCCAGGTTGAGCAGCGTGGAGTCGACCACCACCACGCCCAGGCCCAGCAGGACCACCAGCATGGCCAGGGTGCGGCGCCGGCTCTGTTCGGCGGCGCTCGCGGGCTCGGCGCCGGCCACGGGGTCTGGGGCCCGGCTGGCGGCCGGGTTCACGGAGGCCGGCAGGGGCGCATCAGCCATGGCGGGCCTCCGTCATGCGCCAGGTCCTGGCAAGGGTGGGGGTGAGCATGCGGCCGATTGTGGCCCCTGGCGCCGACGCCGCGCGGGCACCAAGGCGTCAGCATGCCTCGGGGGGCTCGACGCCCGTGTTAACCAGGAACTCGGGCCGCCGCCGGGGGCTTTGGCTCCGGCGCCCCGCCTGGTCATGGGGACGGGCGCTGTCTGCTGTGATGGGGCCCGCAGCCAGCGATGCGGGTGGGCTGCGTTATCGGCGGGGCATCCCAAGGCCCCGGCGTGGCGTCAAGGCGGGCCAGGTGACCGGGTGACCGGGTGACCAGGCCAGGGCAGCCGTTCCGGCGGACAGGTCCTGCGGTGAAAGCTGTTCGTGCCGCGCGGTGCGCGACGCCGGGTTGGCTGGCCCTCATCCCAGCCTGGCGTTATGCGAACCACATCACATACAGTATGCAGCCATTGCCGTCACTCAATCAACGGAGGCGCACCCATACTACCCAATTCATGAAACAGACCCGGTCACCAGACCACGAACGCCACCACCACGGCCGCGAGCAGGCCAAACTTGGTCAGCTTGTAGACCGTGGGGTTCCAGGCCTTGAACCGGCGGCGGTACTGGCCGGCGTAGAACGACACCTTGAACAGCTTGCTGATGATGCCCGTGGGGTCGCCGGCGTTGTTGGGCGAGCTGGCGGCGGCCACCAGGTGCTCGCCCAGCCAGTGGTTCACGGCCTGCGACAGGCGGCCCTTCATGGGCCGCTCCACGTCGCAGAACAGCACGATGCGGTTGCCCTCGCTGCGGTTTTCGGCCCAGTGCATGTAGGTCTCGTCGAAGATCACGCCCTCACCCTCGCGCCAGCTGTAGGGCTGGCCATCGACCTCGATCAGGCAGCGGTCGTCGTTGGGCGCCAGCACGGCCAGGTGGTAGCGCAGCGAGCCGGCGTAGGGGTCGCGGTGCAGGTTGAGCTTGGCGCCGGGCGGCAGCTCGGCAAACATGGCGGCCTTGACGCTGGGGATGGACTTCACCAGCGCCGTGGTCTTGGGGCAGAGCTCCATGGCCGACGGGTGGGCATCGCCATACCACTTCAGGTAGAAGCGCTTCCAGCCGCTCTTGAAGAAGGAGTTGAAGCCGGCGTCGTCGTTGTTGGCGGCGGCCTTGATCTGCATGTTCTTTTGCAGGTGGATGGCTTCTTCGCGAATTTCGCGCCAGTTGGCCTGCAGCGGCGCCAGCTCGGGAAAGGTGCTGGTCGGCAGGTAAGGCGTGCGCGGCACCTTCGAGAACGCCAACATGAACACGTTGATGGGCGCCATGAAGGTGGAGTGGTCGAACAGCTGGCGCAGCAGCTTGTGGCGCACCTTGCCGCGCAGGTGCATGACCATGCCGCAGGCCAGAAACACGGCCACCACGGCCAACACGATCATCTTCACCATGAACCACCTCAGACGCGGCGCGGCCGCAGGCGCGCGACGGATTCGCGCCCCGCGGCGCCCGCGCCGTTGGAACGTTCGCCATGGTAGCGCCGGCCCATTCACCCCGCGGCGGGCGCCCACAGCGGCGCTCAGTATGATGAATTCGCACTCGCCCTGCTGGGGGTGCGCCTTTGGCGCGCCGGGGGCAGGCGGCGGGCCGGTGGCCCCCTGGCCCTGCCCCGCCGTGCCCGATTGCCCCACGACTGATCCCACGACCGGACCGCCATGCACGCCATCGACCGCCTCAACCACCTCTACCCCATCCGCTACACCGTGTTCGGCCTGGCCGTGGCCGGCACGGCGCTGTCGCTGATCACGCTGCTCACGGCCGGTGCCGGCTTCTGGGTGTTCGTGGTGTGCGCCGCGCTCACGGTGCTGGGCGTGTACGACCTGCGCATGGCGGACAAGCCGGTGCTGCGCAACTACCCCATCGTGGGCCACCTGCGCTTCCTGCTCGAGGCGATCCGGCCGCAGATCCGCCAGTACTTCATCGAGGGCGAGAACGACGCCGTGCCCTTCTCGCATGCGCAGCGCCAGCTGGTCGCCGCGCGCGCCAGCAGCGGCATGGGCAACCGCCCGTTCGGCACCACGCAGGACGTGGGCGCCGAAGGCTACGAGTGGATCAACCACTCGCTGATGCCCACGCAGCTGCCCTCGCACGACTTCCGCGTGCTCGTGGGCGCGGCGGTGCCGGGCCGCACGGCCCGCGCTGACGACTGCACCCAGCCCTACGCCGTCAGCGTGTTCAACGTGTCGGCCATGAGCTTTGGCGCGCTGTCGGCCAACGCCATCCTGGCGCTCAACGCCGGGGCCAAGCGCGGCGGCTTCGCGCACGACACGGGCGAGGGCTCGATCTCGGCCCACCACCGCGTGCACGGCGGCGACCTGATCTGGGAAATCGGCTCGGGCTATTTCGGCTGCCGCAACGACGACGGCACCTTCAGCGAGGCGCGCTTCGTCGAGAACGCCAACAGCGCACAGGTCAAGATGATCGAGCTCAAGCTGAGCCAGGGCGCCAAGCCGGGCCACGGCGGCGTGCTGCCGGCCGCCAAGGTGTCGCCCGAGATCGCCGCCGCGCGCGGTGTGCCCGTGGGCGTGGAATGCGTGTCGCCGTCTTCGCACTCGGCCTTCCGCACGCCGCGCGAGATGATGGCCTTCATCGCCCGCCTGCGCCAGCTCTCGGGCGGCAAGCCCGTGGGCTTCAAGCTGTGCGTGGGCCACCCCTGGGAATGGTTCGGGCTGGTCAAGGCCATGCTGGAGACCGACATCACGCCCGACTTCATCGTCGTCGACGGCGGCGAAGGCGGCACGGGCGCGGCGCCGCTCGAGTTCTGCGACCACGTGGGCACGCCACTGCAGGAAGGCCTGCTGCTGGTGCACAACACGCTGGTGGGCGTGAACCTGCGCCACCGCGTCAAACTGGGCTGCTCGGGCAAGATCATCAGCGCCTTCGACATCGCCCAGGCCATGGCGCTGGGCGCCGACTGGTGCAATTCGGCACGCGGCTTCATGTTCGCGCTGGGCTGCATCCAGTCGCAGAACTGCCACAACGACACCTGCCCCACCGGCGTGGCCACGCAGGACCCGCTGCGGCAGAAGGCGCTGGTCGTCACCGACAAGGCCGAGGCCGTGCACAACTTCCACCGCCACACGCTGGAGGCGTTCAAGGACCTGATCCAAGCCGCCGGCCTGAACCACCCGAGCGAGATGACAGCCGACCACATCGTGCGCCGCCTGGGCGAAAACGACGTGCGCCTGCTCTCCAGTCTGGTGCCGCAGGTGCCCACCGGCAGCATCCTGCAGGGCGGCTCCACGGGCGTGCCGGTGCTGGACAATTATTGGCAACGCGCCAGCGCCGACACCTTCGCGCTGGCCCCGAGCAGACGGCGCTGGTGAACCAGCGGCCCGTCATCCCGATTCATGCGGTGTGACGCCTCGCTCACTCACCCATTCGACAGTATCCACTGCTTGCCGTTGGCTTGAAAACGACAGGCAACCCATACCCCATGTCCTCATCACCCGAGTCCGGGGACGCCCTGGCGTTCCTGAACCACACGCTGCCGCTGCAGGCCAGCAACGTCGCGCGTCACCGCCTGCCCGATGGGCGCTTCGTCTGGCTGAAAAAGGCCAACGCGCCGCACAGCATCTGGCGCTACCGCATCCAGGGCTTGCTGACCCGCAGCCTGGGCCTGGACGCCCTGGCGCCCGTGCCCAACCGGGGCGGCACGCAGGCCATTGCGCACGAAGCCGGTCGCCTGCGCGAGCTGACCGCCCTGGGCCTGCCCGTGCCCGAGCTGCTGGCGCACAGCCCGTCCGGCCTGCTGATGACCGACCTGACCGAGGGCCGCGAGCCCGCCAGCAGCCTGGGCGATGAGCTGGCCCTGCTGGCGCCCCGGGGCGCCGACGCGCTGCTGCCCGCCTGGCGGGACGGCCTGCAGGCCATTGCCGGGTTTCACGCCCGGGGCACCTGCCTGAGCCAGGCCTTCGCCCGCAACATGGTGCGCCGGCCCGACGGCGGCATCGGCTGCCTGGACTTCGAAGACCGGCCGCAGGACGTGCTGCCCCTGCCCCAGTGCCAGGCCCGCGACTGGCTGAGCTACCTGCACGCCACCGCCCAGCTGCTGCGCGAAGCCCAGGCCCTGGCCCCCGCCGGCCAGATGATGGCCGACCAACTGCAGCAGGCAGACCCCGGCACGCGCCAGGCCATGGCCGACATCGCACAGCGCACGCACTGGTTGCAAGGCCTGCCGCAAGGCCGACGCTGGGGCCGCGACGTGCAGCGGCTGAGCGCCCTGGCGCAACTGCTGCAGGCCCTGCGCTGACGGGGGCCCAGGCGCGGCTGGCCGCAGTCCGCAGCCATGCATGTGGCGCGCGCAGGGTGCACGCCGGTGCAAGCTGCGCTGTCCGCTATGTTCCCGCATGGCGGGCGGCTTCGGCCCGTTTCGGATCGCCTTGTTCTACGTTCCGTCTGCCCGCGGGCCATGCCTGCACGATCACACCGCAATCCCGGGGAAGACCCCGCCCTGCGGTGCCCTGCCAGCCATCCATGCCACGCATCCGTGCCGCACGCTGGCCGCGCGGGACCGCTCGCTAGAATCCCGCCCAGCGGAGTCCCCGAGGCTGTTTCGCGGGCCCGCGCACCGCCCCACCATGCAGATCAATGACCTCCAGGCCCACGTGCGGGCCAAACACGCCGCCATTGCCACCGCCGTGCAACGCGTGATCGCCAGCGGCTGGCTGATCCTGGGGCCGGAGGTGCGCGCTTTCGAGGCCGCCTTTGCCGGCTACGTGGGCGTGGCGCATGCCGTGGGCGTGGCCAACGGCACGGACGCCATCGAGCTGGCCTTGCGCGCGCTGGGCGTGCAGGCCGGTGACACGGTCGCCACGGCGGCGAACGCCAGCCTGTATGCAGCCACGGCCATGGCGCCCCTGGGCGCGCAACCGCTGTTCCTCGACGTGGACCCGGCCAGCCACACCGTGCCCCTGGCCGAGGTGGAGCGCGCCGTGGCCGAGGGCGCGCGCGCCGTGGTCATCACCCACCTGTACGGCCGGGCGGCCCCCGACATCGAGGCCATCGCCCGCCTGTGCGCGGCGCAGGGCGTGCGCCTGCTCGAAGACTGCGCCCAGGCCCATGGCGCGCGCCTGCATGGCCGCTGCGTCGGCAGCTTTGGCGACGCGGCGAGCTTCAGCTTCTACCCCACCAAGAACCTGGGCGCGCTGGGCGACGGCGGCGCCGTGGTCACGCCCCATGCCGACGTGGCCGAGGCCGTCACGCGGCTGCGCCAGTACGGCTGGACGAGCAAGTACACCGTGAGCCTGGCCGGGGCGCGCAACAGCCGCCTTGACGAGCTGCAGGCCGCCGTGCTCTCGGCCCTGCTGCCCGGGCTGGACGCCGACAACGCACGCCGGCGCGACGTGGCCCGCCGCTACGGCGCCGGCATCACCCACCCCGCCGTGACGGCGCCGGGCGGGCACGGCGAGGACGATGTGGCCCACCTGTACGTCGTGCGCTGCCAGCACGCCGAGGCGCGCGACAGCCTGCGCGAGCACCTGCGCCAGCAGGGCATCGCCAGCGACGTGCACTACCCCGTGCCCGACCACCGGCAACCGGTGTTCGGCACGCGCTTCGCCGCCTTGCAACTGCCCCACACCGAGCGCCTGTGCACCCAGGTGCTGACGCTGCCGTGCTACCCCGAGATGACGGCGGACCAGGTGCAGGCCGTGATCGATGCCGTCAATGCCTGGCCGCAGCCCCATTGAGTGCGCCAAAATTTACACCTTTGCTGTAACAAGGCATGACCCCGTGAACCCCCTCGAACCCGCTGTGCATGCCACCCTCGCGCCCTCCGCCGTGGTGGACCCGGGCGCGCAGCTCGGCGTCGGCGTGCGCATCGCCGCCCACGCCTGCGTGGAGCGCGGCGCCGTGCTGGGCCCGCACTGCAGCGTGGGCGCCGGCGCCTACCTGGCGCACGGCGTGGTGCTGGGGGCGCAGGTGCTGGTGGGCCCCCACGTCACCTTCGCCCCCGAAGCCACCCAGGACCAGGCCCCGGCCGCCGGACCGGCCACGACGCGCGTCGAGGACGGGGCCCAGCTCGGCGCTGGCGCCACGCTGCTCGCGGGCCTGACCGTGGGCCGCGGCGCCCGCGTGTGCGCCGGCGCGGTGGTCACCCAGTCGGTGCCGCCCTATGCGGTGGTGGCCGGCTCACCGGCGCGCATCGTGGGCTATGTGGACAGCCAGGGCCAGCGTGCCGCAGCGCCGCAGGCGGCCACCCAGCACGACGCGGTGGTGCCCGTCGGCGTGGGCGCGGTCACGCTGCACCGCATGAAATGCGTGCGCGACATGCGCGGCGACCTGTCGGTCGGCGAATTCCCGGCCGACATCCCGTTTGCGCCGCAGCGTTACTTCCTGGTCTTCAACGTGCCCAGCGAAGAAACGCGTGGCGAGCACGCCCACCGCGAGTGCCACCAGTTCCTCCTCTGCGTGAGCGGCAGCTGCGCCGTGGTGGTGGACGACGGCCAGACGCGGCGCGAGATCCTGCTCGACTCGCCCGACCTGGGCCTGTACCTGCCGCCCATGACCTGGGGCATCCAGTACAAGTACTCGGCCCAGGCCTGCCTGCTGGTGTTCGCGTCGCACCCTTACGACGCGGGCGACTACATCCGCGAATACGCCGCGTTCATCGACGCCAAGCAAAGCCGCTGATTCGCGGCACGCGAACCGGGCCTGGAACGCCATGCGCTGGGCGCCTGCCCACGAGGATCTGCAGTCGCCCGGCACTGCGGCAACGCTTTCATGCAGCATGGCTCGCCATCCAACAGCAGTATTGCGCCGCAGCCGATTCATTGGCATCGGACATCGCCCCATACTACCTACTCACCGAGTCCACGGCGCAGCACACGCCGGCCACACCGTGGCCACGGCCTGGCCGATCCCGCTGCATCGTGGCGAACACCCGCGGACCGGGACATGAACAGGCCAGATCCCGCAGGCCAAGACCTCCGCCGCACCGCGCCCGCATCCCGTGGCCCACGGCCATGCAGGACATCGCCGCGACCTGACCGCCCCGCCGGCGCAGCCGCCCCCATCGCCCGCACAATGGCCCGGCGCGCGTGAGCTGGCGCGTCATGGCTGGTAACACCTGACGCGCAATTCCTTCCTACAGTGTGGCCTTTTCCTGCCTCCGCATCCTTGCCGACATGTCTGCCCTCCACATCACCACCGCGCTCCTCGGCCTCGGCCTCGCGGTGTTGATCCTGCGGTGGATCCGGCGCGATCAGCTCTACCTGGGCCATGGCCTGTTCTGGATCGCCGTGGCCGTGGCGGCGATGGTGCTGGGGCTGTGGCCCCGCCTCATCGATCGGCTGGCGACGTGGACCGGGGTGTTCTACCCGCCGGCCTTCCTGCTGCTGCTGGCCGTGCTCGTGCTGCTGGTGAAGGCCCTGCACAGCGATTTGGTGAACACCCGCATGCGCCGCAATCTACGCCGCCTGAACCAGAGCCTTGCCCTGCAAGAGCAACGTTTGCAACACCTTGAAGACGCCCGAGCGGCGTCGACGACCCCGCCTGAAACCCCATGAAACACCCCATTCAGCCGGTCATCCTCTGTGGCGGCACGGGCTCTCGCCTGTGGCCCTTGTCGCGCGAAACCTTCCCCAAGCAGTTCCATCGCCTGGGTCAGGCTGCGCACACCATGCTGCAGGAAACCGCCTTGCGGCTGAACGGTCTGGACGCCGACCTGCCCATCCACCCACGACCCATCGCCGTGGCCAATGTGGCGCACCGCTTCATCGTGGCGCAGCAGTTGCAGGAGGTGTGCACGCAGCCGCCGCGCGTGGTGCTCGAGCCGGTCGGCCGCAACACGGCGCCGGCGCTCACGCTGGCGGCCCTGCAGGCCGAACCCGGCGACGTGCTGCTGGTCATGCCCGCGGACCACGTCATCCAGCACCTGCCGGCCCTGCACGCGGCCATCGCCATCGCCTGGGCAGACGCCTGCCAGGGCGCGATGGTGACCTTCGGCATCCGCGCCGACCGGCCTGAAACCGGCTATGGCTACATCGAGATGGGCACCGCGACAGCCAGCGGCAGCCATGAGCTGGTCAGCTTTGCCGAAAAACCGGACGCCACGACCGCCCAGGCCTACCTGGACGGCGGCCGCCACGTCTGGAACAGCGGCATGTTCATGGTGCGTGCCGAGGCCTGGCTGCGCGCCCTGAGGCACTGCCGCCCCGACATGCTGCAGGCCTGCAGCGACGCCCTGGCGCAGGGCCAGGCCGACACCGATTTCATCCGCCCCGACACCGACACGTTCGAGGCCTGCCCCGCCGATTCCATCGACTACGCCGTGATGGAGCACCTGGGCAACAACCCGGCCTGGGGCATCCCGCCGCGCGTGGTGCCGCTGGACGCGGGCTGGTCCGACCTGGGCGCCTGGAGCGCGGTGGGCGAGCTCTACGACACCGACGAGGCCGGCAACGCCCTGGTGGGCATCACCCGCCAGGTCGGCTCCCGCAACTGCCTGCTGTACTCCAGCGGCCGCCTCGTCGCCGCCGTGGGCCTGCAGGATGTGGTGGTGGTCGAAACCGACGACGCCGTGCTGGTCAGCCACAAGGACGCTTCGCAGCAGGTCAAGCAGCTGGTGGAGGAGCTGAAGGCTTCCGACCTCGCGCTGACCGAGGCACCGCGCAAGGTCCACCGCCCCTGGGGCTGGTACGACTGCCTCGACCAAGGCGAGCGCTTCCTGGTCAAGCGCATCGTGGTCAAGCCCGGCGCCACGCTGAGCCTGCAGATGCACCACCACCGTGCCGAACACTGGGTGGTCGTGCGGGGCACGGCCGAGGTCACCCGGGGCGAAGAGACCTTCCTGCTGGGCGAGAACGAGTCCACCTTCATCCCCGTCGGCCAGGTCCACCGGCTGGCGAACCCGGGCAAGCTGCCGCTGGAGATCATCGAGGTGCAGTCGGGCAGCTACCTGCACGAAGACGACATCGTGCGCTTCGAAGACACCTACGGCCGCACGTCCGCGCAAGTCCTCTGAGCAACCAGTATCCATCAATGCCCGTTTATTTTTAAACGAGCATTGATGGATACATCATTCTGTTTTCATGCCTGGTGTTTCCATGATCCGCGCCCTGTGGGCATACCGCGGCTTTGTCTGGAGCAGTGTCCTGCGCGAGTTCCACGGCAAGTACCGCGAGTCGCTGCTGGGCGCCTGCTGGTCGGTGGCCAACCCGCTGACCCTGATCGTGATCTACACGGTGGTGTTCGGCCAGCTCATGCGCCACACCCTGCCGGGCCACGAGCAGACGCCTTTCGCCTTCAGCATTTACCTGTGTGCCGGGGTGACGAGCTGGAACCTGTTCGCCGACATGCTGAGCCGCCTCAACGGGGTCTTCATCCAGCATGGCAACCTGATCAAGAAGGCCAGCTTTCCGCGCGTGTGCCTGCCCGCCATCGCCACGCTGTCGGCCCTGATCAACTTCGGCATCGTCCTCGGGCTGTTCCTCGCCTTCCTGGCCCTCATCGGACATTGGCCGGGCTGGCCCTTGCTTGCCGTGCTGCCGCTGCTCGCCTTGCAGCTGCTGTTCACGCTGGGCCTGGGCGTGTTCCTGGGCACGCTGAACGTGTTCTTTCGCGATGTGGGTCAGCTGACCACCGTGGCGCTGCAGTTCTGGTTCTGGCTCACGCCCATCGTCTACACGATGCAGGCCCTGCCCGAGCGCGTGCGCAGCCTGCTGGCCTTCAACCCCATGCAGCCCCTGGTGTCGGCGTACCAGCAGATCTTCCTCGACCAGAGCTGGCCGGCCGTGGGGCCGCTGCTGCCGCTGGCCGCGCTGACGCTGGTCGTGCTGGTGCTGGGCGGCAGCTTCTTCCTGGCCCGGGTGGGCGAGCTGGTGGACGAGCTGTGAGGGCGACGCCGTGAGCACACTGACCGTCTCCCACCTCGGCAAGGCCTACAAGCGCTACCCCAGCAAATGGGCGCGCATCCGGGAATGGCTGACCCGCCGCCCCACGCACACCCAGACCTGGGTGCTGCGGGACATCCACTTCACCGTGCAGCCCGGCGAGGCCGTGGGCATCGTGGGGGTCAATGGCGCGGGCAAGAGCACCCTGCTCAAGCTCATCACGGGCACCACCCAGCCCACGCAGGGCGCAGTGACCCGAAGCGGGCGCATCGCGGCCCTGCTGGAGCTGGGCATGGGCTTCCACCCCGACTTCACCGGGCGCCAGAATGCCTACATGGCCGGGCAGCTGCTGGGCCTGGCCCAGGGCGAGATCGCCGCCTGCATGCCGGCCATCGAGGCCTTTGCCGAGATTGGCGACTACATCGACCGGCCGGTGCGCACCTACTCCAGCGGCATGCAGGTGCGCCTGGCCTTCAGCGTGGCCACGGCCGTGCGGCCCGATGTGCTGATCGTCGACGAGGCGCTGTCGGTCGGCGACGCCTACTTCCAGCACAAGAGCTTCAACCGCATCCGCGCCTTTCGCGAGCAGGGCACCACGCTGCTCATCGTCTCGCACGACCGCGGCGCCATCCAGAGCCTGTGTGACCGCGCCATCCTGCTCGAACGCGGCTTCGTCATCCGGGACGGCCCGCCCGAAGAGGTGATGGACTTCTACAACGCGCTGATCGCCGAACGCGAAAACGCCACGGTCACCGTCAACCGCTTGGCCGATGGGCGCGCGCAGACACACTCGGGCACGGGCGAGGCGCGGCTGGAGGCCATCACCTTGCTGGACGAAGCCGGCGCGCCCGTGGATTGCGTGAACGTGGGCCAGCCGGTGCGCCTGAAGGTGGACATCCGCCTGCACGCCGACCTGCCCGAGCTGGTCTTTGGCTACATGATCAAAGACCGGCTGGGCCAGCCCGTGTTCGGCACCAACACCCACCACCTGGGGCAGCCCATCGAACGGCTGCGTGCCGGTGAGCGCGTCACGCTGGAGTTGTCCTTCCCGGCCAACATCGGCCTGGGCTCGTACTCGGTGTCCACCGCGCTGCATGTGTCCGACAACCACGTGGCCGGCAATTTCGAGTGGCGCGACCTTGCCTTGATGTTCAACGTGATCAACATCGACCAGGCCGCCTTCGTGGGCGTGAGCTGGATTCCCCCCACCGTGGTGTGCCGGCGATGAGCAACCCCGGCTTCTACCGCGCCTTCGAGGACCGCTATCGGGGCTCGCGCGAGCTCATCGGCCAGCGCCTGCTGGCCTACCTGCCCTTCATCCAGCCCCTGCAGGCGCTCCACACCCCGGCCACGGCGCTGGATCTGGGTTGTGGCCGCGGCGAGTGGCTGGAGCTGCTGCGCCGCGAGGGCTGGCAGGCCCAGGGCGTGGACCTGGATGCCGACATGCTGGCCGATTGCACGGCGCGTGGGCTGAACGTGGCCCACGCAGATGCCCTGAGCTGTCTGCGGGCGCAAGCCGATGCATCGCTGAGCGTGGTGTCTGCCTTTCACGTGGCCGAGCACCTGCCGTTCGAGGCGCTGCAGGCGCTGGTGGCCCAGGCGCTGCGGGTGCTCAGACCCGGCGGGCTGTTGATCCTGGAGACGCCCAACCCGGAGAACTTGGTGGTGGGCACCAGCGGCTTTTACCTGGATCCGACGCACCTGCGGCCGCTGCCGCCTCGGCTGCTTGCCTTCCTGCCCGAACACCAGGGCTTTGCACGCGTGTGCACCCTGCGCCTGAATGAACCGCCAGCGCTGCACGCGCGCACGGCCATCGGTTTGATCGACGTACTGCACGGCGTGAGCCCGGACTACGCCATCGTGGCGCAGAAAACCGATGCCCCCGAGACGATGGCGGCGCTCGACACCGCCTTTGCCACGCCGGTGGGCCTGGGCCTGGGCGAGCTCGCGCAGCGCCACGACACCGCCTGGGCTGACCGCATGACCGCCTTGAACCACCGCGTAGACCGCGCCGAAGCCACCACCCGCGAGGTGCTCGCTGCCCTGAACCAGATGTCCGAGGCCCGGACGGCCCTCGGCCACAAGCAGGCCGAGTTGGCGCAATTGCAGGCCCGTCACCAGGCCACCTTGCAAGAGGTGGCCACGCTGCGCGCCCAGGTCGACGCCCTCAGCCCCTGGCCGGCCCGCTGTGCCGCCCTGACCGCGGAGCGGGACGCCATGCGACGCAGCTGGTCCTGGCGCATCACGGCGCCCTTGCGGGCCTTGAGCCGTCCCTTCCTCGAACCGTCTCCAGAGGCCACGCAGGCGTCGCGCAGCCCCTGGACCAGGCGCCTGCTGACCGCGGCCATGCATCAGGTTCTGCGTTACCCCCGACTCAGCTTTCACCTCAACCAGCGGCTGTTGACCCACTGCCCCGGGCTGCAGCAGCGTCTGGTCCAGCTGGCCAGTGCGTCGATGCCCGGCCTGCAGACGCAGGCTTCGCCTGGCCCGTCCGACGGGCTGTCGGTCTTCGTCGCCAGCCTGCTGAACACCCCCACGCCGGACGCACCCGTGCCCCTGGGGTTGCGCCAGCACGGCCGCTTTCACGGGCGCTGCCCGGAGCGCAGCGTCAGCCGCCTCGCCGGCCTGTCGCTGGACCACGCGCTGCTGCGCGCCCTGCAGGATGGGCAGGTCAGCCAACGCCGGCCCTACGACGCCAAGCGCGACGCCCCGCATGGCCGAGCCCTGATCCAGCACCTTTACCTGGCCTTGCTCCGGCGTTACCCCTCGGCCACGGACGAACGCCTGCGGCTGGATCGGCTGGCCCGAGGCGACACGGTGCCCACCCTGGTGACCCACATCCGCCAGTCCGAAGAACACCAGGCAATTCACCGGTGGCCATGATTTACCTCAACGCAACCAACAGCTTTCAAACCCGCGCGAAAACCGGCATTCAGCGGGTCGTGCGCGAACTCGGCCGGCGATTGCAGGGCCACGACGACTGCGCCCTCGTCGTCCTGCATGACGGGGCGTTCCACGCGCTGGATGCACACGAACTGCCTGCCTTCCTGGCCGGCCAGGCCTTCCAGCCGGCGCGCCGACTCGGCCTCGAGGCCTTGGGCGCCGGCGACCTGTTCGTCGACCTGGACGCCTCCTGGGGCGATGCCTGCTACCTGGAGCCCCTGTGGCGGCAGCTGAAGCGCCAGGGCTGCACGCTGGTCAAGATGCACTACGACGCCGTGCCCCTGCTGTTCCCGCAGTACTCGCACGACAACACGGTCTACCGCTACGCGGAGAACTTTGCCCTCGCCCTGCGCTACGCCGACCACTGGATCTGCAACTCCCGGGCGGTCGAGCAGGACCTGCACCGCATCGCCGAACGCCTGGACCTGGGCGGCGTCATCAGCCACGTCTGCCCGCTGGGGGCGGACATCCCCATGGCCGGCGATGCGCAAGCGCCCGCCCCCTTCAGCGGCGGCCCGCCACCGCGGTTCATCCTCACCGTGGGCACCATCGAGCCACGCAAGAACCACGACCTGGTCCTGGACACCTTCGACACCCTCCTGCGGGACGCCGCGTTGGCCGACGTGCACCTGGTGGTGGTCGGCAAATCGGGCTGGAACAACCAGCACACCATCGACCGCATCCGCCAGCACCCCGAACTGGACCGGCGCCTGCACTGGCTGTCCGCGGCCAGCGATGCCGAGCTGGCCTGGCTGTACCAGCGCGCCAGCGTGTGCCTGTGCCTGTCTCACTACGAGGGGTTCGGCCTGCCGGTCATCGAAGCGCTCGCGCGCGGCGTGCCCGTGATCTGCACCGAGGACAGCGCCATGGAAGAAGTGGCCCAGGGGGCCGCCATCGCGGTGCCGCTGCAGCAAGGCGCCGTGGTCGACGCGCTGACCCGCTTCTTCCGCGAGGGCACGCCGCGCGTGCCCGCCACCTACCAGCCGCCCACCTGGGACGACGCGGCAGCCCGGTTGCTGGACATCTTCGCCACCCTCCGCGCCCCACGCGGCCTGCACACCCCACCCCATCAGGCGGTCTACCTCTCCATCCGGCCCGAGGCCCTGCTGCGCTCGCTGCGGTCGGTGCAGGCCCACATGCCATTCATCGACGAGGCCGTGGTCCTGACCTCCGACGCCTGCGCCCCGCGCCTGCGTCAGCTGACGCAGGCGATGGCCCTCAAGACCACGGTCTTGACCGAAGGCGAGCTGGGCCTGCAGCAGCTGCCCGACGACCACCAGGCCCGCAACACCCTGCTGCGGCGCCGGCTCTACAGCCAGGCGCTCATCGACGACAACTTCATCGCTTTCGACGACGACTACCGCGTCATCCAACCCGTCGACGTGTCGGTCTTCCTGTCGAACCAGCGGCACAAGGCCTACTGGTTCCAGCGCGACGGCACGGCCTGGCTCGGGGCCTTCCCCCACCCCACCAGCTTCGACATCGGCCTTTGGAAAACGGTCGACTTTCTGCAGGGCTGCGGCTTCGACACCCGGCTCTACAACGCCCATCAGCCGCAGCTCATCAACAAGCACCTCGCGTTGCAGGTGTTCCAGCGCACCCAGGGCCTGGGGTGTGACGAGTGGAGCTGCTACTTCAACATGGCCAAGCACCTGCACCCCGGCTCATTCCAGGATGAGCCCTATGTCGCTGGGGGCTGGCCGGCCAACTTCGAGTCCTGGCTGCCCAGCCAGGCGCCCGAGCCGGTGCTGTTCTTCAACGACCTGACCGACGACCAGCCGGCCGATGAGACCGTGCAGGCGTGGCGCACCGGCCTGGCCGCCGCCTTCGCACGCCGCGACGCCATTCAGCCCGGGCCACCCAGCCTGGTCGTCGCCGACGGCAGCGCCCGTTTCACCGAGCCCATGGTCAGCTGCCTGCCCGGGCAATCGCTGTTCATCCCGCTGCTGTCCGACTGCGACATCGAGGGCCTGCAGGTTCGCTTCCTGACCCACCTCGCCCGTTTCGCCGATCCCGTGCCCACCTTCCTGCACGTGGCCGTGCCCAGCGACCGGCCCGGCCGGTCCTTCACGGTCCAGGCCCGCGCGGCCTGCGCCGGCCACGAGCTTGCGGCCTCGTTCGAGGTCCACGTCCGCGAGCACGCCTAGCCGCTGCGCCAGGCGACGCTTTTTCCCATCCCATCGCGCCCATCAGGATCCCCGACCCCCCCATGACGAAAGCAATCATCACCGGCATCACCGGCCAGGACGGCGCCTACTTGGCCGACCTCCTGCTGAGCAAGGGCTACACCGTGTACGGCACCTACCGCCGCACCAGCTCGGTCAACTTCTGGCGCATCGAGGAGCTGGGCATTCAGAACCACCCCAACCTGCACCTGGAGGAGTACGACCTGACCGACCTCTCGGCCAACCTGCGCCTGCTGCAGACCACCGAAGCCACCGAGGTCTACAACCTGGCGGCCCAGAGTTTCGTGGGCGTGTCGTTTGAACAACCCGTCACCACCGCCAAGATCACCGGGCTGGGGGCCGTGAACCTGCTTGAAGCCATCCGCATCGTGAACCCCCGGGTCCGCTACTACCAAGCCAGCACCTCCGAGATGTTCGGCAAGGTGCAGGCGGTGCCGCAGCGCGAAGACACGCCGTTCTACCCGCGCAGCCCGTATGGCATCGCCAAGCTTTACGCCCACTGGATGACGGTGAACTACCGCGAGAGTTACGGCATCTTTGGCGCCAGCGGCATCCTGTTCAACCACGAAAGCCCGTTGCGCGGCCGCGAGTTCGTCACGCGCAAGATCACGGACGCCGTGGCCAAGATCAAGCTCGGCCAGCTCGACGTGGTGGAGCTGGGCAACCTGGACGCCAAGCGCGACTGGGGCTATGCCAAGGAGTACGTGGACGGCATGTGGCGCATGCTGCAGGTCGACACGCCCGACACCTTCGTGCTGGCCACCAACCGCACCGAAACCGTGCGCGATTTCGTGCGCATGGCGTTCAAGGGTGCCGGCATCACCGTCGACTTCCAGGGCAGCGGCGAGCACGAGACCGCCGTGGACACCGCGACGGGCCAACAGGTGATGCGCGTGAACCCCAAGTTCTACCGGCCCGCCGAAGTCGACCTGCTGATCGGCGACGCCAGCAAGGCGCAGGCCGTGTTGGGCTGGACGCCCCACACCACGCTGGAGCCGCTGTGCCAGATGATGGTCGAGGCCGACCTGCGCCGCAACACGGCGGGGTTCTCGTTCTGATGGCGGCCCCGACCCAGGCCGCGCAGGCGAGCCCCCGGGTGCTGCTCACCGGGGCCAACGGGTTCACGGGGCGACATCTGACGGCATTGCTGAACACCTTGGGGTGGGAAGTATGGGCCATTGACCGTTCAACCTTGAACGTCAACA
Organism: Comamonas serinivorans; assembly: GCF_002158865.1. NCBI lineage: Bacteria > Pseudomonadati > Pseudomonadota > Betaproteobacteria > Burkholderiales > Comamonadaceae > Comamonas > Comamonas serinivorans. Next base: position 507,495 of record NZ_CP021455.1, on the reverse strand, counting down.
GCCTCATACCACCCGATCGTCGTTTGCAAGCCGACCTGCTGGATGACGCCGCGCTGCATGCCGCGGTGCAGCGCGCGCAGCCGCAAGCCGTGGTGCACCTGGCCGCCATCGCCTTCGTGGGCCATGGCTCGGCCGATGACCTGTACCGCGTCAACGTGATGGGCACGCGCCACCTGCTGCACGCCCTGGCGCAGCTGCCGGTGCCGCCGCGCTGTGTGCTGCTCGCCAGCAGCGCCAACGTCTACGGCAACGGCCAGGCCGGGGCGCTGCCCGAAACCGCCCCCCTGCACCCGGCCAACGACTACGCCGTGAGCAAGCTGGCCATGGAACACCTGGCACGCCTGTGGTTGCCCCACTTGCCCATCGTGCTGGTGCGGCCCTTCAACTACACCGGGCGGGGCCAGTCGCCGCAGTTCCTGATCGCCAAGGTTGTGGACCACGTGCGGCGCCGGGCGCCGGTCATCGAGCTGGGCAACCTGGACGTGGCGCGCGATTTTTCCGATGTCCGCGACGTGGCCCAGGCCTACGCGCGCCTGCTGGACCACGCCTGCGCCGGCCAGGCCATCGGGCAGGTGTTCAACGTGGGGGCCGGCCGCACGCACGCGCTGCGGGAGGTGCTGGAACGGGTGCAGGCCATCAGCGGCCACACCATGGCGGTGCAGGTGAACCCGGCCTTTGTACGCGCCAACGAGGTGCGCACCCTGCGCGCCGACACCACGGCGCTGGAAGCGGCCATCGGCGAATGGCGCCGTCACAGCCTGGACGACACCTTGCGCTGGATGCTGGCGGACTGAGGCGCGGCCCATGGCGCTGAACCTCCTCCACGGCGCGTTCGATGCCCCACCCCGCGCCAACGCACGTGAGGCCAGGTGCACCGCGCCTGCTGGGCCACGTTCCCCCGCGGGGCGAGCTTCGATCCGCCAGCGTGCGCCTGGCCCTCATGCCCCAAGGCGCGCCTGCGTGCCGGTCATGCCGGGCGCGCACCGCCGCCGGCCATGAGCCCAACGCTGCGTCACTGGCTGAACGACGCCGGCCTGGCCCTGGCGTTGACCGTGCTGGCCTGGGCCCTGCGGCGCGCCGGCTACCCCCGGTGTCCTGGTGACGAGGCCGCCTGGGTGCAGATCGTGCAATCCCTGGACCGGGGCGAGCCCTGGCCGGTGTCCGGTCCGGGCTACCTGGCTGCGGTCGACGCCATGGGCGAGCTCTTCGGCCAGGCGGCGGCCGAGGCGATACCCGCCTGGGGCACGGGCAGCGTGTTCGTGCTGGCGCTGACGCTGCTGCGCATCTATCGCCAGATGCAGCCGCTGCCACCGTGGCTGGCCCTGGCCGCCTTGGCCTTGTCCAGCCATTTCTGGGCCCCGCTGCTCGAATCCCGGCCCCAGCAATGGGGTCAGGTGCTGGTGCTGCTCGGCAGCTGGCTGTGCTGGCGCTGGCTGAACGGACGCGCGGGCGGCGGCGCCTTCTTCGCGGTGCTGGCGGTCACGGCCCTGACCCATCTCCTGAGCCACGCGGTTCTGCTCTGGGTGTGCGCCGCACTGGTGCTGGTCCGGGGCGGACAGGAACAGGCGCGCCGCCAACGCCGGCTCGCCGGGCTGGCCCTGTTGCTCAGCGTCGCGGTGTACCTGCTGCCGCAGGGCCCGTATGCGGCCATGCTGCACGACGTGTGGGCCCACCACCTGCCGAGGCTCACGCCGCAGCGGTTGCTCGGGGGCGCAGGTTTGGCGATGGCCAGTACCATCCCATTGGCGATTGTTTTTCATCGACAACGACGCCATACCTCATATCACGATCACCACCTTTGGCAGACCTTGGCCACGAAGCCCAGGCCTTGCGCGCTCGCCCTCGTCGGCCTGACGGGCGCTGCCTTGAGCGGCCAGGCGCTGTTGCTGCCACCGGAGGCCTGGCAACCGTATGGCGGCTCTCCGGCACGGTTTGCGGGGTTGCAGGCGGGCAACCTGGCGCTGGCGCTGTGCTTCCTCGTCGGCCTGGTGGTGTGCCTGCAGGCCCAGCGTCGACCTGGCGCCTTGCCTGCCGACGCTCCGGCCGGGCTGCGCGGCCAGCGGTCCACGCGGGCCGGACACCTGCCGCCGTTGGCCGCACGCTTCCTCGCCATCTGCCTGCCGGCGCTGGCGGCTCTGGCCGGCGTGCTGCTGCTGGCCTCGCTGTGGCTGCTGCACACCAACTGGCTGCTGCGGTTGTTGAACTACGGCCTGCTGTTCGGTGCCCCGCTCATGGCCGTGGGGCTGTCGCAAGCCGCGCAGCGCTGGCCGCGCGGGTTCGCCTGGCCGCTGGGCGCGCTGGTGGGCGTCAGCCTGCTGGCCACGCTCAGGCCGTCACCGATCCTGGCCTGCTAGCGGCCCGACGCCACGCGCGCTGCGGTCGACGCGGGCCGGCGGGGACCTCTGCAAACCTCCCTAGAATCGACCCGGCCTCGGTGGCGAGGCGTGCCACCGTGCGAGGTGGCGCTGCATGCCGCCTCAGCGGGGCCCCGACCCTCCTTTCCGACAGGCGATGCGAACCATGCAGCACCCTTCACGCCCGCGCCTGTGGCCCCAGCCGCGCTGGCGGCAACCGTCAGCCGCCGGGCATCTGGCACCCATGAGCCGCCGGGTGTTCCCCACTTGCGTGGCGTGCCCATGACCCGCCCCGGCTTCTACCGCGCCTTCGAGGACCGCTACCGGGGCTCGCGCGAGCTCATCGGCCAGCGCCTGCTGGCCTACCTGCCCTTCATCCAGCCCCTGCAGGCGCTCCACACCCCGGCCACGGCGCTGGATCTGGGCTGTGGCCGCGGCGAGTGGCTGGAGCTGCTGCGCCGCGAGGGCTGGCAGGCCCAGGGCGTGGACCTGGATGCCGACATGCTGGCCGATTGCACGGCGCGTGGGCTGAACGTGGCCCACGCAGATGCCCTGAGCTGTCTGCGGGCGCAAGCCGATGCATCGCTGAGCGTGGTGTCTGCCTTTCACGTGGCCGAGCACCTGCCGTTCGAGGCGCTGCAGGCGCTGGTGGCCCAGGCGCTGCGGGTGCTCAGACCCGGCGGGCTGTTGATCCTGGAGACGCCCAACCCGGAGAACTTGGTGGTGGGCACCAGCGGCTTTTACCTGGATCCGACGCACCTGCGGCCGCTGCCGCCTCGGCTGCTTGCCTTCCTGCCCGAACACCAGGGCTTTGCACGCGTGTGCACCCTGCGCCTGAATGAACCGCCAGCGCTGCACGCGCGCACGGCCATCGGCCTGATCGACGTGCTGCACGGCGTGAGCCCCGACTACGCCATCGTGGCGCAGAAAGCCGATGCCCCCGAGACGATGGCGGCGCTCGACACCGCCTTTGCCACGCCGGTGGGCCTGGGCCTGAGCGAGCTCGCGCAGCGCCACGACCACCGCCTGGCCGAGCTGGAGCACCAGGTGAACCGCCTCCTGGCCCAGCAGCACCAGGAGATCCAGGCCTTGCGCGCCAGCTGGTCCTGGCGCATCACGGCGCCGCTGCGGTCGGCCCAGACCTGGATGCAAGGGGTCAGCCCCGAGCGGCTGCTGCAGCTGCCCCTGCGCTTCGTGCTACGCCGCCCCCGCCTGACGCGCGCGCTCAGCCAGGTGCTGGGCCGCCTGCCACGCCTGCGCTCCTGGCTGGGCATGCGCTGGCGCGCCGCGCCGGCCCCGGCCACGGGCGATGCCTTCGACCGCTTTGTGCAGCACAAGCTGCGCATCACGCCCCGGCCGCAATCCCCGCGGGTGGGCCTGGAGCAGGCGCGCCGCCTCATGGACGAACGGGTGACTGGCCAGCTCCTGCACAGCGCGCAGATGCCGGTTCATCAGGGCCTCTGGCTGGCCCTGAAGCAGCATGCCCAGGTGTCGCTCACCACGGACCTCACCGACAGCGACCGCACGCACGCCGAGCTGCTGGTCCGCCACGTCTACCTGGCGCTGCTGAAGCGCTACCCCCACCGGGACGACGAAGCCTTCAAGGCGCGCCAGCTGATCCACGGCATGACCCTGGAGGCGCTGATCGCGGACCTCACCGCTTCCGCCGAATTCAGGTCCCGGAACATCCGGCCCGACCTATGATTTACGTCAACGTCACCAACAGCTTCCACACCCGGCGCTGGACCGGCATCCAGCGCGTGGTGCGCGAGGTCTCGCGTCACCTGTGCGCGCTGCGCGACGACGTCCGGCTTCTGGTGTTCAAGCCCACGGGCATGCACGTGCTGAGCGGCCCGGACAGCCTCAGGCGTTACCTCAACGCCCAGGAGGGCGCCGACCTTCGCCGGCTGCCGCTGGAGGCCGTGGCGCCGGGCGACGTGCTGCTCGACATGGACGCCACCTGGGGCGATGGCATCGACCACCGCGATGTCCTGGCCCGGCTCAAGCGCCAAGGCATGCGCCACGTGAAGCTGCACCACGACGCCGTGCCGCTCCTCCACCCCCAGTACTGCGACCGCAACACCGTCTGCACCTTCGTCGACGACTTCCAGGCCAGCCTGTGGCATGCCGATCACTGGATCTGCACCACCCGCACGGTGGAGCGTGACCTGCAGGCCCTGTTCGGCCGCTTGGGGCATGGCCTGCCGCTGAGCAGCGTGGTGCCGCTGGGCGCCAACCCCACGGTGGCACCCGACGCGGCCGCGACGAGCCAGCGCGTGGCCGCGCTGCAGGGGCGCAAGGTCATCCTCGTCGTGGGCACCATCGAGCCGCGCAAAAACCATGCACTGGTGCTGGACGCGTTCGACGCCCACCGCCGCCAGCATGCGGCCGACGACGCCTGCCTGGTCATCGTGGGCAAGTCGGGCTGGAACAACGACGCAATCCGGGCACGCATCACCACGCACCCGCGTTGGGACCAGGATGTGTTCTGGTTCGACGACGTCGCCGACCCCGAGCTGAACCAGCTGTACGGCCTGGCCTGGGTCTGCCTGTGCCTGTCCCATTACGAAGGCTTCGGCCTGCCCGCGGTCGAGGCCCTGATGCACCAGGTGCCGGTCCTCTGCACCGCCGGCAGCGCGCTGGAAGAGGTCGCCCAAGGCCAGGCGGTGGCCGTCGAGCTGCACGTCGACGCGGTCGTCCAGGCCCTGGCGCCGCTGCTGCAGGGCGAGGCGCCGCAGCGCGTGCACGGCTACACGGCCACCACCTGGCGCGAGACTGCCCTGGGCATCGCGGCGGTGATCGAGCAGCTGTCCTTCCCCGAGGCCGACTTCCACACCGTGCCAACCCAGGCGGTCTACCTCTCGATCCGGCCCGACAAGATCCGCCGTTCACTCGACTCGGTGCAGCGCCGCATGCCCTTCGTCGACGAGGCCATCGTGCTCACCGCAGACCCCACGCTGGCCGCCATGGCCGACGCCCTGCGAGGCCTGACGCTGCGCGTCACCCTGCTGAGCGAGTCGCAGCTGGGCCTGCACACCCTGCCCGACGACCACGTTGCGCGCAACATGCTGCTGCGCCAGACGCTGTATGCCGTGGACAGCCTGCGCGCCAACTTCCTGGCCTTCGACGACGACTACGTGGTGGCCGACGACGTCGACCCCACCGTGTTCCTCGAAGACGGCCGGCACAAGGCCTACCACTTCGTTCGTCAAGGGGCCGAGTGGCAGGGCGCCTTCCCCGCACCAACCAGCTTCGACCGCGGCGTCTGGCGCACCGTGGCCTACCTCGATCAATCGGGCTACGACACCCGGCTCTACAGCGCGCACCAACCCCAGATCGTCAACAAGCGCATCGCCAACGCGGTCTACCGCAAGACCGCCGGCCTGGGCCTGGACGAGTGGAGCAGCTACTTCAACATCGCCAGCCACCTGAAACCCGATGGCTTCGTGAGCCTGCCGTACGTCACGGCCGGCTGGCCCGGCGACGTCAAGGCCTGGACCGGCCCCATCACGCCGACGCGCTGCCTGTTCTTCAACGACCCGCCGACGACCGATGGCCGCGAAAACCTGAGCAGCCACGTCCAGCACTGGCTGGCCGAGCTGCAGCAGGCCAAACGCCTGGAGCAACAGGCAGTATCGGCCAGTCCCGTTTTTCACATCAACGAGGGCCGCGCATACTTCAGCAATGCCAAGATCCGCTGCCAGCCCTCGGCGCGGGTGCGCATCCCCATCCAGGCCCATCAGCCCTTCCAGGCGCTGGCGCTGTCGTACTTCTGGCACCACTGGACGTTCACGCCCGACGAGGCGCCGGCGTTCCTGTCCGTGCTGCTGCCGCCCGCCGTCGCGCCCGCGTCCCTCGAGGTGCCCGTGAACGTGACGGTGCACCTCGATGGCCACACGGTGGTGACCGCCACGCTCACGATCGAGGTCGTGACAGCCCCCGAGGAGCAGCCATGCGCCCCGCCTTGACCGCGCTGGTTCGCCTGGTCGACGGTCTCGCCCAGCTGGCCCACCGGCTCATGGGCCGGCGTCTGCCCCTGTCCCTGCTGTCGTTCGGGGTCGTGGGGTCGCTCGGTGTGGGGGTGCACATGGCCGTGCTCCAGCTGTCGCTGGCCACGTGGTCCGCGCGCTTTCTGCCTGCCAACACGGCCGCCATGCTGGTCGCCACCGCCTTCAACTACCTGTTGAACAACGCCGCCACCTTTCGCCAGCAGGCGCTGCGCGGCCCGCGCTGGTGGCTCGGCTTCGGGCTCTACCTGCTGATCACGTCGCTGGGCCTGGCCGCCAACCTGGGGGTGGCCCAGGCCGTACACCAGCACACCCACAGGCCGGCGGCGTCCGCGCTGGCCGGCATCGTGGTCGGTGCGCTGTGGAACTACCTGATGTCGCGCACCCTGGTCTGGCGCCTGCTGCACCGCGGCGGCGACGCGCCCGCCCCCTCGGAACCGCCCCGCCCATGAAAACCCTGGTCTTTTCCGCCACCTACAACGAAGCCGGCAACGTGCAGGGCCTGCTGCGCGGCATCGTGGCCGCCGTCCCGGAGGCCGACATCCTCATCGTGGACGACAACAGCCAGGATGGCACGGCGCAGGCCTTGCGCGCCCTGCAGCTGCCCCAGCTGACCCTCATCGAGCGGCCGGGCAAGATGGGCCTGGGCACAGCCCACCTGCTGGCGTTCTGCCATGCCCTGCACCACGGCTACGACACCCTGGTCACCCTGGACGCCGACGGCTCGCACGAGCCCGCCAGCATCCCGGCCCTGATCGGCCAGATCCGGGCCGGCCACGACTTCGTCATCGGCTCCCGCTTCTGCCCTGGCGGCAGCCTGAGCTACACCGGCTACCGACGCTTCCTCAGCCGCAACGCCAACCTGCTGGCGCGGCGCCTGCTGCGCATTCCGCTGACCGAGTTCACCACCTCGTTCCGAGCTTACCGGGTCAGCCGCATGCGGGCCTTCTCGCTCGGCGAGCTCTACCTCGATGGCTACTCCTACGCCATGGCCACCGTGGTGGCCTGCGCCCAGCACCGGTTCCGCATGACCGAGGTGCCCATCCGCTTCCTGGACCGCGGCTATGGCAGCTCCAAAATCCCCTCGTTCGAAATCTTCCGCGGCGTGCACAACCTCTTGCGGCTCGCGCTCATCCGCGCCGTGCGCCCGCTCCCGCAGGCCGAAGACCAGCCCCTGAACGCCTGCCCGCACTGCCACACGGCCTATTCGTGGATTGCGTTCAACGCTCGCGCGCGCCAGCCACGGGGCGCCTGCGTGGCGTGCGGGGCCAGCGCATGAGGGACGGGCTGAGGCAAGCCTGGGCCAACCACCGGCACCTGGTCGCACTGGCCGTGCTGCTCTTCGTGGGCAACCAGGCCCTGGAATGGGCCATCCTCCAGGGCCTGGGCGCCAGCCATGCCCAGCTGTGCCGGCACGATTGCGGCTGGTACACCAGCGTCATGGACCACGGCTACCAGCGGACGCCCAGCGGCCACGCGCGCCGGGACGCCGCCAATTGGGCGTTCTTTCCGGCCTTTCCCTGGGTCGCCAAGGGCGTGGGCCTGGCGCTGAACCTGCCGGCCGCCACCGCCGCCGTGGTCACCAGCAAGGCCTTTCTGCTGCTGGCGGTGTTCGCCTTCATGAAACTGGGCGCCCTCTACCTGCCCCGGCTGCCAGCCCTGGCCCTGGGCGCCGTCGTCGCCTTCAGCCCCTACGCCCTCTACGGCAACGTGGGCTACACGGAATCCATGTTCCTGTTCGTCTCCTGCGTGTTCTTCATCCTGCTGAAGCAGGAGCGGCACCTGGCGGCCGGCCTGGTGGGCGGCGTGCTGAGCGCGGTGCGCGTGGTGGGGCTGTTCGCGTTCGTCTCGTACCTGGTGACGATGGTCCGCGACGTCCGCCAGCGGCGTCCCGTGGCCTGGGACGCACGGCTGTTCGGGGCGCTGCTCATCCCGCTCGGGTTGGCCTGCTTCATGCTGCACCTGCACAGCGTCATGGGCGATGCCCTGGCGTTCTCGCACGTGCAGGTTGCCTGGGGGCGCTCGGTCGGCAACCCGCTGCGCGTGCTGTTCCTGGGCGCCCTGGGCGGCGGCTTCAGCCAGTACCTGGTCGTCACTGTGCTGCTGGCGCTGGGTGCGGTGGGGTTCTGCTGGCGCCGGAACATGCCGGAGCTGGCCGCGTTCACGTTGTTCGGCATTGGGCTGCCCCTGTTTGCGGGGCTGCTGTCCATGCCGCGCTTCGTGTTCTGGCAGGCGCCCGTGCTGCTGTTGCTGGCCCACCTGGTGTCGACAGGCCGCGTCTGGCTGGTGGCCCTGCCCCTGTGCACCCTGGGCCAGGTCGTGATGTACATGGGCTGGTTCTCGGGCAAGACATGGACGTTCTGATCTACCGCGCCGGCATCGTGGCGCTGATCGCGCTGTACGCCACCGTGTTGCTGCGGGTCATGCAGCCCGAGGTGTCGCCCGCCTACCGCGACTACTACATCACCCGAGATTCGACGCTGAGCCCGCACGAGGCGCAGGCCCTGGGGTCACTGCCACCGGTGCGGCCCGGCGACCACCTGACGCACCAGGCCACGGTGCTGGCCTTTGCCCGGGGCTGGTCGCATGCCGAGGCCACGCACCGCTGGACCAACCGCCGGCAGGCCGAGATCGTGTTCCGAATTCAGGACCCGCAGGCGTTCCAGGGCCACATCCGCCTGCGCGTCCACACCCTGGGCAAGCAGCGGGTGCAGATCAGCCTGAACGGCCACCCCGTCTATGCTGGGCGCCTTCAGGGCCGCGACCGCCTCATCGACCTGCAGGTGGAACCCGGCCGCTTCAAGGCGGGCCACAATGCGCTCACCTTCCAGTTGCCCGATGCGCGTTTCCCGCTGAACGGCGACACCCGGTTGCTGGCCCTGGCGATCCAATCCCTTGACTTCGAATAGCCCCCGCTCGTCGACCACCCTTTTCTGCGCCGTGCTGTTGCTGGCGCTGAGCCTGCGGCTGGTGGCGGCGTCGCTGCCGGGCTTTCACCACCCCGACGAGGTCTGGCAATACCTGGAGCCGGCCCACCACCTGGCCTTTGGGCGCTGGGTGTCGGCCTGGGAGTTCCGCGACGGCATCCGGACCTGGCTCATCCCGCTGGCGCTGGCCGGCCCCATGAAGCTGGGGCAAGTCATCGCCCCCGACACCGGCCTGTACCTGGCGCTGCCCAAGCTGCTGCTGGTGCTGCTGTCGCTGTCCGTCGTGGCCTGCGCCACCACCATCGGCCTGCGCACCTCGCCGCTGCACGGGCTGCTGGCCGGCGGGGTGACGGCGGTGTGGGCCGAGCTGGTGTATTTCGCGCCGCGCGCGCTGTCCGAGCCCGTGGGCATGGCGCTGTTCTTCATCGCCGCCTGGCTGCTGAGCCGTCCCGTCGCCTCGGCCACACCGCGCCTGTGGCTGCTCGCGGGCGCCGTGCTGGGCCTGGCGTTCTGCGCCCGCTTCCAGTACGCCCCCGCCCTGCTGGTGCTGGCCGCCTGGCACGGTCGCCGGCATGCGCGCGCCTGGGGCTGGCTGGTGCTGGGCGGCCTCGCGGGCCTGGCCATCGACGGGGCGATCGACGCCGCCGTGGGCGATCACCCGCCCTGGCGCTGGATCCTGGCCAATTTCCGCATCAACCTGCTCGACAACAAAAGCGCGCAATGGGGCGTGGCGCCCGCGCACTGGTACCTCACCGAGCTGCCCGCCACGTGGCGCTGGGCCACAGTGCTCATCGTGCCCCCGGCGCTGCTGGGCGCGCGGCGCCAGCCGGTGCTGCTGCTGGCGGCGCTGGTCAACCTGGCGGCGCACGCCCTCATCCCCCACAAGGAGTACCGCTTCGTGCTGCTGTCAGTGGCGCTGCTGGTGGTGCTGGCGGCGCTGGGCACGGCCGATCTGGTGCGCGGCGCCCCCGGCAGCCGGCTGTCGCCGCGCGCCAGGGTGGTGGCCGCGGGGCTGGTGTGGGTGCTGGCGTCGGCCCAGGTGGCCTTCCTGGGCCCGCTGAAGCCGCAATGGCAGGCCGGGCATGCACTGGTGTCTGCCCTGCAAGCCGCGGGCGCCGTGTCGCACGCCTGCGGCGTGGCCTTGTACCGCCACCGCGCCGTGCCGGTGTTCGCCTACGCCTTCTACCACCGCGATACACCCCTGTATACCTTCTCTGTCGCTGATGACATCAACGCTGCAAGGCAATACAGCTCGGCCTTCAACATCCTGATCGCGCCGCGCGATGCGCCGACCTTGAACGACGCCTTCACGCTGAAGGCCTGCACCAGCGACTCGTACTGCGTCTACCAGCGTGCAGGCCCATGCAGCAGCAAGGTGCCGCCGCGCCACGTCAACACCCCGGTGGGCGGCCCCTGAAGCCGGCGACCGCGTTCAGCTGAGCTGCCGGTACACCGCCACGGTCTCGTCCGCGCAACGGTCCCACGACAGGGCGGCGGCCCTCGCCAGGCCTTGCGTGCGCGCCTGGACCAGCCAGGCCTCATCCTCGAGGCAGCGCGCCAGCCCGTGGGCCAAGTCCTCCACGTCCAGCGGGTCCACCAGGTGCGCCGCGCCCCCAGCCACCTCTGGCATGCACGAGGCGTTGGACGTGAGCACCGGCGTGCCGCACGCCATGGCCTCGACGATGGGCAGCCCAAAGCCTTCGTACAGCGAGGGGTAGGCCAGCAAACGCGCCCCGGCATACACGGCGGGCAGCCAGCGCTGGTCGATGAACGACAGGTAGCGCAGCCAGCCTTCCGCCTGGGCCTGCGCCATGCGCGCATGGATGGCCTCGGAATGCCAGCCCGGGCCACCGACCAGCACCAGGGGCCAGGTCAACCGCAGGTCGCGCGACAAGCGGGCGTAGGCCTCAATCAGGCGGGCGATGTTCTTGCGCGGCTCCACCGTGCCGACGAACAGGCTGTACCGACCGGCCCGCAAGCCCAGCGCCTGCATCGCCGGCGCCAGCATCGCTGGGGTGTGGGGGCGGAACACCGCGTCGGCGGCCAGGTGGATGGCGGTGACGCGCTCCGGCGGCATCAGCGCACGGGCCAGCAGCTCTTGCCGCACTGCCTCGGACACCGTGATCACATGCGCCGTGCGGGCCAGGCTGGGGCCCAGCGTCAGGTTGAGGTAGTCGACCCGGGCCCGCGGGTGGAACTGCGGACAGAGGATGTGCGAGAGGTCGTGCACCGTGCTCACCGCCGCGCCCGGAAAGGGCGGCACGATGTAGTTGGGCGCGTGGTAGATCGACCGTCCCTGGTCCCGCAGACGCCAGCCCAGCAGCCGGGGGCTGCACGCCGCATACAGCCGTACCGCCAGCGGGCTGGTGGCGAGCCGTGTGCGCAGCGATGCCGGCGGTGCCCGGCCGCGGTCGGCCGGGGCGGCCACCGCTTCACCGTCGGGCGCGTCCAGGCCCGCCAGGGGATCGGCCACCCAGCGCCCCATCGAGAAGTAGCGCAGCCGCGCCACCTCGTCGCGCTGCACCAGGCGCCTGGCCAGCTCGAACGTGTAGCGGCCGATGCCAGTGAGGGGCGCGCGCAGGGCGTCGGCCCCCAGGATCAGGTCAAGCGTGGGGTTCATGGTCGGTCCAGGGTCACCGGGGTGTGCTCGGCCGTGCGCGGGCGCCAAGGCGGTGTGTCGATGCGTGAGAGCCCCAGCACGGTGCCCGCCATCAAGTCGCGCGCCCCGCGCCACCACGACCGCCACCCCGTGTCCGGGCTCAAGCGCAGACCAGGCACCTCGACCTCCACCATGGACAGGCGCGAGCGCTGCAACAGCAGCAGCGACCCCAGGTCTTCGTGCGCCAGCATCGTGGCTTCGCGCGAGGCCAGCACCGCAACGGCTTCGCGGCCGTAGAGGCGCACCGGCGACGACAGGTCACGCACGTTCAGGCCCGTGAGGCCACGGAACCACGACCACGCCAGGCGGCGCGGCAGGCGCCGCCCGCGCGACGCGATCACCACGTCATGCTGCGGCTGTCGCCGCAACAGGTCGATGTCCGCCGGCGCGACCTGCCCCGCGCTCAGGGTCAGCACCTGGGCATAGCGCCGCACACGGGCCCAGCGCAGGCCGAGTTGAAGGCTGCCCCACGCCTCCTGCGGCAAGGGGGTGCGCAGGACCTCGGCGCCTGCAGCCTGCACCAGCCGCACCGTGGCGGCGCCCAGGCCCTCGTCGATCACCAGCACATCGAACCCGATGGCACGCAAGCCGCGCACCTGCGCGTCCAGGCCCTCGGCCGCACTCGGACCTGCCCGCATCACCGCCAACAACGGTCGCTCTGCCTCCAGCCACTCGGGCCACAGCCGCTCGTAGACCGCCATCACGGACCGGGCGTTGGTCTGCATCGAAAAGTCGCCATGCGCAGCCTGGTGAGCCTGGCTGACCCAGCGCCGCCAGCGCGCCGCCGCGTCGGAGGCCTCGTCGCACACGTGCGCACGCCACGCCGCCGCCATGGCGAACACGGCATCGCGCCAGGCAGCCACCTCGCCAACGGGCGCGGTCATGCCGGCCTGCGCGGTGTCCAGCAGCCACGGCAGGCCCGAGCCGGACAGCTGGCTGACCAGGCACGGTTTGCCGAACTGCATGGCCTCGAGCACGACCAGGCCGAACGCTTCGGATTTTTCGGTCGAAGCCAGCGCGAACAAGTCGCAGGCGGCCAGCTCACGCCATTTCTGCGCATCGTCCACGGCTCCGAGAAGCTGGATGCGCTCGCGGGCATCGGCCTGCGGCAGGGCCTGAATCTGCTGCGCCAGCACCGCGCGCAGCTCGCCGTCCCCCACGATGCGCAGCACCACACCTGGGCATTGCGCCACGGCATCGATGAGCACGCCAAAGCCCTTGTAGTGCGCCAGGCGCCCGATGGACAGCACCCGAAACGGCCGGTCGCAGGCCGGCACCCCGGCAACCGGCTCTGCCGTGCCCGGCAGTCGCCGCAGCCCCAGCGGAATGGCCACCGCCTTGCCGCGCCAGGGCCACAAGGTCTGGCTGTGGCGCAGGTAGGCCGGCGAGGTGGCGATGACGGCCTGCGCCCCGCGCAGCATGCGCCGCTCAAAGGGTTCGTAAAAGCGGTAAGCCAGGTTCAGCAGCAGGCGCTTGGGGTTGACCATCACGTCCGAATGCCAGTGCACCACCCAGGGCACCGCCATGGCGTGATGCAGGAACAGCGCCCAGAACACGGCCAGGTTGGGCATGTGCAGGTGCAGCACATCGGGCTGGAACTGCCGCAGCGCGCGACGCAGGGCCAGCACCATGCCCAGGGCGATCGGCGCGTACACCACCTCGGCCTGCACCGGCACACGGATCAGCCAGGGCGGGTCATCCGGGCGGGGGGTGCCGTGCACCAGCGCCGCGACCTCCAGCCCCATGGCCTGCTGCTGCGCCATCAGGTCGGCCAAATAGGACTCGATACCGCCCCGGTCGGGCGGAAAGAACTTGCCGACGTGCAACACCCGGCCCCGTGCCTGGGGCGTGCCGTGTGGCTTCACCGCGCACCCGATCCCGTCTGCAGATGCCGAGCCAGCGCCGCCACGTTGCGGTTGTTCGGGTCCAGGGCCTGTGCGCGCGCCACCGCGCTGCGGGCCGCCTGCAGGTTACCCAGCGCCATGTGGGCCAGGGCCTGGCCATAGTGCCCCAGCGCGCTGTCGCGCCTGGCCAGGCTGGCGTCGAACACCGCCATGGCGGCCTGGGCCTGTTGACGCGCCAGCAGCACCATGCCGCGGCCCACCTCGGCAGCCACATGGCCGGGATCCAGGGCCAGCGCGGCCGCGAAGGCTTGATCGGCGACCTCGGGCTGGCGCGCCGCCAGGGCCGTTTCACCCAGGTCCTGCAGCAGGCGCAGCTTGAGCTGCGGGTCCTCTTGCGCCGCCGCTGCCGCCTGCAGGTTCTGCACGGCCGCCGGCAACTCGCCGATGGCCCGCTGCGACAGGCCCAGGTGGTAGGCGAGCATGGGGTGCTTCATGCCCTGCTGGCGCGAGCGCTCCAGCGCCGCCACGGCCGGCGCATGCCGGCCCAGCACCTGCAGCGCCATGCCCTGGCTCATGGCCGCAGCGCCCAGCGGTTCCCCCAGGGCCACCGCCTGCTCGAAGTCCTTCAGCGCCTCTTCGGTACGCCCCCGTTCCAGCAGCTCGGCGCCGTGGTTCAGAAAGGGCCGCCAGCGCCCCACGGCGTTGACCGGCGCCTGCAGATTCACCTTGGCTGCGGCATCGCCCCAAGCCAGCTCTGGCGACCGCAGCGACTGCACGCGCTCGAACGCCAGGGCTGCCGACACCAGCCCCACGACCACCGCCACCGAGAGCAACCCCGCCCGCCCCAGCCCCAAGCCCAGCAATGCCAGGGCCACCAGCCCGGGCAGGAAGGCCGCCCACAGGTAGCTGCGGTAGAGCACAAACGGGTCTTGCAGCCAGGTGGTGACGAATTCGGTGCCGAACAGCAGCTGCGCACTCAACACACAGACCGCCGCCAGCGACCAGCCGTCGCGCCGGCGCAGCAGCACCCACACACTGCCCGCGAACAACGCCACAAAGGCCAACGCGCCCATCAAGTGCGGCAGGCTTGCGAAACCCAGCGGAAACGCCGGCCGCAGGTCGATGGCCAGCCAGCCCGGGTTGGGCACCAGCCACAAGCCGCCATAGACGAAGAACAGCGCCGCCTGGTTGAACACGCTCAGGCCATAGGCCTGCTGCGCAAAGCCAGGGCGCAGGGCCTCCAGGTCACGCACATAGGCGGCCGAGGTCTCATCAAAAGCCGCCGCCCCCACAATGTGGCCCAGCGTGCCCCACATCAGCCACCCGCACAGGCCCAGCACCGCCAGCCCACCCAGGCCGGCCAGCGCCAGGGTCCGGGCCGGCGGGCGACGCACGTGCACCAGCAGCACCACCCACACCAGGGGCAGCAGCAAGGCGTGCTCCTTGCTCAACACGGCCAGCACGCCGGCCACCGCCGCTGCCGCCAACCAGGCCCAGTGGCCCGTGAGCAGGCCCCGCACCCAGCACGCGCAGGCCAGCACCGCGCACAGCGTGGCCAGGACGATGGAGCGCTGGATCAGGTAAGCCACGGCATAGACCGCCACCGGGTTGAGGGCAAACACCGCCACCCCGGCCAACACGGCCAAGCGGCGCCGCGCAGCCTCGTCCTCGGCAGACCGGCCCTCGGTCAGCGGCAGCTGATCCACCAGCGGCATGAACAAGGCATACAGGCTCAGGCACACCCCCACGTGCAGCAGCAGGTTCAGCCCCCGCTGCCAGACCAAGCGCCCTTCATCCAGCCCCAGCCATGCAAAACTGGCGTATGACAACCAACGCCGCCACGGACCATCGGTACCCAGCCCATACTGGGCAACGATGCCATCCCTCAGGCGGGCGTCGTCGAAGATCAACGCGTTGTGCAGGCCCGAGCCATAGACCACGCAGAGCACGGCCAGAACGGCCCCTGCCAGCAACAGGGGCACCCAGAGCGATGAGGACGGGCGCGTGGCGGTCGTGTGCATGGCGCGTCAGTTTGCCATCGGCCGCCAGCCTTTCGCGTCAGCGTGATTCACGGGGCCTGCACGCCAGGCTCAGGTTGAAGGCCAGCCGCTGCAAGGCCTGCCAGCCGTCGGCGGGCCAGTCGTCGTGCTTCAGGCCTTTGACAATGCCGTCACAAATGTGCGCGGCCTGCAACAAATTCGCCAGCCGTTTCGGGCTCAACTGCGGCAGCACGCGCTCAAACAGCCGCTCGCGCTGGCCCCAGATGCGGCTTTCGCGCAGCGCCATGGGCAAGGGGGTACCTGCATCCACGGCGCGCCGGACGCGGTGCAGCGCGCGGATGTCTTCGGCCAGCGCGAAATGCACCAGCACCTCGGGCTCGCCCTCGGCACGCAGGCCGTCGAGCATGCGCTGCGTGCGCCCGACCTGGCCCGCCAGCACCGCTTCCGACAGCTTGAACACGTCGTAGCGCGCCACGTTCAGCACGGCGGACTCGATCTGCCCGGCCGTCAGCTCGCCCGCGGGGTACAACAGCCCCAACTTCTGGATTTCCTGGTGCGCGGCCAGCAAGTTGCCTTCCACGCGGTCGGCGAAGAACTGCAGCGCATGCTGGCCGGCTTCGCCCGCCGCCACCTGCTGACCCTGGCTCGCCAGGCGCTTGGCCAGCCAGGCCGGCAAGGCCGAACGGTCGATGGGCTCGACCGCCAGGCTCACGCCCGCGCCGTCCAGCGCCGTGAACCAGGCCGAGCTTTTCGTGGGCTTGTCCAGGCGCGGCAGGCTGATCAGCCACAGGGTCTCGTCGCCGGCGTGCTGCAGCAACTCGGCCAGCTGCTGCAGGGCCGCGCTGCCGTCCTTGCCCGGCTTGCCGCTCGGGATGCGGATGTCGACGATCTGCTTGTCGGCAAACAGGCTCAAGGCTGAGCCCGCTGCCAGCACGGCGCCCCAGTCGAAGTGCGCACCCATGACGGTGTGCACGCTGCGCTCGGTGTAGCCGCGCTCGCGCGCCACGGTGCGGATCGCGTCCTGCGCCTCCTGCGCCAGCAACGGCTCGTCGCCGTGCACCACGTACAGGGGACGCAGGGGTTTGGCCAGGTGGGCCGAGAGCTGGTTCAGCGCGATCTGCATGCGGTCACGCCGTGCGCAGCGCGCTCATGGCCATGGCGATGCCCAACATGGAGTATTCGCCGTTTCTCGTTTCAAGAACAACGGCAATCAACCCATACTCCATCAGACAGCACCTCATCCAACTCACCACCCCGAGCCGGAAGCCGCCGGTGCGGCCGGTGCAACCGACTGACTGGCCCCGCTGGTGGGTGCAGCCGCGGCCGCCGCCCCCGGCAAGGGCGTCACGCGTTTGATCATGGCCAGGCGGCGCATGATCTGGTCCACGGCATCGGACGCCATGGACTTGAACAGCATCTCGACTTCGGCATCCTTGGCCAGGGCCTGGGATTCGGCGTAGCTCACATCCATCTCGCGCAGCAGCTCGGTCTCGGGCACCAGTTCCTGGTCGTCGTGCGAGCGCACCCGGAAACGAAAGCGCGACCGGATCGTCACTTCGCGCACCTCGCCGTTGGCGTTCAGGCCGACCACGGTGCGTTCGCGGCGCTCGGCCAGCACCTCCAGCAGGACCTGGGCCTCGGCGATCGGCACCACGCGCACCTGGCCCGACCCCTCGAGTTGCCGCTTCAGCCCCTGGCCGATCAGCGAACCGGCCGCCGTGCCCAGGTGGATGGTCGAGAACGCGAACTGCGGCGCCTGGCGCAGCTTGAAGCCGCAGGCCGACAGCGCCGAGACGGCGCCCAGCGCCGACACCGCCTGCAGCCAGCGGCGGCGCGAGGTGGAGGGGATGGGTGCGCGTGTGTGCATGTCAGACCACCACGTTGACCAGCCGGCCGGGCACCACGATGACCTTCTTGGGGGCCTTGCCGTCCGAGAATTTGATGAAGCCCTCGTGGGCCAGGGCCACCGCTTCGATGGCGGCCTTGTCGGCCCCCGCCGGCACCGTGACCGAGCCGCGCAGCTTGCCATTGACCTGCAGCATCAGCTCGATCTCGTCCTGCACCAGCGCCTGGGGGTCGACCTCGGGCCAGGGCGCGTCGAGCAACGAGCCCAAGGCCTGCGCGTAGCCCAGCTCGGTCCACAGCACATGCGTCATGTGCGGCGTGGCCGGGTACAGGCTGCGCAGCAGAATCGAGACGCCTTCGCTCAGCACGGCCTGGTCGCCGGCATCGCCAACTTGCCAGGTGAAGGTCTCCAGCGCGTTGAGCAGCTTCATGCAGCCCGACACCACGGTGTTGTACTGCATGCGCTCGTAGTCGTAGCTGACCTGTTTGAGCACAAGGTGGAGTTCCCGGCGCAAGGCCTTGGCCTCCGATCGCAGGGCCGCGGTACTGACACCTGAAGCCGCCGATGTCTGCAGGGCCTCGGCATGCTTGGCGGTGAAGTTCCACACCCGGCGCATGAAGCGGTGGCTGCCCTCCACGGCGGATTCGTTCCACTCCAGCGTCAGCTCGGGTGGGGCCGTGAACATGGTGTACAGGCGCGCGGTGTCGGCGCCGTACTTCTCGATCAGGTCCTGCGGATCGACGCCGTTGTTCTTGGACTTGGACATGGTGCCCACGCCCTCGTAGTCGATGGCCGTGCCCACCGGCAACAGGCCGTCGGCGCTGTCCACGGCGTGCTTGAGCTGGGCGCCAACGATCTTGCCGTCCTCGCCGAGCACGTGCTCGACGTCCTTGGGCCAGAAATACTCCTTGCCGCCCTTGGCCGTGCGCCGGCTGTAGATGTGGTTGAGCACCATGCCCTGCGTGAGCAGCTTGGCAAAGGGCTCGTCCACCGTCACCAGGCCCAGGTCGCGCATGACCTTGGTCCAGAAACGCGCATACAGCAGGTGCAGGATGGCGTGCTCGATGCCGCCGATGTACTGGTCCATGCCGGCGCCGCCGGTGGCGCGCTGGGCATCGCGCATCCAGTAGGCCGTGCCCTCGCCCACCATGGCGCTGGCCAGCTGGGGGTCGCAGTAGCGCATGAAATACCAGGACGAGTCCACGAAGGTGTCCATGGTGTCCGTCTCGCGCCGGGCCGGCTGGCCGCAGCAGGGGCAGACCACGCCGGCGTGGAAGGCTTCGCTCTTGACCAGCGGGTTGCCCGAGCCATCGGGCACCAGATCCTGCGGCAGCACCACGGGCAGGTCCTGCTCGGGCACGGGCTGCGGGCCGCAGGCCTCGCACAGGATCATGGGGATGGGCGTGCCCCAGTAGCGCTGGCGGCTCACGCCCCAGTCGCGCAGACGCCAGGTGGTCTTCTTCTCCCCCAGGCCTTTGTCGACCAGCGCCTGGGCCACGGCGTCGACGGCCTCGGCATGGCGCAGGCCGCTGAAGCTGCCCGAGTTGATGGTGACGCCTTGCCCCTTGTCGCCGTACCAGTCCTGCCACTGCTCGTAGTCATAGCGTTGGCCATCGACGCCGATGACCTGCGTGACCGGCAGCTCGTACTTGCGCGCGAAGGCGAAATCGCGCTCGTCGTGCGCCGGCACGCCCATGACGGCACCGTCGCCATAGCTCATGAGCACGTAGTTGCCCACCCACACCGGCACGTCTTCGCCGGTCAGCGGGTGACGCACGTTCAGGCCCAACGGCACACCGGCCTTTTCCTTGGCCGCCAGCTCGGCTTCGGTCGTGCCGCCCTTCTTGGCCTCTTCGAT
The DNA here is from genome assembly GCF_002158865.1 of Comamonas serinivorans. NCBI lineage: Bacteria > Pseudomonadati > Pseudomonadota > Betaproteobacteria > Burkholderiales > Comamonadaceae > Comamonas > Comamonas serinivorans. The sequence continues at coordinate 488,000 of NZ_CP021455.1, read as the reverse complement.
GAAGGCGGCCACGGTTGCGTCGGTCGCGGCCACGTGCTGGGCCAGCGGGTGTTCGGGCGCCACGGCACAGAAGGTCACGCCCATGATGGTGTCGGCCCGCGTGGTGAACACGTAGAGCTTGCCATCCTGGATCAGCTCACCCGCCGCGTCGCGGATGCCGTGCGTGAACGCAAAGCGCACGCCGCTGGATTTGCCGATCCAGTTTTCCTGCATCAGGCGCACCTTGTCGGGCCAGCCGGTCAGGGTCGCCTTGGGGTTGTCCAGCTGCACGTGGTCGAGCAGCTCCTGGGCGTAGTCGGTGATCTGCAGGTAGTAGCCGGGGATTTCGCGCTTTTCCACCAGCGCGCCCGTGCGCCAGCCGCGGCCGTCGATGACCTGCTCGTTGGCCAGCACGGTCTGGTCCACCGGGTCCCAGTTCACGACCTGGGTCTTGCGGTAGGCGATGCCTTTTTCCAGCATCTTGAGGAACAGCCACTGGTTCCACTTGTAGTAGGCCGGATCACAGGTGGCAACTTCGCGCGACCAGTCGATGGCGAGGCCCATGGCCTGCATCTGGCCCTTCATGTAGGCGATGTTGTCGTAGGTCCACTGCGCCGGTGGCACCTTGTTCTTCAGCGCCGCGTTCTCGGCCGGCAGGCCGAAGGCGTCCCAGCCCATGGGCATCAGGACGTTGAAGCCCTTCATGCGCAGCTGGCGCGTCAGCATGTCGTTGATGGTGTAGTTGCGCACATGGCCCATGTGCAGCTTGCCGCTGGGGTACGGCAGCATGGAGCAGGCGTAATACTTGGGCTTGCTGGCGTCTTCGGTGACGCGGTAGGCATCGGCCGCCTGCCAGTCGGCCTGGGCGGCGGCTTCCACCTCGGAGTGGCTGTACTTGTCTTGCATGATGGGGCGAAATTGTAGGCGTGCCGCAGGCGGCCTCCTGGAAGGAGCGGTGGGTCAGCGGTAGCGCGCGGGGATCTTGCGCCAGTTGCCACCCGGACCCGCATGGGCTGTCAGCGTCGCCAGGTCCAGAAAGGTGAAATGACCGGCCTCTGAGGCGGGCAACAGGCTGTGGTGGGTGTCGATGTAGTGGACGTTGCCCAGGGTCTCCATCTGCGGCACGGTGAGGTGGCCGTGGACCAGGGCCCGCAGCTGGCGCACCGGCGCGGCATAGCGGTGCGCATGGCGCGCCGTGGACCACAAGCAGGTCATTTCGTCGTGGCGCGAGAGGCTGCGGTTGCGCAGGTCGTCGGCAAAGGCCGGCCAGTCGTCGCTCGGCAGGTCGGCGTGCACCAGGGCGACCGGCCCCGCGTGGGTCGCCACCTCCAGGGCCAGCGGCAGGGCCTGCAGGCGCTCGGCCACCTGCTGGCGTTGCGCCAGCGGCAGGGCCTGCAGCCAGGCCCCGCCATGCCGGGCGTGGAACAGGGCGTCTTCGGCACCGCCCTGCACCGCGGCAATGGCCATGGCCTCGTGGTTGCCGCGAATGGCGTGGAACCAGGGCTTGCCCAGCCAGTTCAGCACCTGCGCCGAATCCGGGCCTCGATCGATGAGGTCGCCAACCGAGAACAGGCGGTCACGCCGGGCGTCGAAGCCCATGGCGCGCAGGCCCTGAAGCAGCGCGCCAAAATGGCCGTGGATGTCACCGACGGCAAAATCGCGCCCCACATCATTGATGGGGTATTCAGCCAGCAAGTCCATTTTGACAACGGCAATGCCAGCATACTGCAACTAAAATGAGGTCAATTGGCACCGGAAGCCGCACCCGAGGGCGCATCGGCCACGAAGCCGATGCGCGACAGGCCGGCCTTCTGCGCATCGCCAATCACCTGCACCACGCGGCCATAGGGCACGCCCTTGTCGGCGCGCAGCTGCACCTCGGTCTGCGGATTCGCCTGCGCGGTTTCCACCAGCGTGGACTGCATCTGCGCCACGCTCACGGGCTGGTCGTTGAGGTAGACCGTGCCCTGGGGGTCGATGACCAGGGTGATGAACTTGGGCGGGTCGCTGGGCTTGGCCGCGTCGGTCTTGGGCAAATCGAGCTTGATGGTGCTGGCCAGCAGCGGCGCCGTGATGATGAAGATCACCAACAGCACCAGCATCACGTCGACCAGCGGCGTGACGTTGATGTCGCTCATGGGCTCGTTGCCCTTGTTGCGCTCCAGTCGTCCGAATGCCATGGGGCGTCCTTGGCCGTCAGTCGGCTTGGGTGAACAGCTCGCGCAGGTCGCGCGCAAAGCCTTCGAGTTCGCCTTCCAGGCGGGCCACGGTGCGGCCGAACCAGTTGTAGGCCAGCACCGCCGGGATGGCCACGGCCAGACCGGCGGCGGTCATGATCAAGGCCTCGCCCACGGGGCCGGCGACCTTCTCGATGCTCACCTGACCAGCGGCGGCGATGCCTGTCAACGCGTGGAAGATGCCCCAGACCGTGCCCAGCAGGCCAACGAACGGCGCGATCGAGCCCACCGTGGCCAGCAGCGTCTGGCCGAACTGCAGGCGCGCGACCGCACCGTGCAGGGCATTGCGCAGGCGACGCGTGAGCTGCTGCTCGCGCCCACCGGCGCCCGCCATGGTGCCGGCCGGGGCCAGCTGCGTGGCCACGACCAGCGGGGTGGCCAGCGCCATGCGGTCCACCTCGGCCACGCGGGTTCCGGCATCGGCGGCCGAGGGCGCCTGCCAGTACGCCGCCACCGACCGCGTGATGGTGCGGTCGGCGCGCGTCAGCAGCCACAGCTTGTAGAGGATGATGACCCAGCTGGCGATGGACATCGCCAGCAGGAGGATGGCCACGGCCTTGCCGACGGCATCGGCCTGCGAAAACACGTGCGAGAGGTTCATGGTCGGCTTGGAGTGCGCGTCAAGGGCAAAGGTTCGCGCCGGATTCAGCGCAGGTTGAGCACGTCGAACATGTCGAACAGGCCCTTGGACTGGGTGGCCAGGAAGCGCACGGCGCGCAGGCTGCCCTGTGCGTAGCCGGCCCGGCTCGACGATTTGTGCGTGATTTCGATGCGTTCGCCGGTGCCTGCGAACAGCACGGTGTGGTCGCCCACGATGTCGCCGCCCCGGATGGCCGTGAAGCCGATGGACGAGGGATCCCGCTCACCGGTGATGCCATGGCGGTCGAACACGGCGCAGGCCTTGAGGTCGCGGCCCAAGGCTTCGGCCAGCACTTCGCCCATCTTCAGCGCGGTGCCGCTGGGCGCGTCCACCTTGTGGCGGTGGTGCGCTTCGATGACCTCGATGTCGTAACCGGTGGCCAAGGCCTTGGCCGCCATCTCCAGCAGCTTGAAGGTCACGTTCACGCCCACGCTCATGTTCGGGGCCATGACGATGGCGATGTCTTTGGCAGCCTCGGCGAACTCGGCTTTCTGCGCCTCGCTGAAACCCGTGGTGCCCACCACCAGCTTCACGCCCAGCTCGCGGCACATGGCCAGGTGCGCCAGCGTGCCTTCGGGTCGGGTGAAATCGATCAGGAACTCGGCGTTCTGCAGGCCCTGACGCAGGTTGTCGGTGACCAGCACCCCGCTTTCGCGGCCCAGAAAGCCTGCGGCGTCCGCATCCAGCGCGGGACTGCCGGGCAGGTCCAGCGCACCGGCCAGGCGGCAGTCATCGGCCTGACCGATGGATTCGATGAGGATGTGGCCCATGCGGCCGCTGGCGCCAGCGACAGCGATGCGGTGGGGGTGCGACGGGGAAGAGGACATGGTGAAACCGGACTTTGCGCCCCGTGGGGCGGCCAACAAGCAAAAAGGAACAGGCCAGCGGCGCCTCAGCGCGCAGGCTCGAGCGGTGGGTAGTCTTGGGGCGCAGAGCTGGACGGCAGGACGTCTTCTTCGGGCGCGGGCGCACCCGGCTTGGCCGCGTTGCGCTCGCGGAATTTCTCGAGCTGTTCAGGCTTGGCCTCGAGCTGCGGCACCTTGGGCTTGCGCGTGCTGTGGCTGTCGATGCGCTGCACGAACTCTTCTTCGCTGGGCATCTCGTCGCTCTCGACGCGATCGAGCAGGTCCCCGCTGAAGAAGGCGGTCAGCTTGTAGCGCTGCTCGTCCACCCCCTTGCGCTTCATGGTGAACACATAGTCCCAGCGGTCCGAATGGAATGCGCTGGCCACCAGGGGGGTGCCCAGGATGTCCCGCACCTGCAGGCGCGACATGCCGGGTTGCACGGCCTGCACCTGTTCGGCGGAGATGAAATTGCCCTGGATCACTTCGGGACGGTAAGGCGTCACCGCATCCAGCATGCGTCTGGACGACGTGTCCCAGGAACTGCAGGCGCTCAGCGCCAGCGCTGCAAAAGCGCTGGCACTCAGCAGCCAGGGGCGCCAAGCGAGGGCGCGGCGTGAATCAGGAAAGGACATGCAACGGGTGGGGCTGTCAATGCGACGGCCATTGTAGCGAGCGGGGGTCAATCCCTGGCCCGCCCGCCGGCATGGGCGGTTACAGACCGCGCAGCGTCTTGCCGGGGCGCTTGCTCGGGGCCTGCTGGGGCAATTGCGCCTGTTCAGACGCCAGCGGCTCGGCTACGCTCAGCGGGAGACCGACCATTTCAACAGGAGACCTGCCCCCATGTCCGCTTCCCCCCGTCACCACGCGTTCTGGCCTGCGCGTGTCCCGCACGCCATCCACGTGCCCACCACGTCCATCTGGCACAACCTGGCCGTGTCGGCACAGCGTTATCCGGACAAGGCCGCCCTGGTGTTCTTCGACCGCGTGACCACGTATGGGGAGCTGCTGAGCCAGACGGAGCGCCTGGCCGCGGCCCTGCATGCGCTGGGCGTGCGCCAGGGCGATCGGGTGCTGCTCAACATGCAGAACGTGCCGCAGCTCATCGTGGCGCACTTCGCCATCCTGCGCGCCAACGCCGTGGTGGTGCCGGTCAACCCCATGAACCGTGCCGAGGAGCTCAAGCACTACATCCAGGACGCGCAGGCCAAGGTGGCCCTCACCACCGCCGACCTCGCGCCACTGCTGGCTGCGGCCAGCAACGACCTGCCGGCCGCAGAGCGCCTGAGCCAGCTCGTGGTCACGCAATACCGCGATGCCTTCGACGTGGACACCGCCGTCGGCACGCCCGCCATGGCGGCCGGCTGGGTGGACTGGCTGGTGCCCGAGCGCCCGCTGCCGCAGCTCGAAGGCGGCCAGGTTCACGCCTGGCAACCGTTGTTGCAAACGACCGAAGCGCCTCCGCCGCACGTGGCCGGTGCCGACGACATGGCCGTGCTGCCTTACACGAGCGGCACCACAGGCCTGCCCAAGGGCTGCATCCACCCGCACCGCACACTGATGCACAACACCGTGGCCGGCTCGCTCTGGGGCCAGGGCCACTCCGAGGCCATCACCCTGGCGGTGGTGCCCATGTTCCACGCCACGGGCATCGTCAGCATGCTCTACACGACGATCTACTGCGCCTCCACCTTGGTGCTGATGCCGCGCTGGGACCGGGACGTGGCCGGCCACCTGATCTCGCGCTGGAAGGTGACGAGCTGGACCAACATCCCCACCATGGTCATCGACCTGATGAGCAGCCCCCAGTTCGCGCAGTACGACCTGTCCAGCCTCACCTCCATCGGCGGCGGCGGCGCCGCCATGCCGCAGGCCGTGGCTCAGCGCCTGCTCGACCAGTACGGCCTGGTCTACCAAGAGGGGTACGGCCTGACCGAGACCGCAGCACCAACGCACGCCAACCACATCTCCCACCCCAAGCAGCAGTGCCTGGGCATGCCCTTCGTGGGCACCGATGCGCGCGTGGTCGATCCCGAAACGCTGCTCGAGATGCCCGTGGGCGAGTCGGGCGAGATCATCGTGCGCGGCCCGCAGATCTTCAGCGGCTATTGGCGCAACCCCGAGGCCACCCAGGCCGCCTTCGTCGAGTTCGACGGCCAACGCTACTTCCGCACCGGCGACATGGGCCGCATGGACGAGGAAGGCTTCTTCTTCATCACCGACCGCCTCAAGCGCATGATCAACGCCAGCGGGTTCAAGGTCTGGCCGGCCGAAGTCGAACTGCTGATGTACAAGCACCCGGCGGTGCAGGAGGCCTGTGTGATCGCCTCGCGCGATGCCTACCGCGGCGAATCGCCCAAGGCCGTCGTCGTGCTGCGTGCCGACCACCAGCACACCACGGCCGAGGACATCGTGGCCTGGTGCCGCGACAACATGGCCGCCTACAAGGTGCCGCGCGAAGTCGCCTTCGTGGCTGCCCTGCCCAAGAGCGGCAGCGGCAAGGTGCTGTGGCGCGTGCTGCAGGATGAACAGGACGCGCAAAACGCCCGCAACGCCGCCGTGGCGGTGTGAGCCCTGCACCGCGCCCCAAGTGGCCCGAAACCACCTGGGGCCGCGTCGGGCGGATGTCGCCAGTTCGGTGCTGGCATTGGTGCCGGCCCTGCCAGCCAGCGGCGGGCTCGGTGTAGCATCCGGGCACGTCTCGAAAGCCGCTCCGATGCGCAGGCGGCATCCGGCGCTGAGCCGGCTTTCCTCGCGGTGCCACCCTCGGCATTCGCCACGCCCTCTTGAGCATGACCATGACCACTGGCAACCCCAAAATCTCGCGTCCGGACACCCTGGACGAACTGAAGAGCACCGGCCTCAAGGCCACGCTGCCACGCCTGAAGATCCTCGAGATCTTCCAAAAGAGCGAGCAGCGCCACCTGACGGCCGACGACGTGTTCCGCCTGCTGCTGGCCGAGCGCTCGGACATCGGCCTGGCCACGGTCTACCGCGTGCTGACCCAGTTTGAACAGGCGGGCCTGCTGGTCCGCAGCAATTTCGAGGGCGGCAAGGCCGTCTACGAGATCAACGAAGGCGAACACCACGACCACCTGGTCTGCATCGACTGCGGCCGTGTCGAGGAGTTCTTCGACGCCGACATCGAAGCCCGCCAACACGCCATTGCCGAGCAGCATGGCTTTCAGATCGCGGACCACGCCCTGATCATCTACGGCCACTGCAGCGATCCCGAGTGCGTCAGCCGGCGCCACGGACGCTGAGCTCGCCCACCCACACTACAAGGGGTATGCACCCACCGCCGTTGATTCAGAAACGGCGATAGGCGCATACCCTTTGTATTTCTTCTCTCACGTCACCGCACTCGCCGACACAGGCCTTGCGCCGGCCGGCCTGAACCTGCGGGTCAAGCTCGGCCACGTCAGCGCATCGGGGTGACCGGCCTCGCCCGCGTGGCCTACGACGTGAACGTGGGCCGTGTGCGCCCGCTCGAACACCCTCGCCCTCAAGGCGTGGCAGCGTCACCCCGACTGCTGCGACGCCTCGTGCATGGCGCGGCGGTGGCGCTCGACGAAGTCCTGGTAGGTGTTCACGCCGCGCATCATGAGGATGGCGTTGCGCACGGCAGCCTCCACCAGCACGGCGATGTTGCGCCCCGCCACCACCTGGATCACGGACTTCTGGATCGGCACACCCATCACGTCCTGCATCAGCGGCTCGAAGGGCAGGCGCTCGTAGTCGCGCTCCATGGTCTCCTTGCGCACCAGGTGCACGATGAGCCGCAGCCGCATGTTGCGGCGCACGGCCGACTCGCCAAAGATGGTGCGGATGTCCAGCAGGCCGATGCCGCGCACCTCCAGCAGGTTCTGCAGCAAGGGCGGGCAACGCCCCTCGATGGTCGACTGGTTGATGCGGTACAGGTCCACCGCATCGTCGGCCACCAGGCCATTGCCGCGCGAAATCAACTCCAGGCCCAGCTCGCTCTTGCCCAGGCCAGACTCGCCTGTGATCAGCACGCCGATGCCCAGGATGTCCATGAACACGCCGTGCATGGTGGTGCGGTCGGCGAAGTGGCGCGACAAAAAGGTGCGCAACACGTCGATCACTTGGCCCGACGAGGTTTCCGTCGCGAACAGCGGGATCTGGGCCCGTTCGCACATGGCCACCAGCGCATCGGGCGCCACCGCGCCGTCGCTCAGCACGATGACCGGCGGCTCCAGCGTGACGATGCGGGCCACGCGCCGGGCGCAATCCTCGGGCGCCGCGTTGGTGAGGTAGGCCACCTCGCGCCAGCCGATGATCTGCACGCGGTAGGGATGGATGTAGTTCAGGTAGCCAACGAGGTCTGCCCCTGAGCTCGCCTCGCGCACCACCTTTTCGTCGAAGCGCCGCTCGGCCGCCCCCGATCCCGCCAGCCAGTGCCAGCCAAAAATGGCCCGGTGGCTTTCAAACAAGGCGTCGGCATTGATGGCTTGCGGCTTCACAAAAGGCTCCTCGGAACGGGCAGAACAGCCCCATTGTGGCCGGGAATGTCGCGGCGTCCCGCGCACCTGAGGCACAGGCGCAACAGGCCTTGGGCGGGGCGTGGGGCTGGTCATGTCGCGCCCGTCGTCGGCACGCAGCCCAGCAGGTCAACGGTCGAATTCGCCGTGATGGTCGGTCAGGTCAGCCTGGTGTTCGTGCCGCCCTCGCCTTCGCTGTCATCCGTGGGCGCTCCCCTCGTCAGCCTCAGCCCCTGCATCACCACGCGGTGAACAAGCCCGCCCAGCCCCTGCGATGGCGCGCCATCACCGCCCGCAACGACAGGTCAACGGCACGCCAGTTGGCCCAAGGCCAATCATCCAACAGTATGGATCCACTCTCGTCACAGCAACAACGGAAATCGAACCATACCCCCAAGATTCAACTGGAGGGCAGCATTTCCAGGAGGGTGAGGTGGTGCGAGGTCCCCGTGATGGGCCGGCGAGACTCCGGCACGGCATGGGGATCACGGCATGAGGTCTTTCGCGGTCAAGCGACGGCGCGCGAATCCCCCGCCGCCTGCGCAGGCGGTCGCTTCACGCAGTGGTGCGAGGTCTGCGTGTGGTCGGGCGTCAGGCCGGCAGTTCCGGCTGCGACGACTGCCAGTCCACGATGCGGTGGTGCAGTTGCTCGGCGGTGTCGGCCTGGCGCAGGCTCTCACGCACTTCGCCGTCGCTCAGCAACTCGGCGATCTCCGACAGGATCTCCAGGTGCTTTTGCGTGGCAGCTTCCGGCACGAGCAAGAAGATCAGCAGGTTCACCGGCTTCTCATCGGGGGCATCAAAGCCGATGGGCTGCGCAAGCTTGAGCACGGCAGCCATGGGCGCTTTCAGGCCCTTGATGCGGCCGTGCGGGATGGCCACGCCATAACCCAGGCCGGTGGAGCCCAGGCGTTCACGCGCAAACAGGCTGTCCGTGATCAAGGCACGCGACAAGCCATGCATGGTTTCGAACAGCAAGCCAACCTCTTCAAAGGCGCGCTTTTTGCTCGTGGCTTCGACGCCCACGAGCACCTGTGGTGCAGGAAGAATGGAGGCAAGGCGATTCATATCGGGTACAAATTATGCCTGCAGACGGGGGCAAACCCTGATGTTCCAGGGACACGGCGACGAACGGTCCACCGACGGGTGGGGCTGCTTCAGCAAAAAGGCCCAGCACTGGCTGGGCCCCACAGGTCGGCGGCACCGGGTCGGCGCCACCGCGATCAGGCGTAATTCTTCACCGAATCGCGGTCATGCGACTGCAGTTTTTCCTTGTGTTTGTTGATCTGCCGATCGAGCTTGTCCACCAGCTCGTCGATGGAGGCGTACAGGTCTTCGTTCACGCTTTCCGCATGGAGATCGTTGCCTTTCACACGGATGGTGCATTCGGCACGCTGGCGTTTTTCCTTTTCTTTGGAATTGTCGAGACTGAGCAGCACCTTGATGTCCACCACCTGGTCGAAGTGCCGGGTCACGCGGTCGAGCTTGTTGGTCACATGGTCTTTCAATGCAGGCGTGACTTCCAAATGGTGCCCACTGATCGTCAGATTCATAAACGCTCCTTTGCCACTTGTCCTCGGGACTCGGATGGTCCCGGTTGTCATGCCGATCGGCCTGCACGGAATCGGCGGGGGCCTGAATCGGCAGCCCCACTATGCGCCCCGACCCCGAAAAAGGCAACGCGCGCCAAATGGCCCAGCACCCGGCCCGACATCGATGGCGCGCACCTGCAGGACGCGCCGTTTTGCGCATAGACTTCGAGATGACTTGAACGCGTGTTAGCCGCATTCCCAGGCGTTCAGGTGACGGGCCGCGCCGCTCACGCCGGCCGCCCCCTCCCCGGCCCCACGGCAGCAGGCCAGGCACCATCGGTGTGATAATCCCGCCGCACTGCGCACACCCTGCGCGCCCCTTTTCTTCTTCTCGCAGACACCATGGAAGCTCCCCACAGTCGGTAGCTTTCGGCTCACCGACTGGCCTGGGCTGAAAGCGGACCCCCATCTCTTGGCGCCAGCAGCCACGCTTTGCCCCGGTTGAACAGGATCGAGCCCCATGCTCAATGTCTTCACGCTCGTCAACGGACGCCTCGTCCAGGAAGAAATCGAATCGCTGGAGGAACTGGCCAAGTTCCGCCCCGTCTGGGTGGACCTCGAGTCGCCGTCGCCCGAAGAAATCCGCTGGGTCAAGCAGTACTACGGGGTGACGATTCCCGAAGACGCGACCGACGACGACATCGAGGAGTCGGCGCGCTTTTACCAGGAAGACAACGGCGACACGCACATCCGCAGCGACTTTCTGGTGGACGACGACGACTCCTCACGCCAGATCCGCGTCGCCTTCATCCTCAACGCGCACAACCCGGAGTTGCGCAGCCATGGCGTGCTGTTCTCCATCCACGACGACACGGTGCCCGTCATCCGCCTGCTGCGGCTGCGCGCACGCCGCGCGCCAGGTTTGATCGAAGATGCGAAAGAGGTGCTGCTCAAGCTGTTCGATGCCGATGCCGAGTACTCGGCCGACTCGCTGGAAAACGTCTACGACGCGCTGGAGGCGGCCAGCAAGCTGGTGCTCAAGGGCGACCTGACCGACGAAAGCGCTGGCGAGGTGCTGGCCGAGATCGCCCGCCAGGAGGACTTGAACGGGCGCATCCGGCGCAACATGATGGACACGCGCCGTGCCGTCAGTTTTTTGATGCGCAGCAAGATGCTGGACGCCGAGCAGTTCGAGGAGGCGCGCCAGATCCTGCGTGACCTGGACTCGCTGGACAGCCACACCACCTTCCTGTTCGACAAGATCAACTTCCTGATGGACGCCACCGTCGGCTTCATCAACATCAACCAGAACAAGATCATCAAGCTGTTCTCGGTGGCCAGCGTGGCGCTGCTGCCGCCCACGCTGATCGCCAGCGTCTACGGCATGAACTTCAGGCTCATGCCCGAGCTGGACTGGCAGTATGGCTACGCCTACGCCATCGCGTTGATGGTGGCCAGCGCGCTGGCGCCCATGTGGTACTTCCGCAAGCGCGGCTGGCTCAAATAAGGCGGACGGCAGTATGCACCGATGGCCGTTTTCATGTGAACGGCAGCGGCCTCATACTCTACCCTCACGACCCAAGCCGTTCAGCCATGCGCCCAGCACGCACGCGCTGTAGGGGCTGGCCACCTCGGCGGTGAACGCGGGGAAATCGACCGCCGCGCTGTCGTCCGCTCGGTCGGACACGGTGCGCACCACCGCCAGCGGCAGGCCGAACGCGTGGCAGACCTGCGCCACGGCGGCACCTTCCATTTCCACGGCCAGCGCATCCGGCACGGCGGCCATCAGGCGTTCGCGCTCGCCGGCGGTGGCCACGAAGCGGTCGCCCGACACCACCAGCCCCCGGTGCACACGCGGTTGCGCCAGGCCAAAGCGCTGCAGCACGGCGGGCGCAACGCCATGGCTGGCCGCGCTCAGCATGCCGTGCGCGGCCTGGTACAGCGGGTTGGACAAGGCCGGATCGCTGGCAAAGCGCGTCAGGCCGGTGAGGGGCACTTCATGGCGCGCAAACAACGGCGAGGCGTCCATGTCGTGCTGCAGCAGGGCATCGGCCACCACCACATCGCCCACCTGCAGCGCCGCGCCCAAGCCGCCGGCGACGCCCGTGAACACCATGGCCTCCACGCCGAAACGGTCGGCCAGCAGCGTGGCCGTGGTGGCGGTCGCCACCTTGCCGATGCCGGACAGGACGACCACCAGCTCCAGGTCCTGCCACCGCAGGCTGTGAAACGTGCGCCCGGCCAGGGTGCGGGTGCCGGGCACAAAGCCGGGCCGACCAGCCCCTGCTGTCTCAGGGGCCAGCGGTACACCAGACCCTGACTGGCCGGCCTGGGTCTGCGCCTGGCGGGCGGCTTGCACCAGAAAGGCCCGCAACTCATCGTGTAAGGCCGCCATCACGCCGAGCCGGCGTGGCGTGGCGCGCGGAGCGGGGGTCGGATCACCGGGCATGGGATGCATGTCTGAGAAAGAAAGGCGCAAGCAAGGGCTTGGCGGCACAGCTGCCCACAAGACAGCCCCGTGCCGCCGCAGGGCCGCGGATGCCAGCGGCAAGCAGGCGTCAGACACCGCCGGTGCGCGCAGATCGCTTCACACGGCGCCTTCAGCGGCGCGGGGCCCATGGGTGCAAGCCAACCCAGCCGGACAAGGGCTGTGCGGCTGGGAGCGGACTCTTCAGCAGCGGCGGGGGATGCCGTCCGGCGCCGGCTGCAGCCCAATGACCCGCAGTGTCCTCGCGGCCAGCACCCGGACGGCAGCGGCAGGGGCGCTCCAGTCGCCCTGAGGGCTGCGGATCAGCGGCGGCGCTGGCCACCGGCAGGGCCGGGGCCCCGGCCTTCGAGGTGGCGGAATTTGATGCGGCCCTTGGTCAGGTCGTAGGGCGAGAGTTCCAGCGACACCTTGTCGCCGGCCAGGATGCGGATGTGGTGCTTGCGCATCTTGCCGGCCGAGTAGGCAATGAGCTCGTGGCCGTTCTCCAGCGTCACGCGAAAGCGTGTGTCAGGCAGGACTTCGTTCACCACGCCCTGCATTTCGATCAGTTCTTCCTTTGCCATTCACTGTTCCTGTGGACCCCGCCTGTGGGTCCGGTTGATCCAGGATCCGGAGCGCCGGCATCCCTTTGATTCAAAGCCTGTCTGTTCCGTGTCCCGAGCCCTGAGGCCCCGGACCACCATGACGCCGTTGTGTCGCCCCACAACGCCGCCACTGGCTGCCGCCCTGCTGGATCACCCGCCGGATGGCTCCGGACCGGGGTGACTGCGTTCGCCGCCGCGCATGCCTTCGTCCTCGGGCTGGAAGAGGCCGCCTGCCCTGGCGGTAGCTCGCCCTGCCCGTTCTGCGAAAAGCCCATTATTTTAGGCAGCCGGCCTGCTGTTTGTCTGCTGCAAACCGGCACCCAAAGCCCCGCTGGGCGGGCGCTGCGGGCCGTTGGGCAGGGTCTGCGCGACGGTGCCGTTGACCAAGGATCCCCGGGCTTCATGCATCGGCTGTGTAAAGCTGAGGGGTAACCCGCAATTCCCGCGAACTTTTTGACCCGTCTCGCCTCCTTCTGGCTTGGTCGCACGGCGTTTGTCGCTCGCGTTGCCAATTCGCCACGCCGCTGGCTGACAATGTCAGCCGCCTTTCGCCTCCCCCAGCGCCCTCATGCCATCTCCACGCGTTCGCCCTCCTCTCCCCTTGGTCCACCGCTTGCGCGCCTGCCCCCTGGCGATCTGCTCGGCACTGGTGATCGCGCTCGGCCTGGCGGCGTGCGGCGACAAGGCCCCCAGCGCGGCGACGCCCAAGCCGCCCGAGGTCGGCGTGATCACGCTGGGCGAAAGCAGCCAGGCCTTGAGCTCCGAGCTGCCCGGGCGTACCTCGGCCTTCATGAGCGCGGAAGTGCGGCCGCAGGTGAGTGGCATCGTGCAAAAACGGCTGTTCAACGAAGGCAGCACCGTCAAGGCCGGGCAGGTGCTCTACCAGATCGACCCCAGCACCTACCGCACCACCCTGGCCTCGGCCAAGGCGGCTTTGGCCAAGGCGCAGGCGGCGGCCCACACCGCGCGCGTGAACGCCGAGCGCAACGCCGAGCTGGTCAAGATCGACGCCGTCAGCCGCCAGGTCGCCCAGGAGAGTGAGGCGCAGGCCGCACAGGCGCTGTCGGACGTGGCCGCCGCCCAGGCCGCCGTGGAGGCCGCGCAGATCAACCTGAACTACACCGAGGTCAAGGCCCCCATCTCGGGCCGCGTCAACCTCTCGACGGTCACCCCGGGCGCGCTGGTCACGGCCAACCAGGCCGCCGCGCTCACCACCATCGTGCAGCTGGACCCCATGTACGTGGACTTCACGCAGTCCACGGCCGAGCTGCTGGCCTTGCGGCGCGACATCGAGTCCGGGCGCTACCAGGGGGTGTCGCAATCGACGCTGCCCGTGAAGCTGCTGCTCGAGGACGGCAGCCCCTACGCGCACGAGGGCAAGCTCGAGTTTTCAGGCCTCATCGTCGACCCCGGCACAGGCGGCGTGACGCTGCGCGCGGCCATGCCCAACCCCGACGGCATGCTCATGCCGGGCATGTACGTGCGCGCGCAGCTGCCCACGGGCGTGCAGCCCAAGGCCCTGCTGATCCCGCAGCAGGCGGTGCAGCGCGACCCCTCGGGCCGCGCGAACGTCTGGCTGCTGAGCGCGGAAGACACCCTCACGCGCCAGCCGGTGACGCTCTCGCGCGCCATCGGCAACCAGTGGCTGGTCGAGGCCGGGCTCAAGCCCGGCGACCGCATCGTGGTGGACGGCTTCCAGCGCGTGCGCGCCGGCATCCAGGTCAAGCCCGTGGATGCCCCGGCCACCATCTCGCCCGTCAACGCCGCCAGCGCTCGTGCGGCGGCAGCCACACCGGCAGCGGCAGCGTCCGCGGCCTCCGCTGAATCCATCGCCTCGCCCTCGCCCAGTCAACAGGCGGTATCCAGCACTCCCCGTTGAATTGATAACGGCAACCGCTGAATACCCCCATTTAACACCATGGCCCAGTTTTTCATCAACCGGCCCATCTTCGCCTGGGTCATCGCCATCGTCATCATGCTGGCGGGCGGGCTGGCGGTCTTCACGCTGCCGGTCGAGCAGTTCCCCGACATCGCACCGCCTCGCGTGACCATCGGGGCGGACTACGTGGGCGCCTCGGCCGACACGGTGGACAACTCGGTCACCCAGGTCATCGAGCAGCAGCTCAAAGGCATCGACAACCTGCTCTACATCAACGCCACGAGCAACCAGGCCGGCCAGTCGCGCACCACGCTGACCTTCGCGCCCGGCACCAACATCGACGTGGCGCAGGTGCAGGTGCAGAACAAGCTGCAGCAGGCCATGAGCCGCCTGCCCAACGAGGTCACCAGCCGCGGCGTCTTCGTCACCAAGGGCGGGCAGGACTTCCTCATGGTGGTGTCCTTCACGTCGGAAGACCCCAGCGTCACGCACGTGGACGTCGGCGACTTCCTGCGCAGCAACCTGCTGGACGTGATCGGCCGCGTGGATGGCGTGGGCGATGTGCAGATCTTCGGTACCGGCTACGCCATGCGCATCTGGCTGGACCCCGCCAAGCTGGAGAAATACAGCCTGATGCCGGGCGACGTGGCCAACGCGATCACGGCGCAAAACGCCCAGGTGTCCGCCGGCCAGCTGGGCGCGCTGCCCAGCGTGCAGGGCCAGCAGATCAACGCCGCCATCACGGCGCGCACCAAGCTGCAGACCGTGGACCAGTTCCAGGACGTGTTCCTCAAGGTGGACGCCGATGGCTCCGCGGTCACCATCGCCGACGTGGGCCGCGTGGAGCTGGGCCCGGAAAACCTCACCGTGCTCTCGCGCCTGGACGGCAAACCCGGCGCGGGCATGGGCATCGTCATGGCCGACGGCGCCAATGCCATGAAGGTGGCCGAGGCCATCAACGCCAAGCTGGCCGAGATGCAGCCGCTGTTCCCGTATGGCCTCAAGCCCACCATCGTGCTCGACTCCACGCCGTTCGTGAAAACCTCCATCGAGGAGGTGGTCAAGGCGCTGCTCGAGGCCATGGCGCTGGTCGTGCTGGTGATGTTCCTGTTCATGCAGAACCTGCGCGCGACGCTGATCCCGGCCATTGCCGTGCCCGTGGTGCTGCTGGGCACCTTCGGCGTGCTGGCCGTGGCCGGTTACTCCATCAACACGCTGACCATGTTCGGCCTGGTGCTGGCCATCGGTCTGCTGGTGGACGACGCCATCGTGGTGGTGGAGAACGTCGAGCGCGTGATGCACACCGAGCACCTCTCGCCGAAAGAGGCCACGCGCAAGTCCATGGGCGAAATCACACCGGCGCTGGTGGGCATCACCATGACGCTGTCGGCCGTGTTCATCCCCATGGCCTTCTTCGGCGGCTCCACCGGCATCATCTACCGCCAGTTCTCCATCACCATCGTCACGGCCATGGTGCTGTCGGTGTTCGTGGCGCTGACGCTGACGCCCGCGCTGTGCGCCACCCTGCTCAAGCCCCCGCGCGAACACGGCGAGGTGCGCCGCGGCCTGCTGGGCCTGAACGACCGGCTCTTCGCCAAGTTCAACATCGGCTTTGACCGCGCCACCCAGGGCACCGTGGGCCTGGCGGCCCGCTGCATGCGGCGCACCTGGCAGATGCTGATCATCTTCGCGCTGATCGGCGCCGGCATCGCCTGGATGTTCCACAAGCTGCCCACCAGCTTCGTGCCCGAGGAAGACCAGGGCGCGCTCACCGTCATCATCAGCCCGCCGGCCGGTGCCACGGCCGAGCGCACCAACGCCGTGGCGGCGCAGGTGACCGAGTACTTCCGCAACCTGCCCGAGGCCACCAGCGTCAACATCGTCACCGGCCTGGGCGGCAACCAGTCGTCGGCCCGCGCCTTCGTGCGCCTGCGCGACTGGAGCGAACGCCCCCTGCCTGAACAAAGCGCCCAGGCCCTGGCCCAGAAGGCCACGCGGGACCTGCGCAAGATCCGCGATGCCAACGTCATCGTCACGTTGCCGCCGGTGATCCGCAGCCTGGGCTCTTCGGCCGGCTTCCTGCTGGAGTTGAAGGACATGAACGACCTGGGCCACGACGCCCTGATGGCCGCCAAGGAAGACCTGCTCGAGCGCGCCAACGCCGACCCGCGCCTGACGCGCGTGCGGGCGCAGAACTCGGACGACACCGCGCAGCTGTCGGTGCGCGTGGACGACCGCAAGGCTGGCGCCCAGGGCCTGACGACCAGCGACGTCAACCGCACGCTGTCCATCGCCATGGGCGGCAGCTACGTGAACGACTTCGTGCACAACGGCCGCGTCAAGCGCGTCTACGTGCAGGGCGACACGCCCTACCGCATGCTGCCGCAGGACATCAACCAATGGGCCGTGCGCAACACCGCCGGTCAGATGGTGCGCTTCGACACCTTCTCGGACAGCGGCTGGAGCTACGGCTCGCCCCAGCTGCGCCGCTACAACGCCAGCCCGGCCATCGAGATCGAGGGCGAAGCCCAGCCCGGCGTCAGCACCGGCGAGGCCATGGCCATCATGGAAAACCTGATGCAGACGCTGCCCACGGGCATCAGCTACGAATGGTCGGGCGCGTCGTACCAGGAAAAGCAGGCCGGCGCGCAAGCCCCGCTGCTCTACGCCATCTCGGTGCTGTTCGTGTTCCTGTGCCTGGCGGCCCTGTACGAGAGCTGGACCGTGCCGCTCGCGGTGATCCTCAGCGTGCCGCTGGGCGTGCTCGGCGCCGTGGTGTTCACCAGCGTGCGCGGCCTGGACAACGACGTCTACTTCCAGGTCGGCTTGCTGACCACCGTCGGCCTGGCGTCCAAGAACGCCATCCTCATCGTCGAATTCGCCACCCAGCTGCAAGAGCAGGGCAAGGCCGCCTTCGAGGCCACGCTCGAGGCCGTTCGCCTGCGCCTGCGGCCCATCATCATGACCTCGCTGGCCTTCGGCGTGGGCGTGCTGCCGCTGGTGGTGGCCTCGGGCGCCGGCTCGGCCGGCCGCCACTCCATCGGCACCGCCGTGCTGGGCGGCACCGTGTTCTCCACCGTGCTGGGCCTGTTCTTCGTGCCGGTCTTCTTCCTGCTGATCCGCAGCTGGTTCAAGGACCGCACGGCCCGCGTGGCCGACACCCCCGCCGCCCCATCGGAGGCCCACGCATGAGCGTCCTCATGTCCCTCGCCCCCCTCCACGCCCCCACCCCGTCCAGCCGACGCCGCCCCAGCCGCCTGCGCCCGCTGGCCGCGTTGCTGGCGCTGGGCCTGGCCGGCTGCAACCTCGCACCCACCACGCGCGTGCCGCCCCTGGCCGTGCCCACGCAGATCCAGCCCGCCTTCGGGTCCGCCCGCGCCACCCCTGCCGAGGTGCAGTGGGACGAAGCCGCCCGTTCACCGGGCCTGGCCTGGCAGTCCTGGGTGCAGGACGAGCGCCTGCGGCAGGTGCTGACCCAGGCCCTGACCGGCAACCGCGACCTGCAGCAGGCCGTGCTGAACGTCGAGCGCGCCCGCGCGGTCTACGGCATCACCCGCGCCGATCAGCTGCCCAGCGTGGGCCTGTCCGCCCAGGGCAGCCGCGCCCGCACGGCGGCCGACCTGAGCAGCAGCGGCCGGGCCGTGACGCAGGAGCAGTACAGCGTGCAGCTGGGCATCACCGCGTTCGAGCTCGACTTCTGGGGTCGCGTGCGCAACCTCAGCGAAGCCTCGTTGCAGCAGGTCCTGGCCCAGGGCGACACACAGCAAAACGTGCGCCTGGCCCTGCTGGGCGACACCACCCAGGCCTGGCTGAACCTGGCGGCCGACCTGCACCGCCTGCGGCTGGCCGAAGACACGCTGGCCGCGCGCGAAAAAGCCTTTCGCCTGACCCAGCGCATGCACGAGCTCGGCGCCACCTCGGGCCTGGTGCTGGCCCAGAACCAGACCACCGTGGACAGCGCCCGCCTGGACGTGGCCGCCTACCGCACCCAGATCGCCAAGGACCGCCATGCGCTGGCCCTGCTGGCGGGTGGCCCGGTGCCCGAGGCCTGGCTGCCCACCGCCGACGACACACTGGCCACCACCGTGTCGTCCCTGGCCGATGTGCCGGGCGAGCTGCCGTCCACCATGCTGCTGCGCCGGCCCGACGTCCAGGCCGCCGAGCACCGGCTGCGCGCCATGAACGCCAACATCGGCGTGGCGCGCGCCAACTTCTTCCCCCGCATCAGCCTGACGGCGGCCGTGGGCACCGCCAGCCGCAGCCTCTCGGCCCTGTTCGACGGCGGCAACGGTACCTGGAGCTTCGCGCCCGGCCTGTCGCTGCCGCTGTTCGACGGCGGCGCCAACCGCGCCAACCTGCGCGTGGCCGAAGTCGACCGCGACCTGGCCGTCAACGCCTACGACCGCGCGGTGCAGACCGCCTTCAAGGAGGTGGCCGACGCCCTGGCCGAGCGCCAGAGCTGGCAGGAGCGCCTGACCGCCTCCGCCGCCCTGGTCAGCGCCAACCAGCGGGCCCTCGACCTGTCGAACGCCCGCTTCAAGGCCGGCACCGACGACTACCTGGCCGTGCTCGACGCCCAGCGCAGCCTGTACACCGCGCAGCAGCAGCACATCAGCCTGCAACTGGCCGAGCAATTGGGCCGCGTGGCGCTCTACAAAGCCCTGGGCGGCGATGCCGTGACCGATGTGGTGAGCAGTATCCAGTGATTGCCTTTGAATACAGAACGGCAACTGGCACATACTCCTGAAAATCACCCCAATACGGGCGCACTCACGGGCGCAGCGAGCGCCTCCAGGCACCCGCGCGACCCGCCCGCACCGACGTGGATGGCGCGCCACAGTTTGGGATAGCGTCCGGCATGCAACGGCGTCCAGCGCCTGCCGCAGGCGTTGTGCTGCAGGCCGGTGAGCCCGCCGCGCCCGGGTGTCGCGCGACGGCGCGTCGGTGTCACTCGGCCTTGGCGCCCGATATCTTCACCAGCTTCTCGATCAGGGGATCGGCGGCGTTGAAGTCCTTGTGGAACTGGGCCGAACCGCCCTTGACGGGCTCCAGGCCCAGCACCTGCAGCCGCGCCTTCATGGCGGTGGAGTTCACGACCTCGACCGACTCCTTCTCCAGCCGGTCCAGGATGGGCTTGGGCGTGTTGGCCGGCGCCAGCAGCGTGAACCAGGCCACGGTGTTGAACTCGGGGTCGGCGAAGCCCTGCTCGGCCATGGTCGGCACATTGGGCAGCTCCTGCAAGCGCTTGGGCCCCAGGATGGCGATGGGGCGCATGCGGCCCGACTTGATCATGCCCTGGCCCGCCGCCAGGGTGCCCATGCCCCAGGGCACCACGCCGCCGGCCAGGTCCTGCACGAACGGCGCCTCGCTCTTGTAAGCCACGTGGGTCATGCCCAGCTTGCGCGACTCGTTGAGGTAGGCGCTCATCAGGTGGCCGGCCGAGCCCTGGCCGTAAGAGCCGTAGTTGACCTTGCCCTTGTTGGCCTGCGCCCAGGCGATGAACTCCTTCATGTTCTTGGCCGGCACCTTCTCATTGACCAGCACCATCAGGCTGGTGGCGGCCACCTGCGAGACGAACGCGAAGTCCTTCTTGATGTCATAGGCCATCTTGGGAAAGATGTGGTGGGTGTAGAACACCGGCGTGGAGTAGGCCAGCAACACCGTGTAGCCATCGGGCGCGGCGCGGGCCACCGCCTGGGTGCCCAGCATGCCCGAGGCCCCGGTCTTGTTGTCCACCACCACCGTCTGACCCAGGCGCTTGCCCAGCTGCTCGGCCATCACGCGGGCCACCACGTCGGTGGCGCCGCCCGCGGCGGCCGGCACAACCATGGTGATGGTGCGATTGGGGTATTGGGCCGCATCGGTCTGCGCCTGAGCCGTGCTCCACGCTCCGCACGCCAGGATGCACGCTGCCCACAAAGTCTTCACTGCCATCGCCGTCACCTCTTGCCAAAAGTCTTCCAAGGACGCGCGAGGGTACAAGCCCATGGCCAAAGCCTCCATCGGGGCATTCCCGGTCGGCGGACGCAGGCGCTGCGCCGGTGATGGCCCAGCGAAAGCGTGCCGGCAGACCACATCGCGATCCGCTCAAATCTTCAGAGCAACCCCATCGGTTCGCATGCGGTCGTCATGGCCAGACGGAAGACGGCTGTGCCGCCTGCCGGGCGAAGGCATCGTCGGGCTGGCGTGCGCCCGCGCGCGAGCACGATGCGGCCGCCCTTGACCCAGCCCGGCTCTCAGGTCACCCCCGGCCGGTCCTGAAACAGCCGGCGCACGCGGCATGGCCGGCACGCGCACGCCCGCGGCTGGATGCCCTCAGCGGCCGGTGAAGCGCGCCGGGCGCTTTTCGACGAAGGAGCGCACGCCTTCGGCCGCGTCCTCGCTGCTGGCCAGGCGCGATTGCACCGGGCTGAAGTCGGCCACGGCGGCGGCCTGGCCCAGCTCGATGTTCTTCAGCACGTTCAAGCGCGTGGCGATGACGGCGGCCGGCGCCTGTGCGGCAATGCGGCGCGCCAGTGTCAGGGCGGTGTCCAGCAGCTCGGCCACGGGCACGACCTTCTGCACGAAGTTGCAGCGGTAGGCCTCGGCGGCGTCGAACTCATCGGCCGTCAGCAAATGCAGCATGGCGTTGCCCAGGCCGGCGCGCTCGGGCATGCGCAGCGTGGCGCCGCCGGCCGGCAGGATGCAGCGCGCGACTTCCATCTGCGAGAAGCGGCAATCGTCGGCCGCGACCGTGATGTCCGACGCCAGCATCAGCTCGATGCCCACGGTGAAGCAAATGCCTTTGACGGCCGCGATCACCGGCTTGGTGCGGCGGCGGTAGCCCGACAGGCCCAGGTCATGCGCGTCGACCAGGCCGGCCGGCGTCAGCTTCTGGCCCTTCTTCAGGTACTCGGACACGGCCGGCAAATCGAGCCCGGCCGTGAAGTGGTCGCCGAAGGCGTGCAGCACGCCCACGCGCAGGTTGGGGTCGTCGTCCAGCTGGGTGTAGGCCTCGGCCAGCTCGCGGAACATGCGCGGCGTCCAGCCATTGCGCTTGGCCGGGCGGTTCAGGCCGATCAGCAGGATGTGCTCGTCGACGATTTGGGTGACGACGCAGCCCTCGGGCGGGGGGTGGTGGCGGTGGGGGTGAAGCTCAAGACGGTCTCCTCTGGTGAACACGCGGCGCGCCGCAAACGAGCGGCAGTGTAGGGGGCCGCCACCGGGCCGGGCGACGCCTGCACGATAGCGAAGCCGAAGCGCTGGCAGGCCGCGCGCCGTTCAGTGCACCGTGGTCACCATGCGCTGCCGCCCCTCCATGGAGATGGGTATGCACCAAACAGCTTTTCAATTGAATCGGCCATCGATGCATACTCACTGCGGACTCCGTCATGCTTCAGGGCTCGCGGCGGCGCAGACCCCACGCCCCCAAGCCAGCCGACAACAGCGCCAGCAGTCCAGCGCCCAGTGTGCTCAATGCCGGTACCGGAGCCACCGTGGCCGCGACTGGCGCTGCCGGCGTCACCGCCTGTGCGCCAGAAGCCGGTCCGGTGCCGGCTGCACTGGTGGCAGCCACCGTGCACATGTAGGTCGTGCCGTTCGTCAAGCCGCTCACCGTCAAGGGGCTGGTGCTGCCCGTGACCGTGAGGGCTGCACCGCCCGCTTGCGGCGCACAACTGGCCAGGTAGCCGGTGACAGCGTGGGTGCCCACGTCTGTCGGTGCTGTCACCTGCAGCTGAGCCGCGCCAGGCGCTGGGGTGGCGGCGCTCAGCGCCGGCGCATCCGGCGCTTGGGCGATGCCGAACACCGCGATGCCGAAGCTGGCGTCAGCTTGAACTTCAATGGTTTGGAGAAACTCGCCTGCTTGGCTTGTGTAAAACCCAAGGCCAGGGACCGCGTCGTTCATACCTGTGGTGACCACCGTCACGGGTCCAGAACCAGCGCCGCTGTCCGAAGTGGCTTGAAAAATGTGAGTGCCCCCGAAGTTGCTGACACCGAAGAGGTGAAAGGCGGTGGTGCGGGCGGGAAGTGCCAACGTCAACGCCATCGTGCCGTAGCCGCTGAAGAAAATGGGGCCGAGATACTGGTTGGCCCAGGTTTGATTCCATTGAACGCCCATGGTGTATTTCGTCAGTGCCGTTGCCGAGCTCAGCGTGGTGACTGCTGGGTTGCCGTTTGCCTGCATGGGCATGCCAGGAATGGTGGCGATGCCTGGGGTGATGTCCACAATCGCCGCCTGCGGCGTCAGGTCAAACGGCAACACGGGCACACCGCCCACCTGGGTGATGGTGTTCCAGGCCTGTGTCGCCGGAATCAATTCAAACTGCACAGCAGCCTGAACGCTGTGGGCCACGCCCAAGACCGCCAGGGCCAGGGTGCCAGGGCGCAGGTGCTGAAGCAGCTGCGATGAACGGATGGGGGCGAACAATGGCATGCGGCAAATGTGATCAGTTGTGACAAGCGCACGCTTATAGCCCGAAAAAATTCATGGGGCCATCCCTGAAATTCGGGTTTTCGCGATCGCATCGCCCTTTTCCTGAAAGTGCGAGCCACCGCTTGACCTTCCCATCATGGCAAGCCTTAAGGTCGCACCATGGCACACACGAACACCTTTCCAAGCACCCCTGCATCCACGCCGCACCTCACGTCCGGCGCTGGGCCTTCTGTCATCAGCCTGCCGGTGGAAGGCATGACGTGCGCATCCTGCGTGGGCCGCGTGGAGCGCGCCTTGCAGGCTGTGCCCGGCGTGGCCACCGCCAGCGTGAACCTGGCGACCGAGCGCGCCACGGTGCAGCCCCAGGCTGACGCCCGCGGCGCCGAGGTGGCCGCATTGCGCGGTGCGTTGGTGGCGGCCATCGAGCAGGCCGGCTACAGCGTGCCGGCCCCCAGCGCCGCCAGCGCCCCCCCGAATTCGACCACCGAGCTGGTCGTCGAGGGCATGAGCTGCGCCTCCTGCGTGGGCCGGGTCGAGCGTGCGCTGAAGGCCGTACCCGGGGTGCTGGACGCCAGCGTGAACCTGGCGACCGAACGCGCCACGGTGCGCCTGGCCGATGACCCCGCCAGCGCCGACGCGCTGATCGCCGCCGTGGCCCAGGCCGGCTACCGCGCCGCCCGCGTGCCGTCCGCCGACGAGGCGCTGGCCCAGACCGAGGCGCACGCGGCCAAGAAAGACGCCGAGCGCCTCCAGCTGAAGCGCGACTTGACGATGGCCGCGGTGCTGACGCTGCCGGTCTTCGTGCTGGAAATGGGCACGCATGTGGTGCCCGGCATGCACCACCTGATCGCCACAACCCTGGGCACACAGACCAGCTGGCTGATTCAGTTCGTGCTGACCACGCTGGTGTTGCTGGGCCCTGGGCGGCGCTTTGTGCGCCTGGGCCTGCCGGCGCTGCTGCGCGGCGCGCCCGACATGAACTCGCTGGTGGCGCTGGGTGCGCTGGCGGCCTACGGCTATTCGCTGGTGGCGACCTTCGTGCCGCGGTGGCTGCCGGCCGGCACGGTGAACGTGTACTTCGAGGCGGCGGCCGTCATCGTCACGCTGATCCTGCTGGGCCGATTCCTGGAGGCCAAGGCCAAGGGCCGCACCTCCGAGGCAATCGGCCGCCTGGCCAAGCTGCAGGCCAAGACGGCGCAGGTGCTGCGCGATGGGCAAGCCCTGGCCCTGCCGATGGACCAGGTGCGCCTGGGCGATCTCGTGCTGGTCAAGCCCGGCGAGCGCGTGCCGGTCGACGGCGAGCTCGTCGAGGGCGAGAGCTTTGTCGATGAATCCATGATCAGCGGCGAGCCCGTGCCGGTGGCCAAGCACGTGGGCAGCGCAGTGGTGGGCGGCACCGTCAACCAGACCGGCGCCTTCACGCTGCGCGCCACGGCCGTGGGCGGCGCCACGGTGCTGGCGCAGATCATGCGCATGGTCGAAGAAGCGCAGGGCGCCAAGCTGCCGATTCAGGCGCTGGTGGACAAGGTGACGCTGTGGTTCGTGCCGGCCGTCATCGCCGTGGCGCTGCTCACCTTCGTGGCCTGGCTGGTCTGGGGGCCGTCACCGGCGCTGTCGTTCGCGCTGGTCAACGCGGTGGCGGTGCTCATCATCGCCTGCCCCTGCGCCATGGGCCTGGCCACGCCCACGGCCATCATGGTGGGCACCGGCCGCGGCGCCGAGCTGGGTGTGTTGTTCCGCCAGGGGCAGGCCCTGCAGACGCTGCAGGACACGCGCGTGGTCGCCGTGGACAAGACGGGCACGCTGACCGAAGGCAAGCCCGCGCTGACCGACCTGCAGGTGCAGCCCGGCTTTGACGAAGACCTGGTGCTGGCCCAGGTGGCCGCGGTCGAGGCCAAGTCCGAACACCCGATTGCGCAGGCCATCCACACCGCGGCGCTGCAGCGCGGCCTCGGCCTGCCCGCGCTGAGCCAGTTCGAGTCGGTCACCGGCCTGGGCGTGCGGGCCACCACGGCCGACGGCCACACCCTCGCCGTGGGCGCCGACCGCTTCATGACCCAGCTGGGGATCGATGTGCTGGCCATGGCCGACACCGCCCGGCGCCTGGGTGAGGAGGGCAAGTCGCCGCTGTATGCCGCCATCGACGGCCGGCTGGCCGCCATCATCGCTGTGGCCGACCCCATCAAGGCCGACACGCCGGCCGCCATCCGCGCCCTGCATGCGCTGGGCCTGAAGGTGGCCATGGTGTCGGGCGACAACCGCGCCACGGCCGAGGCCATCGCGCGCCGGCTGGGCATCGACCACGTGGTGGCCGAGGTGCTGCCCGACGGCAAGGTGGCCGTGGTGCGCGCGTTGAAGGCCCAGCACGGCACGCTGGCCTTCGTGGGCGACGGCATCAACGACGCGCCGGCGCTGGCCGAAGCCGACGTGGGCATCGCCATCGGCACCGGCACCGACGTGGCCATGGAGGCCGCGGACGTGGTGCTGATGGGCGGCCAGCTGCAGGGCGTGCCCACGGCAATTGCGCTGTCCAAGGCCACGCTGGCCAACATCCGGCAGAACCTGTTCTGGGCCTTTGCCTACAACGCGGCGCTGATCCCCGTGGCTGCCGGGCTGCTGTACCCGCTGTGGGGCGTGCTGCTGTCGCCCATGTTCGCTGCCGGCGCCATGGCCATGTCCAGCGTCTTCGTGCTGGGCAACGCGCTGCGGTTGCGGCGGTTCATGCCCCAATGACTGGAAGCAGTATGCCGTCACTGTCGATCATGTGAAATCGACAGTGTCCCCATACTGCCTTTCATTCAACCAAACGTTCGGACTCGACGGGCTGACCACCCGCTTCACGGCGGAGCCCATCGCGCACCAGGCGCACCCCGCGAACTGGCAGCGGTTCAACGCGCCTTGGTCATCGCCGCCAGGCCTGCGCCCGCAGGGCATGCCGCTGTGGACGCCCGCTGAATTGTGCGGGTGACCCAACCATGTCTGTGTGTTGTTCCCGGCCTTGACGGTCAGCCTGCGGCCCGCGGTCTCGACGAAGACGGGCCGCGGCTGGCTGCCCCGCCATCGGCCTGGTCGGGCCAGGCGGGCACGTCGGTTCCTCCCGCCTCACCACCGCCCCACGGCTGTACAGTGCTGGCGTCATCCCTTCCCTTCCGTTGCCCCTTCAGGCCAGCCATGCAGCCCTACGACGACCAGAACATCTTTGCCCGCATCATCCGCGGCGACATCCCGGCCCAGCGCATCTACGAGGACGAGGCCACCCTCGTCATCATGGACGCCATGCCGCAGTGCGACGGCCACGCGCTGGTGCTGCCCAAGGCCGCCTCGCGCAACCTGCTCGACATCGACCCCGCCGCGCTCAGCGCCACCATGGCCACGGCCCAGCGCATCGCGCGCGCGGCCATGCAGGCATTCGCGGCCGACGGCGTGAACGTCATGCAGTTCAACGAAAGCGCAGCCGGCCAGACCGTGTTCCACACGCACGTGCACGTCATCCCGCGCAAGGCCGGCGTGCCGCTGGGCCAGCATGCGCGCGAGCTGGCGCCGCCCGAGGTGCTGGCCCGCAACGCCGAGGCCTACCGGCGCGTGCTGGGCACCCAGGGCTGACCGACTGACCCGCGCCTGCGGGCCATACCGCACGGTGCGGCAAGCCCCGTGCCGCCGCCCACGCGACGGCGCGCCCCTTCACCCATCCACAAGGATCCCGCCATGCACGCCCACGAGCTCGTCGGCCTGGACGCCACCGACCTGTCGCAAGCCATCCACCGCCGCGAGCTGTCCTGCCTGGAGGTGATGCAGGCCCACCTGGCGCAGATCGATGCGCTCAACCCGCAGGTCAATGCCCTCGTCGCGCGCGTGGACGCGGACCACCTGCTCGAGCAGTCGCGCATGCTGGACGACGAGTTGCAACGCGGCCAGTCGCGCGGGCCGCTGCACGGGTTTCCGCTGGCGCCCAAAGACCTGTCGGCCGTCAAAGGCCTGGTCACCAGCCGCGGCTCGCCGCTGTTTGCGCAGAACGTGACGCAGGAAGACGCGGTGTTCCTGGCGCGGCTGCGCACCGGCGGCTGTGTGTTCGTGGGCCGCAGCAACACGCCCGAATTCGGCCTGGGCGGCCACACCTACAACCCCGTGTATGGCCTGACGCGCAACGCCTGGAACCCCGAACGCTCGGCCGGCGGCAGCAGCGGCGGGGCCGCCGTCGCCGTCGCCCTGCACATGCTGCCCGTGGCCGATGGCACCGACATGATGGGTTCGCTGCGCACGCCCGCGGCCTTCAACCACGTGTATGGCTTTCGGCCCACGCCTAACCTGATCCCGAACGGACCGGCCGACGAGGTGTTCCAGCAGCAGTTCGCCGTGGCCGGTCCCATGGCGCGCAACGTGCGCGACCTGGCCATGACGCTGGGCGTGATGCAGGGCTTTGACGCGCGCCTGCCGCTGTCGCGCCGTTTCGACCGCAGCTGCGACGGCCGCACACCGCTGGCGCGCGACATGCAGGGCTGCCGCATCGGCTGGCTGGGCAACCTGAACGGGCGCTGGGCCATGGACCCCGGCCTGCTCGCCACCCAGGCCAAGGCGTTGGACGTGCTGCGCGACATCGGCTGCGTGGTGGACGAGGCCAGCCTGGACACCGACCTCGACGCGGCCTGGCGCGCCTGGATCACGCTGCGCAGCGCGCAGTTCGCGGGCGCCAACCAGGCCCTGTGGGACGACGCCGACAAACGGGCCCAGCTCAAACCCGAGGCCCTGTGGGAGATGGAGCAAGGCCGCCAGTGGACCAGCCTGCAGCTCTACAACGCCGCCAAGGCGCGCTCGGCCTTCTACCAGGCCATGCGCGCCCTGTTCGAGCGCTTCGATTTCCTGGTGCTGCCGGCCACGCAGGTGGCGCCCTTCCCCGCCGAATGGGACTGGCCCCACCACATCGACGGCCGCGCCATGGACACCTACCACCGCTGGCTGGCCTGCACCGTGCCGGCCACCCTGGCCAGCCTGCCGGCCCTGTCGGCGCCCGCGGGCTTCGATGCCCAGGGCCTGCCGGCCGGCATCCAGATCGTGGGGCCCACCCAGGCCGACTGGTCGGTGCTGCAGCTGGGCCACGCCTACCAACAGGCCAGCCCCTGGTCGGCGCAGCGCAGCCCCCTGCTGGGCTGAGGCGCGCCGCATCCGGCACGCGGGCCATTTCGGCGCGCGGCGCGCAGCGCACCGGCGCCTGCTGGGGGTCCGCAAGCCATCGTCAACGCGTTGAGGAGGGGCTCGAGCCCCTCAGGGGCATGGCAGGCATGAAACGCCGCCGTCCCCTGGCGACCGAGTTCACCCCGCTTCCGGTCCGCGCCACCCCCTGGGCACAGCACAAAGCAAAGGGAGTATTTGCCACTGCCGATTGAAGCTTGATCGGCATCAGCCGATACTGCCAATTACATTTCAGCGCATCCAGGGCGCCGTGAGCCTTGGCCCCGCTGCCTGGACGCCCGGGCATGTTCGCACCGGTGCGTGGTGCGTGGTGCCGTCATCGTGTCTGGATCGGCCACCCCATCCACCCGGCAGCATCCTGATGGGTTCGTGCCCGGTTCGGGACGCCGCACGTCGCTCGCGGCGGGCCGCTGCCGGGGGACTTGAGGCCCATGGCCGGCTCACATCCCCCTTGCCGATGGCCCGGGGCGCCAGCCGACCCCTCGCCCAGCGACTTGCCACACCCGCCATTCCCCGTCATTTGCGGGGATTTACGCATGGGCAGGCGTGACAAATTCCACGACATTGGCGGCAGCGTACCGCGGCGACCCCGCGCGTGCGCCGAGTGCCGACCTCGCAGGCGCGGCTCGCAACAACGAACTGGAGACACAGCGTGGACAGTGCAACAGTGAACGGGGCCGCGTGCCCCATGACGAAGGAAGAGCGCAAGGTGATCTTTGCCTCGTCCTTGGGAACGGTGTTCGAGTGGTACGACTTCTACCTTTACGGCTCCCTGGCGGCCATCATCGCCAAGCAGTTCTTCAGCGGCCTGGACGCCGGATCGGCCTTCATCTTTGCGCTGCTGGCCTTTGCCGCCGGCTTTCTGGTACGGCCCTTCGGGGCCATTGTTTTTGGCCGCCTGGGCGACATGATCGGTCGCAAATACACCTTCCTGGTGACCATCCTGATCATGGGCCTGTCCACCTTCGTGGTCGGCATCCTGCCCAACTACGCCAGCATCGGCCTGGCCGCGCCCGTCATCCTGATCGCGCTGCGCATGCTGCAGGGCCTGGCGCTGGGCGGTGAATACGGCGGGGCCGCCACCTACGTGGCCGAGCACGCCCCCAACGGCAAGCGCGGCGCCTACACCTCGTGGATCCAGACCACGGCCACGCTGGGCCTGTTCCTCAGCCTGCTGGTCATCCTCGGCGTGCGCAACGCCGTGGGCGAAGAGGCCTTCGCCGCCTGGGGCTGGCGCATCCCCTTCATCGGCTCCATCGTGCTGCTGGGCATCTCGGTCTGGATCCGCCTCGCGCTGAGCGAGTCGCCGGCCTTCCAGCGCATGAAGGCTGAGGGCAAGACCTCCAAGGCGCCGCTGTCCGAGTCCTTCGGCCAGTGGAAGAACCTGAAGATCGTGCTGCTGGCACTGCTGGGCCTCACGGCCGGCCAGGCCGTGGTCTGGTACACGGGCCAGTTCTACGCGCTGTTCTTCCTCACGGCCCAGCTCAAGGTCGACAGCAACACGGCCAACCTGCTGATCGCCGCCGCGCTGCTGATCGGCACGCCGTTCTTCGTGATCTTCGGCAGCCTGTCCGACAAGATCGGGCGCAAGCCCATCATCATGGCCGGTTGCCTGCTGGCGGTGCTGACCTACTTCCCGGTCTTCAAGGCCCTGACCGGCGCGGCCAACCCCGACCTGGCGCGGGCTCAGCAGACCGCCGCCGTGACGGTGACGGCCGACCCGGCCACCTGCTCCTTCCAGGGCAACCCGGTGGCGCGCGAAATCGACTTCAAGAGCTCGTGCGACATCGCCAAGCGGTACCTGGTGCAGAACTCGGTCAGCTACGAGAACAAGGTTGGCCCCGCGGGCTCGGCCGCCGTGGTGCAGATCGGCGACAAGCAGATCACGGCCCCCACGGGCGTGGTGTTCAACCACAAGTTCGACGAAGCCAGCACCACGGCCATCGCCGCCTTCAAGAAGGAGATGGCCGAAGACCTGAAGCAGGCCGGCTACCCGAGCAAGGCCGACCCGGCCAAGATGAACAAGCTGCTGATGGTGGTGCTGCTGAGCTACCTCGTGCTGCTGGTCACCATGGTCTACGGCCCCATCGCGGCCATGCTGGTGGAGATGTTCCCCACGCGCATCCGCTACACGTCCATGAGCCTGCCCTACCACATCGGCAACGGCTGGTTCGGCGGCCTGCTGCCGACCACGGCCTTCGCCATCGTGGCCAGCAGCGGCAACATGTACAGCGGCCTGTGGTACCCCATCGTCATCGCGGCCATGACCTTCCTCATCGGCTCGCTGTTCATCCGCGAAACCAAGGACCGCGACATCTACGCCGACGATTTCGACCCCTACTCGCCCACCGGCAAGCTGCAGCCGGCCTGACGCACGCGAGGCCTGCCACCCATCCAGCGCCCCTTCGGGGGCGCTTTTTTTGGGGCAGTACACCCGGTTGGTCGATATTTTTTGATCGGCATTCAGGCCATACACCCCTTCAACCAAACCATGCCCATGAACAACCGATCCAGGTAGGTGATGTCCGAATGGCTGGGCACACCTCCGGCACCGCCAGCCTCGCGAGCGGGCACACCCCGGTCCCGCGCTGGACGGGCGGCGAGGCAGCGCGTCAGACCCACGCTGACGCTCCCGCCTCACGCCACGCACTCACGCGCGTGGCGCCCGTCGGCCTGCCACCAGCTCAGCGCATGCGCCTCGGTCGGCAGGGGCACCTCCCACTTGTGCAGCATGGCCAGCAGGTCCGCGTTGCGCAGGCTGGTGTCGCGCCGGGCATTGCGGGCCAGCAAGGTGGCGCGCGGCGCCTCCAGGTGCACCACCTCCACCGTCGCGCCATAGGCCAGGCACAGGTCCAGCGACTTGCGCCGCATGGCATCGCTCAGGTGCGTGGCGTTCCAGACGAAATCGCGCCGGCCGCGCAGCCAGGCCTTGGCCGCATCGATGGCGTGGTGCGCCACCGCGCCTTCGTTCTGGCCATGGCGCAGGCCCAGCGCGGTGCGCGCATCGTCGAACGACACCACGGGCAGGCCCGCGCGGTGCTCGGCCACCCAGGTGTTCTTGCCCGCGGCCGGCAGCCCGCACATCAGCGTGACGCGCGCGCCCGGCTCGTGGTGCAGGCCATAGTCCGGGTGCACCTGCGCCCCGCGAAAGTAGGCCAGCGCCGTGTGGCGGTCGGCAAACGCCCTGGGCGTGCGGTAGCAGCCCTCGTCCTTGGCCAGCTCGCGGAACAGCTCGATGTCGTCCAGCACGCTGGCCGCGTCGGCGCAGATGCGGCCCCGCATGTCGGCCTCGGCCAGCAGCGCCAGCAGGTGCAGGTCGGCCAACCAGGACAGGCGGCGCACCAGGTACTCGGCATCGTGCCCGCTGCGCGAGCCGTGGATGGCGAAGAAGGGCTCCTGGTGCACGCCGATCAGGCGGCAGATGGCCTCGCGCTGCAGCACGGGCGCGCCCATGTCCCACAGCGCGATGCGCGCGTCCAGCGCACCGCGCCGCGAGTGGCCGGGCTGGCGGATGCGGCCTTGCTCGTCGATGCGCGTGGTGTCGCACTTGGCCACGTCGTGCAGCACCGCGGCGGTGAACACGGTCGCGCGCTCCTCGGCCGTCAGCGCGGCGTAGTCGGCGTGCCTGACCAGCTCGTTCACCACCATCTGCGTGTGCGTCCAGACATCGCCCTCGGCGTGGTAAACGGGGTCCTGCGGCGTGGTCTTGGCGCGCTCAAGCTGGGGAAACGCCGCCAGCCAGGCGGCGGTTTGGGCGGCCTCGCAGGGCGCGCCGGGGGCGGGCACGCAGGCCAGCCAATCGGTCCAGGTGGACATGGTGTTCTCCTTATCGCTGCAGGGTATGCATCAGTTTCCGATGTCACATTCATCGGGACTGGCAGGTACTGCCTGCAAGGCGGGTTCTGGCCAGCGCGTGTCGATGGCGTGGGCGTACAGATCGACGCCGGCGCGCAAGCCGTTGGGCACGATGGGCCGCGTGCTGTGGTGCGAGCCCGAGTCGAGGATGGTCTGCACGAAGCCCGGCCGCACGTATTTGTAGCGGGCCAGGACTTCGCCGCTCGCCTCCACCTTCAGGTACAGGCCTTCGCCGGCCTCGTCGCGGTCCGTCTGCCGCCAGCACTGCGCGACATCGAGTTGCTCGCGCGCCACCGTGCGCTCGAGGTGCGCGCGCCACCCGGCGCTGCGCGCCAGCGAGGGCCCGACCAGGGCCGCGATGGGCGCGAAGCGTGGCGGCGCCGCACCCGCATACAGCACCGGCACCGACACCACGGGCAAGCCGCGCAGCAAGGCGTGGCGGGCGTGGGTGTCGAGAAACCGCTGTTGCACACGGTCGTACACGTCGAACTCGCAGAACCAGTGCGGCAGCGCGTCGTAGTACACCGAGTGCTTGGCATACAGCCACTCGCCGTACATGACATACCGGTCTTCCAGCACGC
The DNA here is from genome assembly GCF_002158865.1 of Comamonas serinivorans. Classification (NCBI taxonomy): domain Bacteria; kingdom Pseudomonadati; phylum Pseudomonadota; class Betaproteobacteria; order Burkholderiales; family Comamonadaceae; genus Comamonas; species Comamonas serinivorans. Next base: position 455,281 of record NZ_CP021455.1, on the reverse strand, counting down.
CGAGCAACGCGGCCTCGTGGGCGCGTGCCCATTGCTTGAAGGCATTGAACTGGCGCTCGCGGCCGCCGCTGCGCTGCACGGCCAGCCAGTGGCCACGCGACTGCAGGCCCAGCTGGCCGGCGGCGTCGAAGCTCACCGCGCAGTTCGCGCCGTCGAGCTTTTCCTCCACCACGATGAAGCGGCCGCTCAGGGCCGACCAGGGCGTCTGGTCAGCGGCCTCATCACCGGGCTGCAGGCGCGAGCCTTGCAGGTGCGGGGTGCGGGGGTACTTCAACAGCGCAGGCTGTTCGGTCTGGGGACATGGGGATGGGGCAAGGGTCGTCATGGAGGCTTCCTCAAAACAGGCCACAAGGGCCGGGGGAATGGCGCAGGAACGACCGCGGTGCCCATGCCGCAGCCGCGGCACGCACGCACAACTCACACAAGAAGATGAACCCGCCTCGGCGATCCGCCTGCCACGCGTCACGTCAAGGCAACGCCGGCAGCCCGCTGCAGCACAGGCCGCAGCAGCTGGATTCGACACAAGGGGATTGGCACCGCAGACGCACCCACTGGGGAGACACCACGCAGGTCCACCGCAGGGCGCGGGACAAGGTGGCAATGGGTGGCGAGTCGTTCAGCAGGAACGGATGGCGCGGTGCACGGTGAACCTCACAAAGCAAGAGGTGAAGACAAGAGAGCGGCGAGTCTAGGCAAACCACCCGGCGGCTGGCAAGCCCCGCGTACCGGGCTGTTGCAGGGCAACAACCGGTGCAGCCGCCGGCAGGCCCGCCGACAATGCCGCATGGAAATCGAATTCAAGTTCTGCGTCCCGCCCGATCGCCTGCCGGCCTTGCGCCAGGCCCTGGCGACCGGCAGCACCCGCCTGCGCCTGCAGGCCACCTACTTCGACACGCCCGACGCGCGCCTGGCCGCCGCCCATGCCGCGCTGCGCGTGCGGCGCGAAACCCCGGTCGTGTCGTCGTCGCCGCCCGGCCGCCAGGGCCGGTCGCGCCGAGACCGCAGCACGCACGACGCATCAGCCGGGCACTGGATCCAAACGGCCAAGGCCCTGGCGCAGGGCCCCCTGGTCCGGCTCGAGGACAACGTCGACCTGGGGCGGGCACAGGGCGACGCCGTGCCCGCGCCCGACTGGCGGCGCCATGCCGACACCCCGGTGGGCGAGCGCCTGGCCCACCTGCTGGGCGAGGCCCCGCTGCAGGCCACCTACGGCACGGACATCACGCGCCTGGCGCACCGCCTGCAACAGGGCGACACCGTGGTCGAGCTGGCGCTGGACGAAGGCCACATCCAGGCCGGCGCGGCGACCGGCACCCGCCCGGCTGCGCCGCGTGGCGGCCAACGGCGCGCCGCCGCTGCCCCGGCTGCGTCAGCCGCCGGTGACCCGGCCGGAGCGGCACACACGCTGGCCGTGCAGGAGCTGGAGATCGAGCTCGTCTCGGGTAACGTGGCCGACCTGGCCGCCGTCGCCACCCACTGGGTGGCCGCGCATGGCCTGTGGATCGACACCCGCTCCAAAGCCGAACGCGGCGAGCAACTCGTGCGCGGCAGCGAGCCCTGGCCCGTCGTCAAGGCCAGCCGCCTGACCGCCCCGGCCGGCGCTGCCCGTCGCAAGGGCTGGCAGTGGCAGACGCTGGCGCTGGCCAACGGGCTGGACCACTTGCTGCCCAACCTGCAGGCGCTGGCGGCCGGCCAGGGCCGCGTGGACCACGTGCACCAGGCGCGCGTGGCCCTGCGCCGCCTGCGCGTGGTGCTGCGTGAGTTCGGCCCGCTGCATGCCCAGGGCTGGGACCCCGACGGCGCATGGACGCAGGCCTTGACCACCAGCTTCCGCGAGCTGGGCGAGGTGCGCGACCGCCAGGTGCTGCAGGACCTGCCCGAGCCCTTGCAGCACGCCCTGGCGGCGCGCGGCCTGCCGGTGCCGGCGTCTGCCGCATCGCCCGCGGACGCGCCGGCGCTGATCGCCGCGGCCCGCAGCGGGGCGCTGCAACAGGTGTTGGTGGCGCTGCTGGTGCGCGCCGCCCAGGCGCAGCCGCCGGCCGCGCCTGCGGCAGCCAAGGCCACTGGCGCGAATGACGCATCAGGTCCGGCCGACGCCGCCGCAGCGCCGGCCACGCCAGACGCCAAGCCGCTGGGCCACAAGGCCAGTCGCTTGCAATTGCAGGCCCGTGTGCAACACCTGCACCAGCAACTGGCCCGTGCCGCCAAACGCTGGCCCACGCTCGACGCCGACGCCCGCCATGCCGTGCGCAAGCGCGCCAAGCGCCTGCGTTACATGCTGGAGCTGGCCGAGCCGCTGCTGGCCCCCGGCGACCGCTCGTCCGCCACCCAGCGGCGCTACCTGCGGCAACTGGCCGAGGTGCAGCTGGCCCTGGGGGCCTACACCGATGCCCTGCTGGCCCAGCACCAGGCTGATGCGCAGCTGGCCTCGAGCGCAACCCAGGTCCCGCCAGACACCCAGGCCGCCTACGCCGCCGGCTACTGGCTGGCCGTGGCGCAGCAGCGCGACGCGGCCTGCCAGGCGCCGCTGAAGCGCCTGCGCAAGCTCAAGCCTTTTTGAACCTCAACGGGTATAGGCCATTCCTCGTTGAACATGAAACGGCAACCAGGCCATACTCACATGGCTTTGAACAAGCCTGCGTACAACCGCCCCACGGGCAGGCGCTCGCTGGCGGGGCGTCCCCGCAGCTGCAGCCAGAGCTTGCCGCTCTCTTCGCGCTGCACGCGGGCGATGGCGTCGGCCCGCACCAGCAGGCCGCGCTGCACCTGCCAGAACAGGTCGTCGGGCAGCTGGGCCAGCAGCTGACGCAGCGGCGTGCGGATCAGGTACTCCGGGCCCGGCTCGCCGTCGTCCGCCCCACGCGTGATCACGCGCACGTACTTGTCCGCTGCCTCGAAATACAGCACCTGGTCCACGGACACCAGGTGCAGCTCGTGGCCCCCCACGCCCGCCGCCTGGATGAAGCGCAGCCGCGGTGTGGCCTGTGCGGGCTGCAGCGCGGCCCCGGCCGCCTGCAGCAGCGCCTGCCACTGCGCCACCGGGTCGGCCGCCGCAGGCGCCGCGGTCCCGCCGGCCAGCGCAGCGCCCACTGTGGGCTGGCCAAGGCCGGCCTCACCCGCCACGCGCGCCAGCTGCTGCTGCAGGCGCTGCACGGTCTGCATGAGCCGCGCGCGGTCCATGGGCTTGAGCACGTAGTCCAGGGCTTGGGCGTCGAAGGCCTGCACCGCGTGCTGCTCGTACGCGGTGACGAAGACCAGCGCCGGCAGGGGCCCGGCGTCCTCGGGCCATTCGTCGGCGATCTGGGCCGCCGCGGCCAGGCCATCCTGGCCCGGCATGCGGATGTCCAGGAACACCACCTGGGGCTGCAGGCGCAAGGCCTCGCGCGCCGCGCTCAGGCCATCGCCCACGCTGGCCAGCACCTGCAGCTCGGGCCAGAGTCGGCTCAGCTCGGCCTGCAGGGCCTGGGCCAGCAGGGGTTCGTCGTCGGCAATCAGCGCAGTGGGCATGAGGGGGTTTCCACAGGGACATCAGGGGGCAGGGGCAGGTCGACGCGGGCACAGGTGCCGGTCGGCGCAAGCGGGGGACAACCCGGCACCTGCGCGTCGGCCTGAAGCGGCCCGCGAGGCCCCAGGTGAAGGTGGGCGGCCGGGCCGTGCAGGCGCGTCAGCCGCTCGCGCACGTGGGTGAGGCCCAGGCCGCCCGCATGCAGGCGGCCCGCGGCCGGGTCGGCCGGCTGCGGCTCGGCCTCGGGCAGGCCCGGGCCGTCGTCGCAGACGCTGAGCTGCAGCTGCGCGCCACCGTCGGCCAAGCCCACCCGGCGTGCGATCAGCCAGATGGTGCCGCCCTGCACCTGCGGCTCCAGGCCGTGGCGAATGGCGTTCTCGACCAGCGGCTGCAGGATCAGCACGGGCACGGGCAGGGTGCGCAGCGCCTCGGGCACGTCGACCACCACGGCCAGGCGCGGCCCCATGCGCACCTGCATCAGGGCCAGGTAGTCCTGCAGGCGCGCCAGCTCGTCGGCCAGCGCGTGCTCGTCGCGCTGCGAGGCGCTGAGGCTGGCACGCAGGAAGCGGTTCAGGTGGTCGATCATCTGTTCGGCGCGGTCGGCATCCAGCCGCACCAGCGCGCGCAGATTCGCCAGGGTGTTGAACAGCATGTGCGGCTCGAGCTGGGCCTGCAGCAGGCGCAGATGGGCGCGGGCCGCATCGCGCTCGGTTTCGGCCAGCTGCACCTGCAGGGCCCGCGCCCGGCTCTTGGCCATCATCAGCTGCGTGCCCACGACGCCGGTGAGCAGCGCCAGCACCAGGCCCATGCGCGCCTCGCGGCTGCCCGACCACAGGTCGATGCCCGACAGCAGGCTGCCCAGCCAGGTGCCCAGCACACAGGCCAGCAGCTTGGCCACGACCACCAGCAGCAGCCAGCGGCGGCCGCGCCGGCTGCTGGCCCAGAACTCGTCGGCCCGCGGCTTCCAGGCCAGCGGCACGTAGGTGAGGGCCACGCTGGCCAGCCAGTAGCAGGCGCCCACGGTCAGCGCCAGGGTCCAGTGCTCCACGAAGCGGTGCTGCGGCGCCAGCCGAAAGGTGAACAGCGCCAGCACACTGCTGAAGCCCAACACCCAGCTCGCGCTGCGCAGCAGCTCGCGCGGCGAACGGGCGTTGTAGACGTGAACCGGTGTAGCCATGCCTGCAGTGTGGCTCAGATCGCCGGCTGACCGCGGCCCACCGCGTGCCGCGCCTGCTGCATCTGTCGCGACAGGGCCCAGGCGCGCCCCACCCACCAGCCGCTGAAGGCGCCCAGGCTGGCCGCCAGCAGCAAGGCCACGGGCAGCGATTGCAGCCAGCCGGCGTGCACGGCAGCGCCCGCGGCCAGCGCAAAGTTGAGGCCGAACACGCCCAGCATGGCCACCAGCGGCCAGGGCGAGCCCGGCATGACGAAGGCCCGCGCACGCGGGTCGAAGCGCACGCCAGCCGGCAAGGCCCGGCGCGCCACCCACACGCTGCTGGCCAGCCAGCCCAGCGCCCAGACCAGGGCGGCCCAATCGCCCACCACGCCCGCACCGAGCTTGCGCACCACGCCCAGGGCGCTGAGGGCCGTGAAGACCGCCGCCAGCGCCACCACCCGGCGCCAGCGCAGGCGGTGCGGCACCGCCTGGCGCGCGCCCAGCCACAGCAAGGCCGCCAGCACGGCAAACACCCAGGCGGGCGTGTGGGTCAGCACAGTGGTCGGTGTCATGCGGGTCTCCTCATGGTCGATGGTCAGGCCCCCAGCGTGCCCGTGCCGGCCCGGCCGCTCCAACGCGATGCGACAAACGACCGCCTGGACGCGCAAAACGCCGGCCCAGGCGATGAACCGCCGCGATCGGCCCCGCCCGACTGCGTGACGCAGGCCTGGACAGCCGCAAGGCATGTGCCACCGCCCGGAGGTCGCCACGGGCGAGCCCGGCGGCTGGGCCCCACCCGCAGCGCAGCCGGGCGCCGCTCCCGCTGGCCCGGCGGCGCAGCGGTTACCTAGGTGATCGGCCAAACGCCACTTTGCCGCTATCTTGTGCCACCACACGGGCCCCACCGCCCGGAGAGGACACCGCAATGCACGCATGGAGACAAGGCGCCGCGCGCCGCCGGGCCCTGGCCTGGCTGGCCGCAGCCCCCCTGGTCGGCAGCCTGGCGCTGGCGACACCCGCACTGGCCGACCCCGCCAAGTGGCCCGGCACCAAGCCCATCACCCTGGTCGTGCCCTTTCCCCCGGGCGGCACCAGCGACGTGATCGGCCGCCAGCTGGCCAAGCAGCTGGGCGAGGCCCTGAAAGCCACCGTGGTGGTCGAGAACAAGCCCGGCGCCTCGACCAGCGTGGGCGCCACCCAGGTGGCACGCGCGCCCAAGGACGGCTACACGCTGCTGCTCTCGTCGGGCAGCACCTTCACCACCACGCCGCACCTGATGCCGGTGAGCTACAAGCTGGCCGACTTCGCCCCGCTGGGCACCGTGGCCACCGTGCCCTTCGCCTTCGTGGTGAAAAAGGATTTCCCGGCCAAGACCGTGGCCGAATTCGTGGCGCTGGCCAAGGCCAAGCCCGGCAGCATCAACAACGCCACCAACGGCCAAGGCAGCCTGGTGCACCTGCTGGGCGAGCTCATCGCCAGCGAAACCGGCACGCAGCTGACCCAGGTGCACTACAAGGGCGCCGCACCCGCCACCATGGACATGATCGGCGGCGTGGTGGACACCAACGTCGAGGCGCTGACCAGCGCCCTCCCCAACGTGCAGGCCGGCAAGTACCGCGCCATCGCCGTGCTCAGCGAGCAGCGCCAGCCCAGCCTGCCCGATGTGCCCACCTTCAAGGAACTGGGTTGGCCCAAGGTGGTCGGCGAGACCTGGTACGGCGTGTCCGCCCCCGTCGGCACGCCGGCCCCGGTGCTGGCCACGCTCGGCCAGGCCCTGCAGCAGGTCGTCGCCTCCAAGGAGTTCGGCCAGGCCATGCAGCGCTCGGGCAACGTCGCCCTGCCCGGCTCGGCCGACGCCATGCGCAAGACCGCCCAGAGCGAAAGCGCCAAGTGGGGCGCCCTGATCCAGCGCCTGAACATCCGCCTGGAATGATTTTTTGGAGTATGCATGGGTGACCGTTTCAACATGAACGGCCACTCATGCATACTCATCGTCGATTTTTTCATGGGCCACACCGCCCTTCCTCGCTTTCACCAACCGGAGATCTCCCCCATGTCTGAAGTCCTGACGCAAACCCTCGAAAACGGCGTGTTGACCCTGACCATGAACCGTCCCGAGGTGCGCAACGCCCTGAACGACGAGATGGGCCGCCTGCTGACCGAGTCGCTGCAAGCCGCCGCCGAGAACCCGGACGTGCGCGTGGTCGTGCTGACCGGCGCCGGTCAGGCCTTCTGCTCGGGCGGCGACGTCAAGTCCATGGCCGCCAACCCCGGCCGCGGCGCCACCCCCGACGGCCGCGTGCGCAGCCTGCGCCGCCGCGCCGATGCCACGCGCCTGCTGCACGAGATGAACAAGCCCACGGTGGCCGTCATCCGCGGTGCCGCCGCCGGCGCCGGCCTGGCCCTGGCCCTGGGCTGCGACTTCCGCCTGGCCCTGCCCGACGCCAAGATGACCACCGCCTTCGGCAAGGTCGGCCTGGCCGGCGACTACGGCATGTCCTACTTCCTGCCGCGCCTGGTCGGCGGCGCCAAGGCCCGCGAGCTGCTGATGCTGAGCCCGCTGCTCACGGCCAAGGACGCGCTGGCGCTGAACCTCGTCACCCGCGTGTTCGAGGGCGCCGAGTTCGAAGCCAAGGTGGCCGAGTTCGTGAACGCCCTGGCCAGCGGCCCGACCATCACCTACGGCTACATGAAGGACAACCTGAACGACGCCATGAACGGCAGCCTGACGGCGTCCATCGAAGGCGAAGCCCAGCGCCAGGTGCGCTGCATGGCCACCGCCGACCACGCCGAGGCCAGCAAGGCCTTTGTCGAAAAGCGCGCCCCGGTGTTCAAAGGCGAGTGAACGCGGACGGGCCGCCGCCGCGTGACGGCGCAGCGGTGGCCTGGCCCGGTCGCCTCCGGGCCGGGGGGCCGCATCCCCTCGGGGATGGCGCGGCGTCACTCAAGTTCACATCCCCAGTCGCCCCCAAAGGCGCACTCAAGGGATGGGTACACATCACCCCAGACGGCTTTCATCCGAGGACCCTCATGAACACCTCATCTTCCCGCGCGCCCTGGACACGCATCCGGCAGATCTGCCTGGCCGCGCCGCAGCTGGAGCCCGCTGTACAGGCCCTGCAGCGCACGCTGGGCCTGCAGGTGGCCTACCGCGACCCGGCGGTGGGCAAGTACGGCCTGGAAAATGCCGTGCTGCCGATCGGCCCCGGCCAGTTCCTCGAAGTCGTCGCGCCGACCCGGCCCGACACGGCCGTCGGCCGCTTTCTGGCGCGCGCGGCCAGCCCCGACCAACTGGGCGCCTACATGCTGATCTGCGACTGCGAGGACCCTGCGGCAGCGCGGGCGCGGGCGGACAGCCTGGGCATCCGCGTCGTCAACGACTACCAGTACCCGGACTACCACGGCGTGCAACTGCACCCGCGCGACACCGGCGCCGTGATGATCGAGTTCAACGCCACGCCTGGGGGCGAACCGCTCAGCGGCCCTTACCACCCGGCGGGGCACGACTGGCAGGCGGCCGTCACCACGGCCAGCGGCGGCATCACGGCCGTGCGCGTGCAGGCCAGCGACCCGGCCGCCATGGCGCAGCGCTGGGCGGCCCTGTTCGGCCAGCCCGCACAGGCGGACGCGGCTGGCGGCTTCGTCATCGCGTTGGCCCTGGGCCGCATCGAGATCGGGCCACTGCTCGGTGGCACGCAGGACCGCCTGAGCGAGATCGTGCTGAGCCACGCGCCCGCGAACCACGGCGCCGCGCAAACCCTGTGCGGCCTGCGCGTGTCGGTGTGAGGCCCGGTGCATGACGCCTGCATGCGCACAGCCCACGTCGCGGCAGGTTTGTCCATGACCTGCGAGGTGATGGTCGCATGGCCGGTTGCGCCAGATGAGGTGACCTGAGTATCTCGTTTTCCCCTTTTGCACATGAACGGTGACCTTTGCATACTGCATTAAAAGTCCCGACACCCACCTCAGCGCCGGCCGCCCCTGACACGGCGACTCGCGAGACCCCATCCAGGAGAACGCCATGGATCTGCAAGTCCTGCAAGCCCGCATCGCCCCCATGTTCCCCGGCACCATGGGGGTGCAGCTCACCTCGGTGGCGCCCGATCGCGTCGTCGCCACCCTGAAGGTGCTGCCCCAGCTGTGCACGGCCGGCGAGATCCTGCATGGCGGCGCCTACATGGCCTTTGCCGACGCGCTGGGCGCCATCGGCACGGTGGTGAACCTGCAGCCTGGCCAGAAGACCACCACCACCGACTCCAGCACCAAGTTCATCGCCGGGGCCAAGGTGGGCACCACGGTGACGGGCGAAAGCGTGGCGCTGCACCGCGGCCGCACCACGCAGGTCTGGCAGACCAGCATCCGCAACGAGCAAGGCAAGCTCTGCGCCGTGGTGACGCAAACCCAGCTCATCATGGCCGCCGGCTGACGCCCGGTCTGCGGCGTGCAGCACCTTCCGGGAGGTTCACCATGAAACGCGGGCTTCTGTGTTTGGCCATGGCTGGCACCTTCGCGGCTGGCACGCTGGCGCTCGCGGCACCGGCCGGGCTGCTGGACACGCGCGAGGGCCGCATCGTCATCGGCGTGGCGGTGGGCGTGGCCCTGCTCTGCGTCGTTCGCTTCACCCGGTCGGCAAACGGCTGGTTGAATCAGGCGCTTGCCTCGGCGCGATCCACGCGGTCTGGCCCCCGCCAACCTTGACCCCCGGCGCCGATGCCCGACGACGGCGCGGCGCCCTCACACGGAGAAACAGCCATGGACGGATTGGATGTGCTGGGCCTGGTGGCCACGTGCTTCACCACCTCGTCGTTCGTGCCCCAGGTGGTCCGCACCTGGCGCACCCGCGATGTCTCGGGCATTTCGCTGCCCACCTACCTCATCATCACCGTGGGCCTGGCCCTGTGGCTGGTCTACGGGCTGCTGCGGGGTGACCTGCCGCTGACCGTGGCCAATGCCGTCATGGTGGTGCTGACGGGGGCGATCACGGTGATGAAGGTGCGCTTTTCCAAGGCCGATGCAGTGGATGGGCCCTGACGGATCGTCATCACGATCCATGGGTATCCCGTCAATGTCGTTGATTGAAAAACGGAAATACAGCCATACTGCACAAAGATCATTCAACGGCCATTGGCCATGACTTGACCGCGGCCGGCCCAGCGCGGCTCACTGCCCTGGCAGGCACACGCGGCTGGCGTTCAACCAGGCCGACTCGAACGCCCTGCCGTCTCGCTCTCGCCTCCCTCGGCCATCACCCGGCCAGCGCCGCCGCGATCGCGGCCGCTGCCGCGCGCGTTTCCACGCCCAGCTTCTCGAACACGTGCTCCAGGTGCTTGTTCACCGTGCGTGGGCTCAGGCCCAGGATGTCGGCGATGTCGCGGTTGGTCTTGCCCTTGGCCAGCCAGCCCAGCACCTCGGTTTCACGCGGCGTGAGCGCGGCGTCGCGCAGGCGCTGCACCGTGGCCGATTCCGCCGTCACGGTCAGCACCAGCATGGCCTCGCCCAGGCCCACCTGCCCCAGGTACTGGGCATGCAGCGCGCTCACCGACGCCTCGGTGGCGCCCGGCAGGGTCATGCTCACCCGCCCCGTGACCAGCGCGCCCTGCAGCCAGCCGGCGGCGCCGCGCGATTCGGCGGGCGGCGCGGCATCGGCCTCGAAGGCCTGCGCCAGCCAGGCCGTGGCCTGGGGCGAACGCCAGGCGATGCGGCCCTGGCGATCGAGCAGCACCATGCCCATGCCGGCCACGTCGATGGCCGCCCGCGCCAGCCGGCCCACGCTGGCGTTGTGCAGGTGGCGCGCCAGCCGCGCCAGCACCTCGGGGATGCGGATGGGCTTGACCACGTAGTCGACCCCGCCGGCCTCGATGCCCTGCACGATTTGCTCGGTTTCCGAGAGGCCGGTCATGAAAATGACGGGCACGTGCGCCCAGCCGGGGTTGGCCTTGATGCGGCGGCACAGGGTGAAGCCATCGTCGCCGGGCATGACGCAGTCCAGCAGCACGGCGTCGGGCACGGCCATCTCGAAGCGGGCCAGCGCCTCCTCGGCGTCGCGCGCCACCAGCACGGTGTAGTGCGCCTGGGCCAGGGCTTCGCACAACAGGCCCAGGGTGTCGATGGCGTCGTCCACCACAAGGACGACGCCCGGGGCGGGAGCGGGGATCATGCGTTGGGGTCCTCCACGGCATCGGTCTGTCCATTGCGCTCGCCGTCGCGCTCGTCATCCGGCTCGCCGTCAAGCTCGTCAACGTCGTCGTTGTCGGCCGCCGCGCGCAGGCGCGCCTGCAGGCCGGCCAGGTCGAACCGGCGGGCCAGCTCGTCCAGCGGCTGCAGCACGGGCGCCAGCGCGGGGTCTTGCGCCAGTGCCTGGGCCAGCGCCTGGCGACAGGCCAGGGCATTGCCGAAGCCGGCGAGCTGCAGCAGCGTGTCGCGCAGCGCGGGCGGCAGGGCCGGCACACCCGCCAGCGGGGCAGACGGACCGGCCGGCACCTTGTCGCCGCCCACGATGGCGAGCGGCTGGTAGTCCTGCTCGTCCCACGTCAGGTCCAGCAGCCGCGCCAGCGTGTCCAGCAGTTCGGATTCGCGCACCGGCTTGGCAACGAAGGCCTGGCAATCGGCCGCCTGCAGGCGGTCGGGCTGGTTTTCGAACAGGTCGGCCGACACGATGACGATGGGCAGCTCGCGGGCGCTGTAGCGGGCCCGCAACAGGCGCGCGGTTTCCCAGCCGCTCAGGTCGTCCATGGACAGGTCGAGCAGCACGGCATCGGGCAGCACCTCCTGGACGATTTCCAGGCATTCGCGTCCGCTGGCGGCCTCGCGCACCTGAAACCCGAGTGGGATCAGCAAACCGGCCTGCAGCTGGCGGTGGATGGGCTGGTCGTCGACCACCAGCAGCGTGCGCCGCGGCCCGGCATAGCCCACCACCACGCGCAGGTCGGGCGAGCGTGGCGCCAGGTCCTCGGGCGGCGCCTGCACCTCGCTCAGGTACAGGCGCACCGTGAAGGTGCTGCCCTGCCCCGGGCGGCTGTGCAGGCCGATGTCGCCCCCCATGAGCACGGTGAGCATGCGCGTGATGGACAGACCCAGGCCGGTGCCGGCGCTGGAGGCCCGGCGCCCGGCGCTGCCGCGCTCGAAGGGCATGAAGATGCGCTCCTGGTCCTGGGGCGCGATGCCGATGCCCGTGTCCACGATGTCGAAGCGCACCACGTTGCTGTGGCAATCGACGTGCAGCGCGACCTCGCCCTCGTCCGTGAAGCGGATGGCGTTGCCGAGCAGGTTGATGAGGATCTGTCGCAGGCGCTTGGCGTCGGCCCGCACCCACACCGGCAGCCGCCCGCGCACCTGCAGCGAAAAGCGCAGGCCCTTGGCCTCGGCCTGGGGCCCGACCATGCGCGCCAGCGCCTGCAGGAAGTCGGGGAACCGCAGCGGCGCCGGGTCCAGCCGCAGCCGCCCGGCCTCGATGCGGGCCAGGTCCAGCAGCTCGTCGATCAGCGACTGCATGTGCTCGCCGCTTTGCAGCACGGTGGCCATGTGCTCGCGCGCACTGGCGGCCAGGTCGTCGCGCTTGTACAGCAGCTGCGCATACCCCAGGATGCTGGTGAGCGGCGTGCGCAGCTCGTGCGCCATGCCGGCCACGTAGCGCGACTTGGCCTGGTTGGCGGCCTCGGCGTGTTCCTTGGCCGCCTGCAGCGCGCGGTCGGTCTGGCGGTGGGCCTCCACCTCCTTGAGCAGCAGCTGCGTCTGGCGCTCGGTCTCCTCGCGGGCCATGCGCCGGCTGTCGCTGACCAGCACCACCCACCACGCATACACCGCGCACAGCAGCAGCAGCAGGGCAAAGGCCTGCAGCAGGGCCCAGCGCAGGGCCGGCCCATGGAGGCCCTGGCTCTGCGGGGCATACACCATCCAGAAGGCCAGCGCCGCGGGCACGGCCAGCATGGCCAAGGTGCCCAGGTAGGCCATCACGCGCACGTTGATGCCCTGGCTCAGGCGCGCCGGCAGCACGGCCCAGATCGCCCGCCGCAGCTGCACGCCGGCCCGGGCCTCGGGCGGCTTGCAGCGGTCGTGGCAACGCGAATCGAGCGAGCAGCACAGCGAACAGATGACGCCGCCATAAGCCGGGCACTGCGCGGTGTCGGGCCGCTCGAACCGGTTCTGGCAGACGATGCAGGTCTGCAGGGCCTCGGGCAGGCCGTCTTGTGGCCGGGCCAGGTACCAGCGGCCGCGTGTGAGCCAGGCCAGCAACGGCGTCAGCAGCAGCGCCAGCCCCAGCGCGATGAAGGGCGCATAGGCCGCGGGCCATGCCCCGAAGGCCCCAGTGTAGGCCACACCGGCCACCACCGCCGACACGCCCATGGCCACCAGGCCCACGGGGTTGAGGTCGTACAGGTAGGCGCGGCGAAACTCGATGCCCCGGGGGCTGAACCCCAGGCGCTTGTTGATGACCAGGTCGGCCACCAGCGTCCCCACCCAGGCCACGGCCACGTTGCTGTAGATGCCCAGCACCTTCTCCAGCGCCGCGAACACCCCCAGCGTCATGATGAGGGTGGCGATCATGACGTTGAACACCAGCCACACCACGCGCCCCGGGTGGCTGCGCGTGAGGCGCGAGAACACGTTGGACCAGGCGAGCGAGCCGGCGTAGGCGTTGGTCACGTTGATCTTCACCTGGGCGATGACCACGAACACCAGCGTCACCCACACGGCCAGGCCATGGTCCCGCGTGATCTGCCAGAACGCGGACAGGTACATGTGGGTGGGGTCCATGGCCTGTTCGACGGTGGCGCCATACTGCATGGCGGCGTAGGCCAGAAAGGCGCCACCCAGCATGCGCGCCGCGCCCATCACGATCCAGCCCGGCCCGCCGATCAGCACACAGGCCCACCAGCGCCAGCGGTTGGCCGGGGTGCGCTCGGGCATGAAGCGCAGGTAGTCGACCTGCTCGCCCACCTGCACCACCAGCGCCGACACCATGGTCGCCGCGGCGCCAAAGGCCAGCAGGTCGAGGTCGGCACTGTCGGTCACCAGGCCCTTGAGGCCGGTCATGTCCGACAGCAGGTGCGGCTGCTGCACGGCCAGCCACAGGAAGGGCGTGAGCAGCAGCACGATCCAGACCGGCTGCGTCCAGGCCTGCAGGCGCGAGATGAAGGTGATGCCGTACAGCACCAGCGGGATGATGAGCAGCGAGGCCACGATGTAGCAGGCCACCAGCGGCCAGCCCAGCGCCAGCTGCATGGCCAGCGCCATGATGGCCGCCTCCACCGCGAAGAAGATGAAGGTGAAGGTGGCGTAGATCAGCGAGGTGAGCGTCGAGCCCAGGTAGCCGAAGCCCGCCCCCCGCGTGAGCAGGTCCATGTCCAGGCCCAGGCGCGCGGCGCTGACCGAGATGGGCAGCGCGGTCAGGAAGATGATGAGACCCATCACCCCGATGGCCCACGCCGCCGTGGCAAAGCCGTAGCTCAGCGCGATGGCGGCGCCGATGGCCTCCAGCGCCAGGAAGGACACGCCGCCGAACGCGGTGTTGGCCACCTGCCACTCGCTCCAGCGGCGCGCGCTGCGCGGCGTGTAGCGCAGCGCATAGTCTTCCAGCGTCTCGTCGGCCACCCAGGCGTTGTACTCACGCCGGATGGGAAAAATCTTCTGAGGGGCAGCGGTCATCACGCACCAAATGAGTGCTCAGGCACAGGTCAGCCTCAAGAACAAGCAACATTCGCGCCACTTTCCGGCCTGCCCCTGTGTCCCAGGCAAGCCACCCCGCTACGTCAAACGACGTATGGGCCCGGCTAGGCACAAACCCTAGAGTCACTCCCAGGTCAAACCTGCATCGCCTGACCATCAGGCGGTGAACCCACATACCCCCTTTGAGGAGTGCACCATGAGCAACGAGCAAGACCGTTTCGCTTCCCTGTCCCCCTTGCAACGCCGCCGCCTGCTGCAAGGCCTGGGCGCCCTGGGCGTTGCCGGCCTGCCCGGCCTGGCCGCGGCACAAAAGCCGGCCACGGCCGCCGTGAACACCACCAAGCTCGCGGTGACGGAGACCGAGGTCGTGGTCGGCCAGCTGCATTCGTCCACCGGCACCATGGCGATCTCGGAAACCGGCTCCATCCAGGCCGAACAGCTCGCCATCGACCAGATCAACGCCGCCGGCGGCGTGCTGGGCCGCAAGATCCGCGTCATCAAGGAAGACGGCGCCTCCGACTGGCCGACCTTCGCCGAGAAGGCCAAGAAGCTGCTCATCAACGACCGCGTGGCCACGGTGTTCGGCTGCTGGACCTCGGCCTCGCGCAAGGCCGTGCTGCCCATCTTCGAGAAGGAAAACGGCCTGCTGTACTACCCCACCTTCTACGAGGGCCTGGAGCAGAGCAAGAACGTGATCTACACCGGCCAGGAAGCCACGCAGCAGATCCTGTACGGGCTGGACTGGGCCAAGAAGGAAAAGGGCGCCGCCAAGGTGTTCCTGGTCGGCTCGGACTACATCTGGCCGCGCACCTCGATGAAGATCGCGCGCAAGCACATCGAGACCTACCAGAAGGGCAAGGTGGTGGGCGAGGAGTACTACCCGCTCAGCCACACCAACTTCAACTCGCTGATCAACAAGATCAAGCTGGCCAAGCCCGACCTGATCTTCGCCGCCGTGGTCGGCGGCTCGAACGTCGCCTTCTACAAGCAGCTCAAGGCCGCGGGCATCACGGGCGCCAAGCAGTTCCTGCTGACGCTGTCGGTGACGGAAGACGAGATGCTGGGCATCGGCGGCGAGAACTTCGCCGGCTTCTACTCCAGCATGAAGTACTTCCAGACGTTGGACAACGCCAACAACAAGGCCTTCGTGGCGGCCTTCAAGGCCAAGTACGGTCCCAAGTCCGTCATCGGCGATGTGACCCAGGCCGGGTACCTGGGCCCCTGGCTGTGGAAGGCGGCGGTCGAGAAGGCCGGCAGCTTCGACGTGGCCAAGGTGGCGGCAGCCTCGCCGGGCATCGAGCTCAAGACCGCGCCCGAGGGCTACGTCAAGGTCGACGCCAACCACCACCTGTGGAGCAAGTCGCGCATCGCCCAGGGCCAGCCGGACGGCACCTTCAAGGTCGTCGCCGAGTCGCCCGAGCTGATCAAACCCGATCCCTTCCCCAAGGGCTATCAGTGATCCGGTCCTCGTTTGACTGAGGCCCGGGACCGGCGGCAGGCGTCGCCGGCTCCGGGCATGTCATTCGAACAAAGACAGTATCCAGCGGTTGTCGTTTTCTCTTGAACGGCAATTGATCCATACCCCATTCAATACATTCCAGAGGCTGTCATGGAACTCTCCGACATGCTGAACATTGGGCTGATGCAGGGCTTTGCCGGCCTCAGCCTGTTTGCCGTCCTGCTGCTGATGGGCCTGGGCCTGGCCATCATCTTCGGCCAGATGGGCGTCATCAACATGGCGCATGGCGAGTTCATGGCCATCGGCGCCTACACGGTGTACATGTTCTCCACCCTGGTGGAGGCCAACTTCCCCGAGTTGATGCCGTACTACTTCCCGATCTCGATCGCGTTCGCGTTCGGGTTCGCGTTCCTGCTGGGCTGGGTGGTCGAATGGGGCCTGATCCGCCACCTGTACAAGCGTCCGCTGGACACCCTGCTGGCCACCTGGGGCCTGAGCCTGGGCCTTCAACAGATTTTCCGCACCGTCATCAGCCCCAAGGAAGTCAGCCCCACGCTGCCCGACTGGCTCATGGGCTCGTGGTCGCCCACCGAGGGCCTGGACCTGCCCATCAACGGCCTGTTCGTGCTGGCCCTGGCCACCGTGGTCACCGTGGGCGTGCTGATCGCCATGTACCGCAGCCGCTGGGGCCTGCGGGTGCGCGCCACCGTCAGCAACCGCGTGATGGCCAACGCCATTGGCATCAACACGCAAAAGACCGACCGCCTGACCTTTGCCATCGGCTGCGGCATCGCCGGCATCGCCGGTGCCGCCTTCACCACCATTGGCTCCACCGGCCCCACCTCGGGTTCGCTCTACATCGTCGACTCCTTCCTGGTGGTCACCTTCGGCGGCGCGGCCAGCCTGCTGGGCACCGTGGTCTCGGCCTTCGCCATCGCCCAGACGCAGTCCATCACCGAGTTCTTCATGACCGGCTCCATGGCCAAGGTGCTGACGCTGTCCTTCATCGTGATCGTGCTGATGCTGCGCCCACAAGGCCTGTTCGCCAGCAAGGTGCGCCGTTGATCCCCCTGTTTTGCCAAAGGAAACCCTCATGAACTCCGTGCGACATTGGATCGGCAAGACCGGCATGGGCAGCGTGCTGCTGCTGGCCCTGGTGCTCCTCGTGGCCTTCCCGCTGACGCTGGACATCTTCCGGCTGAACCTGGTGGGCAAATACCTCTGCTACGCCTTCGTGGCCGTGGGCCTGGTGATGCTGTGGGGCTGGGGCGGCGTGCTCAGCCTGGGACAAGGCGTGTTCTTCGGCCTGGGCGGCTACGCCATGGCCATGTTCCTCAAGCTCGAGGCGTCGGACGCCGCGAGCACCAGCATCCAGACCACGCCCGGCATCCCGGACTTCATGGACTGGAACCAGCTGACCGCCCTGCCAACCTGGTGGCAGCCCTTCGAGCACCTGCCCTTCGCCCTGGCGGCCGTGGTCCTCGTGCCGTCCATCCTGGCCTTCATCATCGGCTACGCCATGTTCAAGCGGCGCGTGGGCGGCGTGTACTTCGCCATCATCACCCAGGCCGTGGCGCTGATCCTCTCGGTGCTCATCATCGGCCAACAGGGTTACACCGGCGGCGTCAACGGCATGACCGACCTCAAGACCCTGCTGGGCTGGGACATCCGCACCGACAGCGCCAAGTACATCCTCTACTTCGTCTGCTCCGGCCTGCTGCTGGCCTGCGTCGCCCTCTGCCTGTGGATCCAGAAGGGCAAGGTCGGCACCCTGCTGCTGGCCATGCGCGACAAGGAAGACCGCGTGCGCTTCTCGGGCTACGACGTGTCCATGTTCAAGGTCTTCGTGTTCTGCCTGGCCGCGGCCATCTCGGGCATCGGCGGCGCGTTGTTCGCGCTGCAGGTCGGCTTCATGTCGCCCTCCTTCGTCGGCATCGTGCCCTCGATCGAGATGGTCATCTTCGCCGCCGTCGGTGGCCGCATGAGCCTGGTGGGCGCCGTGTATGGCGCGCTGCTCGTCAACTTCGGCAAGACCTACTTCTCCGAGACCTTCCCCGACCTGTGGATGTTCTGCATGGCCGCGCTGTTCATCGGCGTGACCATGTTCTTCCCCGACGGCCTGGCCGGCCTCTACGAGTCCAAGGTCAAGCCCTGGCTGGCTGGCCTGCGCAAGCCCAAGACCGCCAGCCTCCCGGCGTCGCGCGCCCCGGGCGCCACCGGCACCCCGCAGGCCGCCGGCACGCCGACCGACCCCTCGGCCAACGCGGCCTGATCGCAGGAGACCCTCATGAGCAACACCGATTTCGCCCTGGCCGTCGAAGACCTCACCGTGTCGTTCGACGGGTTCAAGGCCATCGACGACCTGACCCTGTACGTGGACAAGGACGAGCTGCGCGTGATCATCGGCCCCAACGGGGCCGGCAAGACCACGCTGCTCGACCTGATCTGCGGCCGGACCAAGGCCAGCGGCGGCAGCATCAAGTTCAAGAACGAGGAGCTGACCGGCATCGAGGAATACAAGCGCGTGCGCAAAGGCATCGGCCGCAAGTTCCAGACGCCCTCGATCTACGAAAACCTCAGCGTGTTCAAAAACCTCGAGGTGTCCTTCCCCGAAGGTCGCTCGGTCTTCGGCGCCCTGAAGTTCAGCTGCACCGACACGGTCAAGCAGCGCGTGAACGCCGTGGCGCAGGAAATCGGCCTGGGCGACGCCCTGGACATGGAGGCCGGCCTGCTCTCGCACGGCCAGAAGCAGTGGCTGGAGATCGGCATGTTGCTGATGCAGGAGCCCGAGCTGCTGATGCTGGACGAGCCCATCGCCGGCATGAGCGCCCGCGAGCGCGAGCTGACGGCGGACCTGCTCAAGCGCATCTGCATCGGCCGCTCGGTGATCGTGATCGAGCACGACATGGATTTCGTCGCCCAGATCGCCCACAAGGTGACCGTGATGCACCAGGGAAAGATCCTGGCGGAGGGCTCCATGGAGGAGGTGCAGAGCAACCCCAAGGTGATCGACGTCTACCTCGGCCATTGAAGGAGCACAGACATGCTGAACGTTGACAACATCCACGTCGCCTACGGGCAAAGCGAGGCGCTGCACGGCATCTCGTTCTCGGGCAAGGCCAACGAAACGGTGGCCATCATGGGCCGCAACGGCATGGGCAAGACCACCTTGTTCAAGGCCTTGATGGGCGTGCTGCCCCTCAAGAGCGGCCAGGTGTCGGTGGCTGGCCAGGACGTGTCCAAGGACGAGAGCTACACCCGCGTGGCCAAGGGCATCGCCTACGTGCCGCAGGGCCGCATGATTTTCCCCACGCTCACGGTGCTGGAGAACATCCAGACCGGCCTGGAGAACGCCAAGGACAAGCGCGTGCCCGAGGAGATCTACGCCTTGTTCCCCGTGCTGTGGGACATGCGGGCCCGCAAGGGCGGCAACCTGTCGGGCGGCCAGCAGCAGCAGCTGGCCATCGCGCGGGCCCTGGTCACCAACCCCAAGGTGCTGCTGCTCGACGAGCCGACCGAGGGCATCCAGCCGTCCATCATCAAGGACATCGCCAAGGCCCTGAACGAGATTCGCAAGATGCGCGAAATCACCATCGTGGTGTCCGAGCAGGTGCTGCATTTCGCCATGGATGTGGCCGACCGCCTGTTCGTGATCGAAGGCGGGCGTTTCGTGCACGAGACCAGCCGCGCCAACACCAACGAAGCCCACATCAAGTCCTACCTGTCGGTGTGACCGCGTCGCCTCCCTTATTGCCGTTTCTTCACCCTGGAGCTGAACATGCCCGAAACCCTCATCAAGGTCGATCTGTCGCAACCCGCCCCGACGAACGAAAAGGTGCACAACCGCTGGCACCCCGACATCCCCATGGCCTGCTGGGTCAAACCCGGCGATGACTTCATCCTGGAAACCTACGACTGGACCGGCGGTTTCATCCAGAACAACGACAGCGCCGACGACGTGCGCGACGTGGACCTGACCACGGTGCACTACCTGTCGGGCCCCGTCGGCGTGCACGGCGCCGAGCCGGGCGACCTGCTGGTGGTCGACCTGCTGGACATCGGCGCCAAGGACGAAAGCCAGTGGGGCTTCAACGGCTTCTTCTCGCAGAAGAACGGCGGCGGCTTCCTGACCGACCACTACCCGCATGCGCAGAAGTCGATCTGGGACTTCCACGGCATGTTCACCACCTCGCGCCACATCCCCGGCGTGAAGTACGCCGGGCTCATCCACCCCGGCCTGATCGGCACCCTGCCCGACCACAAGATGCTCGAGGCCTGGAACGCGCGCGAGCAGGCCCTGATCGACACCAACCCGGACGGCAACCTGGCCAACCCGCCCTGGACCGCCACGGCCCACATGGGCCAGCTGACGGGTGAGGCACGTGACAAGGCCGCCGCCACCGGCGCGCGCACCGTGCCCCCGCGCGAGCACGGCGGCAACTGCGACATCAAAGACCTGTCGCGCGGCGCCAAGGTCTACTTCCCGGTCTACGTGGATGGCGCCGGCCTCTCGGTGGGCGACCTGCACTTCAGCCAGGGCGATGGCGAGATCACCTTCTGCGGTGCCATCGAGATGGCTGGCTGGGTGCACATGAAGGTCACGCTCATCAAGGGCGGCATGGCCAAGTACGGCATCAAGAACCCGATCTTCAAGCCCAGCCCCATCGTGCCCACGTACAACGACTACGTGATCTTCGAAGGCATCAGCGTCGACGAATCGGGCAAGCAGTACTACCTCGACGTCAACGTGGCCTACAAGCAGGCCTGCCTCAACGCCATCGAGTACCTGAAGAAGTTCGGCTACTCGGGCGCCCAGGCCTATTCCATCCTGGGCACGGCCCCGGTGCAGGGTCACATCAGCGGCGTGGTCGACGTGCCCAACGCTTGCGCCACGCTGTGGCTGCCAACGCAGATCTTCGACTTCGACATCAACCCGAACGCGGCTGGCCCGATCAAGCACCTGGACGGCAGCATCGACATGCCGATCTCGTACGACCTGACCTGAGCCACTGGGGCGACTGCTGCCGCACGCGCGGGCGGCAGTCGCCCCCAGACATCCAGCGCTGAACGCCCCTCGAGGGCATGCAAGGAGACCCCATGCCGACCTATGACTATGCCTGCCACGACTGCGGCGAATTCGACGCGCTGCGCAGCCTGGCCGACCGCAACGAGCCCTGCGCCTGTCCGGCCTGTGGCGCGGCCTCGCACCGCGTCATGTCGCATGCCCCGCGCCTGGCCTGCACCTCGCCGCAACAGCGGCGCGCGGCCGAGGTCAACGAGCGCTCGCGCCACGCCCCGCGCATGTCGCGCGACGTGGACCCGGCCGCAGGCGGCTATGGCCGCCTGCGCCACCCCAGCGGCTGCGGCTGCTGCAGCACCAA
This sequence comes from Comamonas serinivorans, assembly GCF_002158865.1. Classification (NCBI taxonomy): domain Bacteria; kingdom Pseudomonadati; phylum Pseudomonadota; class Betaproteobacteria; order Burkholderiales; family Comamonadaceae; genus Comamonas; species Comamonas serinivorans. Next base: position 434,114 of record NZ_CP021455.1, on the reverse strand, counting down.
GTCCAAGGGCGCGAGCCAGAGCACACCCGCAGGTGGCATGAAGGCCCAGGTGGGCAACCGGCCCTGGATGATCAGCCATTGAGCTTATTTTTTCACAGTATGACGCCACAGCCGATCATGAATCATCGGCCATGTCGGCATACACCCTTTGATTGAACAGGAGTCAGCCGCCATGATCCATGGTGACATTTCGAGCAGCAAGGACACCGTGGGCGTGGCCGTCGTGAACTACAAGATGCCGCGCCTGCACACCAAGGCCGAGGTGCAGGACAACGCGCGCAAGATCGCCGACATGCTGGTCGGCATGAAGCAGGGCCTGCCCGGCATGGACCTGGTGATCTTCCCCGAGTACTCCACCCACGGCATCATGTACGACGCCCAGGAGATGTACGACACGGCCGCCAGCGTGCCCGGCGAAGAGACCGAGATCTTCGCCGCCGCCTGCCGCAAGGCCAAGGTCTGGGGCGTGTTCTCGCTGACCGGCGAGCGCCACGAAGAGCACCCCAACAAGGCGCCCTACAACACCCTCATCCTGATGAACGACCAGGGCGAGATCGTGCAGAAGTACCGCAAGATCATGCCCTGGGTGCCCATCGAAGGCTGGTACCCCGGCAACTGCACCTACGTGAGCGAAGGCCCCAAGGGCCTGAAGATCAGCCTCATCATCTGCGACGACGGCAACTACCCCGAGATCTGGCGCGACTGCGCGATGAAGGGCGCCGAACTCATCGTGCGCTGCCAGGGCTACATGTACCCGGCGAAAGAGCAGCAGATCCTCATCAGCAAGGCCATGGCCTTTGCCAACAACACCTACGTGGCGGTGGCCAACGCAGCCGGCTTCGACGGCGTCTACAGCTACTTCGGCCACAGCGCGCTGATCGGCTTCGACGGCCGCACGCTGGGTGAATGCGGCGAAGAGGAATACGGCGTGCAGTACGCGGCGCTGTCCACCAGCCTGATCCGCGACTTCCGCAAGAACGGCCAGAGCGAGAACCACCTGTTCAAGCTGCTGCACCGCGGCTACACCGGCAAGATCAACTCGGGCGACGGCATCCAGGGCGACGCCGCCTGCCCCTACGACTTCTACAGCCGCTGGGTGAACGACCCCGAGGGCACGCGCCAGGCCGTCGAGGCCATCACGCGCAGCACCGTGGGCACGCCCGAGTGCCCGATCGAGGGCATCCCGCATCAGGCGCCCGAGCACCGGTGAGCGGGCCCATGAACGCCTTCGCCACGCCCGAGCCCCGCACCGTGCCCACGTCAGCCGCAGCGCCCGCCACGGCTGCATCGCGAGGCCCCGCGGCCTGCGACGCCTCGCGCTCTGCCGAGCCCGCGCGCACCGACCCGCTGGCCGCGTGGCGGCTGCGCGACGAGCCGTTCTACGCGCCCGTCGCCGGCGAGGTGGCGCTGTTCGAGCACGCCTGGCACCACCGGCTGCCGCTGCTGCTCAAGGGCCCCACGGGCTGTGGCAAGACGCGTTTCGTCGAGCACATGGCCTGGCGCCTGGGCCTGCCGCTGGTCACCGTGGCCTGCAACGAGGACCTGACCGCCGCCGACCTGACCGGCCGCCACCTGCTCGACGCCCAGGGTACGGTGTGGCAGGACGGCCCGCTGACCCTGGCCGTGCGCCATGGCGGCATCTGCTACCTCGACGAGATCGTCGAAGCCCATGCCGACACCACGGTGGCCATCCACCCGCTGGCCGACGCGCGGCGCATCCTGCCGCTGGAGCGCACCGGCGAGCTGCTGCACGCCCACCCCGATTTCCTGCTCGTGGCCTCGTACAACCCGGGTTACCGCGGCCGCGGCAAAGGGCTCAAGGCCTCCACGCGGCAACGCTTTGCGAGCCTGGCCTTTGGCTACCCCGCACCCGAGGCCGAAGCCGCCATCGTGGTGCGCGAATCGGGCGTGGCGCCGGCCATCGCCGAACGGCTGGTGCACCTGGCCGGACGCACGCGGGCCCTGACCGACGAAGGCCTGGACGAAGGCGCGTCCACGCGCATGCTGATCCACGCCGGGCGGCTGATCGGCGACGGCGTGTCCGTGCTCGACGCGGCGCGGCTGACCGTGACCCAGGCACTCAGCGACGACCCCGAGATCGAAGCCAGCCTGCAGGCGCTGGCCGAGGCCTGCCTGGGGGCCGAGGCGCGGTGACCGCCGCCGCGCTGCGCGACACCCCGGCGCCCGAGCCACTGCGCGGCGCCGGCCTGCTGCTGCAGGCCCTGGCCGAGCGCCCCGCCGAAACCGCCCACCTGGCCCTGCTGCCGGCCGGGCCCGTGCCGACCCGCGACACGGCGGCCAAGGCTGACACGGGCAGCGGAGCCGTCCTCGCCCCCGAGCCTGCGCACGTCCAACGCACGGCCCCCCGCGGCCACGCCCCGGCCGCCGGGCCACCAGCCCCGTCGTGCGCGCGCCCCGTGTTGACCGACACCGCGCTGCTGCTGCCCGCCGGCCTGCGCGGGCCGTTGCTGCACGCCGCCCTGGCCCATGCGGCAGCGCACTGGCGCTACTCCCGGCCCCACCAGCCCGCCACCGGTCTCAAGCCCATGACGCTGGCCGTGATCGGCTGCCTCGAAGACGCGCGCGTCGAGCACCTGCTGTCGCAGCAGTTTCCGGGCACGCGCGCGTGGTTCGTGCAGGCCCAGCGCCTGCACGGGCCCGAGGGCCTGGGCCTGACCGACCTGCTCGCGCGCCTGTCGCGCGCCCTGTGGGACCCGACCTGGAACGACCCCAACCCCTGGGTGGGGCGCGCCCGTGGACGCGTGGCCGAGCTGGTGGCGCACGCGGGCTGGCACGACGCCGCGGCCTGGCGCCGCCTGGGCAGCATCCTGGCCAACGAACTGGGCCAGATGCGCGTGCGCATGGCCCCTGACCACGTGGAGCCCAGCGTGTACCGCGACGACCACAGCTGGCTCTGGCAGCACGAGGCCACAAGCCCCCAGGCGCTGAGCCTGGAAGCCAGCGAGCCGGCCCCGGGCAGCGGTGCGCACGCCGCCGACACCGCCCCGCCGCAGGCGGCCGCGCCCCACCTCAGCTGGTACGCCGAGTGGCACCACCGCATCGGCCACCTCAAGCCCCGATGGACCACGGTGCACGAGTATGGCCAAGCGATCGATTCGTCATCATCGGCGAATGCCTCATACCCCTCTCGCCTGGACCAACGGCGCCCGCGACTCGTCAAGCGCCAGACCCACGGCCATGCGCTGGACCTGGACGCCTGCGTGCGCCTGCGCATCGCCCAGGCGCCGCAGCGTCTCGCAGAACGTGGCGCGAGGCCCCTCGCAGCGGACCGCCGCAGGCCAGATTCGCCGCGTCCGCCGAATTCGCCAGCCTCGGACGGCGCCAGCGACGCGCGCCTCTTCCTGCGCCACCGGCCGCAGCCACAGCCCTTCAGCGTGCTGGTGCTGATGGACCTGTCCGCCTCGATGAACGACCGCGTGCCGCGCAACGGCGCCTCGCCCGACGCCTCGCTGCTGGCCCTGGCGAAACGCGCCGGCCTGGCGCTGGTGCGCACGGCGCGGGACCTGGGCGGCATGGCCGCGCTGCACGGCTTTCGGGCCGACACGCGCCACGCCGTGCACTACGAGCGCCTGCTGGACTTTGGCGCCACGCTGGATGCGGCCGCCCTGGCGCGCCTGCAGGCCACGCCGGCGCGGCATTCCACGCGCCTGGGCAGCGCCCTGCGCCACGCCACGCAGCACCTGCTCGCGCGGCCCGAAGCGCGCCGCCTGCTGCTGGTGCTGAGCGACGGCGCGCCCAGCGACGTGGACGTGTTCGACCCGCACCACCTGGTGGAGGATGCCCGCCACGCCGTGCAGGCGGCCCGCCGCGCGGGGGTGGAGGTCCTGTGCCTGTCGGCCCACCGCCCGGGCGGGCCGGGCGCTGCGCCTGCCGGCGCGCAGCTGGACGAGCGCGCGGCCATTGCCCGCATCTTTGGCCGGCAGGCGCATGGCCTGGTCAGACTGCAAGCGGTGCAGCGCATGCCGCAGCGGCTGCAGGCCCTGCTGATTCAGGCCTTGGGCGCGGCCTGAGTCCACCAGCGACGCGCCACGACCAGCAGCGGCCCCAGCATCAGCAGCGCGCACAGCCAGCCAAAGGCCTCGCCCTCGGGCGACAGCAGGCGCGCCACCCAACTGCCCGCCAGGCTGGGGTAGCTGGCCAGCAGGCCGCCCAGCCCTTCCAAGGTGAGCTGAATCGCGATCAGGCACAGCAGCAGCGACGACAGGTGGTAGAGCGCCAGCAGCGGCACGCGCGCGCCCAGTGTGCGAAAGGCCAGCGCCACCGTGAGCATCAGCGCCAGGCCCAGGATCACGCCGCCCGCGATGTCCAGCGCGCTCAGGTGCGGTGCCGAGGCGTAGATGAACACCCCCACCTCGGCTGACTCGCGCCAGGCCGCCAGCGCCGCAAACCCGAACACCATGGCCGGGCTGGCGCGCCCGTCCAGCGCGTCGTGGAACCATCCCGCGACGTGCCCGTCGATGGTGGTGCGCGACGACAGCATGGCCCCGGCCATGAACAGCACCCCCAGCCCCAGCACGATGGCCAGCAGCGCGTCGGCACGTGGGCTCAGGTTGCCCAGCACCAGCACCGCCACCAGCGCCAGCCCGGCCACCACGCCCACCGCCGTGCCCGTGCGCAGGTGCACCAGCAGGTCTGTGCGGCGGGCGCCCACCAGGCAGGCGTGCAGCGACCACACGACCAGCAGCAGCTCCGCACATTCGCGCGCCACGAGGAAAGCGGTTTCAATCATCTTGGGAGTATGGGTTGATTTCCGTTTTATAAAAAACGGAAACAGATGGATACTGCCAACGCAGCGAGTCGCCTTTGGCGCGCGGCAAAACCCCGGTGGCCAGTGTAACGATCGGATCTGCGACACTTCACCAGCCCCCACGCCTGCGTGCCGGGCGCATGCCCCGCCACCCCCGGCCAGTCGGCCGGCGGACCCGGCCCCCGCCATCCCTTTGAGGCTTCACCCAGCGAGCACCCCCGTGACCGACCAGGAAATCTTCGGCTTGATCGACCGCGCCGTCGACGACTTCGACGGCAAGCTCGACGAACTGGAAAGCGCCATCGGCATGCTGATCGTCGGGCGCCAGTATGGCTGGCGGGTGATGATGCTGATCCACAGCCCCAACACCATCCGCAAGTACTGCAAGCTGCTGGGCATCAAGCACCTGCGCGAGGTGCTGCCCGAGGTGGGCGTGCTGGCCCACCGCTCCAACGCCTGGCGCCTGGTCGAGGGCACGCAGGATTTCTGGAAAGCCGTGCGCGGCCAGATCAGCGGCATCCGCAGCACACGCACCCACAAGCGCTGAACCCGGCGCACGCCGGTAGCACCTCACAGCACCACCCCGGCGGACCGCAGCGCCGCTGGGCCGGATGCACCTGGCCGACGGGCCCAGCCGGCAGCGCCTCGTCCACCGGCTCGACAAGGCCATCGCCGTGGCACGCCTGACGCCCGGCCCGCGATCCGCACGTGGCTGCAGCAAGGTCCGGCCGCCGGAATGGACCCACCGAGCGCGCCGGCGCGGCAGACAAGCCCCCGCAATTCGGCTAACCTAGTGGCATCTGAAATACACCTCATGCCGCCGCTCGCGCCCGCCACCTTGGCGCGGCGACCCACGACGAGCGAGCCGCATCTCACCCCATGCTCATGCGCCACCCCCTCGGCCCGAACGACCTGCAGGCCCTCACGGATCCGGGTCACCAGCAGCGCTCGGCGCTGGAAGTCCTGCGTCAGACCCGGCTGGCCATCACGGTGCCGCGCCTCAGCGTGATCCAGGCGCTGCGCGAAGCCGGCGACGAGGCCGTCACGGCCGAAGACCTGTTCAAGTCGCTGCTGGCCCAGGGCACGCCGGTGTCGGTGGCCACCGTCTACCGCGTGCTCAAAGAGCTGGAACACCGCGGCACGGTGTGGCGGCAGCTGCGCCGCAGCGCCCATGGCGCCAAGTCGGTCTACCAGCTGACCGATCAGGCGCCGGCCTCGCTGGCCGAGTTCCACTGCGCCAGCTGTGGCCGCCGCATCACGCTCGATGCGGCCGAGCTGGCCCTGGCGCTGGCCCCCATCGCCCAGCGCGGCGGGCTGAGCCTGGGGCCGGGCGCCATCCACATCGAGGCGACCTGCCAGGGCTGCAGCCTGCCCGGCCCCACCGCGGCCGCGAACTGAAGCGCCCCGCTCTCCCGATTCACCGGCTCACACCGCCGCCAGCGTGGGTACCGCGCGGTGCTGCGTGGCCGATTCGTAGGCAAACGCGTAGGCAATCAAGTCCGCCTCGCTCCACTGGCGCCCGACGAAGATCAGCCCGAACGGCGAGCCCGAGGCATAGCGGCCTGCGGGCACCGTCACGCCAGGCAGGCCGGCGATGTTGATCTCGCCCACGGTGGTTTCCTGAATCGTGCCCGGCCCGGTGCGCAGCGGCAGCTCCTCGCGCATCTGCGGCATCACCAGGGCATCCAGCCCCTGGGCCTGCATGACCTGCTCGAACAGCGTCAGGTAGCGCGCCTTGAGGGCGATGAACGCCGACAGGTCGGGCGGCGTGTGCGGGTCGGCCGCAGCCGCCACGAACGCGGGCAGGTTGGGCATGAAGCCGAGCACGCCCTGCGGGCCGTAGGGGTCTTCGCTGGCGGTGGCGCGCGCAAACGCCTCCACCGTTTGGATGGCGGCCTGCGGCCCCAGGCGCGTGAGGTACTGCTGCAGGTCCCAGGGCAACGACTCCAGGCCGCGGGCGTCGAAGTTGGCCAGCGGTGGCGTGGGCTGGCGCAGCTCGGCAAAGCCGCTGCCGGCGAAGGGGTCGTCCACCAGCGTGGCGCCCAGCGCACGCAGCTCGTCCTGGGCGCGCGCGTAGAGGGCCGTGGCTTCGTCCGACAGCGGCTGGTTGCGCCAGCCCAGGCCGTACAGGCCGATGCGCTTGCCGCGCAGCGCATCGACCCGCATGCGCGCCGTGTAGCCACCCTCCGGCAGCTTGCCCACGCCCGCCAGGGTCTTGGGGTCTTCGGCCGAGTAGCCGGCCAGCGCATCCAGGCACAGCGCCGCGTCGCGCACACAGCGCGCAATCGGCCCCACCACGTCGCGGTTGCCCGACAGCGGCAGCACCCCGGCGTTGGGCACCAGGCCGATGGTGGGCTTGATGCCGACCAGGTCCTGCGCGGACGCCGGGTTCTGGATCGAGCCGCCGGTCTCCTCGGCCAGCCCGAACACCGCCATGCCGGTGGCCACCGCGCAGGCCGTGCCCGAACTGCTGGCGCCCGGCATGCGGTCGGGCATGACGGGGTTCAGGCAGGGGCCGGCCCAGCTGTCGTTGCAGTGCGTGCCCGAGTGGCTGAGCACCGGCACGTTGGTCTTGCCCAGGATGACGGCCCCCGCGGCGCGCATGCGCGCCACGACCGGCGCGTCGCGCTGCGGGAACAGGTCCACGCCGCCGGTCTGGCTGTAGAGCAGGCGCCAGCCGGCCGTGGTCGGGAAGCCCACCATGTCCATCGGGTCCTTGACCACCATGGGCACGCCAGCCAGCGGGCCCAGCGGCTCGCCGGCGGCGCGGCGGCGGTCGATGGCCTGCGCATCGGCCAGGGCGCTGTCGTTCAGGAACAGCAGGGCCTTGTAGTGCGCGTTGTAACGCTCGATCTGGCGCAGCGAGGCACGCGTCAGGTCTTCGGACGTGAAGGCGCCGCTGGCGAAGCCTTGCTGGACTTGCGCCAGCGTCAGGCGCATCAGGTCGACGTCCGTGGCGGGGATGGCGGGGGCGGCTGCGGGTTCTGCAAGGGTCGTCATGCTCGGTCCTTCAAGCGGTGGGTGACAAAAAAAGCGGAACGCTCCAGGCCGCTGGCCTGGGCATCGGGAGCGTGGGGAACGGACAGCGGGATACACAACGGGGCACACAGCACCGCCTTCAGCTCGGCCAGCGCGCGCCGCAGCGCCACGGCATCGGTGCACAGCAGGCGCACCTGCACGCCGGCGCGGTTGGGCAGGTCCGAGGCGCCGGCGTGCACCGTCGCCGCGGCGCCGTCAGGCGACAGCGTCGCCAGCACCTGGCGCACCTGGGCCAGCAGCGCGCTGGCATCGCCCTCGCGGATCAGCCACAGGCTGGCGTGCACGGCAAACGGCCCCGACAGGCCGGCCTGCTGCGCCAGCCAGGCCTGGCCCTGGGTGCAGAAGCGGTCGCGCACCAACAGGCGCCCATCGGTGCCGCGCACCTCGAGCTGCGTGTCCAGCTCGGCAAAGCCGCGGCCCTTCCCGGCCGGGTCGTGGGCAAGCATGCTGTCGCCCAGCAGCAGCACGCCGCCCGGCGCCACGCTGGCCTGGATGCGGCTGCGCAAGCGGCTGCCCGGAAAGAGGATGGCCGGCTCGGGCAGGTAGGCCAGCGCTGCACCGGCCTCGACCTGCAGCTCGACGAGCTGCTCGGCCCGGCCGCCCTCCATCGCGTGCACGATGGTCGAGGCCGAGGTGCCCACCACCGCGCACGCGCCCGCCGTCGCCACCAGGCGGCCGTGCACACGCTCGTGCTCGAACAGGCCGCCCGACACCGACTGCAGCGTCAGCGTGCAGACCTCGGGGTGCTCGCCCAGCCCGTACAGCGGCCGGCAGATGTGCACCGGGTAGCGCACGAACTGCGCGCCGATGAAGGTGCGGCCCCGGCGGTCGGCACACAGGCGCAGGTCAAAGCAGCGGCCGTCGTGGGCGTCGGCCTGTCCGGCACCCCGCCCTGCACCCACCGCATGCGCATTTGTGACGCAGTATGGACCAGCACTCGTTTTCATGACGACGACCACCTGGGCGTACTCCATGGCATCAGCAGGACGGCATCAGCGGTCAAACAGCACCTCGCGCGCGATGCGAGCGACCACGGCGTCCACGCCTTCCCCGGTGGCGCAGTTGGTCTGCAGCACCGGCTTGCCGGGCCGCACCTCGGCCGCCTCGCGCGCCATGCGCGGCAGGTCCACGCGCACGTGGGACGCCAGGTCGGTCTTGTTGATGACCAGCAGGTCGCACTTGAGCACGCCCAGCCCGCGCTTGCGCGGGATGTCGTCGCCGCCGGCCACGTCGATGACGAACAGCCAATAGTCGACCAGGTCGAGCGAGAACGACGACGCCAGGTTGTCGCCGCCGCTCTCGACCAGGATCAGGTCCAGGTGGGGGTAGGCGCGGTCCAGCTCGTCGGCGGCGGCCAGGTTCAGCGTCGGGTCCTCGCGAATGGCCGTGTGCGGGCAGGCCCCGGTCTCGACGGCCAGCACGCGCTCCGGCGCGATCAGGCCGGACCGGCGGATGCGCTCGGCGTCCTCGGCCGTCACCAGGTCGTTGGTGATGACGGCGATCTCGGTGCCGCGCGCGATGAAGCGCGGGATGAGCTGCTCGAGCAAGGCGGTCTTGCCCGAGCCGACCGGCCCGCCAATGCCCACCCGGGCGGCACCACGCGGCTTGCCCGCCGGCAGGTCGGGCCCGCTCGTGTGGTGCAAGCGGTCGCTGCCGCCGGGCATCTGTGCGCTGGCCCATGGCCGGTCATCGCGTGCAGTCGGGTCGCTGAAAACAGCCATGGGATCACCTCATCATGTACAAGCGGTTGAGCGGCACCTGGCTCGCCGGCGGACAGCCGATGACCTGGCCATCGACGCTGACCTCGAAGGTCTGCGGATTGACGCGGATGCGCGGCATGGCGCTGTTGCGCACCATGTCGGCCTTGCTGAGTTGCCGTGTACCCTGCGCCGCCAGCAGCGGCTTGCGCAGGCCCAGGCGCTCCTCCAGCCCCTGGCCGATGCCGGCGCCGCAGACGAAGTTGGCCGACAGCGCCTGCTTGGCGTTGCCAAAGGCGCCGAACTGCGGTCGCATGATCAGCGGCTCGCAGGTCATCAGCGAGGCCGACGAATCGCCCATGGCGCCGTAGGCGATGAAGCCGCCCTTGATGACCAGCTCGGGCTTGATGCCGAAGAACGCGGGCCGCCACAGCACGATGTCGGCCAGCTTGCCGGGCTCCAGCGAGCCCACGTGCGCGTCGACGCCGAACACGCGCGCCGCGTTGATCGTGTACTTGGCCAGGTAGCGCAGGATGCGCGCGTTGTCGGCGCGGGCCGTGCGCTCTTCGGGCAGGCGACCGAACTGGTCCTTCATCTTGCTGGCCAGCTGCCAGGTGCGGCAGATCACCTCGTGGATGCGGCCCATGCCCTGGCTGTCCGAGCCCAGGATGGAGATCGCGCCCAGGTCGTGCAGCACGTCCTCGGCCGCGATGGTCTGGGCACGCACCCGGCTCTCAGCAAAGCGCACGTCCTCGGGCACGGCCGGATTCAGGTGGTGGCACACCATGATCATGTCCAGGTGCTCGTCGAAGGTGTTAACCGTGTAGGGGTTGGTCGGGTTGGTCGACGACGGCAGGCAGTAGGACTCGCTGGCCACGGCGATGATGTCGGGCGCATGGCCGCCACCTGCACCCTCGGTGTGGTACATGTGGATGGTGCGCTTGTTGATGGCGCGCAGGGTATCTTCGAGAAACCCAGACTCGTTCAGCGTGTCGCTGTGCAACTGCACCTGAAAGTCCATCTCGTCGGCCAGCGACAGGCAGCTGTCGATGGTGGCCGGCGTGGCGCCCCAGTCCTCGTGGATCTTCAGGCCCAGGCAGCCGGCCTGCATCTGCTCGACCATGGATTCGGGCCGCGACGAATTGCCCCGCCCCAGAAAGCCGAAGTTCATGGGCCAGGCCTCGCCGGCCTGCAGCATGCGGCCCACGTTCCAGGCGCCACCGCAGTCGATGCCCACCGTGATGGGGCCCAGCGAGCCGCCGAACATGGTGGTGATGCCCGAGGCCAGGGCGTGCTCCACCAGCTGGGCCGAGTCGAAATGCACGTGCACATCGAGTGCGCCCGGCGTGGCGATCAGGCCTTCGCCGTCGCGGATGGTGGTGGCGTTGCCCACCAGCAGCTGCGGGTGCACGCCGTCCATCACGTGCGGGTTGCCAGCCTTGCCGATGGCGACGATGCGCCCGTCCTTGATGCCGATGTCGCCCTTGACGATGCCCACCACCGGGTCCAGCACGACCACGTTGCTGATGAGCATGTCGAGCGCGCCCTGGGCCGAGGTCAGGCCGGCCTGCATGCCCAGGCCGTCGCGCAGCGTCTTGCCACCGCCGTGCAGGCATTCGTCGCCGGGCACGGCGTGGTCGTGTTCGATCTCGGCCAGCAGCGAGGTGTCGCCCAGCCGCACCATGTCGCCCTGGGTGGGGCCATACAAAGCCGCGTACTCGCGGCGGGAAAGCCAAGCCATGCGTTTGCGTCCTTTCGGCCTCAGGCCATCGTTGTCCAGCTCATCGCGATCTGCATGGGTATGCCATCAAGTGCGATGCATTTGAATCGACCATCACCCCATACTGCTTCAACCTTGGCATGGCCTCAGGCCCCACGAAAGCCGAGCTCGCGGGCCCGCGCCAGGGCCGCCGGCAGCCCCGTGTCGTCGGTCGTGGCGCCTTCGGCCAGGCGGCTGAAGCCGTAGACCTCGGCGCTGCCGCCAAAGGTCACCAGCGTCACCTCGCGGGTTTCGCCGGGCTCGAAACGCACGGCGGTGCCGGCGGCGATGTCCAGCCGCATGCCCCAGGCCTTGGCACGCTCGAAGTCCAGCGCCCGGTTGACCTCGAAGAAATGGAAGTGGCTGCCCACCTGGATGGGGCGGTCGCCGGTGTTCACCGCCCGCAGCACCACGCGGCGCCGGCCGGCGTTGATCTCGAGCCGGCCCTCGGCCGCGATGATTTCGCCGGGCACGCGGGGCTCGGCGTCCGCCCCGTCGGGCGCCGCCCGTGCGGCGTCCACGCCGCGCGGCGGCCGGATGGGCTCGTGCACCGTGACCAGCTTGGTGCCGTCGGGAAAGCTGGCCTCGACCTGGAGCATGAGCATCAGCACCGGCACGCCGGGCAGCACGTCGTCGGCGTCGAGCACGGTCGAGCCGAAGGCGATGAGCTCGGCCACGCTGCGCCCGTCGCGCGCACCTTCGAGGATCTCGTCCGCGATGATGGCCACCGCCTCGGGGTGGTTGAGCCGCAGGCCGCGGGCGCGCCGGCGCCGCGCCAGCTCGGCCGCGTTGAAGAGGGTCAGGCGTTCCAGCTCGGTGGGGATCAGCAGCATGGCGGGTTCCTCGGTGCTCGGTTCAGGCCATCAGTTGGCAAACAGGCGTGCGGCGCGGGTTTCGTGCCGCATGGCCGCGATGTCCAGGGCCGGCGCGCCGCTCCACAGCGCCTCCAGCGCAGGCGGCGTGTCCGCCAGCACGGCCTCGATGGGTCGCCGCAGGTCGAGCAGCACACGCTGCGCCTGCACATGGCCCACCAGCCCCAGGCGGATGGCCGCACCTGCGACGGCGATGCACTGCGCCTGGGCGGCCATGGCCTCGGCTTGCGCCAGGGCCAGGCCCAGACCCCGCCACACCAGCCCTTGCGCCACCGGCAGGTGGCCCGGCGCGTGGCCGGCACGCACCACGTCCAGGTAATGGGCTGCGGCCGGCAGGCCCAGCTCGGCCTGCACGCGCAGCTGCGTGAAGCCCAGACGGCAGCTGGCCGCGCGCGCGCCCTGGTTCAGCGTCATGGCCTCGCAAAGCTGGTCGATGGCGATCAGCGCGCGCCAGTCGGGCGCGGCCGCGGGCTCGCCCCCCTCATTGGCCATGGCCTCGCCCGCCGCCTGGTGCGCGGCGCGGATCAAGGGCCGGTCAAAGCCCGCCCAGCGTTGTTCGACCCAGGTGCGCAACACCGCCAGCAGCTGCGCGGCGTCCCGCACCAGGCCGTCGGCCAGCAGCGACTCCAGCCCCCACGAGAAGGCCGACGCCCCGCTGGGAAAAGCGCTGTCGCCGTACTGCAGCAGGGCCAGCAGCGCTCCCACACCGTCGCCGGCAACGGCCTCGGCGGGGTTGCCAACGCCGTCGGGCAACAGCGCTTCGGCGTGAGCGGCTTCGGGCGGGCGGGCGACGCTCATGCCGCCGCCCGGCCGAGGTGATGCACGTGCGCATGCCCATGCGCCAGAGGGCCGCCCTGCAACGCGTGCGCGTGGCCGGTGTGCGCAGGCTGGGCCGGGGCTTCGGGCTCGGCCACGATGCCGCCGCCCTGCAACAGGTGCGCCAGGCGCGCCAGGTAGTCGGCGCGCGGGCCCTCCAGCGCGATGCACAGGCGGGCGCCGTCAAAACGCACCTTCCAGTGCATGTTGCCGGCGAAGTAGCCCAGCTCCAGGGCCTGCGCGGCGTCGGCCGCGCGCAGCACCAGGCACGGGGGCTCGTCCAGCGCCACCACCACGGCGCGGTCGGCATCCAGCAGCAGCACGGCGCCGTTGTCCAGCGCCGCATCGCGGTCGAGCAACAGGGCCAGCTCGGTGCCCTGGTCGCCGCGCACCTGCTGGCGCCGGCGCGCCATGTCGCTGCGCGACAGGCGCACGGTTTCCAGCCGGCCCCGGTGATCGAGCTCGTGCAGGCGTTCGGCCAGTCCCGGGTCCGAGGCCTGGCCCACCAGATGGGTCACGCGAAGCATGGCGTCGTCTCCTTCGGGCGTCAGGACGTGGCGCTGGGGTTGGGCTCGATCAGCGGCGACTCGAAGATCAACTTGACCTGGCCGTCGGCACCGAACTCGCCGATGCGCGCGTGCTTCCACAGGTGATGGTTGCTGCCGTGCACCTTGACCTTGCCCTCGGGCGCGTCCAGCTCCAGCCCGGCCGATGCGGCCACCACCTTGTCGAGGTCGAAGCTCTTGGCCTTCTCGACCCCCGCCTTCCACAGGTAGACGGCGTTGTAGCCACAGGCCATCACATCGCCCACCACGCGCTTGGCGCCGTACTTGGCCTTGAAGGCCGCGACGAACTTCTTGTTCGCGGGGTTGTCCAGGCTCTGGAAGTAGCTCATGCAGGTCAGCACGCCCTGTGCGTTCTCGGCGCCGACGCCCGAGACCTCCTCCTCGGTCATGGCCAGCGTCAGCACCGTGGTCTTTTTCTTGTCGATGCCGGCCGCCAGCATCTGCTTGAAGAAGGCCACGTTGGAGCCGCCGACCACGGTGCTCAGGATGATGTCGGGCCGGCGGGCCTTGATCTTGTTGATGATGGAGGTGAAGTTGGTCGCGCCCAGCGGCAGGTACTCCTCGCCCAGCACGCGGCCGCCGTTCTTCTCGATCGTGGCGCGCGAGATCTTGTTGGTGGTGCGCGGCCAGATGTAGTCCGAGCCCACCATGTAGACCGTCTTGCCCTTGTGCTTCATCAGCCAGGTACAGGCGGCGATGGACTGCTGCGAGGCCTCGGCCCCGGTGTAGAAGATGTTGGGCGACTGCTCCAGGCCCTCGTAGTAGGTGGGGTAGTACAGCAGGCCTTTGAGCTGCTCGAACACCGGCAGCACGGCCTTGCGCGAGGCCGAGGTCATGCAGCCGAACACGGCCGGCACCTTGTCGCGCCCCACCAGCTTGCGCGCCTTCTCGGCAAAGATGGGCCAGTCGCTGGCACCGTCCTCGACGATGGGGGTGACCTTGCGGCCCAGCACCCCGCCCGCGGCGTTGATCTCGTCGATGGCCATCTTCTCGGCGTCGACCACGGAGGTCTCGCTGAGCGCCATGTCGCCCGAGAGGGAATGCAGGATGCCGACCTTGACCACGTCCTGCGCCCAGGCACCGGTGGCCACCCAAGGGGCTGCCACGGTGCCGATGCCCAGCGTTTTCACGGCGTGTCGCCTGGAGATGGATGTCATAACGCTCAACCCTTCAGTCAATGAACCCGGAGGCATGAACCACCCGACCCCACCCGGAGGGTGCGTTCGGGGATTCGGAAAACGCAAAAGGGCCTGCGCGAACCGGAGTTCGCGCAGGCCCTTTTGCCTGAGCATTCGCATCGGCGTTGTTGGCGATGCAAACGTGAATGTGTTTGAAATTCTAAAGGGCGATTCGTGCGGCGTCAACCGCCATGTGCCCTGGTGTTCAAAAAAAGCTTTGAAAATGTCAGGTATACGCCCAACGTCGTTGCACAACAGACGGCTTTACATGCATACCTCATTGCCTTGTGCGACAACGCGCACAGACAGCCGCCAGGACCCGGCGCCACCCCAAAGCCAGGAAAGCGGCCGTGGCACATCAGGCCGCACCGCCCAGCAGGGCCACACCCAGCAGCGCCACCATCCAGCCTGCGGCGCGCGGCACCCCACGGTGAACCCGCCGCAGCACCCCGGCCAGGCCGATGCCCGTGCCGTGCAGCGCCAGCGTGGCCAGCAACATGCCGGCCAGCGTGGGCACGGCAGCGGCCTCGCCGGCCAGCTCGTAGCCATGCGCCACGCCGTGGCACAGCGCGAAGCCGCCCATCAGCGCCACCGAGGCCCACACCGGCAGGCGCTGCTGCGCACCCACCAGCAGGCCCAGCACCAGCAGCGAGGCGGCGATCAGGGGCTCGACCGCCGGCAGCGCGATGCCGGCCAGCCCCACGCCGGCCCCGACCAGCAGCATGGCCGCAAAGCCCAGCGGCGCCACCAGCACCTCGCGACCCGGGCGCGCGGCCAGGCCGCTCCACAGGCCCACGGCCAGCATGGCGACCAGGTGGTCCAGGCCCATGAGCGGGTGCAGCGCGCCGGCCATGAAGCCGTGGTGGTGGGCGCCGGCATCGGCACCGGTGTGGGCCCACACGGGCCACGCGGCGGTGGCCAGCACGGGAAGGACAAAGCGAGCGAAACGCATGGTGAACGGCCTCCAAGGGGGCGGTGGATGAAGCGGCGCAAATGCACAATGAAAAAGGCCTGCGGTGATGGGGGTATGCAGAGGTTGCCGTTCAAGCACGAACGAGATCCGGTGCATACCCCATCACTGCAGGCCTTGTTGCCTGGCATCGCGCCGGCAATGGTGGCGGCGCGAGACGGGAGCCCGCATGGTACAGGCCGGTTTGCCGGCGCGTCAAGCCGCGCAGCCGCAAACTGGCATGCGACCTGCTTGAACGTTGCAGAGCCCAACGCGCGCCGCGCGTCGCTCGGTTTGCCTTTTCATCCAACGACACCGTGGCCACTACCGATCCGATTCAGGTGGGCGTGCTGTTCTCGCGCAGTGGCGTGAGCGCGCGCTTCGAGACCTCGATGCTGCTGGGCACCATCTTCGCCATCAACGAGATCAACGAAGCCGGCGGGCTGGGCGGCCGCGAGCTGATCCCCGTGCACTACGACCCGCAATCCAGCCCCAAGCGCTACGCCGAGCTGGCCACGCGGCTGATCCGCGACGACCGGGTGCAGGTCATCTTCGGCTGCGCCATGTCGAACACGCGCAAGGCCGTGCTGCCGGTGATCGAGCGCGCCAACCGCCTGTTGTTCTACCCCTCGATGTACGAGGGGTTCGAGTTCTCGCCCAACGTCATCTACACCGGCGGCACGCCCAACCAGCACAACGCCCCGCTCACGCACTACATGTCCCGCCGCTTCGGCCCACGCGTGTACATGGTGGGCAGCGACTACATCTTTCCCTACGAGTCCAACCGCACGATGAGCGACTTCATCCTGCAGCAGCCCGGCGGCAAGAAGCTCGGCGAGCGCTACGTCAAGCTCGACGCGCAGGAGAAAGACTTCGTCGCCATCGTGCGCGACATCCGCGACAAACAGCCCGACTTCGTGTTCTCCACCGTGGTCGGCCGCTCCACGCGCATGTTCTACCAGGCCTATGCCGACGCCGGCCTGGACCCGGCCCGCATGCCGATCGCCAGCCTCACCACGTCCGAGCCCGACATCTCCGAAATGGGCAGCCGCATCGCCGAAGGCCACTACACCGCGGCGACCTACTTCCGGTCCATCGCCACGCCGCGCAACCAGGCCTGCATCACCCGCTTCGCGCAGATCTTCGGCGACCGCGTGGAGCCCAACGTGTTCTGGGAAGCGGCCTACTTTCAGGTGCACCTGTTCGCCAAGGCCTTTGCCCAGGCCGGCAGCGACGTGCACGAGGCGCTGCTGCCGCATGTGCTGGGCTGCGAGCTGGAGGCGCCGCAAGGCCGCGTGCGCGTCGACCCCATCACCCACCACACGCGCCTGAACCCGCGCATCGGCCGCGTCGGCGCCGACGGGCAGTTCACCATCGTCGCCCAGACCCGCAACGGCATCGACGCCGACCCCTACCTGGTCAGCCACGACCTGGACGACTGGACCCAGGTGCTGCAGCCCGTGGCGGGCGCTGGCGAGGTCAGCCCGTGACCCTCAAACGCGGCAAACGGCTCACGCCGGAATTCCTCAAGCAGCTGCGCACCAAGCGCATTGCCGTGGTGCACCCCAACGACGCCGACGGCGGTGTGCTGCTGCAGCAGCTGCAGCGCATCGGCTGCCCGGCGCAGGCCTTCTGGCCACCGCCCAAGGCCCTGCCCGAGCCCACCGACGTGGTGTTCTGCGCCGTGCAGCACAGCGAAGCGCCCACGCCGCTGGACTGGCTGGGCAGTTGCCAGGGCGCGGCCATCATCGCCGTGGTGGGGTATGAGAACCCGACGGTGTTCGACGACATGCTGCAGATTGGCGCCAGCGGCGTGCTGGCCTCGCCCGTGCGCTCGACCGGCGTGCTGTCGGTGCTGGTGATGGCCCTGGGCCTGCACGAAGAGGTGCAGGGCCTGCGCAAGCGGGTGCTGCGGCTGGAGCAGAAGCTGCAGGCCGCCAACCAGATCCACGATGCCAAGGCGATCCTGATGCGCACGCGCGGCGTGAACAACACCGAGGCCTACCGCATCATCCGCGAGCAGGCCATGAGCAAGCGCGTGGCCACCGAGGACATCGCCCGCGCCATCATCCACGCCAACGAGATCCTGTCGGCCTGAACGCCCCGTGCCTCGCGTCGGGGCAAGCCGCACCAGGCTGGGGCATGGCACGGGACGCCCTCAATGTCCTGTTGGACGCACGCGAGCAACAGGCATCGCAGGCAGGCGCCCTGCGCGCTCAGGCTCAGTCGGTGTTCTGCCCGATGCGCCAGACCACGCCCGCCGGGTCGGTCAGCACGAAATCGCGCATGCGCCAGGCCTGCTGCTCGATGGCCGAAAGGGTCACGCCCTGGTCGGCGTAGGTGCGCGCCACCGCACAGCCGTGCACGTGCTGCCACCAGACCTCGACGTCCTGCACCAGCAGGTGCAGGTAGAGCGGCCCCTCAGGCCGGAAATCCCCGAGCAGGAAGCTGGCGTGGCCGCGGTGGAAGTAGGCGACACCGCCGCCTTCGGACGCACGCGTGAAGCCCAGATCCTGGTAGAAGCGCTGGCTCAGCGCGTAGTCGCGTGAGGGCAGGAAGGCCTTGATTTCTGTGATGCCGAGGTCGGACACGATGGCTCCCAGTGGCAGCCCCCAGCCGGGGGCGGATGGCGTGCGCGGCGGACCGGCCTTCACACGATGGCCAGCGCCAGCATGCGGTGGTAGGCCGGCGCAAACAGCACGCTGGTGTGGTCGACGCCCGGCAGGTAGCGCAGCTTGGCCACGCCGGGCGCAAAGGCCTCGAACAGGCGCTGCGTGCGCTCGGCGCCAATGGTCTCGTCGTGTTCGGCCTGGATCACCGTGGTCGGCACGGTGATGCGCGGCGCCACCAAGACCGATTCCCAGCGGTCCTTGAGCAGCCACCGCACCGGCACCCAGAACGGCATCTGCTCGCGCGCCACGTTGGCGATGCTGTCGTACGGCGTGACCAGCACCAGGGCGCTGGCTGGCCGCTGCGCCGCGACCTGGATGGCCACGCCCGAGCCCAGGCTGCGGCCGATGACGGCGACGTCATCGTGGCGGGCCTGCACGTGGTCGAACACGGCCAGCGCGTCGGCCAGCAGGCCGGCCTGCGTGGGACGGCCACTGCTGTCGCCCCAGCCGCGGTAGTGCACCAGGTAGAGGTCGCGGTGCGGCCACAGGCGCACGAAGCGCTTGAGCTGCAGCGACACGTCCTCGGCGTTGCCGCCGAAGTAGATCAGCGCCGGTTGCCGGGCCGCGCCCGGCAAGCCTTCGTTCGGCGGCGCCTGCGTGGCCGCGCGGTGCGTGATCTGCAGCGTGCGGCCGTCCAGGTCCAGGCGCAGCTCGTTCTCGGCCGCGGGCAGGTGGCGCGGCTGCGGCTTGTACAGCATGTGGCGCTGCGTGGCGTAGATGTAGCTGCACAGGCTGAGGTGCAGCAGCGCCACGCTGGCGGCACCGCCGATGACGGCCCGCTGCCAGCCCGGCCGATCGCGCCAGTGGCGGTGCAACGGCGCCAGGCGCGTCGCCGCGGCGTGCAGCGCCGCCGGCCAGGGGCCGGTCGGCGCGCCGGATGCCGAACCGGTCCACGAGCCGGACGCCGAGCGAGACGGCTCATCCGACGGCGTGTGGTGCGGATGGCCAGTCCGCGCGCCAGCTCGCGTCGAAGCGGCCGGGTCGGGCGAACGGTCGGAAGAAGGAGAGCGGAAGAAGTACGTCATGCCAGGGTCAAGGTAGCACGCCGGGTGGCGGGGTTGCCGAAGCGTCGGCGTCAGAACGGGCGGCCATCGTCCAGGCCGCACCGCCGGTGGGGCCTGGGCACAGGCCTGGAGGCCATGGCCTGGCAGCCGGCATTCGGCCGACATCGGTGGGGCGCATCAGCGCGGTCGTGGGCGCGGCGCAGCCGCTGGATGCAGGCGTGGGCGCCGCAGCTCGGTGCGGACGTTGGCGCGCCAGACGGGTGCACCGCGAGGCACCACGGACACGGTCCACCCTCACTGCCCCGAGGCCGGCGGTGCGGCCAGCGCGGGCAACAGCACCACGCGCAGGCCGGCCGACGTGACCTGGAATTCGCCGATGGTGAAGCCCAGGCCTTCCAGCACCGCCGTCTGCTCGGGCTTGGCCTGGAACACCTGCAGCCCCTGCATGGCCTGCGCGA
This sequence comes from Comamonas serinivorans, assembly GCF_002158865.1. Classification (NCBI taxonomy): domain Bacteria; kingdom Pseudomonadati; phylum Pseudomonadota; class Betaproteobacteria; order Burkholderiales; family Comamonadaceae; genus Comamonas; species Comamonas serinivorans. The sequence continues at coordinate 414,336 of NZ_CP021455.1, read as the reverse complement.
TCACGGGCGGCGCCTGATCGGCCAGCAGGCTGCGGTAGGGCTCGGGCACGGCCGGGAAATGCACGCGCTGCACCTCGACGTGGGTCATGCGCAACGAGCGGTCGCCGGCTTCGTACCGCAGCCCGTAGCTGAGCTGCACCTCGCCGTCGTGACTGCGGCCCGTGAAGGGCTCGCTCACGCGCAGGGCGACCTCGGTGCCCAGGCGGTTGCGCTCGGGCTGCAGGCGGATGCGCGGCTGGCTGAGTTCGACCTGCAGCACGCCCTGCAGGCTGCGGTGCAGCGGAAAGCGCTGGCCGACTTCGCGCTGGAGCTCGGCCTCGGTCACGGTGATGCTGCGCGCGCCCGGCGGCAGGGCCTGGGCGCTGGCCGGGCTCGTCGATGAACGGGGCGAGGGGCTCGCCGACAGGCTTGCCGAAGGGCTGGCCGAAGGGCTGGCCGAGCGGCTCGCCGGCCCCGCCCCGGATGCCGACAGCGGCGGCAACGAGGTCTGGGCCTGCGCTGCTGCGGCGCACACCACCCAACCGAGTATGACCAGCTTGCCGTTCATCCCTGAACGGCAGCGGCCAGATACTGCATTCTTCATGTCACGCACGGCCTGAACACACAAGGCCCGAGCTTAGCCGCGACGGAAAAAACGCGCGGGCCCGGGCCCAAGCGCTGGCCGTACCGGTGCGCGGGCGCGCTCACAGCACCAGCGGCGGCGCGGCGATGCGCGTGTGCTCCATGCCGGCGATGCGGCCAAAACGCTCGCTGCCGTTTTCCCAGTCGTGCCAGGCCTGGCGGATGCGCTCGCGGTCGAAGGCGACGAAGTTCCACCAGATGGTGAGGCGCTTGGCCAGCGGCACGCCGCCCAGCAGGATCACCTGGCTGCCGGGTGCCAGCTGCAGCGACAGCGCGGGCTCGCCGGGCGGCCAGTAGACGAACTGCTCGGCCGCCACGGGCGTGTCCGTGGCCGTGGCGGCGTTTTCGCCGCGCACGCTGGCCCGGCCCCGCAGGACCATGAGCGCGTACTCGAAGTCGCGCCGCAGCGGCAGGCGCACCTGGCCGCCGCCCTCGCTGGTCACGTCCACACCCAGCAGCGGGCTGTGCAGGGGCACAGGGGCCACGTGCTCGCCGCAGCCGCCGGCCATCACGGTGACCTGGCAGCCGCCTTCGCGCCACACGGGCAGGCGCGGGTGGTGCGAAAACGCCGGCGCAATGTCCTGCCGGTCCTCGGGCAGGGCAATCCACAGCTGGGCGCCATGCACCTTGCGCAGCGGGCCCACGCTGTCTTCGGTGTGGCTGATGCCGTGGCCAGCGGTCATGAGGTTGACCTGCCCGGCCGAGATCACCTGCTCGTTGCCCAGGCTGTCGCGGTGCAGGATCTCGCCCTCGATCATCCAGGTGAAGGTCTGCAGGCCGATGTGCGGGTGCGCGCCCACGTGCAGGCCTTCGTCGGCGCTGCTGAACTCGGCCGGCCCCATGTGGTCGAGGAAGCACCAGTGCCCCACGCTGCGCAGCCAGCGCGTGGGCAAGGCGCGGTGCACGGCCAGGTCACCGCCCAGCGAGGCGTGGCGCACGTCGATGAACACGGGCAGCGATTGGCCCGAAAGGTCCAGGTTCAGGTTGGCATTCATGGGGACTCCGTTGTAAGGGGATCAGTCTGGCCTGCGGTCTGGCGCAGGTTGAGGGCGTGGCGGGTCTGGCGACACGCCTAGAAAATCATGGGTATGCAGCTCTTCACGTTATTACATCAACGATAACAACCATATACTACCCAATTCACTGTGGCAGGGTGTCGATGAAGCTGCAGGCCTTTTTGGGTTTTGACACCGTCGCTGGCCGCGATCCGTCGTTGCTTGGTGGACTTGGGGACAGCGCTGGATACCGGCATCAAGCGACCCTCATGACCCCAACCGCGAAATCGGACGCCAGAAAGCGGTTCGAGATCAGCGTGTCCTCAATGTGAAAAAGCATCTGCAGCAGCTCCATGGAGCGGCGGTCAGTTTCTACAAAATTGCCGGCGATGCCGTGCAAGACAAACTGCAAAATGTTGCCCCCGCAGGGGTTGTAGGCACACTCCACGAAGTACTCACGCAATACGCTTCGGATGTCCTGCGAGCGGATAGCCTCCGAGGGGTCCACCTTGACCACTTCCGCCGGGTCTGGCAGCGGCACGGTGTCTTGAACATGGCCAAAGTGTTCCACCTGGAAGGACCGGCGATACGCCGGTGGCAGCAGATGAAACGCGCTGGTGATGACCTGGCGCTGACGCTCACTGAATGCAAAATGATTGGCGCCGACGTATTCGTTGAAAAACACCCAGCCGCCGGGTTTCAGCGCCTGGCGAACCGACTGGCACACCCGTTCAAGCTCCTGGATGTGGTGCAAGGACCCATTGAACCAGACGGCGTCGTAAAGACCAGTGCCTAAAGAGGTCTTCTGGACATCCTGAACGAAATAGTGGATGTTGCGCGCCCCCAGGGCATTGGCCTCGGCCTTGGCGATCTCAATGGCGCCTGGTGCCAGGTCAATCGCATCGAACTGACCGAAGGCGTTCTGCCTGAACAGCTCTCGCTCAAGAGAGCCGCTGCCGCACCCGATGCTCAGCATCCTCGCCGTGGAAGTCGGACGGTCAAAGAACTCCTTCATGACGTATGTCCCCCACCAATGGTGGCCGGTATCCGCACACGCTTTGCGTTGAAAGCGCCTTTGCACGGCGGGCACCGCCAGCCAATACATCTGAGGAGAAAACGCGTCCGAGCTCGCCACATTCTTGGACCAGTGTGCTGCGGTGATCTCTTCATCGGTGCTCATGAGGGCCTCGTTTCCGTGCGGTGGGTATGTGGCGTCCACGGGCCCCACTTGCTTTCGAAGTAGGCCTGGTTACGCTCCCAGATGGCCTGGTATTCGCCGGAGTCCATCAGCTTCTTGAACGACGCCTGGCCATAGTGGTGCACAAAGGAATCTTCTGCGCAGACGGTTCTGTACCCGGCTGCCTGAAGCCGGCGGCAATAGTCGTCGTCTTCAAACATGCCGATGCCAAAGGCTTCGTCCAGCGCGCCGATTTCGTCGAACACCTCGCGCCGCATGGCCACGCAAAACATGGCCAGCACGGAGATGTCGAAATGGCGCCCTGCATGCTCAAGGGTATGCCGCGCGGCAAATTCGTGCATTTGCTCCAGGTCGCCATAGTCCACGGCGATCTTGGCCTCATTGCCGATGGAATTGGTCACAGGTCCTGCCAACCCGACCTGGCGGTTCTGCAAATGGCGCAGCAGCGCTTCGAGCCAATCGTTGGTGACCACCGTGTCGTTGTTCAAGAGGACGACGTAGTCGCCTTCAGCTTGCGCAACCCCCTGATTGTTGGCGGCGGCAAAGCCGCGGTTGCTGTCGTTGAAGATCAGCTTCAGGGACCGTATCTGGCGCTGCAATGCACGCAGCATGTCACGACTGCCATCCTGTGACGCGTTGTCGACGACGATCACTTCGTAGTTGGGGTACGTGGTGCGGGCCACGATGCTCTCAATGCATTGGCGCGTGAGCTCGGCGTTGTTGTAGCTGATGACGATGATGGAGCACTTGGCATACAAGGCGTGCAGTGCCTGGGCCGTAGAAAGGTAGCGGTGGTGCCAGTCATTTCCTCTGGCCAACTCAATCCGGCGACGGACCAACAGCGGATCGTCTTCCGTCAGAGCGGCTTCCACCTTGGACAGGAAGTCCCCGTACTCCGAAGCAAAGTACACATACTCGCCATAGATGGCCATTTCTTCCAATGGCACGCTGACCACCGGTTTGCCGGCGCTGATGTATTCATAGAATTTGACGGGGTCGACGGCGTGCGTCACCTGGTTCAGCTTGAACGGGATCAGGCAGACGTCGAAGCCATGCAGGTAGCGTGGCATGTCTTCATAAGGCTTGCGGCCCGTGAGGTGCACATTGGGCAAGCGATCAATTCCGGCCAGATCCTTGACGAAGCAGTCTCCGACCAACACGAAGTTCCATTGAGGTCGCTGGCTCGCCAGATGGTGCAGCAGGGCGAAATCCACCCAAGGGGCGAGGGCCCCATAGAAGCCGATGACAGGCTTTTTCAGATGGGCGAGCAGGTCATTCTTCACACAGTGGGAAGAGAAGAAGTCGAACTCCACGCCGTTTCGCACCAAGACGCAGTGGGCATTCTTGGTCTTCCATTTTTTTTCAAGCAGGGACGCTGTCACCGTCACCAGATCGGCCTTCTGCACCAGGACTTCTTCCTCATCGATCAGAGGCTGGCCGATGTCCGGGAAATCAGCCCACTCGTCCATGCAATCGTATTGAAGTTTCCAGGATCGATTTTTCTGAAGCTCTATGGCCCAGGTGGCCCAATAAGACAGGTGGACCACCACCAGCGCTTCCCTGATCTTGGCATCCCTTGCCAGCCTTGAAAACGATTCTTGCGCTGCGCGCAGGTTGTCTGGAGACATCTTTTGCGCATAGAAATTCTCAGACGAATGAAACGCCAGCCCAATCTCGTACACGTGGGGGGCGACCTGCCTCATGACGTAAGCCTCACCCTGCGCGGGGATGATGGACCGTGCGACATAAAACACCCGGTGGCCATGGGCCGCAAACTGAGACATCATGTGCTGCGGCCGTTGATGGCGTGCAGACCATTCGATGTTGGCCAAGCAAACGATGTCCATCTTGCCGTTGCAAACGTCAGGAAACAGGGGCTTGCCGGCGGTCTGCCGCTTTTGAAAGGCGTGCACCTGGCCAGCCAATTGGTTTTTGAACGACTCGGCGTGCAGCTGGTTCTTGAGCCGGCTGGGAATCACCCAGTTTCCCAACTTTCGAGCCAACGGAGAGCGGTCTGCCAGCAACATCAAGGCATCGACCAGAAGGTACCGTGTGCTTCTTCTGCGCTGCTCCAATGTTCGTTGGATGACCTCCACTTCGCTCCGGAGCCAGGCAATGCCGGTGTCGCGTGAGGCGATGATGTCCTTGCTGAGGCCCAGCTCCTGTTCGAGTTGAGCAATGGTCTGCCGCAAGCCCATCGCTTCGCCTCGGGACACCGGAGCGGGTGAACCTGCGATTGCTTCTTCTGGCGCTTGCTGATTGCCTTCCAACAGCGCGGGCAACGACATCCACATGGCATTCAAGGCAGGCCTTGAATCCATGCACCGTGCCTGAATCGCCTCCACCACCTGACTCCAATGCTGTTCCAGCTTGGTCTCTGCCTCCGCGATCAGACTCGATGGGGTCTTGCGACCGATTCGATCGGCCAGCCAGCGCGGATCGTCCACAGCCAGCGTGGACAGTGGGTATACGGTGTGGAACTTGGAGAGCGCCGTGAATTTGCCCAGGGAAAGAGTGCTGGAGGTGAATACCGGCACACCCGCACACAGTGCCGTGATGGCCAGGTGATAACTGTGGCCAGCCACGCCTTCAGATTCTCCAATCAGTGCTGCCAATACCAAGGGAGATGGCCACTCAGGCAACCGATAGGTGCCGGGAAGCTCACGGTCGATGAAGGACTCATGGTCGTTCAGAACCGGACCCACGCGCAAAAGGAGAAAACTGAGGTCCGGCAATTGCGCGCGGAATCGTTTGATGTGATCCGTCAGCGCATTCAGGTTTTGAGTGACCTGGATGATCACATAGGGCTTCATCAAGCCGAGCTGTTCCCTCAGCTGTCTGGCCTCTTCTTTCGCGGGGTGCCCTTGCAGGTAGAGCCCCATGGCAAAGGCTGTGTCGGGGACGTGTTTGACCTGGCCATCCTCCGAAAACTGGCGGAGTACCTGTTGGCTGGGCTCATCGCGCACGGCCACATAGGCGCTGGCCTTCAAGGCCAAGGAAAGCAGCCCGTGGCTCCACGGCGGAATGTCATTGCAGTGCATGCCTGGCGCATTCCAGATGACCGGTATGCCATGTTGCGCGCCGATCAAGGCCGGGGTGAGCCAGTACCCCGTGGGGTGATGAATCCAGTCCTCGGTGGGCATGTAGCCTGGTGCCACGGCCTTGTCAAAGCGAATGAGGAATCCACCGCCAATCAAGATGGCGTCGAGCTCGTGTACCTTGCTGGGAAAATCGGTGAGCGACGTGACGTTGTAAGGCCAGTCGTTCGAAGACTTGGCGTTGTAAGAAAACGGAATCACTTCTACGGCGCCTAGCCGTTTTGAAAGCTCCATCTGCGCAATGATGGGAAACAGCAAATCGCCATAGTTCTGGACATCAAATGTGCCAAAAATCCCCACGCGCCATGGCCGTTGATCACCTGCTGAGTGCGATTCGCTTTTGCTCATGTTTCGGTTGCTTTTCAGGCGTGCTTGCGTGCAGTGCGCTCAAGCCAGATTCTGGTGCGTGGACATGCTCACGACCCGTTTGATCGTGTCCAGGTAACGCGCTGCTCTTTGGGTCCAGGAAAATTCGTGTATGGCCTTTTCATCGCGGGAGATGGCCGTGTGCAAGCATCCATCCTGCCACTTGGCATGGATGTCTCGGATGACTTTCGCCAGCAGGTCCGCCTCGTTGGGCACAGACCAACCTGCACCCACACCGGAAATCAGGTGCCCAGCCTCATCCGCTGGGGCCATGGACACATGCAGGATGGGCGCTCCTGCGCCCAAATACTCATAGACTTTTCCAGGGACCTGAAAGGCCTGCCGGTTGCCCAGGCTGAGGAGTACATCGCAATTCTGCTGAACATCCAGACAGGTGTGGTGATCGACGACCCCGTGAAAAGTCGCGCAGTCAACGCCGTCAAACAGCGCGTGATAAGCCGTGTGGTTGCCATAGAAGTCCACTTGCAGGTTCAAGTCCTTCAGTGACTTCAGGGCCTGGGCAAGCTGTGCGGGCGACCGAAAATCTTCATAGAAATTTCCCGTGTACACCAACTTCAGGGCCCGCATCGGCGACTTGACGGCCTGTGCACAGGAGAAGCTCCGAGCAGGAAACCCCTGCGTGATGCAGTCAAACTTGTCGTGAAGATGCTGAAGGCCATGTCGCCGCATGAACAGCTCGGCGGCCGCGGTCGTGGTCACGACGGCGGCATCGACCTGCCTGAGCACCTTGGCTTCAAACGCAAGGTCAAATCTTTGCCGCCAGCGCGGCGCATGGGGCGCCACCACGGGGTCGGCCAAATCGGCAATCAGCGGTAGCCGGGAGATGCGCTTGGCCCGCAGACCCAGCATCAAACTGGCCCCCGGTTCATGGGAAGCGACCACGGCGTTGTAGGCGTTTGCGCGCAGCAGGCGGGTCAAGCGCGCTGAAGCGGTCGGAACCCATTCACTCCGCAGGTCAGGGAACACCACCTGGTCCAAAAAGCGCCGGCCCGACCGGTACACCTTCAGCAAGCTCGTGGTTTGATGCGCCGGGTCGACAGGTGCCGCTTCGGTTCGAGCGTCTTTGGGGTCCTTCAGCTTGGACAGCCTCAGGTAGATGCTCTGTGAAACCCCGACGTACGGCCCAGCCCAGGTCCTGTGGACCGTCACGCCGGGGTGAAGTCCTTCGCTGAAGGGCGGCAACGCCGGCATGTTCGGGCAAAGCACGTGAACTTCGACCCCCAGCTTCGCAAGCTCGTTGGTCAGATAAAACCAGCGCAGCGATTGCCCGGAAATGATCGGGGGAAACTCGTAGGCGATCAGAAGAATGCGCATGCTCACAGCTCAGTGATGGCCTCGCTCCAAGTCGCTACGAAGGATTTCCACAATTCTATCGGCCGCAAAACCATCACCGCGGGGAGATACGCCGCTCGCTGCCATGGCTTGGCATGGCTGCGGGGCTAGCCAGCAGGCGCATGACGTCGGACGCTGTGGCGCCTGCGTCGGTGCCAATCAAGCGACTGCCCCGGCGTCAACACCTTCAGGCCGCTCGGCGGTCTGGCGAAGCCCCAAAACGGGTTGGCCCAAGGGTCGACGTTTCCTCTTGAATCCGGCCGCTGTCGGTCAACATCAAGGGGAAGCGACGCATCAGACCTCGCCGAAGCGAAAGACATGGGTGCTGGCCATCACCCGCAGATCGGCCCGCCTCCCGGAAGGCCGTGCTGTCGATCCAGCAGGCCAGCCGACGACCAATCCTGCGGCCCTGTGCACTGCCATCCTGGCAGCGCGCGCGGCGCGGCGCTGTCCATGGCCGGCCAAGCCTTGGGCATCCTTGGCAGCAGCGATCCCATCGGCGGTGGCGGCGGCCGCTGGGGGCATTTCTTCCTGGCGCTTGACCCTGGATTGCTCGTGCCGCTGCAGGGCTTCAAGAAGCACATTCAGGGCGTGGCGGGTCTGGCGACACACCTGAAAAATCATGAAGTATGCAGCCTCTCTCGTTGTCACATCAACGAGAAGAACCGCATACCCCATCAGCTCACTGCGGCAGGGTGTCGATGAAGCTGGGCCGCTGGGCCAGCTTGGCCTGCAGGCGCACCAGGTTGGGATGACCCTCGGCCCAGGCCAGCTCGGGAAAGCGGAAATCCAGGTAGTCCAGCGCGCAGACCACGGCGATGTCGGCCAGGCTGAGGTGGGCGCCGCCCAGGCAATGCGGCTGGTCGCCCAGGCCGCGCTCCATGGCGGCCAGGGCCGACGCGATCTTGGCCAGTTGGCGGTCGATGAAGGCCTGGCTGCGTTCGCTGTCGGCGCGCTTGACCCAGGTGCGCTCCATGCGGGCCGCCAGCGCGGCATCCAGCAGGCCGTCGGCCAGCGCCTCCCAGGTCTTGGCCTCGGCCCGCTCGCGGCCGGTGGCGGGCAGCAGCTTGCCGACCGGCGACAGCGTGTCCAGGTACTCGACGATGACGCGCGAGTCGAACACGGCCTCGCCGCCGTCCAGCAGCAGGCAGGGCACCTTGCCCAGGGGGTTGAAGTCCTGGATGCGGGTGTCATCGGCCCAGACGTTGTCCAGCGTCAGGTGGTAGTCGAGCTTTTTTTCCGCCAGCACCACACGCACCTTGCGCACGTAAGGGCTGGTCAACGAACCGATGAGTTGCATGGTGGGGATGGGCGAAGACTGCAGAACGGCAGCCATTCTAGGCCGGCGCCCCCATGCTTTCCTGCGCTGCGCGCCGGGCGCGCAGCCCCTGACCGGGCGACCCCCGAGGGGGCAGGGTGGCTCCGGGCGGCCCGTCGCGGAGCCCGGTGCGCCCGCGGCCGCCGTCCAGCCCGGACGGCCTTCACGACGCCGTGCCCCGCACCCCACCACCGGCGCCAGGCCGGCCTTTTACAATTGCGGGATGTCTGAATCCATGCTTCCCCTCTCTGCCCTGACCGCTGTTTCGCCGCTCGACGGTCGCTACGCCGGCAAAACCGCCGCCCTGCGCCCCATCGCCAGCGAACTGGGCTACATGCAGCGCCGCGTGCAGGTCGAGGTGGCGTGGTTCGTGGCCTTGTCCGACGCCGGCTTTGCCGAGTTCAAGCCGCTGTCGCCCGCCGCGCGCGCGCTGCTGGTCGGCCTGCACCAGAACTTCTCGGCCGAAGACGGCGAAGCCATCAAGGCCATCGAGAAGACCACCAACCACGACGTGAAGGCCGTCGAGTACTGGATCAAGGCCCAGTTCAAGGGCCATGCCGAGCTGGAGGCCGCCGCCGAATTCGTGCACTTCGCCTGCACCAGCGAAGACATCAACAACACCAGCCACGCCCTGCAGCTCAAGGCCATGCGGGGCGAGGTGCTGCTGCCCGCGCTCGACGCCGTGGTGGCCAAGCTCGGCGACATGGCGAACCAGTTTGCCGCCGTGCCCATGCTGAGCCGCACGCACGGCCAGACCGCCAGCCCCACCACCGTGGGCAAGGAAATGGCTAACGTCGCCGTGCGCCTGAAGAAGGCCCGCGCCGCCATCGCCGGCGTGCAGCTGATGGCCAAGATGAACGGCGCCGTGGGCAACTACAACGCCCACCTGGCCGCCTGGCCCGAGTTCGACTGGGCCGCCTTCGCGCAGCGCGTGGTCGAAACGCCCGAGCCAGCCGACGCCAGCGGCAGCGCGCCGTTCGGCCTGGGCCTCACCTTCCAGCCCTACTCCATCCAGATCGAGCCGCACGACTACATGGCCGAGCTGTTCGACGCCATCGCGCGCAGCAACACCATCTGCATCGACTTGGCGCGCGACATCTGGGGCTACGTCTCACTGGGCTACTTCAAGCAAAAGCTCAAGGCGGGCGAGATCGGCTCGTCGACCATGCCGCACAAGGTCAACCCCATCGACTTTGAAAACGCCGAAGGCAACTTCGGCCTGGCCAACGCCGTGCTGCGCCACCTGAGCGAAAAGCTGCCCATCAGCCGCTGGCAGCGCGACCTGACCGACTCCACCGTGCTGCGCAACATGGGCGTGGGCCTGGGCTACGCCGTGCTGGCGCTGCAGTCGCTGATGGTGGGCCTGAACAAGCTCGAGCTGAACGAAGCCGCGCTGGCCGCCGACCTGGACAACAGCTGGGAGGTGCTGGCCGAGCCCATCCAGACCGTGATGCGCCGCTATGGCGTGGCCGGCGCCTACGAAAAGCTCAAGGAAGTCACGCGTGGCCAGACCGTGCACCGCGAGGACCTGCATGCACTCATCAACGGCCTGGCCATCCCGCAGGCCGACAAGGACCGCCTGCTGGCCATGACGCCGGGCAGCTACGTGGGCCAGGCCGAGCAGCTCGCGCGCGGCGCCTGACGCGGCGGGCCAGCGCAAGCCGGGCCTCCCGCCCGGGCCAACCCGGCAGCCCCCGTGATGCGCCTTCGCGCGCCTGCCGCCCGCCAAGCAACCAACCCAGTATTCCCCGATTGCCGTTCAATTGACAACGACAATCAACGCATACCCCCAACCCACTCAACAGCGGCCCGCACCGCGCTCTGCCATGGCCCTGTCCGCCACCATCTTCAAGTGCACCCTCTCTGTGGCCGACGTGGACCATGGCTACTACGCCGAGCATGCGCTGACCCTGGCCCGCCACCCCAGCGAGACGGATGAACGCATGATGGTGCGCCTGGCGGCGCTGGCCTTCCACGCGCACGCGGTGCAGACCGTGTGCCAGGGCGATGGCGACATCGGCTTTGGCGCCGGCCTGTCCAGCCCCGAAGACCCCGACGTGCGCCTGGTCGACTTCACGGGCCGCAAACGCCTGTGGATCGAGGTCGGCCAACCGCTGGACAAGCCCTTGCTCAAGGCCAGCCAGCAGTCCGACGCCGTCGCCGTGTACGCCTACAGCCACCAGGCCGAGATCTGGTGGAAGGCCGAGCAGGCCAAGATTTCCCGGCTGAGCAAGGTGAACGTCTGGCGCATTCCGACCGAACAGTCGCAGGCCCTGGCGGCGCTGGCCGAGCGCAGCATGCAGCTGCAGGCCACGATCCAGGACGGCGCCGCGCTGATCAGCCGGGGCAGCCAGACCGTGACCGTCGAGCCCGAGCGTTGGCAAGAGGCCAGCAGCCGCTGACCGCGCCGTTTGCCCATTGGCCTCTTGGTCCGTTTGCCGATCCTGCGACCAGAACCTGGCCAACGTCAAACGTCACCCAGGCCGGGCCCCCTCGCCCCCCCACCACGGATGTGCAACAGGCCGTGGCTGATGCCGAGCCGCCGCCGTTTAACCCACCTGGGACCCGATCGGGTCGTGAACGCCCGCTGCGCGCCCTGGCTGAGGCCGCACACGGTCTTGCGCCCCCATCCGCGATAGCCGATCCCGAGTGCAGCCCGCGGCACGGGGCTCCCCAACAGCCGGACGACCCGCACGACCCCGGCCGCCACCCGGCGCGGAATCCGCCGCTGCGGCTGCGAAACGTCGCCTGAGACCGCCACCTTCGTGTGCCCAGGCAATGCCTTCCACTGGGGTATGCCCGCAACACCGTTTCGGGATGAACGGCTATCGCCCTATACCCCTACAAACGACAAACCCATCGCCTTGACCACGCGTGGGCGTCAAGGGGATGGGTCAACGAGGGCGGGCCTGATCGCCCGCCATGGCGTCCTTGGCCTTGGTGCCCTGCGGCACCCGCGGCTCAGGCTGCAATCAGGGGTAGCGGCGCACCAGCGATTCGGCCACGCAGGCGGGCTTGGCCGCGCCTTCCAGCTCGATCGTGGTTTCGTAGGTGTACTGGTAGCCCCCCTTGTCCAGCGGCTCGGCGGCCAGCAGCTTGATCTTGCCGCGCACCTTGCTGCCTGCGGGCACCGGGCTCATGAAGCGCACGCGGTTCAGGCCGTAGTTCACGCCCATGCCGGTCTGGTTGACCTTGATGGCCTTGCCCCAGATCTCGGGCAGCAGCGACAGCGTCAGGAAACCGTGCGCGATGGGGGCGCCGAACGGGCCCTTCTTGGCGCGTTCCACGTCCACGTGGATCCACTGGTGGTCACCCGTGGCCTCGGCAAACAGGTTGATCTTTTCCTGCGTGACCGTGATCCACTCGCTGGCGCCGATCTCTTGGCCCACTTGGTCGGCCATCTCTTGAAGGGTTTCGAAGATTTTCATGCGAGGGATTGTGGAAGCGGGCGCCGCACCGCCGTGTCGGGCGAGTGACAGCGCGGCCGCGCCCCTTCAGCCCGCGCCGCGTGGCCAGGCCACGGCTCAGGCGCGCGGCGCCAGGCGCTTGCTCAGCGCCACGCGGGCCCCCACGGCCTCGAACTGCCGCACCAGGCGTTCGGCCAGCGGCAGGCTGACGGTGTCGTGCACCAGGGTCAAGGGCAGCCCGTCCTTCAAGGCCATGAGCCGGCTGCTGCCCCAGTCGCGGTAAGCCGGCAGCTGCTTGAGCGCCAGCAGGGCCCGCAGCGGCACAGGCCCCAGGTCCACCAGACGCACGGTGTAGCGGGGCGCGGGTGGCGCGTCGCCAACCCGTTCGGGCCGGTACACCGTGATGGCCTGCATGAGCTCGGCCAGGCTCGCACACAGCAGCGCCGCGTCCCAGCGGCCCGCGCCATGCGGCGCGGTGTAGATCGGCACCTCGGGCGTGCGCACGTCCGCGATCAGGGGGTCGCCGCCTGCGTTCTGCAACACCAGCCAGTGCGGTTGCCAATCGCCAGGTCCCGTGGCGGCCACATCGGCCCACACCAGGTGATCGGGCGTGCTGCGCCGCGCATCGAGCACGAAGCGGTAGCCATCGAGGGCGTGAAACAGGCTGGGCACATCGACCGTGGGCACGCCGGTCAGCACGCCCACCGCCAGGTCCGCCGCGTCTTCCATCCCGTCGTCGTCCTCCGGCGCATCTGCGGGGTCCGGCCCCAGGTACAGGCTTTGGCCCGGCGCCAGGGCCGCATACCAGGCCAGCCAATCGTGGACCGTTGCCGGCAGCGGGGGCAGCGTGAACTGCGCCATCAGCGATGCGCGGACGGCAGCGGCGCTGGGCCAGGTGTCGCGGGTCAGGGGCATGCGGGGGCTTGATTCATGGACGAGGCCTGTCGGCGCAGGTGGAGGGCGGAACAGGTGACGTGCAGGCGGAAGTGCCGGTGCGATGCGCAGGTGAAATCCGCCCTGGGCGCCGCCCAACGGGCTCGGTGGAAGACGCCCCGGTGCCGCCGCGCATCGGCACCGCCGCAGTGGCAGCCTGCTGGCCGTTCGATCCACACCCGTTCATGCGTCCCCCAGCAACCCGAACACGTCCTTGGGGTCGCGCAGGTCGGGCACCAGGTCCAGCGGCTGCCCCAGGCCATGCTGCTCGGCCAGGCGAGCCACGGTGCGCAACACGCTGTAGTCCTCCAGCGCAAAGCCCACGGAATCGAACAGCGTGACCTGCTCGGCCGACTCGCGCCCGGGCACCTCGCCGCGCAGCACGCGCCACAGCTCGGTCACGGGCCAGTCGGGCGGCAGCTGTTGGATGTCACCCTCGATCCGGGTCTGTGCCTCCAGCTCGACCACGATGCGTGCGCGGCGCAGCACTTCGGGGTCCAGCTCGGTCTTGCCCGGGCAATCGCCGCCGATGGCGTTGAGGTGCATGCCCGGTGCCACCATGTCGACGGTCAGCACGCGCGCGTGCCGCTTGGCGGCCGTGGCGGTGGTCACGATGTCGGCCCCACGCACGGCCTCGTGGGCCGAGGCCGCGACCGTCACCCGCAAGCCGCTGACCCGGCTCAGGTGCGCCTGCAGGCGTGCGCAAGCCGCGGGGTCGGGGTCGAACACGGCCAGGTGTTCAATGCCCAGCAGCGTCTCGAAGGCCAAGGCCTGGAACGCCGACTGTGCCCCGCAGCCCAACAGCGCCATGCGCCGCGCATCGGGGCGGGCCAGGGCGCGTGCCGCCAGGGCCGAGGTGGTGGCCGTGCGCAAGGCAGTGCACACCGTCAGCTCGACCAACCAGCGCGGGTACCCCGTGGCGACCTCGGCCAGCACGCCAAACGCCATCACCGTGGGCAGGCCGCGCTCGCCGTTGCGCGGATGGCCGTTCACGTACTTGAAGGCGTAGTCCACACCATCGCTGATGGGCATGAGCTCGATCACGCCCTGTGGCGAATGGCTGGCCACGCGCGGCGCTTTCTCGAAGTCCGGCCAGCGGCAAAAGTCGGTGTGCAAGGCCTGAGCCAGCGCCTCGATGAACGGGCGCAGGCCCACCCGGTGCAGCAGCTGGACCAGGTCGGCGACGCTGAGGAAGGTGGTCATGGGGCCAGCTTAGCGGGCGTCCTCCGTCCTCACAAGCCAGCCCAGGCGAGACCCGCGATGCCGCGGCCACGCGCGCATCAGGCGCACGGTGACTCTGCACACCATCTGCAGACACCAGCCCGCCTTCGCTGCGCGCATCGGCTGGGCCGAGGCAGCCCCTCGATCCACGGCAGCCAATCGGCCCCCACAGACGACGGAGGCGTCAGCCCTCAACGCGCGCTCAAATGCTTGGCCAGCGCCACGCCCGTGTGCGTGCCCAGGGCCATCACGGCCGGGGGCGGCGCGCTGGCCACGACCTCGCCGCCGCCGGCACCGCCTTCGGGGCCCAGGTCCACGATCCAGTCGGCTTCGGCGATGACGTCCAGGTCGTGCTCGATGACGATGACGCTGTGGCCGCCATCGACCAGGCGGTGCAGCACGTGGATGAGCTTGTCCACGTCGGCCATGTGCAGGCCCACGGTGGGCTCGTCCAGCACGTACAGCGTGTGCGGCACCTTGTTGCCACGCCGGGTCACGTCGTCGCGCACCTTGGTCAGCTCGGTGACGAGCTTGATGCGCTGGGCCTCGCCGCCGCTCAGCGTGGGCGACGGCTGACCCAGCGTCAGGTAACCCAGGCCCACGTCCTTGAGCAGCTGCAGCGGGTGCGCGATGCCCGGCATGCTGGCGAAGAATTCGACGGCCTCGTCCACCTCCATGGCCAGCACGTCGCCAATGGACTTGCCGCGCCAGGTGACGGCCAGGGTCTCGGGGTTGAAGCGCGCGCCCTTGCAGGCTTCGCACGGCACCTTCACGTCGGGCAAAAACGCCATCTCGATGGTGCGCACGCCCGCGCCTTCGCAGGTCGGGCAGCGCCCCTCGCCGGTGTTGAACGAGAAGCGGCCCGGCCCGTAGCCGCGCGCCTTGGCCTCCAGCGTCTCGGCGAACAGCTTGCGCACCGTGTCCCAGAAGCCGATGTAGGTCGCGGGGCAGGACCGTGGCGTCTTGCCGATGGGCGTCTGGTCGACCTCGAGCACGCGGTCGATCACTTCGTAGCCGCTGATGGCGATGCAGCCCACCCAGGCCGGGTGCTGGCCGGCCTCGTCGGCCTCACGGCCGGCCTTGGTCGAACGCTGCTGCACGGCGGCCTGCACGTTGGTCAGCAGCACGTCGCGCGCCAGCGTGGACTTGCCCGAGCCACTGACGCCGGTGACCGCCACCAGCCGGTGCAGCGGCAGGCTGACGATCGCATCCTTCAGGTTGTGCAGGCTGGCGCTGTGCACGTTCAGCCAATCGACCTTCTCGGCGCTGGCCTTTTTCTCGGCCAGCGTGACCGGCACCGCGCGCAAGGCATGCAGCGGGTGCTGCATGGCCTGGCGCAGGTAGCGGCCGGTGACGGAGTCGCTCGCCTGCTCGACCTCGGCCACGGTGCCCTGCGCCACCAGCCGGCCGCCGCGCTTGCCGGCACCGGGGCCGATGTCGATGATGTGGTCGGCGCTGCGGATGGTGTCCACGTCGTGCTCGACGACGAGCAGCGTGTTGCCCTTGTCGCCCAGCTTGTGCAGCGCATTCAGCAGCACCGCGTTGTCGCGCGCATGCAGGCCGATGGTGGGCTCGTCCAGCACGTAGCACACGCCTTGCAGGTTGCTGCCCAGCTGCGCGGCCAGGCGAATGCGCTGGGCCTCGCCACCGCTGAGCGTGGGCGCGCCCCGGTCCAGCGTCAGGTAGCCCAGGCCCACCTCTTCGAGGAAGGCGAGGCGGCTTTCGATCTCGGGCAGCAGGTCGCGCGCGATGTCGCTGTCGCGCTGACTCAGGCGGCCGGGCTGCATCAGGTCCTGCACCCAGGTGCGCACCTCGGCCACCGACAGCCGCGCCACCTCGGTGATGGGGAGATTGCCCCCGCGCTCCCCTGCGCTGTGCGTGTGCAGCAGCACGGCGCGCACCACGGCGTTCAACCGCGTGCCGCCGCAGCTCGCGCAGGGCTGGTCTTCCAGGTCTTCGACCTCGGGCTCGGCGAAGGTCTGCTCGCGGCCGCGCTGGTCGTCGGCCAGCACCGAATCGTCGAGCAGCTTGCGCTGCGCCTTGGACAGCTGCACGCCCGTGCCCACGCAGTCGGGGCACCAGCCGTGCTTGCTGTTGTACGAGAACAGGCGCGGGTCCAGCTCGGCGTAGCTGGTGGCGCACACCGGGCAGGCGCGCTGGGTCGACAACGCCTGCACGCGACCGATGCCGGCGGTGGACTCGCCCGCCTCCATCGCCGCGCCCAGGCGGTCGATGTCGGCCATCACCTGCACCACGCCCTTGCCGATGTCCAGCGCCGTGTCCAGGGCGTTGCGCAGCTCGTCCTCGTGGGCCGTGCTCACGCGCAGGCTGCGCACGGGCAGCTCGATGTGGTGTTCCTTGAAGCGGTCGATGCGCGGAAAGCCCGTGGTCGGCAGGTACTCCCCGTCGACGCGCAGGTGGGTGTAGCCGCGCGGGCGCGCCCAGTCGGCCAGCTCGGTGTACACGCCTTTGCGCCCCACCACCAGCGGCGCCAGCAGGCCGATGGTCTGCCCGGCGTAGTCGCGCAGGATCTGCGCCGCGATGCGCTCGGGCGTTTGCGGCTGCACGGCGGCCCCGTCGTGCACGCAGTGCTGCACGCCGAGCTTGACGAACAGCAGGCGCAGGTAATGCCACACCTCGGTCGTCGTGCCCACGGTGGACTTGCGGCCGCCGCGCGACAGCCGCTGCTCGATGGCCACGGTGGGCGGGATGCCGTAGACGGCGTCCACCTCGGGCCGACCCGCGGGCTGCACGATGGAGCGCGCATAGGCGTTCAGCGACTCCAGGTAGCGCCGCTGCCCTTCGTTGAAGATGATGTCGAAGGCCAGCGTGGACTTGCCCGAGCCGCTGACGCCGGTGATGACGTTGAACTGCCCCCGGGGCACGTCCACGTCCAGGTGCTTGAGGTTGTGCTCGCGCGCGTTGCGCACCTCGATCGCCGAGGGCGCCAGCACCGTGCCCGGCGCCACGCGCACGATGCCGTAGGCCGCGCGCGCCTCGCCCACGGCCAGCGCGGCTTCGGCCTGCGAGGAATGGGTTGTTAAATTGGCAGGCAGTATGGTGTGTTTATCATTGATGCTTTGATCGAAAATCGCCTCATACTCCTTCAGCGCCTGGGCGGTGGGCGAATCAAAGGCATCGCGCACCTGCACCGGCGTGCCCTGCGCCACCACCTGGCCGCCCGCATCGCCGCCCTCGGGGCCGAGGTCGATCAGCCAGTCGCTGGCGCGCATCACATCCAGGTTGTGCTCGATCACGATCAGCGAGTGGCCGGCATCCAGCAGCTTGCGCAGCGCGCGCATGAGCTTGGCGATGTCGTCGAAATGCAGGCCGGTGGTGGGCTCGTCGAACAGGAACAGCGTGCCCTTGCGCGCGGTCTTCTGCTTGCTGGCGGTGGTGCTTCGGGCCGCCTCGGCCAGGAAGCCCGCCAGCTTCAGGCGTTGCGCCTCGCCACCGCTGAGCGTGGGCACGGGCTGGCCCAGCGTCACATAGTCCAGGCCCACGTCGACGATGGGCTGCAGCGCGCGCACCACGTCGCGGTCACCGCCAGCCGCCACGCTCCCCCCCAGGGCTGGGCCGCCTTGGGTGCGGCCCTTCGCCGACCCGAACAGCTGCACGGCCTCGGCCACGGTCAGCGCGAGCACGTCGGCCACGTTGAGCAGCCGGCCGCCCCGCTCGATGCGGACCTCGAGGATTTCGGGCCGGTAGCGCTGGCCGTCGCAGTCGGGGCAGCGCAGGTAGACGTCGGAGAGGAACTGCATCTCCACGTGCTCGAAGCCCGAGCCGCCGCAGGTCGGGCAGCGCCCGTCGCCGCTGTTGAAGCTGAACTTGGCCGCCGTGTAGCTGCGCTGGCGCGCCAGCGGCGTGGTGGCGAACAGCGTGCGGATCGCATCCCAGGCGCCCACGTAGCTGGCGGGGTTGGAGCGCGCGGTCTTGCCGATGGGCGACTGGTCGACGAAGACCACATCGGCCAGCTGCTCGGCCCCCAGCAGGCGGTCGAAGCGGCCCGGGGCATCGGTGGGCTTGCCGAAGTGGCGCGCCAGCGCCGGAGCCAGCACGTCCTGGATCAGCGTGGACTTGCCCGAGCCCGAGACGCCGGTGACGCAGACCAGGCGCTCGAGCGGGAACTCGACCGAGACGTTCTTCAGGTTGTGCTGGCGCGCGCCCTCCAGGATCAGCTTGGGCGTGCTGGCCTGCACAGGCCGGGCAAAGCCCATGCCGATGCGCTTGCGGCCCGAGAGGTAATCGGCCGTCAGCGTGTGGGCGCGGCGCAGCGCGGCCGGCGTGCCGTCGAACACGATCTGCCCACCTTGCTGGCCCGGGCCCGGGCCGAAGTCGAGCACGCGGTCGGCGCAGAACATGACGGCCGGGTCGTGCTCGACCACCACCAGCGTGTTGCCGGCGTCGCGCAGGCGCAGCATGGCGGTGTTGATGCGCTGCATGTCGCGCGGGTGCAGGCCGATGCTGGGCTCGTCGAGCACGAACAAGGTGTTCACCAGCGAGGTGCCCAGGGCCGTGGTGAGGTTGATGCGCTGCACCTCGCCGCCCGAGAGCGTGCGGCTTTGGCGGTCCAGCGTGAGGTAGCCGATGCCGACGTCGCACAGGTAGCCCGTGCGCGCGCACAGCTCGTCGAGGATGAGGCGCATGGCCTGTGCCTCGCCGCTGTCCACCGGGCGATCATCCTGATGGGTATGCGGCTGTTCCCGTTCATCCATTGACGGTGAATCACCCATACTGCTCGATCGTTTCACCTCCTCGCGCAGCGCATCGAAGAACCGGCGCAGCCGCGCGATGGGCATCAGCATCAGGTCGTGCAGACACAGGCCGGGCAGCGCATCGAGCTGCGCGCGCGTCCAGCTCGCGCCCTGGGGCAGGAAGCGCGGGTGCGTCTGGCCGTCATCCCCCTGCAGGGCTGCGGCCGCCTGGGCCGGGTTGCCCACGCGCCACAGCAGGCTCTCGGTCTTCAGGCGCGCGCCGCCGCAGGTCGGGCAGGTGGTGTAGCTGCGGTACTTGGACAAGAGCACGCGGATGTGCATCTTGTAGGCCTTGCTTTCGAGGTAGGCGAAAAAGCGCCGAATGCCGTACCACTGCCGGTTCCAGTTGCCTTCCTTGAAATTCGGCGTGCCCTCGATGACCCAGTCGCGCTGCGCGGCCGTGAGCTGGGCCCAGGGCGTGTCGCGCGGGATGCCGGCTTCTTCGGCATGGCGCATCAGGTCGTCCTGGATCTCCTTCCACGCCGGCGTCTGCACCGGCTTGATGGCCCCGGCGCGCAGGGTGAGCTTCTCGTCGGGAATCACCAGCCCCCAGTCCACGCCGATGACGCGGCCAAAGCCCCGGCAGGCCTCGCACGCGCCCACGGGCGAGTTGAACGAGAACATGGAGGGGATCGGTTCGCGGTAGCGCTGTTCGCTCTCGGGGCAGTGCAGGCCGGTGGAGTATTTCCACAATGAAGCCCCCACGCTCCCCGGCTGCGCCTGGTCCGCTGCCCCCCCGGGGGGCTGGCCTTGCTCGGGACGGCCCGTCGCGGCGGCCGAAGCCCCCACGCTCCCCGGCTGCGCCTGGTCCGCTGCCCCCCTGGGGGGCTGGCCTTGCTCGGGGCGGCCCGTCGCGGCGGCCTTGGCCCCCACGCTCCCCGGCGCAAGCGCCTGGTCCGCTGCCCCCCCGAGGGGCTGGCCTTGCTCGGGGCGGCCCCTCGCGGCGGCCGACGCCCCCACGCGCCCTGCCGGGTTCGCGGCTTCGGGGCCAGATTCAGCGGCCTGCCCGGCGGCGGCATCCTCGTTGGCGGGCAGCGCGTAGACGTTGACGCGGCCCCCGCGCTGCAGGGCCACCTCGATGGCTTCGACCACGCGCGCCTTCTCGGCCCGGCTGATGCGGAAACGATCGGCCACCACGTCGAGCACCTTCACCACGCCGGGCGCCTCGTCCTTGGCTTTGGCAGCCGCGGCCGCTTTGGTCGTTTTCTTCTTGGCCGGCGCCTCGCCGTCTGCCGCGGCGACCTGGCGCACCTCTTCGCGCTCGGCCTGCACGCGGGTGAAGCCGCTGGCGGACAGCCACTGCGCCACCTCGTCGGCCGTGGTGTTCGCCGGCAGCTCGACCGGGAAGGTCAGCACCAGCCTCGGGTCACCCGCTGCCTCGGCGCGGAGACGCAGGTCGGCGTAAATGGATTCGGGCGTATCGCGCCGCACGGCCTGCGCGGTCACGCGGTCGAACAGCGCCCCGCCGCGCGCGAACAACAGCTTGATGTGGTCGTTCAGCTCCGTCATGGTGCCCACGGTGGAGCGGCTGGAGCGCACGGGGTTGGTCTGGTCGATGGCGATGGCCGGCGGCACGCCCTCGACCTTGTCCACGGCCGGTTTGTCCATGCGGTCCAGGAACTGGCGCGCATAGGCCGAAAAGGTCTCCACGTAGCGCCGCTGGCCCTCGGCGTAGAGCGTGTCGAACACCAGGCTGGACTTGCCCGAGCCGCTCGGTCCGGTGACCACGGTGAGCTGGCCGGGCTGGATGTCCACGTCGATGGCCTTGAGGTTGTGCTGACGCGCGCCGCGGATGCGGATGGGATCGTGGGGCATGGGCTGTGGTCTCTGGGACGTGCCGAGGTGGCCGGGGCAAAAATTCTAGGCGCCCCGGCTTGACCCTGGCGGGGGGTGCGACTTCGGGCCTGGCCCCCACGCGACGCGGGCGGGCACAGCTGCCGGTTCGCCGAACCGCCCGGGATCGCGGGCACCTGCGGGTGAGTCGCGGAACGGGTGGCGCTCCGACAGGACGGCGCGCCCTTGCCCTTGCCGTCGCCGTCGCCGTCGCCGTCGCCGTCGCCGTCGCCGTCGAAAGCATGTCGCATGCACTGCCTGGTCGGCGGCAACCTGGCCGCGCGTAACCAGCGCCCGCTCACCCCGGCATCGGTCACCGGCGAGAAGACAGGTCGGTGTGCTGTCCTCGCCCGCCAGGCGCAACCCCGCAAAGTGCAAGTCGTGCCGACAGCGTGGCGCGCCAACCTGTGGCGGTGGCTTGCGGCAGTTTGGCCAGGCAGTGCCTGTGCGATCACTGCTGGCGGATCGGTAGCGGTGGTGGCTCAGGGCTCAGGGCTCAGGGCTCAGGGCTCAGGGCTCAGGGCTCAGGGCTCAGGGCTCAGGGCTCAGGGCTCAGGGCTCAGGGCTCAGGGCTCAGCATGTGGCGCAAATCCGACACCACGCGCCATTTTTACCAAAAAACAACGCTTCTTTGCAATAATAAAAATGAGAGTGATTTGCATTTGATTGACAAGCCGCAGCCCGGCCTGTCTGCCCTTGCTGGCCGGTCCAGGTGTCTCGCGCCCCTGCGCGAGGGCTGAGCGACGGCTCGCCACCCCGGCTGCCGCACCACCGGTGGCCGGCCGTGCGCGCGACCCCACGTGCGCCCGCACCGGCCGCGAGCCTGTTGCCCAGCCCGCGCCATCGTGGCCAGCCGTGGTCCGCACGTCACCGCCCGTTTTCCTCCTTCATCGACCGACACCATGACACCGACTTTTCGCCCGCAGCGTCCGCGGCTGACCCCTCTGGCCTGCGCGCTCACCCTGGCCCTGCTCGACCTGGGCGCTGCCCAGGCCCAAACCCCGGAAGCCCCTGTGGCCGAGGGCTCGCTGGCACCGGTCACCGTGACCGCCGACCCGGGCGGCGACAGCGCCACGGCGCCCGTCACGGGCTTTGTGGCCAAGCGCGCGCTGTCGGCCACCAAAACCGACACCCCGCTGATCGAGACGCCGCAGGCCATCAGCGTGGTGACCCGCGACGAAATGGATGCCCAGGGCGTGACCACGCTGCGCGAAACCGTGCGCTACACGGCGGGCATCAACTCCAGCTACTTCGACAGCCGGGTGGACTCGTTCAAGGCCCGTGGCGGCGACGTCACGCAGTACCTGGACGGCATGCTGCGCGGCTACGGCACCTACAACAACAACAAGGTCGAGCCCTTCACGCTGGAGCGCGTGGAGTTCCTGCGCGGCCCGTCATCGGTGCTCTATGGCCAAGGCAGCGTGGGCGGTGTGCTGAACCTCACGAGCAAGCGCCCGCTGGCCGACAACCGGCGCGAGGTGCAGGTGCAGGTGGGCAGCCACAGCCGCAAACAGGTGGCCGGCGACCTGACCGGCCCGCTGGACAGCGACGGCAAGTGGCTGTACCGGCTGGTGGCCGTGGGCCGCGACAGCAACAGCCAGGTCGACCACGTGAAGGATGACCGCGTGGTGCTGGCCCCCTCGCTCACCTGGCGGCCCAACGACGACACCTCGCTCACGCTGCAGGCCTTCTACCAGCGCGACAAAAGCGGCTCGCTGATCGGCTTCTTTCCCTGGCAGGGCACGCGGCTGCCCAGCCCCTATGGCCAGATTCCGACGAACACCTTCGTCAGCGAGCCGGACTGGGACCGTTTCGACACCCGCAACCGGTCCTGGGGCTACCTCTTCAGCCACAAGCTGAACGACGACTGGACCGTGCGCCAGAACCTACGCCGCACCATCACGGAAGTCGACTACCGCACCATGTACACCAGCTTCGCGGCCAATGCCGCGACGGGCCGGCCCGCACGCCCGGTGTTCAACCCCGACAACCGCACGTTCCCGCGCGATGCCTCGTGGAACCTGAACGGCGGCAAGATGCTGCTCGTCGACACCCAGCTGGAAGGCCGCCTGCAGACCGGGGCCGTGGACCACACGCTGCTGGCCGGCGTGGACATGCAGCGCAACAGCACCACCTCCTCCACCTGGCGCGCCGTGGCCCCCGACATCGACGCCTACAACCCGGTCTACGGCAACTTCACGCCGCCCACGGCGGCCGACCTGGTGCGCCAGCCCAGCGTGTCGCAACGCCAGCTCGGCCTCTACCTGCAGGACCAGCTGCGCTGGGGCAACTGGACGGCCACCGTCGGCCTGCGGCACGACACCGCCAAGACCGACACCCAGGGCCGTCCCGCGGCCGCCGTGGACGACTCGGCCTGGACCAAGCGCATGGGCGTGACCTACCAGGCCGGCGCCTGGGCGCCCTACCTCTCGTACACCGAATCCTTCCAGCCGCTGGGCGGCGTGGACGTGTACGGCACGCCCTACAAGCCGCAGCGCGGCCAACAGGTGGAGGCCGGGGTGAAGTGGATGCCGCCCGACAGCGGCCTGGCCGGCTTCGTGGCCGTCTACCAGCTGCGCGAGAAAAACCGCAAGACCACCGACCCCGCCAACCCGCTGAACAGCCTGCAGATCGGCCAGGTCGAGATGAAAGGCCTGGAGGCCGAGCTGAAGGCCAGCCTGGCCCGCAACTGGGACTGGGTCGTCAGCTACGCCTACACCGACGCCACGATCCGCCGCAGCACCGCGGGCGATCAGGGCCAGCGCGTGGCCAACATCCCGCGCCACACCGCCTCCACCTGGCTGATGCACCGCTTCGCCTCGAGCGGGCGCGGCGGCTGGACCGTGGGCGCAGGCCTGCGCTACACCGACCGCATGTGGTCGGGCACCCGCGCCATCGACACGCCCTCCAGCCTGCTGGCCGACGCCATGGTGGCCTACGACGCCGGCAACTGGCGCATGGCCCTCAACATCAACAACCTGACCGACAAGGTCGTCATCACCCAGTGCCTGGCGCGCGGCGACTGCTTCTATGGCGAGCGCCGCAACGCGCTGCTGACGGCGACCTACCGGTTCTGACGGCGGGTCCCGCGCCAGCGACCAGGGGCAGTGCACATCGGAGGCGGTCAGGCTAAGGCGCCGAGGCCTTTCCGCAACCAGATCGCATCGTCGGGGCCAGCGCATCGGAGGTGCCTGGACCCGACGAGTTGGGCCACACCGATCTGACCGGCGTGAACCGCCGGCCCCCCGCTTCGGGGCGGCACTGCCGATCGGCACGGAACGGTGCGCCGGACCAGGTCGCTCACCGAGACGCCTACACGCCGAACAAGAGTGGCGCAGCAGTGCGCCCATTCACGCACCCACAGACAACCCGGGGGGACGCTTGCGTTCCAAGGGCCGGCAGCGGCCCCACCTTGCATCGAGGCCCCACTTCCGCGAGCATGGTGCGCTGGACCTTGTGGAGCTGCCATGAACGCGCCGACACGCTACCCGTCGTTTCGGGACTTCTACCCCTTCTACCTCAGCGAGCACCAGAACGCGACCTCGCGCCGCCTGCACGTGATCGGCACCAGCCTGGCGCTGGGCTTCGTGCTGCTGGCGGTGGCGTCGCTCAACCCGTGGTGGCTGCTGGTGGCGCTGCTGCAGGGCTACGCTTTCGCCTGGGTGGGCCATTTCTTCTTCGAGCACAACAAGCCCGCCACCTTCCAGTACCCGCTGTACAGCCTGATGGGCGACTGGCGCCTGTGGTGGGAGGTGGTGACGCGCAAGCGCGCGTTCTAGGCGTCGGCCCGTGCCCGCTGCATGTCGCTGAGCGTGAGGCCGACGCGCACGGCCTGGGCCATCGGGTTCCTGGGCATGGCCTGCACCCCTGCTGGGCTTCGGCGTCGGGCCAGGCCATCCGCTCGTTCAGCCTCTGCCAGCAGCATCAGGTATGGCGCTACTCTCGATGGCATACAAACGCAGATGCCACTATACCCCACCCATTTTTCCATGAATACGGGCGACCGGTGGCGCACCGCTCGCCCGTTCGTCACGCTGTGGCCCCGTCAGCTCGCCTGCTTCACCAGCGGGCACTTGCTCTCGGCCAGGGGCCGGAAGGCCTTGTCACCCGGGATGGTGTTGAGGACCTTGTAGTAGTCCCACTCGCGCTTGGATTCGGCCGGCGTCTTGACCTGCACCAGGTACATGTCGTGCACCATGCGGCCGTCGGCGCGCACCTGGCCGTTCTGCGCAAACATGTCGTTGATGGGCGTGCGCTTGAGGTGGGCCGCCAGCACCGCGCCATCGTCGTCGCTGCCCGTGGCGTCCACGGCCTTGAGGTACTGCGTGATGGCCGAATACGCGCCGGCGTGGCTCATGGTCGGCATCACCTTGGTCCGCTTGAAGAAGCGCTCGGCCCAGGCGCGCGTCTCGGGCGTGCGGTCCCAGTAGAACGCGGTGGCGAACACCAGGCCTTGCGCCTTCTGCAGGCCCAGGGCCTTCACGTCGCTGATGAACATGATCTGCGGCACCACGGTCTGCTTGGGGCTGACGCCGAATTCGGCCGCGGTCTTGATGGCGTTCACCGTGTCGGCACCGGCATTGGCAAAGGTCACGACGTCGGCCTTGGATTGCTGGGCCGGCAGCATGAAGGAGGAGAAATCGCTCGCGCCCAGCGGGTGGTAGGTCCGGCCGACCACCTTGCCGCCGCTCTCGCCCACCACCTTGGTGATGGTTTCGGCCGCCGTCTTGCCAAAGGCGTAGTCCACCGCCAACACGTACCAGTTTTTCTTGCCCTGGGCCGCCAGGCCATGCACCGCGCCGCTGGCGAAGGCGTAGGTGTCGAAGGTGTAGTGGATGGCCGTGGGGATGCAGTGCTCGTTGGTCAACACGTCCGAGGCGGCCGCGGTGTTCAGGATGAGCTTGTTGCGCTCTTTGGCCAGGTTGTAGACGGCCAGCGAGACGGCGGTGTTGTTCAGGTCGACGATGGTGTCCACGCCGTCGCGGTCGAACCAGGTGCGCGCCTTGGTCGCCCCCACGTCGGCCTTGTTCAGGTGGTCGGCCGTCACCACCTCGATCTTCTTGCCCTTGACCTGGCCGCCGAAGTCTTCGATGGCCATCTTCACCGCCTCGATCGTGTTCTTGCCCGAGGTGTCGGCGTACTGGCCCGAAAGGTCCGTCAGCACCCCGATGCGCACCACGTCGCCGGAGATGCCCGCCGCCTGAACCGGGGCGGCCCCCAGGGCCAAGCCGAGCAAGCCGGTCAGGCCCGTCCAGCGCCAAGAGGGGAGGGTGCGAAGGGATGCAAACGCCATGGGATGTCTCTCCAGAGGTGGTTCAAAACACGCAGCCGGCTCGGCCCCGCGCCCGTCCATGCGATGCACAGTCCGCCTCATGCGGTCCCTGGGCGGGGACGAACGGTGCCGGTCGGCCCGCGGCAGCAGTCTGAGCGGCTTGCCCCGGCTCGAGCACCCGGACTTGCCCCAAGCCCCGCCGTCGGTCACACCGCATCGTCACGCCCTGACATGGGTATCTTCCCATTCTCGATATAGGACAAACGGCAATGACCTCATACTACCCAATCCGTGCACAGAACCCGACTGTCACCCAGGCAGCACGGCACACGGTGGCGGCACCGCACTGGATGAGCACACGCGGGCTTCGGCCACCCTGCCGCCCATCCGACAAGCGGTATCGGTCTCGGTGTCCACCCACAGCGCTCGGAGCGATGCAGCTGGGTCGCCAACGCCCGGCACCCAACGGGCAAGCGGCGCGCGGCCTGCCCCCGCAAGCGGGCCTCCGCCCAATGCTTCGCGGACATCGCCGGCCCACCGCCCGCGCGTGACCCACGGCAACCGCCTGACTCGTCAGCGTCGCGTCGGTGCAGCAGCGACCTTGCCCACAAAAAACCCGGCGCGAGGGCCGGGTCGTGAGGCCGCGGCAGACCGCGATCAGTCGGCGTACTGGCCTGCAGCCTTGATGACGGGCGCCCACTTGGCCACTTCGGCGGCGACGAACTTCTTGTGCTCGGCCGGCTCGACGCGCTTGTCGGTCACGACCACGGCGCCCAGGCCTTCTTCCTTCTTCACGAACTCGGGGTCCTTCAGCGCCTGCTTCAGGGCGGCGTTGATCTTCTGGGTGATGGCCGCCGGCGTGCCCTTGGGCGCGTACAGACCGTGCCAGATGGTCACGTTGAAGCCCTTGAGGCCGGCTTCATCCAGCGTGGGCAGGTTGGCGTAGACCGCCGGCGTCTTGATGCGCTGCTGCGTGGTCATGGCAAAGGTCTTGATCTTCTTGCCCTCGACCTGCTGCGTGGTGTTGGTGGTCTGGTCGCACATCACGTCGATCTGGCCACCCATCAGGTCGGTCATGGCCGGCGCCGTGCCGCCATAGGCCACGGTGGTCATGTCGGACTTGAGGGCGGTCTGCAGCATCAGGCCGCACAGGTGCGAGGCGGAACCCAGGCCAGCATGGCCCAGGTTGAGCTTGCCCTTGTTCGCGTCGATGTAGCTGCGCAGCGCCTTGAAGTCGCCCGGCGGCAGCGTGGGCTTGGAGACGACCACCATGGGCACGTCGTTGACCAGGCCCAGGTACTCGAACTCGGCGTAGTTGTAGGGCAGCTTGCGGTACAGCGTGGGGGCCGTGGCCATGCCGATGTGCGTCAGCAGCAGCGTGTAGCCATCGGGCTTGGCACGCGCGGCCTTGGCCATGCCGATGGTGCTACCCGCGCCGGGGGCGTTTTCGATCACCACAGTGGCGCCATCCAGCGGCTTGCGCAGGGCTTCGGCCAGGTCGCGGGCCACCTTGTCGGTGGGGCCGCCCGCGGCGAAGGGCACGATGATGGTCACGGTCTTGCCGGCGGGGAAATCCTGCGCGAAGGCGCCAGTGGCCACCAGGGCGGCGGCAGCGGTCAGGCTCAGGCGAGTGGTCAGGCGCATGGGGTGTACTCCAATGAAAACAAAGGCGCAGATGCTACGTGCGCCAGCGGCAATCGCCTTCAGGGTTCACCCCGATGTCCGGGTAAATGGCAGCGCCCGGTGTGGCCCCTGCACGGTTGGCGCGGCGCATGTGGGAGCCACGATCCCTCGCCCGGGGGTCGGCGATGCCCCTGCCGGCAGGCCCCGCATGCAGATTCGGCACAATAGCCCGGCAACGCTGGCCCAGTCGCCGGGGGTTACGCCTCCGGCCCCGTGGGCCATGCCTTTGTCCATCCCGCCAACATCAGGAGATCAGCATGGGTCAGTTTGTCGAACTCAAGGCCGCCGACGGCACCGCCATTCCCGCCTACGTGGCCACCCCGAGCGGCGCCCCCAAAGGGGCCGTGGTGGTGACGCAGGAAATCTTTGGCGTGAACTCGCACATCCGCAGCGTGGCCGATGGCTACGCCGCCGACGGCTACCTGGCCGTGGCGCCGTCCACCTTCCACCGCGTGAAGCCCAACGTGGAGCTGGGCTACACCGACGCCGACATGGGCGAAGGGTTTGGCTACAAGACCGCCGTGGACGCCCTGCCCGCGCCCGGCGTGCTGCAGGACCTGCAAGCCGCCATCGACTACGCCGCCAAGACCAGCGGTGGCAAGGTCGGCATCGTGGGCTACTGCTGGGGCGGCCTGCTGACCTGGCGCGCGGCCTGCGAGCTGAATGGCCTGGCGGCCGCCGCGCCCTACTACGGCGGTGGCATGACCACCCCCGAGGAAATCGCCCGCAAGCCCAAGGTGCCGGTGATGGCCCACTTCGCCGACACCGACCAGTGGATTCCGCTCGACTCCATCGAAGCCTTCAAGCAAGCCCACCCCGAGGTGCAGATGTTCGTCTACCCGGGCCACCACGGCTTCAACTGCGACCAGCGCGGCAGCTACGACGCCGCCGCTGCCAAGCTGGCCCGCGAGCGCACGCTGGGCTTCTTCGCCGAACACCTGAAGTGATGCCAGGGCGGGCGAACGGCAAGCCGTTCACCGTCGCGTGAACCCTGCAGGGCCCGATGGGCGTGTCGCATGACCGCCCATCGGGCCCTGTTGTTTTCGGTTCCCGCGGACGGCCGCGCAAGTCGCAGACCGCCATCCACCCCTGGCCAGCAGCACGTTCTTGGCTTGCAGGGGTGAAGCAACGCCGACCACATCGCCTTCGCGATCCACCAGAGCGCAGCGACCCAACCGGCTTCCGATGCCCCGAACAAGCAGAACGATGTGCTGCGTCTGAGCGCCCGCTAACCATCGTGGCGTCAGCGCCTTCAGCACACGACTCTTGAGGCCAGCCTGGCGCCCAGCGGATCAGCAGGCGAGCTGCGCCTGCCGGTCGTGCAGGCGCTTCTGGTGCACCGCGATGCGGGCCTTGGCGTCTTCGGTCTTGGCGCCGGCGGACTCCACGCCCAGGCGGTCCAGCTCGGCGCGCACGAACCCGCACATGGCGCTGTTGTTGGCGCGGGCATCGGCCACGGGTTCGGCCTGCTTGGTCGGGCCCCGCATGGGGGCTTCCACGGGCGCGGCTGAACGCGCCTCGCCGTCCTGATCGCCGGCACGCCCGCCGCTGGCCCGGCCAGCGCCCGCCTCGGGCAGGCGCGGAAACGACGACAGAGGCCTGAACCCCGGGGTCGCCTCAGGCTCGGGCGCCGGCGGGCGCGCAGGCACCAGTTCATGCGCGCGCACCGTGGTCAGCGTACTTTGGTAGACCGGCTCCGCCAGCGGCACGGGGGCCGTGTCCCGCGGGGCGGCGCGCTGCACCGCGGCCGGCGCCGGGCGTGGTGGCGGCTCGGCACGGCTGGGCGGCGGCAAGGGACGCAGGGGTGCCGCGTCGGAACGGGTGGCCGGCGAGGGCCTGTTGAGCGGAGCCGACGAGGTGCCGGCTGGGCAGGCTCCGTTGGTGTAGAAGACCTCGCCGGCCCGCACGCACTTGTGCACCTCGGTCGAGACCGGGGCGTTCGGATTGCCCTCCTGCACCAGACCCTGGGCGCCAACCCAGACCGGTGCCAACATCAGCAGCGCGCCACCCAGGCGGTTCAACAGGAACATGGTGCAGACCCACTCGACGAGAAGCCGGGCATCTTGACACAAGACCAGGCCCACGTCGTGGGCAGGCGACAGGCCGGGCCGCTCTGCATGCCGGCGCGGCGCACAACCCGCCTGGCCACGCCCGCCTGATCACACCGGCAGGGGCGCTTGCAGCAGCCATTAGGGCGGATGGACCTCGCCTCGCGCGCCCTCGAGGACGATGACGGCACCACGGGTCAACAGCGGGCAGCCCGGCAGCGTCAGACTGTCCAACGTTCATGACACAGGGGTATACAGACATTGCCGTTTACCACAAAACGGTAACCGGGATATACCCCTCAAAATTTGACTTGCGCCCCCAATTCCACCACCGCATTGCTGGGCAGGTTCAGGTAGTCCGCCAGGCTGGACGAGTTGCGCAGCATCTGGGCAAACAGGCGCTCGCGCCACAAGGCCATGCCGCCCTCGGCGTCGGGGATGAGTTTTTCGCGCGAGATGAAGTAGCTGGTGGTCATCGGGTCCAGGCTCACGCCTTGCGGCGCCAGCAGGGCCAGGGCCTTGGGCAGGTCCATGTCGTTCTTGAAGCCGTAGTGCACGGCGACCTGCCAGCTGTTCTTGGCCAGCTTCTCGACCTGGATGCGGTCCGTCAGCCCCACCCAGGGCACCTCGTGCATCTCCACCGTGACGAACAGGTTGGTCTCGTGCAGCACCTTGTTGTGCTTGAGGTTGTGCAGCAGCGCATTGGGCGCCACGCCGGGCACGTTGGCCAGGAACACGGCCGTGCCCGACACGCGCGTCGGAAACTCGGTGCACAGCGCGCTCATCATGCTTTTCAGGTCGATCGAGCCTTCCTGCAGGGCGTGGTTCATCAGCACGCGCCCGTCATGCCAGGTCAGCATCACGCCATAGACCGTGGCGCCGATGAGCAGCGGAAACCAGCCGCCGTCGAACAGCTTGGTGAGGTTGGAGGCCCAGAACGCCAGGTCGATGACCAGGAAAAAACCCGTCGCCGCCACGCACAGCGCCAGCGGCAAGCGCCAGCCAAAGCGGATGACGAAAAAGGTCAGCACCGTGGTGATGAGCATGTCGGTGGTGACCGCCACGCCGTAGGCGCTGGCCAGCTCGCTGGACGAGCGGAACATGAGCACGGCGAACGCGATGGCACCGAACAGCAGCCAGTTCACCAGCGGGATGTAGATCTGGCCCGTGTCGCGCACATGCGTGTGGATGATGCGCAGGCGCGGCAGGTAGCCCAGCTGGATGACCTGCTTGGTGACGCTGAAGGCGCCCGAGATGAGCGCCTGCGAGGCGATCACCGTGGCCGCCGTGGCCAGCAGCACCAGCGGCAGCGTGAGCCAGCCCGGCGCCAGGCTGAAGAACGGGTTGCTGACGGCCGCCGGGTTGGCCAGCAGCAGCGCGCCCTGGCCGAAGTAGTTCAGCGTGAGCGCCGGCATGGCGACGCCAAACCAGGCCAGGCGGATCGGCAGGCGGCCGAAGTGCCCCATGTCGGCGTACAGGGCCTCGGCGCCCGTCACGCACAGGATGACCGCCCCGAGGATGATGAAGGCCGTGCCCGGCTGGCGGGCGATGAAACCCAGCGCGTAACCCGGCCAGACGGCCTGGAGGATCTCGGGGTGGCCGACGATGTGCATCACGCCCAGGGCGGCAATGCCCGCGAACCACAGCAGCATGAGCGGCCCGAAGAAGCGGCCGATGCCGCCCGTGCCATGGCGCTGCACCAGGAACAGGGCCGTCAACACCAGCAGGGTGATGGGCAGCACCCAGTGCGCCAGCTCGGGCGAGACCTCGCGCAGGCCTTCGACCGCCGACAACACCGAGATCGCCGGGGTGATGACGCCGTCGCCATAGAACAGGCAGGTGCCGAAGATGCCCACCAGCATGAGGGCGCGGCGCAGGTGCGGCCGGTCGCCCACCGACTGCGACGCCAGCGCCAGCATGGCCACCAGACCGCCTTCGCCATGGTTGTCGGCGCGCAGCACCAGCGTCACGTATTTCAGCGACACGATGGTGGTCAGCGTCCAGAAGATCAGCGAGAGCACGCCATAGACGTTGGCGGGCGAAAAGCTCACCCGCCCGTCGGCAAAGATCTCTTTGACGGCATACAGCACGCTGGTGCCGATGTCGCCATACACCACACCCATGGCGCCCAGCGTGAGCGCAGCCAGGGCTTTGCCGGTGGGTGGTGGGCGTTGGCCGGAACCTGTCATGTCCGACCCTCCTTGGGTTATCGGCCGTCCGCGTCCAGCTCGGCGGCTTCCAGCTCGTAGCTGGTGGCCAGCATGGCCAGCCGGGCAATCACGCCATGCATGTAAAACCGGTTGGGCTCCTGGGCGGCCTCGGCCACGTCCACGCGCGCAAACGGCAGCGCCGCAAACGTGGTGTCGGCGGCGTCCAAGCTGTCGAACTCGGTCAACCGGGTGTTGCAGCGGTAGTAGGCACCCACCACGTAGCGGTCGATGGTGTAGATCACCGGCTCGGCCACGGCCTGGCCCACGCGCTCGCTGGTCTGCAGGCCTTCCTGCACAATCAGGCGCGCCAGGTGCGGCTGCACGGCAGACGGCCCGGGCAGTTCGCTGGCGTCGCGCAGCGTCATCACGCCGGCTTCATCGCCGCCGTTGTCCAGCTTCACGGTGACGAAGGGGCGCTCGCCAATGCCATATTCCTTGCACTTGCGGCGGATGCGCGCCAGCACCGAATCCACGCTGGCCCG
This sequence comes from Comamonas serinivorans, assembly GCF_002158865.1. Taxonomy (NCBI): domain Bacteria; kingdom Pseudomonadati; phylum Pseudomonadota; class Betaproteobacteria; order Burkholderiales; family Comamonadaceae; genus Comamonas; species Comamonas serinivorans. The sequence goes on along the minus strand of NZ_CP021455.1, from coordinate 381,544 downwards.
CACGCGCGCCACGCCGTCTTCGGTGCTCAGGTCCACCAGGCCCACGGCTTCTTCGATGGGGTGGATCAACCAGGGGTCGATGCCCAGCATCTTGCCGAAGCGCTTGCTGATTTCCTCGTAGTGCACCAGGTCGCGCGAACGCAGCCGCGTGGCCCAGCTGGCCTGCAGCGGCGGCAGCATGTACTGGTCGTTCAGGTCCTCGAGGATGCCGGGCACGCCGTCGTAGAGGTCGCTGTTGAGCAGGATGGCGCAGGGGTCGAAATGCTTGAGCTGCAGCCGGCCCTGGCTGCGCACCGCCGGCTCGAGCGCCAGTTGTTCGCCGCTGGGCAGCTTCAGGCTCAGCGTCTTGGACACATCGGGGTCGATGGAGCCCAGGCGGACGTGCAGGCCCGCCTGGCTGAAGATCTGGCGCAGGCGGGAGAGGCTGAGCAGGTAGTCGGCATCGCGCTGGGCCCCGTTGTGCGGCACGATCAGCAGGTTGCGCGCATCGGGACAGAATTTTTCAACGGCCGCCTGCGCCGCCTGGGCCGCCAGCGGCACCATGGCATCGGACAGGCGATTCCAGCCGCTGGGAAACAGGTCGACCTGCGTGGGCGCCAGCTTGTAGCCCGCGTTGCGGATGGCGACCGCGCTGTACACGGCGGGCGTGTGCTCCATCCATTCCAGGCGAAACCAGCGTTCGATGGCTGGCGTCGATTCGAGGATGCGCTGCTCCAGCTCGCTGATGGGCCCCTGCAAGGCGGTGAGAAGGTGTGGAACCATGTGGTGTTTGGCTGTGGTGCCCGGTCATTCTAGTGTGCGGATTCCCCCGTGGCCGACACCTCGCGCCCCGGTGTTCACGCCGACCGCGTGTCAGCCCCGCTCCCACACGGCCTGGCGCCGGCTGCCGCGCCAGCCGCGCGCCGGTCGTCCAGCGCGAGATTCACAACAAGAGGGTATTCGGCGCTGCCGTTGTCAAAATCAACGGCCATCGACCCATACGCCATGCAGAGTCGATTGCAACCAGTGTCACTGGCGCACTTCGCCGTCGCCCAGCACCACGTACTTCAGCGAGGTCAGTCCCTCGATGCCGACCGGCCCGCGGGCGTGGAACTTGTCGGTCGAAATGCCGATTTCCGCCCCCAGGCCAAACTCGAAGCCGTCGGCAAAGCGGGTGCTGGTGTTCACCATGACGCTGGCCGAATCGACCTCGCGCAGGAAGCGCTGGGCATGGCGGTGGTCCTTGGTCAGGATGGCATCGGTGTGGTGGCTGCCATGGCGGTTGATGTGGGCGATGGCCTCGTCCAGGCCCGCCACCACCTTCACGGCGATGATGGGCGCCAGGTACTCCTCGTCCCAGTCCGCCTCGCTGGCCGGCACGGCCTGCAGCTGCGCCACGCCCGCCGCCTGCACGATGGCCAGGGCCTGGGGGTCGCAGCGCATCTCCACGCCCTTGGCCGCGAACACGGCCGCCATGCGCGGCAGAAAGGCCTGGGCCACGCCCTGGGCCACCAGCAGCGATTCGGTGGCGTTGCAGGGGCTGTACTTCTGCGTCTTGGCGTTCTCGACCACGCGCACGGCCAGCGCGATGTCGCAGGGGTCGTCCACGTAGCTGTGGCAGTTGCCGTCCAGGTGCTTGATGACCGGGACTTTGGCCTCGGCGCTGATGCGCTCGATCAGGCCCTTGCCGCCGCGCGGGATGATGACGTCGACGAAGGCCGGCATGGCGATGAGCTGCCCCACGGCCGCGCGGTCGGTCGTCTCCACCAGCTGCACGCCGTGCTCGGGCAGGCCCGCGGCCAGCAGCGCCTCGCGCACCAGCTTGGCCAGCGCCTTGTTCGACTCGATGGCCTCGGAGCCGCCACGCAGCACGCAGGCGTTGCCGCTCTTGATGGCCAGGCTGGCGGCCTCGATGGTCACGTTGGGCCGGCTCTCGTAAATCATGCCGAACACGCCGATGGGCACGCGCATCTGGCCCACGCGGATGCCGCTGGGCTGCTGCTTCATGCCGATGATCTCGCCGATCACGTCGGCCATGCCGGCCAGCTGCTCGCAGCCCTGGGCGCAGGTCTCGATCACCTTGGGCGTGAGGCGCAGGCGGTCGACCATGGGCGCCGCCAGGCCGTTGGCCTCGGCGCGGGCGATGTCGAGCGCGTTGGCCCGCGCCAGGTCGGCTTCGGACGCGCGCAGCAGCGCGGCCAGCGCGCGCAGGGCCTGGTTCTTGGTGGCGGCCTGGGCCGCGGCCATCAGCGCCGACGCCAGCTTGGCCTGGCGGCCGACGCCATGCATGTAATCGGCAATGTTCGAGGCATTCATGACACGGATTTTGCCCCAAGCCCCCTACACTGCGCCCGCCCCGGCTTGTTCGCACACGCCGGCATTGGTGCCTTCTTCTTGCCTGCCCATGACCTCCTCCGCTCCGCTCGCCCAACTCGACGACCTGCAGGCCCGCCTGGCCGCCTTGCGCGCCGGCCAGACGAGCCCCTCGGCCTTTGCCGGCGAGGCCCGATCCGCCCAGGCGCTGCTGACGGCCTTGCCGCCCCGGTTCGGGCAGGTGCTGGTCAGCCTGCTCAACGGCCTGGAGGCCGGCGCGGCCTTCGACGAGGCCAGCTGTTCCTTCGACCAGGGCCAGCTGCACCAGAACCTGCAGGACTGGCTGGCCGCCGCCCGGCAACGCCTGCAGGCCCTGGGGTGAGCGGCGCGATCGCGCAGCACAAAAACTTTACACAGCGGGACAGCGGCGAAACGCCACCGATACACGGCCGGCGCACAGTCCACCTCACGCAAGACGGCACGCCGTGCCGATTGACGCTGACAAGGAGCACACATGACCCGCACGTTCGTTCCCGCCTGGATGGCGGCCGCCCTCCTCGCCCTGGGCGCTGCCACGGCCCAGGCCCAGATGCCCGCGGCCGGCCAGCAGGCGGCCACGCCGGCTCAGGCCGCCTCTGCAGGCGCCCATGGCCACCCGCACCAGGCCAACCACCGCCACGGTGACCGCGGCCCGCGCATGGACCCGGCCCAGCGCGAGCAGCACCGTGCCCAGCGCGTGGCCGCGTTCAAGGACAAGCTCAAGCTGAGCGCCGCCCAGCAAAGCGCCTGGGACCGTTACCAGGCCGCGCTGAAGCCGCCGGCCCGCCCGGATGCCAGCCGCGACGCCTTCCGGGCCGAGCGCGAGCAATTCGCCAAGATGACGACGCCGCAGCGCATCGACGCCCGGCAAAAGCGCCACGACGAGATGGCCGCACACATGAAGGCGCGCGGCGACGCGACCAAGGCGTTCTACGCCCAGCTGAACGCCGAGCAGCAACAGGTGTTCGATGCCGAAACCGCGCGCGCATTCGACCACCGAGGCCCCCGCAAGCCGCACGGCCCGGGCCACCCAGGGCATCACCCCCATGGCGAGCCCGGCCAGCAGCACCCTGGCGCGCCCAAGCCCCCAACCCAGCCCGCCAAGTGAAGCGCGGCTGATGCCGCAGGCATGCGAAGCGTTTGCCGTCGCATGCCATGTAGTCATGAAGTATGGCCACCTTCCCGTTCACAAACAAACGGGGAAGTGGCCATACTGCCATTCAGATGAGCAACGGGCGTTCAAAAACGCTCGTGCGGCCCCAGGTAGCGCCATTGCCCCGTGGGCAGGTTGCCCAGCAGCACGCCGCCGATGCGGATGCGCTTGAGGCCGACCACGTGCAGCCCGACCAGCTCGCACATGCGGCGGATCTGGCGCTTCTTGCCTTCGCGCAGCACAAAGCGCAACTGCTCGGGGTTTTGCCACTCCACCTCGGCCGGCAGCAGGGGCTTGCCGTCCAGCTCAAGGCCGTGGCGCAGCCGCGCGAGCTGCTCGGGCGGGAACACGGCCTGCACATCGCGCTCGACCACGCGGTCGCCTTGTGGGTAATGCACGCGCACCAGGTATTCCTTGTCGACCTCGGACGCCTCGCCAATGATGTCGCGCGCCACGCGACCGTCCTGCGTCAGCACCAGCAGGCCCACCGAATCGATGTCCAGGCGCCCCGCAGGGGCCAGGCCGCGCAGCTGCCAACTGGCAAACCGGCGGCTGTTGGCATCGCCGCGCCAGCGGCTCTGGGCATTGATGAGGCTGGCCGCCGGCTCGTGGCCGTCCTCGGCCTGGCCGCTGACGTAGCCCATGGGCTTGTTGATGAGGATGGTCACGCGCTCGGCCTGCTTGACCTTGGCGCGCTCGTCCACCTGCACCTCGTCGGTGGGGCGCACGCGCTGGCCCACCACGGCAGGCTGGCCGTTGACCAGCACCCAGCCGTTCTCGATCCAGGCATCGGCCTCGCGGCGCGAGCACAGGCGCATGTCGGCCAGGCGCTTGTTCAGCCGCTCGCCAATGGCGGGCGCCCCCCGCGCCGGGGCCTGGGGCACCGGCTGGGCCCCAGCCACTTCGGTGGGTGCGTCGCCCCGGTCGCGCGTGGACTCGTGGCGGTCAGCCGGTGCGCCATCGCGGCCCGCCAGGGGCTGGCGCACCGCGCGCAGCCCACCGGGGGCCATCGCGCCTCGCGCACCGCGTTCGTCGCGACGGGGGCCGTCGTCGCGCCAACGGCCTGGTGCCCCGCGGGCCGGCCGGTCGTCACGTCCGGCCGAGAAGAACCGGTCATCGGACCCGCCCTGGGATGGGCCGCGAGCTTGGCCATGCGGCGTGCCGTAAGGCGTGCCGTGAGGCGGGCGGGATGAGGGCCGGGCGGGCGCACCGTAGGGCTGACCCCGCGACGGACCGCGGGCATCGTCACGCGGCGCGTTCCGCCACCCGTCGTCACGACGCCCGCCGGCCTCGCGCGGCCCCCCGCGGGCACTGCCCCGAAAACCGTCACGCGCGCCCTCGCGCCACGCGTCGTCGCGCGGCCGTGGCGCACCGCTGCCGCGGTGGTCGCCTGCGCGTGGACCGAATTCCCGGCCACCCGCACGGCCGCTTGCTCGGTCGTCCGCCTGACGCGGGCGTTCGCGCCCGGCACCCGACGGGCGGCCCTCGTCACGGCGAGCGCCCCAGGGCGTCTCGCGCCGCTCGCCCTCCTGCCGGTACGGCGAACCGCCGCCGCCCTGCGCCATGCGACGCCCTTCGCGGCCCGGCTCGGCCCATCGTGGGCCGGCACCCGGAGGCGTGCGACGGTCGTCGGCGCCGCGCGACGGGCGCCGCTCACCCGCGTCCGACCAGCGCCCGGGGTTGCCGTTGCCGGGTGGGCGGCGCTCGTCGCGCTCGCCCGCACCGTATTGCTCGCGGGCGGCACCGGCCACGTACACGTTGCGCGGCACCCCGGATCGGGGCCGATCACCTGGCCGGCCGAGGCCCGGCGCGCGCGGCCCGGCGCCGTCGGATGGCCCCGAGTCGGCGGCAGGGCGGCGCTTGCCGGCACTGAGGATGGGGCGGGGAGAGGGGGCGGGTGTAGCCATGGTGCAATGCGGGCAAAAAATCGACGGGGGCGGCCATCGGAGATGGCCAGGGGCCGGTAGGTCCGCGCCACGGCGTGGGGCACGGATCGGCGCGCGGTGGCCTGGGCGGCCCGGGCAGCGGTCGACTCGTTCAGAAAGCAGCGATTGTCGTACGAAGCACAGTCGCCTGGCGAAACACCGACCGGCTGCGCCGCCCTCGTGGCACCATTGGCCCCATGCCTGACCCCACTTCATCGCCGCAGGCGCCGGCCATGGTGCTGGCAGCCGGACGCGGCGAGCGCATGCGCCCGCTCACCGACCACACCCCCAAACCCCTGTTGACCGTCCGCGGCCAGCCCCTGCTGCAGGGCACGCTGGCGGCCATGGCCCGCGCGGGCGTGCCCCAAGCCTTGGTCAACACCGGTTGGCTGGGCGAGCAGATCGGCGCCCATTTCGGCGCCCCCTTGCCGCCGCGCGGCATGCCGGAGGCCCTGCAGGCCCACACGCCCCGCGAGACCACGTCGGGCCTGCCCGCCCTGGTCTTCTCGCACGAAGCGCTGGACTTTGGCCATGCGCTGGAAACCGCCGGCGGCATCGCGCGCGCCCTGCCCTGGCTGCAGGCCCAAGACGCCCGCGGCATCTTCTGGCTGGCCGCTGGCGACGTGTTCGCGCCGCAGTTCGCGTTCGAGGCCGCCGCCGTCCAGCGGTTTGCCGCCAGCGACGACCTGGCGCACCTGTGGCTGGTGCCCAACCCGGCGCACAACCCGCGCGGCGACTTTGTGCTGGCCCCCGACGGCCGCGTGCTGGCCGACGAGGCCCCCGGGGCCGCCGGCCTGCCCCGCCACACCTACAGCACGCTGGGCCTGTTCCGCTGTGCCTTGTTCCTCGCTCCCTGGTGCGCCATCGCACCGGGCAACCCGCAGGGCGAATCGGCACCGCTGGCGCCGCTGCTGCGGCGGGCGATTGCCGCGGGGCGGGTGAGCGCTGAGCTGTTCACAGGCGACTGGACCGATGTCGGCACGCCCGAGCGGCTGGCCGCGCTGCAATGAGCACGCCCAGCCCGGCGCGCGCACCGAATCGGGCCCGCTGAACCATGCAGTGGTCGCAATACCTGCTGTTCTTCGTGCTGGTCGGCCTGGCCAGCGTGGCGCAGAACCTGACCGGGTTCGCGTTCTCGCTCATCCTCGTGGGCCTGGCCGGCGCCACGGGCCTGATGCCGATCGCCGAAGCCTCGAACGTGGCCATGCTGCTGTCGCTGGTCAACGGCGTGACCTACCTGCGCCACCACCCGTTCACGCCCGATTGGCGCCTGCTCAAGCCCATGCTCGGCCTGTCCATCGTGGGCGTCGGACTGGGTTGGGCCCTGCTCAGCTGGCTCGACGGCAACACGCTGAACGGCCTGCGGATGGCGCTGGGCGTCGTCATCGTGGCCTGCGCCGTGCTGCTGATGCTGCAAAAGCGCCAGCAGCGCGAGCGTCAAGCATCGCCGCCCCAGGCGCTGTGGCTGGCCTCGCTCTCGTCGGGCTTGCTGGGCGGCCTGTTTTCGACGGCGGGCCCGCCCATCGTCTACCACCTGTACCGCCAGCCCCTGGCGGCAGAGCTGATCCGGCAGTGCCTGGTGGTGCAATTCCTGCTGACCAGCCTGGTGCGCACCGGGCTGGTGGTGGGCACGGGCAGCCTGCGCATGTCGGCGATCGTGACCACGGCCGTGGCCGTGCCCCTGGTGTGGGGCGTGACGCGCTGGCAGGCCAAGCATCCCTTGCGCCTGCCCCAAGGCGTGGTCGACGCCCTGGTGTGCGGCCTGCTGCTGCTCGCCGGCCTCAGCCTGTTCGTGCCGCGCTGAAGGCCCATCGCCGGGCTGGGACAAACCCGTGTCGAGGGTAAAACCCGATGCTGGGGCACGCCGCGCACCGCTATAGTGCAACCACTCAGCGGCTGCCAGCAGTCGCGGGGGGATCGAGGAGACACCTGGGCGGTACACATCACAACGACGGCCGCCCACACAAAGAATTGACAGCGCCCTGGCTTCCAGGGCGTTTTTTTTGCCACAGCCCATTCGCGCCTGGACGGGAGTTGGCCCCGTTCCGCCTCGTCCACGGCCTGAACCTGCGCGCTGGCGCCGTGGGTGGTCACCATCGGTTGAGCCAGCCCTCGCCCGCCTCAGCCGCCCAGCGCGCCAGGCCCTGGCCCCGTCCGGGTGGTGACAGAATCCGCCCCCATGGAATTGTTCATCGTCAGCCTGGCGTCCCTGCTTGCAGGGGCCATCGACTCCATCGTGGGCGGTGGCGGCCTCATCCTGGTGCCGGCCCTGTTTGCGGTCTACCCCAGCGCCGCGCCGCCGACCCTGCTGGGCACGAACAAGTCCGCGTCGGTCTGGGGCACGGCCTTTGCCACCTGGCAATACGCGCGCCGCGTCCAGATCAGCTGGCCGGTCATGCTGCCCGCTTTTGGTGCAGCCCTGCTGGGCTCGCTGGCCGGGGCCTACACGGTCACGGTCATCAACCCCGACTTCCTGCGCAAGGCCCTGCCGCTGATCCTGCTGGCCGTGCTGGCCTACACCCTGTGGCAGAAAAAGCTCGGCACCGACCACCGCCCCAGCGGCAACCTGACCCGGCAGCGCACCCTGGCCTGCGCCATCGGCCTGGTCATCGGCTGGTACGACGGCTTCTTTGGCCCCGGCACCGGCAGCTTCTTCATCTTCCTGTTCGTGCGCCTGCTGGGCTACGACTTCCTGAACGCCTCGGCGAGTGCCAAATTGCTCAACGTGGCCACCAACCTGGCGGCCATCGCCCTGTTCGCCAGCAAGGGCTACATCTGGTGGCACGTGGGCCTGACCATGGCCGTGGCGAACGTGGCCGGCAGCCTGCTCGGCGCTCGCCTGGCGCTGCGCTACGGCTCGGGCTTCGTGCGCTGGGTGTTCGTGCTGGTGGTCAGCCTGCTGATCCTGAAGACCGGGCTGGATGCCATCCGCACTTGGTGAATGAAATTTGACCAGTATGCCCCGTATTCCGATTATTGATCAACAGCAGTGGATGCATACTGCATGAATCTGCAAGTCACCGCGTCACCCCTGCAGGGCCCACGTCCCTCCCGGCGCGGCCACCGGCGACGTCGACCACTGGCCGCGCCCCCTCAACCACATCCAGGCTGGCACGCACGACGAGGCCGCACTGACCAGCCGGGCGCGCTGACCACGCCCCACCCCACGCCCACACAGCCTGCATCGCCCCGGCCTGGGCGGCCTCTCCGGGCCCACCGTCGCCATCGCGCGCGGTGCCGGTGCACTGATCGCACAACCGTCGCATTTCTGCACCGATGCCACGCTGGAACCCCCATGCGGCACCGGGCGCATGGCACACTGCATCCCTTTGAATTAATTTGACACACTCGGGCAACGGGCCGGCACCCTGCCCAACGTCCCCCCGACGATGGTGCCGAACCGGCGACGACGCGGCAGCAAGTGCCCTCCACCGACGAGCTCCAGGCAACCTCATGAGTCAGTTGTTCCAGCAGATGCGATGGCTGTACGTCCTGATCGGCACCGTGCTGCTGCTGGTGCTGCTCGCGCTGATCTGGAAGGCGCAATCGGTGAACCTGACGGAGAACGACGCCATCGTGGCCCAGCTGCGCGACCTCAAGCAGATGGACGCGGCGTGGAACGTCGAGGTACTGCGCGCCCGGGCCGGCCTCATCAGCCAGGAACAAGCGGGTTCGCTGGCGGTGATCGAGGACAAGGAGCAGGCTTTGCTCCGGGCCATGCAGCGCTACTGGGCCGGCGAGCCGGGCACCCAGGGCCTCATCACCGGCCGAATCGATGCCTTCTCCAAGATCATGCGCGAGAAGATCGCGCTGATCGAACAGTTCAAGTCGCAGAACGCCATCCTGCGCAACTCCAGCCAGTTCCTGCACACGGCCACGCAGGCGCTCGGGCACCAGGCCGAGGTGTCGCCGGCGCCGCTGCCGGCCCAGGTCGCGTTCGAGCGCCAGATCGGCCAGGTCTACGCCGGGGTCATGACCTACCTGCAGAACGCCGACGACCAGCGCCGCGAGGGCATCCTCGACACCCTGATGGAGCTGGAAGCCCATGCCCCCAACTCGGCGAGAAGGTCATCGACGCCACCGCCGCCGTGGTCGCGCACGTGAAGGCCATCATCCGGCAGCAGGATGCGAGCACCCAGCTGCTGCACACCATGGCCGGCCTGAACACGGCCGAGGCCATCGACGACCTGACCGACGCGCATGCCGAGGCCAACAACGCCAAGCTGGCCCGCCTGCAGACCTACCAGACCGCCTTGACCGTGTACTCCGCGGGCCTGCTGCTGCTGCTGACCTTCATGGGCATCAAGGCCCTGCGCCATTTCCAGGACATCCAGCAGGCCAATGCGGCACTCGAGCACGCCTACGACGAGCTGAAGGAATCGCAGGTGCACCAGGTGCAGACCGAGAAGATGTCGGCCCTGGGGCAGATGGTGGCCGGCATCGCCCACGAGATCAACACGCCGCTGGCCTACCTCAAGGCCACCTTCAACGTGATCCAGGAGCAGCTGCTGCCGCTGGAGCGCGTGGTCAACGACAGCCACGTGCTCGCGCTGTCGCTGCGCGGCAAGCCGGCCGCGGCGGGACTGGAGCAGCAGGTGGCGCTGGTGGACGAAGGCGCCCTGCGGGCCATCCAGGGCGGCATCTTCAACGAGCTGGGCACGCTGACGCAGGACGGCATCCACGGCGTGGACCAGATCTCGGAAATCGTCGTCAACCTGAAGAACTTCAGCCGGCTGGACCGCGAGAAGGTGCTGGGCTTCTCGATCGAGAACGGCCTGGACAGCACGCTGCTGCTGGCGCGCAACCTCATCAAGTACACGGTCACCGTGGTCAAGGACTACGGCCACGTGCCGCGCGTGGTCGGCGCACCCTCGCAGATCAACCAGGTGTTCCTCAACCTCATCACCAACGCGGCGCATGCCATGCCGCAGCGGCCGGTCGAGGAGAACATCATCCGCTTGCGCACGCGACTGCTGGCCGACGAGCACATGGTACAAATCGAAGTGGAAGACAACGGCAAAGGCATTCCACCCGATGACCTGCCCAAAGTCTTCGACCCCTTTTTCACCACCAAGCCCATTGGACAAGGCACCGGCATGGGATTGTCCATTTCCTACAAGATCATCCGGGAGCATGGCGGTCGCATCATGGTGAAATCGACCGTTGGCGTGGGCACCACCTTCTCCGTGTGGCTGCCCATCGAAGCCGGCCAGGACGACACAGCGCCCGCGAGCGCCCAGGGGCCTCGGGCACTGCTCGACTGAACACAACAAGACACCGTCGATCATGGATCCTCAAGACACCCCCACCCGCGCCACCGTGCTGTTCGTGGATGACGAAGAACGTGTGGTGAACCTGCTGCGCATGATCTTCCGCACGCAGTACGAGGTCCTCGTGGCCACCTCCGGGGCTCAGGCGCTGGAGCTGCTGCGCGCGCACCGCATCGATGTGCTGGTGAGCGACCAGCGCATGCCGGGCATGACCGGCATCGAGCTGCTGGCCCAGGCGCGCGAGCTGTCGCCCCACACCATCCGCCTGCTGCTGACGGGCTACACCGACCTGGCCGCCATCGTGGGCTCGGTGAACGAGGGCGAGGTGTTCCGCTTCCTGAACAAGCCCTGGGACCACCACGAAATCCAGACCACCCTGGCCGCCGCCGTGGCCGCGGCCCACAGCTCGCGCGCCGCCTTCCTGGAATCGGCCCGCGCCGCCGAGCCCGCGGCGTCGGCGCCCGCCCCGGCCGAGCCCAGCACCCCCGACATCCTGCTGATCGACGACAACCCGCGCGACCTGGCCTCGATGGAGGAAGTGGCGCGCCAGTCGTACACCACACACACCGCCACCTCGATGACCGAGGCCCTGCAGATCCTCTCGCACCACGACGTCGGCGTCATCGTCACCGAGGCCCGTGTGGGCGAGGAAGACACCGAAGGCTTTCTGCGCGTGCTCAAACAGCAGTACCCGGCCATCACCACGGTGATGCTCACGCGCAGCGGCGACGCCGACCTGGTGATCCGCCTCATCAACCGCGCGCAGATCTTCCGCTTTGCCACCAAGCCCCTGCGCAAGAGCGTGTTCGTGCTGGCGCTGTCGGCCGCCATGAAGGAGCACATGCGCTACCGCCAGCAGCCCAACCTGCTCAACCGCCTGCAGGTCGAGCCCGTGGTCGAGCCGGACAACCCCTCGCTGGTGAACAGCATCGCGCAAAGCGTGGGCCGCTGGGCCGACCGCTTTCCGCTGCTGTCGGGCAAGAAGCGCTGACGCCACGTTGCAGCAGTATGCGTCGGTTGCCGTTTTCCATCTGACGGCGATGGCCGCATACTGCAACCCAATGTCCTTTTCTCCTCGCGCCTGATCGCTGCCCCGGGCCACCGGGCTCGGTACACGTCCCGCGCATCCCCTTCCACCCCACAGCGACGAACGGCGCCCGAAGCCCCAGGGGACCTGCCCACGCCGTGCCCGACAATCTCGCCATGCGCATGTTTCGCGACTGGAGTCCGTCCACCGTGGCGGCAGGATTTGTGGCCATGCTGGTCGGCATGACCAGCTCGATCGCGCTGGTGTTTCAGGCCGCGCAGGCCTTTGGCGCCAGCCAGGCCGAGCTGAGCTCGTGGATGTGGGCCATCGGCATCGGCATCGCCGTGTGCTCGGTGGGCCCGTCGCTGTGGCTCAGGCAGCCGGTGATGATTGCCTGGAGCACACCGGGCGCCGCCGTGTTGGCCGTGGCCGGCGGGGCGGCCGCGGCGGCCGGCCACGGCTACGACATGGCCCACGCCGTGGGCGCCTTCATGGTCAGTGCAGCGCTGATCCTGCTGTGCGGCGTGACCGGTTGGTTCGAGCGCCTGATGAACCGCATCCCCATGGCCATCGCCTCGGCGCTGCTGGCCGGCGTGCTGGCGCGTTTCGGCATGCAGGCCTTCACGGCCGCGCAAACCCAGCTGGGCCTGGTGCTGGCGATGCTGCTGAGCTACCTCGTCGGGCGCCAGCTCTGGCCGCGCTATGCCGTGCCCGTGACGCTGCTGGTCGCCATCGCCTGGGTCGCCGGCCGGGGACAGCTGCAATGGTCGGCCGTGCACCTGGCGCTGGCCCGGCCCGTCTTCACCTGGCCCGCCTTCAGCGTGTCGGCCACCCTCAGCCTGGCGCTGCCCCTGTTCGTGGTGACCATGGCCTCGCAGAACCTGCCCGGCGTGGCCGCCATCCGCACGGCCGGCTACACCATGCCCATCAGCCCGCTCATCAGCCTGACGGGGCTGGTGACGCTGGTGCTGGCGCCGTTTGGCGGCTATGCGCTCAACCTCAGCGCCATCACGGCCGCCATCTGCATGGGCGAGCAGGCGCACCCCGACCCCGGCAAACGCTACACGGCCGCCGTGGCCTGCGGGCTGATGTACGCGGTCATCGGCCTCTTCGGCGCCGCCGTGTCGGGCCTGCTGCTGGCCTTCCCGACCGAGTTGGTGGCGGCCATCGCCGGCCTGGCGCTGCTGGGCAGCATCGGCGGCGGCCTGGCCGCGGCCATGGCGCAGGAGGACCACCGCGAAGCCGCCACCATCACCTTCCTCGTCACGCTGTCGGGCGTCACGGTGGCCGGCATCGGGTCGGCCTTCTGGGGCGTGCTGGCCGGCGCCCTGGCGCTGGGCGTTCAGCACCTGTCCAAGCGACTCAAACGGTGAGTATGCGGCAATTGCCGTTGCGGTGAAAACGGCGATACCCTCATACCCCTCAAGTCATCAGCACCACCCCATCGCGGACCGCCCCCTCCTGGCGCCAGCCTCCGCCGGTTGGCGATCTGCGCCGGTGAGCCTTCGACCTCGGACTGGCCAGCGCCTACGGGCGCATCCTGACGCCCAGCCCCAGAAACACGCGCTTGCTGCAGCCGTGCCCCCGCAGCCCCGCCTCCGCGTCGTGGCGCGCTGGGCGACGGCATCGACAGCCTCTTCCCTCAACGCCCATCGCCAGCGCTTCTGATGGCGCGTCGAACAACCCCGCGAACGCGCTGACCACGAGCAGGTTCACCGTCACGCGACATGAGCCATTCACCCGAGTCACGGCAGCGACTCTGCGCCAGGGTTAACCCGCGAATTCATTTTGTCGACAAACGACAAACTAGCCGCATGCCGTTCCCCTCCACCGACGACCCCGCGCTGCAGGACCCGCTTGCCAAGCCGGGCAAGGCCACGCGCCTGTCCCAGTCCCTGCCCAAGGTCAACCCGCAGCAGGGCATTGCCCACCGCATGGCCAACGACATCGGCGTCGCCATCGTGAGCGGTGAGCTGAAAGACGGCGCGCGCATCCTCGAGGAGGAGTTGGCCGCGCACTATGGCGTCAGCCGCAGCCCGGTGCGCGAGGCCATCGGCCTGCTGGAACGCCGTGGCCTGGTGCGCACCGAACCGCGCCGTGGCACCTACGTGGTGGGGTTCACGCCCGACCTGATTGCCGACTTGTTCAACGTGCGCGGCGTGTTGACGGGCTTGGCCGCGCGTTACGTGGCCCGCCAGCGCGACCCGCAGGCGCTGGCCGATCTGCGGGACGTGGCACAGGCCCTGGCTCAGGCCAATCAGCAGGCCGACATCACGCCCATGCAATTCGCCAAAGTGGCCAACGGCCTGGGCGTGACCTTGCTGCGCCACTGCGGCTCGGACGTGCTGCGCCGCATGGTCAGCGACCACGGCCACATGTCGAGCTGGGGCGTGATCTGGCGCGACCGGCCCATGGACTTTCAGACCCCCGAACGGCGCCAGCAGATGACAGATGACTACGCCACCTTGTGCGAGCTGATGGCCGCCTGGAACGACGTGGCCTGCGAGGCCTGGCTGCGCAAGATGCTGGACGACAACCGCGAGCACGTGTTGCGCGAGCTGCAGCAACGCCAGCTGGGCACGGCCGCCCCGCAGTATCAGTTGCAGACCCTGACCGCGCTGTCCGAGTTCGCCGCCGGTGCCACCCGCTCTGCCGCCGCCAGCCAGGCGCTGGGTCAGCCCAGCCCCGCCACCCCTGCACCGGCAAAGCGCCGCAGGTGACCGAAATTGCCCCGCGAGCGCCGTAGCATGCCCGCAAGGCGGCTCGCACCCATTCAAAGCCCCCCAGGAGACAAACCAGCATGCGTAAGTTGTTGATCGCCAACCGTGGCGAGATTGCCATGCGCGTGGCCCGTGCCGCACGCGACCTCGGCATTCCCACCGTGGCCGTGTACGCCGAAGACGATGCGCAATCGCGCCACCGGCAGATCACCGACGAAGCCGTGGCGCTGCCCGGCAGCGGGCCTGCCGCCTACCTGAACATCGACGCCGTGATCGCGGCCGCGCGCCACACCGGGGCCGACGCGGTACACCCCGGCTACGGCTTCCTCAGCGAGCGCGCCGACTTCGCCCAGCGCTGCGAACAGGCCGACATCCGTTTCGTGGGCCCCACGCCCGATCAACTGGCCCAGTTCGGGGACAAAGCCATCGCCATCGACCTGGCCAAGGCCTGCCAGGTGCCGGTCATGCCCTCCACCCAGGGCGCGGCCTCGCTGGCCGACATCGAGGCCTTCTTCGACGCGCAGGGCGGCTCGGGCATCGTCATCAAGGCCGTGGGCGGCGGTGGCGGGCGCGGCATGCGCGTGGTGCGCGAACGCGGCGAGCTGGCGGCCGCCTACGCACGCTGCCAGTCCGAGGCGAAATCGGCCTTCGGTCTGGACGCCGTGTACGCCGAACGCCTGGTGGTGCGCGCGCGCCACATCGAGGTGCAGATCGTCGGCGACGGCCAGCAGGTCATCGCCCTGGGCGAGCGCGAATGCACGCTGCAGCGCCGCTTCCAGAAGCTGGTCGAGATGGCCCCCAGCCCGCGACTCGATGCCGCGCTGCGCGAGCAGATCGTCGGCGCCGCACGCCGCATGGCCACGCAGGTGGGCTACCGCAGCCTGGGCACCTTCGAGTTCCTGGTCGAGGAGAACGAGGCTGGCCAGCAGGTCGGCTTCGTGTTCATCGAGGCCAACCCGCGCCTGCAGGTCGAACACACGGTGACCGAGCAGGTGACCGGCGTCGACCTCGTCGAAACCCAGCTCAAGCTGGCCCAGGGCCGGTCGCTGCGCGACCTGGGCCTGAACCCCGAGCAGCCGCCCGCGGCCAAGGGCTTCTCCATCCAGCTGCGCGTGAACGGCGAAAGCATCGACGCCCAAGGCCAGGCCAAGCCCTCGCACGGGCAGCTGCTGCCGTTTGACCCGCCGGCCGGCCCCGGCGTGCGCGTGGACACGCACGGCTACACGGGCTACACGCCCTCGCCGCTGTACGACACGCTGCTGGCCAAGCTCATCGTCACCTCGCCCACCGCCGACTTCGCCGAAGCCGTGCGCCGCCTCAAGGGCGCGCTGGCCGAGTTCCGCATCGGCGGCGTGGCCACCAACCTGCCGCTGCTGCGTGCCCTGGTGAACCTGCCCGACTTCGCCACCCAGAACGTGCACACGCGCTACCTGGAAACCGCCCTGCCCGGCCTGGTCGAGCAGGCGCAGGCCATCGCCGCGCAGGAGGCCAAGTCGGTGCTGGCCCCCATCGGCACCGGCCCGGCCAAGGCCGCCGTCAGCGCCGAGGCCCTGGACGACGACACCCTGATCGCCGTGCGCGCGCCCACCAACGGCACGCTGATCGAGTTGCAGGTGGGCGATGGCGACCTGGTGCACGCCGGCCAGGTGGTGGCCGTGATCGAGTCCATGAAGATGCAGCACGAAGTCGTGGCCCAGGCCGCCGGCCGCGTGGTCGACGGGCGCGGCAAGGTCGGCGACGTGGTGCCCGATCAAGCCATCCTGTATGTACTCGATCCCGTTGATCACACTTCGGAAGCAGCCCAATACTCGGAACAAGCCGATGAACAGCGCATCCGCCCCGACCTGCAGCGCCTGATCGACCGCCAGGCCTTCCTGTGGGACGAGAACCGCCCCGAGGCCGTGAAGCGCCGCCGCTCGCGCAACCAGCGCACGGCGCGCGAGAACGTGGCCGACCTGCTCGATGACGACGGCAGCTTCGTCGAGTACGGCGGCCTGGCCATCGCGGCCCAGGCCAAGCGCCGCAGCGCCGAAGACCTGATCGCCAACACGCCGGCCGATGGCCTGATCACCGGCGTGGGCAACGTCAACGGCGCCCAGGTGGCGGCCGAGCGCGCCCGCACGGCCATCATGGCCTACGACGCCACCGTGCTGGCCGGCACGCAGGGCAAGCGCAACCACATCAAGACCGACCGCATCGTCGAAGTCGCGCTGCGCGACAAGCTGCCCTTTGTGCTGTTCGGCGAAGGCGGCGGCGGCCGCCCCGGCGACATCGACTTCCCGTCGATCTCGGGCTACCAGACCTCGTCGTTCTCCTCGTTCGCCCAGCTGAGCGGCGAGGTGCCGGTGGTCGGCATCGTGTCCGGCCGCTGCTTCGCGGGCAACGCCGCCTTCGTCGGCTGCTGCGACGTCATCATTGCCGACAAGTCGTCCAACATCGGCCTGGCCGGCCCGGCCATGATCGAAGGCGGCGGCCTGGGCATCTTCAAGCCCGAGGACGTGGGCCCGGCCCCGGTGCAGTACGCCAACGGCGTGATCGACGTGCTGGTCGAGAACGAGACCGAGGGCGTGGCCGTGGCCAAGCACTACCTGTCGTTCTTCCAGGGCAAGGTGCGCGACTGGTCGGCGCCCAACCCGCTGGCGCTGCGCAACGTGGTGCCCGAGAACCGCCTGCGCGCCTACGACTCGCGCGCCGCCATCCACGGCATTGCCGACGCGGGCAGCGTGCTGATGCTGCGCGAGGGCTTCGGCATCGGCATCCACACCGCGCTGGCCCGCATCGAAGGCCGGCCCGTCGGCATCATGGCCAACAACCCGCGCCACCTGGGCGGCGCCATCGACGCCGACGCCGGCGACAAGGCCGCGCGCTTCATGCAGCTGTGCGACGCGCACGGCCTGCCCATCGTGTCGCTGATCGACTCGCCCGGCTTCATGGTCGGCCCCGACATCGAGGCCAAGGCCCAGGTGCGCCACGTCTCGCGCATGTTCGTGGCCGCGGCCAAGCTGCGCATGCCCATCCTGGCCGTCACGCTGCGCAAGTGCTATGGCCTGGGCGCCATGGCCATGGCCGGCGGCGGCTGGCACGCCAGCCACTTCACCGTCTCGTGGCCCACGGGCGAGTACGGACCCATGGGCCTGGAAGGCGCGATCCAGCTCGGCTTCAAGAAGGAGTTGGAAGCCGTGCCCGATGGCCCCGAGCGCCGCGCGCTGTACGACCAGCTGGTGGCGCAGATGTACGAGCGCGGCCATGCCATCAACGTGGCCGGCAACACCGAGATCGACGCCGTGATCGACCCG
This sequence comes from Comamonas serinivorans, assembly GCF_002158865.1. NCBI lineage: Bacteria > Pseudomonadati > Pseudomonadota > Betaproteobacteria > Burkholderiales > Comamonadaceae > Comamonas > Comamonas serinivorans. The sequence continues at coordinate 363,822 of NZ_CP021455.1, read as the reverse complement.
GCCGACACGCGCAAATGGCTGGTGTCCGGCCTGCACGCGACCGAGATGCACGCCGCCAAACCGCGGGGCCGCTTCGTCGACACCTGGTGAGCGGCGGGCGGCTCCGGCCGCCTGCCCGGCGTGGTCCTTTCGTTGTTTTCAGAGCAGTATCAGTGAATTGCCGTTAACAAAGAAACGGCAGCGTAGGCATACCCCAACATCATTTCAGGAGACAGCATGAGCCCCGACGACGTTCGCCACCCACCCCAGGCCGATGCCCTGCCCTTTGTGGGCGTGCGCGTGCTCGAGGTCGGTCCCGGCCAGGGCGTGGCCTTTGCCGGCAAGCTGTTCGCCGACTTTGGCGCCGAAGTCATCAAGGTGGAGCCGCCGGCCGGCGATGAACTGCGCGCCTGGCCGCCGCTGGTGAACACCGGCCAGGGCGAGGACAGCGCCTATTTCGCCTGGCTGAACACCAACAAGCACAGCGTGACCGCCGACGCCGGCCAGCCGGCCGACCAGGCCTGGCTCGCGCAGCTGGCGGCTTCGGCCGACATCGTGCTCGACGCCCGGGCGCTGGGCGAGCAGGGCCTGGCCGCGCTGGCCCAGCCACTGGTGCCGCCCACGGCCGCGCACCAGCCCCTCACCGCGCAGCTGACCTGGTTCGGCGACAGCGGCCCCTATCGCCATTTCGTGGGCGGCGACGCCGTGGCCCGCGCCATGTCGGGCGCCGTGCACGGCAACGGGCCGGTCGAAGGCCCGCCCCACCTGCCGCACGACTCGCACTCGGGCGTGGTCACCGGCCTGGCGACCTTCGGCACCGTGGCCGCGGGCTGGCTGGGCCGCCGCGGTGGCAGCCGCCACTACGTGCTGTCGGTGCAGGAAATCCTGTTCCACGTCGTCGAGATGGAGGCCGGCATCGCCCAGATCAGCGGCGTGGGCCCGCGCCTGGGTGTGAACCGCTACGGCTCCACCCAGCCCGGCGGCATCTTCAAGACGCAGGACAGCTTCATCGGCGTGTTCACCGTCACGCTGCCGCAGTGGAAAGGCCTGTGCCGCGCCATCGACCGGCCCGACATGGCCGACGACCCGCGCTTCGCCATCGGGCCCGACCGCATGGCCAACGCCGACGAGATCGACGCCGTGCTGCGCGAGGTCTTCCCCACGCGCACTTCGGCCGAGTGGTTCGAGCGCCTGTCGGCCGAGAAGCACCCTGCCGTCATCGTGCCCACCACCGAGCAGCTGATGCAGCAGACCGTGCACCGCGATCGCGGCGCCTTCGTGCCGGTGCAGGACGGCCAGGCCCGCTTCGAAGCCCCGGTGCTGCCGCAGCGCCTGGGCGAAAGCGGGCCGCTGCGCGGTGGCCAGGCCCCGCTGCTGGGCCAGCACAACGCGCACTACCGCGGCCCCGGCCTGGAGCGCCGGCCCGAGGCGCTGAAGCCCGCCGCAGCCGGCACGCTGCCGCTGGCCGGGGTGCGCATCATCGACCTGACCATGGGCTGGGCCGGACCGTTCGCCACGCGCAAGCTGGCCGACCTGGGGGCCGAGGTCATCAAGGTCGAATCCGTGTCGTACGCCGACTGGTGGCGCGGCGCGGTCTACAACGACGCCTACTTCCGCGGCAAGACCTACGAGTTCAACCACAACTACCTGCTGATGAACCGCAACAAGCGCGGCATCACGCTGGACCTGACCAGCGAGACCGGACGCGAGCTGCTCAAGCAGCTGGTGGCCGGTGCCGACGCGGTGATCGAAAACTACTCGGCCGAGGTGTTGCCCAAGCTGGGCCTGGACTGGCCGGTGCTGCGCGAGGTGAACCCGCGCCTGGTCATGCTGACCATGCCGGCTTTTGGCGTGGGCAACGCCTGGAGCAACGCCCGCGCCTACGGCGGCACGCTGGAACAGGCCTCGGGCCTGCCGCTGCACACCGGCCACCCCGACGGCCCGCCCGCCATGACGGCCTACGCCTATGGCGACCCCATCGGTGGCTTCAACAGCAGCTCGGCACTGTTGCTGGGCCTGATCGCGCAGCAGCGCGACGGCAAGGGCCGGCACATCAACCTGTCGCAGGTCGAGGGCATGCTCTCGCTGGCCGCGCCCTACATCATCGAGCAATCGGTGCGCGGTGAAACCAGCCCGCGCATCGGCAACCGCCACGCGCGCCATGTGCCGCAGGGCATCTACCGCACCATGGGCATCGACGCCTGGATGCTGGTGTCCATCCAGTCCACGCCGCAGTGGCAGGCCTTGTGCGAGGTGATCGGCAAGCCCGACTGGGCCACCGATGCCGGGCTGCAGACCCTGGAGGGACGCCGCGCCCGTCAGGACGAGATCGACCAGGCCATCGCCGGCTGGTGCGGCCACCGCTCGGCCGACGCGGCGCTGTACACCCTGCAGGCGGCCGGTGTGCCGGCGGGCGAAGCCAAGCCCATCGCCAGCGTGATGCGCGACCCGCACCTGCTGGCGCGCGGCTTCTGGTGCACGCTCGAGCGCCCGGTGGGCCCCTACGTGTCCACCACCACCTACTACCGCGAAGGGGGTGCGCCCATGCCCATCCACAACGCCTCGCCCATGTTGGGTGAGCACACCGAAGCCGTGCTGCGCGAGCACCTGGGCCTGTCGGACGAGCGTCTGGCCGAGCTGCGGGCCCAGCAGGTGATCGGCACCTCGGCCGTCGGCAAAGGCTGAGCGCCGCCGGCTGGCGTGCGGCACCCCGATGCGCGTTCGGGGCCCGCGCCGGCCACCATCCCCATGTGCATGTCCGGGCGTTCAGGCCCGGGCTGGCAGCGCCACGCCCGCATGGTTTTCAGAGGTATGAGGCCATCGCCGTTCTTCATGCAACGGCATGACACCGATACTGCCAACTTGATTCGCAAGGACCCGTGATGTCGAACCCCTTCCTTTCCCCCATCGCCCGACGCCAGCTGCTGGGTCTGGCCGCTGCGACCGCGTGCACGGTGCTCAGCCCCGTAACCGCCCAGGCAGCCGAGTACCCGAGCAAGGCCGTGCGCGTGGTGGTCGGCTTTCCGGCCGGCTCGGTGACCGACGCCATCGCCCGCCTGATGGCCGACCAGCTCAGCAAGTCGCTGGGCCAGCCCTTCGTGGTCGAGAACAAGCCCGGCGCCAACGGCATGCTGGGCGCCACCGAAGTGGCGCGTGCGACGCCCGACGGCTACACGCTGCTGGTCACCAACTCCAGCAGCGTGACGATCAACCCGCAGATCTACAAAAAGGTCAACTACAAGCCGGCTGACTTCGCCCCGATCTCGCAGATCATCGACGCGCCCTTCATCCTGGTCGTGAACTCGGCTTGGGCCCAGGGCGCCAAGGTGAACACGCTGGACGAGTTGATGAACTGGGCCAAGGCGCACCCCGGCCAGCTGAGCTACGGCTCGGCCGGCCCCGGCAACATCGCCCACCTGTCGTTCGCCATGCTGAGCAACCGCAAGCAGGTGCAGACCGTGCACGTGCCCTACAAGGCCGGCTCGCAGGCCCAGCTGGCCGCCATCGGCGGCGAGATCCAGACCCTGTTCGACACGCCGCCCAGCATCCCGCAGATCGAAAACGGCAAGCTCAAGGCGCTGGCCGTGACCTCGAGCAAGCGCATGGCCAGGCTGCCCAACGTGCCCACCATGGCCGAGGCCGGCGTGCCCGGCTTCGACGTGAGCTTCTGGCTCGGCGCCCTCGCGCCCAAGGGCACGCCGCAGGCCGTGATCGACAAGCTCTACGCGGCCATCAAGCAGATGCCCAACGATCCCGCTGTGAAAAACGCGCTGAGCATGCAGGGCGACCCCGTGGTGACCGACCCCGCCAGCTTCGCCAAGCGCATCGCCAGCGAGGTGCCGACCTGGGGCGCCGTCATCCAGCGCGAAGGCATTTCGCTGGACTGAGGCACGGCCCCCGCCCGGGTGCCCGCCGGCCCGGGCTGCGCCCCACCCCGCACATGAAGACCGGTATGCCGGTACTGCCGTTCATCCTCAAACGCAGATGCCGCCATACCCCATGCGACAACACACCCAAGATCAGGAGACAGCCATGGACACCCGCTTCACCCCCGCTCACCCCGCTCCCCGCACCGCCCTGCACCGCCGCCTGTGGCTGGCGGCCTGCGTCAGCCTCATCGGCCTGCCGGCCTGGGCCCAGGACGCCAAACCCGCCGACGGCAAGTGGCCGACGCACATGGTGCGGTTCGTGGCCGCCGGGCCGGCGGGCTCGATCTCGGACACGCTGACGCGCGCGCTGGCCGACCACATGTCGCGCGCCCTGGGCCAGACCGTCATCGTGGACAACAAGCCCGGCGCCAACAGCGCCATCGGGGCCAGCGAAGTCGCGCGGTCCGCGCCCGACGGCCACACGCTGCTGATGACCAACTCCAGCAGCATCACCGTCAACCCGCAGCTGTACCGCAAGCTCAGCTACAAGGCCGAAAGCCTGCTGCCGGTGACGCCCATCATCGAAGGCCAGTTCGTGCTGGCGGTGAACCCGGCCTGGGCCAAGGCCAACAAGATCGAGTCGGCCAAGGACCTGATCGCCTGGGCCAAGGCCCACCCCGGCAAGCTGCGCTACGCCTCGGCCGGCCTCGGCAACCTGGCCCACCTGACCTTTGCCATGCTGGGCAACAAGGAAGGCTTCGAAGCCATCCACGTGCCCTACAAGGGCCAGGCACCGGCGCAGATGGCGCTGATGGCCGGCGAGGTCGAGGCCATGTTCGACATCCCCAACTCGGCCCCCAACTTTGAAACCGGCAAGATCAAGCCGCTGGCCATCACAGCCCCCAAGCGCGTGGCCCGCCTGCCCAACGTCCCGACCATGACCGAAGCCGGCTACCCCGTCGACGTGAATTACTGGATGGGCGTGTTCGTGCCGGCCGGCACGCCGCCCGCCGTGGTCAGCAAGGTAAACGAGGCCCTGCGCGCCGCCACCCACGACCCCAAGGTGCGGACCACGCTGACCATGCAGGGCGATGTGCTCACCGAATCGGCCGACGCCTTCGGCAAGCGCATCGCCAAGGAGATCCCGCAATGGGGGGCCGTCATCCAGCGCGAAAAGATCGAGGTGGATTGAGGCCGCGAGGCCCGATGCCCGGAGGCCTCAGCGGCTGACTTGATCGCCCTGGCCGTTCGCGGGTGGCCCGATCACTTCTTCTCGGACCACAGCACGCCGCCGGTGGCCCAGTTCTCGCGCTTGACGTCGGTGATGAGGATGTCGACCGATTCGGGCGAGCCGCCCAGCACCTCGACGCTGACGCGGGTGATGGCTTCGACGAGCTGCTTCTTCTGCTCGAGCGTGCGGCCCTCCATCATCTCGATGTGGTAGGTGGGCATGGCGTTTCCTCTCAGGTTGAACAAGCCGGGCATCTTACGGGCGCCGCGTCTGCAAGCGCCGGCATGGGCGCCACCGGACCGGCACCCGGCCAGCCACGGGCGAGAGCGTCATCCAGGCCGCCGCGCCGATCGTCTCCAGCCTGGGGCTGACCGCGATGCCGCGCTGGCCGGCCCCACGCGGTCTGTCGCGGTCCTGCCTGGCATCGACTGGCGCTTGCCTATAATTTTGCGACTGTTTCCAAGCAGTAACCCGGCGCCAGCGGCAGTTGCCAAACGCCACATCCAGCGACATCCGGCGCGTCAGACACCGCCATTCATCAGGAACACCTCATGCTCAAGAGAACGTATGCCTTGGCCGCGCTGGTGGGCGCCTCCGCCTTGCTGGCGGGTTGCGAAACCACCAACATGAAGATGGGCTCAGCCAACCCCAACTCCGAGGTCACCGGGGGCGCCGCGGGCAGCAGCAGCCAGAACACCACCACGTCGCTCGAGCGCTGTGCCGAGCCCATGGGCACGGTGTCGCTGGTCGAAAACCAGAACGCCGGCTGGTACACCATCCTGCGCAACGAATACCGCCTGCCGCCCACGGCCAACCTGTTGCGTCTGCTGGTGCAGCAGTCCAACTGTTTCGTGGTGGTTGAGCGCAGTGCCGCCGGCATGAACGCCATGAGCCGCGAACGCGACCTCATGCAATCGGGCGAAATGCGCTCGGGCAGCAATTTCGGCAAGGGCCAGATGGTGGCCTCCGACTACGGCCTGTCCCCCGAAATCATCTTCAACGAAGACAACACCGGTGGTGCCGTGGCCGGCCTGGCCGGCTTGTTCGGCAGCCGCGGGCGGGCAGTGGGTGCCATCGCCGGCAGCGCCAAGACACGCGAAGCCTCGACCATGCTGACCCTGGTGGACAACCGCTCGGGCGTGCAGGTGTCGGCCTCGCAAGGCAGCGCCTCCAAGACCGACCTGTCCATCTTCGGTGGCCTGATGGGCGGCGGCGCAGCCGGTGGCCTGGGCGGCTACTCGAACACGCCGCAGGGCAAGGTCATCTCGGCCGCCTTCATCGACGCCTACAACCAGATGGTCATCTCGCTGCGCAACTACAAGGCGCAAACCGTCCGTGGCCAGGGCCTGGGCGGCGGCGGCCGCCTGAGCGTGGACGGCGCAGCCGCACCCTCGCAGACCTCGGCGCCCAAAAAGGCCACCCGGAAGAACACCAAGAACCGTTGACCCGCCGAATGGCGCAACGATCAGGGGCTCCAGCGGCCCCTTTTTTGCGCCCGGTTCATGCCGGCCTCCCCACGAGGACGAGCCATCCGGTCTGGCGGGTTCAGCTCGAGGTCTGACCGAGCAGACAGACCGCAACGGCGTCAGCACGTCCAACGCGCCGCTTGCATCCGCTGGTCTCAGGTGTCGATCGGGTGCTGGCCCGGCGCGCCCCATCCCGACTGCGAATGGACGCTCAGCGCAGCGTGAGCTCGATCTCGTCCTTGATCGGCACCACGAAGCGGCCGCTGAGGATGTCGGCCTCTTTGGCGCGCACGCGCTGCAGCAGCTCGGGCGCCACCTTGCGCTCGAACGTGCCCAGCGGCGACAGCGAAGCGCCCTTGGCGCGCATGAACGACAGCGAGGCCAGGTCGCGGGCCTGGTAGGTACCTGCCTGGACGGCGGCGATGACCGCATCGACCGTAGGCTCCATGTGCCACAGCGCCGACGCCACCACCGTGTTCGGGTACTGCGGCTGCGGGTGGATGATGTTGCCGAAGGCCAGGATGTTGCGCTCGGCCGCGGTTTCGATGACGCCGGCCATGGTGGCGGCGAACATCGCGTCCACGCCCTGATCGACCATGGCCATGGTCATCTGGCGCGCACGGGGCTGGTTCAGCCAGCTGTTGATGACGCCGGTGCTGAACCGCGCGCGCGGGTTCACCTCGCGCGCGCCGTCGATGAAGGCGTTCATCAGCCGGTTCACCTCGGGGATGGCCATGCCGCCCAGCAGGCCGATGTGGTTGCTGCGGGTCATGCCACCGGCCAACATGCCGGCCAGGTACGAGGGCTCGTGGATGTAGTTGTCGAACACGCTGAAGTTGGGCGCCTGCAGCTTGCCCGACGACCCCATCACGATGGCCGTGCCGGGAAACTCGGCCGCCACCTTGCGCACGGCCTCTTCGGCCTCGAAGGCCTCGCCGATGATGAGCTTGTAGCCCTGCTCGGCCTGCTTGCGCACGGTGTCGGCGTAGCGGTGGGCCGGGATGTTCTCGATCCCCTTGTACTGGATGGCGCCGCGCTGCCGCGCCGTCTGCATGGCCTGGTGCACGCGGCTGACCCACTGCTGCTCGAAGGGCACGGTGTACACGCCAGCCGCCTTGATGGGCGCGCGGCCACCGGACTGCGCCCAACCCGGCGTCCAGGGAGCGGCCGCCAGCCCCAGGATGGCGGTGCGACGGCGAAGGGTGCTGGGGATCAGTCGAGTGTCCATGGCTGAAGTGCGCAAAGGTGAACCGGTGGTTGACCCATTGTCACCGTGATGCGGGCCGCCAAGGCGCGTCAGCGCGCCGCGACCTGCTGAAAAACCCCATCTGTCGCGCCGCGTCCACGGCGCAGTGCGGCGAGAGCCCGACACGCCTCGGTGTCACCGGGTATCGGCTCCTTGCCGTCCTGTGAAAAACGGCAGTCGCACCATACTGGTGCAAACCATTGACCTGCGCATGCCCGCAAGCAACCGGCTTCCGCTGATCGGTGCGGGCAGCGCCAGCAAGCCCCCCTCAACCCTGCATGGGCCTGAGGCCCGTCGCTGGCTGTCGATGCGGGTCCTGCGCCCGCGGATGCGGCCCACGATGGCTGGTCAGGCGGCACCTCGTGCGCCCGGCCCGCCGAGCGCATGGTGAGCCGCCGTCGGCATCCAAGGGCCGTGGACGCCGCGCGTTCGACCCGCTCCATGGAACACGCGACATGCATGCCTGACGTTGACCGTGCTGTACCGGCCGCCCCGCCAGGCCTGGCTGCAACCGTTCACCGAGGCCTCGCGCAAACGGCCGGGCCTGGAAACGGTGGACAGCGGATGATCTATCAATGGGTATCGGGTCACTCTCGTTGTTCAACAAACGGAAGTGGCCACATACCCCATCAGTGCGAAACCACTGCCGCCTCGGGGCTTGTCTCGGTGCCCGTCTCGTTGCGCACGGGGGTGGGCTGCATGGCCTTGGCGTCGCGCGGTGTGCCGATGGGGCTGCCGGCCTGGCCGCGCTGCATGGCGGCCATGTCGACCTCGCTGGGGTACTGGCCCAGCAGCCAATAGTCGAACACGCGGCGCGCCAGCGGGGCGGCCGCTGCGGCGCCAAAGCCGGCGTTTTCGACGATGGCGGCGACCACGATCTGGGGGTGCTCGGCCGGTGCAAAGGCCAGGTACAGCGAGTGGTCGCGCTGGAACTCCGTCAGCTTGGCCGCGTTGTACTTGGACTTCTGACCCACGGTCACCGCCTGCGCCGTGCCGGTCTTGCCGCCGCTGGTGTAGGCAGCGCCCGCGAACACCCGGCGCGACGTGCCTTCCTGCGTCACCCCGACCATGCCGCGCCGCACCAGCGCCATGTTCTCGCTCTGGTAGGGCATGCGCTTGCCCGCCTCGCGCGGCAGGTCGACGAACTGCGCGCTGGCGGCGGCCCGCTTGCCCTTGACCAGGTGCGGCGTGCGGTTGGTGCCGCCGTTGGCGATGATGGTCATGGCATGCGCGATCTGCAGCATGGTGAAGTTGTTGTAGCCCTGGCCGATGCCCAGCGAAATCGTTTCGCCCGCGTACCACTGCTGCTGGGCGGCGCGCTTGTAGGTGTTGCGCTTCCACTCGCGGCTGGGCAGCACGCCACGCGACTCGCCGATCAGGTCGATGCCGGTGACCTGGCCAAAGCCCAGCGGCTTCATGAAGTCGTGGATCTTGTCCACGCCCATTTCGTTGGCCAGGGTGTAGTAGTAGACGTTGCTGGACTTGACGATGGAGCGGTGCAGGTCAACCGGCCCCAGCGCGTGGCCTGAGCGGAAGGTGTGGCCGCCGAAGGTCCACGAGCCGCCATCCTGAATCACCGTGCTGGCCTTGCGCGTGCCCGTCTCCAGCGCCGCCAGCGCCATGAAGGGCTTGTAGGTGGAACCGGGCGGGTACACGCCCTTGAGGGCGCGGTTGAGCAGCGGCTTGTTGATGGACTCGTTGAGCAGGGCCCAGCTTTCCTGGTCGATGCCGCCGATGAACAGGTTGGGGTCGTAGGTCGGCTTGCTGACGAAGGCCAGCACCTCGCCCGTGTTCGGGTCGATGGCCACGAGCGCGCCGCGCCGGTTGCCGTACAGGTCCTCCACCATCTTCTGCAGGCCCAGGTCGATGGTCAGCATGAGCGAATCGCCGGTGGTGGCGGGCATGCTCTGCAGCTGGCGCACGGCGTGGCCGCCGGCCGAGGTTTCGAGCTGCTCGTAACCGGTGGTGCCGTGCAGCTCGCGCTCGTGGCTTTGCTCCACGCCCACCTTGCCGATCACGTCGGTGCCGCGGTAGTTGGCCTCGTCCTCCGAATCCTCCAGCTGCTCCTTCTCGCGCTGGTTGATCCGGCCCACATAGCCCACGACATGGCCGGCCGCCTCTTCAAACGGGTAGGTGCGGAACAGCCGCACCTTCACGTCCACACCCGGCAGGCGGTAGCGGTTGGCCGTGATGCGGGCCACTTCGGCGTCGCTGAGCTTGGAGCGCAGCGGCAGCGAATCGAAGCTGCGCGCGTCTTCGCGCAAGCGCCTGAACACGCGCCGGTCGCGTGGCGAAATGTCGATCAGCTTGGCGATTTCATCGATGGTGGCGTCCAGGTTCTCGGTCTTGGACGGCGTGACCTCGACCGTGTAGGCCGAGTAATTGGTCGCCAGCAGCAGGCCGTTGCGGTCCACGATCTCGCCCCGCGTGGGCACGACGGGCACCACGGCGGTGCGGTTGTTCTCGGCCTGCTGCAACAGGTCCTCGTGGCGGATCACCTGCAGAAAGTACAGCCGTGCCAGCACCAGGCCGAAACACACCAGCACCAGACCCGCCATGGCGAGCGCGCGCCAGCGGTAGCGCCTTTGCTCGATCTCCAGGTTGTGAAACTCAGCCACGCCTCAAATTCCGATGTGCCATTCGGCCCTGCGCATCGCGCCCGGGCCTGTTGATTGTCCGAAGTGGTGTGCCGGCCCCGATTGAACCGCAGCCGTCCAGGCTTCACAAGGGCCGGTTTTTGTCCGGGTCGGGGGGGCGGCGCTGGGGCGCCAGCAGCAACAGGCTGATCACCGGCCAGACGACCGCCTCGGCCAGCGCCCCGGCAAACACCAGCCAGCCCGGGAACACGCCGCCGCCCAGCACGCGCAGGCCCACCACGATGGCCTGGGCCAGCAGGAAGATGGGCAGCACCTGCACGGCCTGCACCCCCAGCGGGAACCACCGCAGGCGGCGGTGCGCGGCCATCGCCAGGAAGGTCAGCACCGAGTAGGCCAGCGCGTTCTGGCCCAGCAGCGCGGCCTGGTGCACGTCCATGACGAGGCCAAAGAGGAAGGCCACCGTGATGCCGACGCGGCGCGGCTGGTGCACGCCCCAGAACACCAGCACCACGGCCAGGAAATCGGGCATCCACAGCACGCGGCCCAGCGGCAGCAGGTTCAGCACCAGCGCCACGAACAGGCTGAACCAGATCAGGCCGGGTTTGACGGGCAGCAGCAGCTGCTCGTGGCCGGGGTGCAGGATCATCGCGAGGTCTCCGAGGCGGCGCGCGTGCGCACGGGCGCCGCGCGCCGCGCGGCCGAGGCCGGTGCACGCGCCGCTGGCGCCGGGCTGCTGGCTGCGGCCGGCGCGGCAGCAGGCGCAGGCGTGGCCGGTTCGGCGCTGCCACCGCGGCGCGCGGGCAGGGCCGGTGCGGCTGCCGAGGCCGCGCCGGTCGGTGCGCCGGCCCGGATCGCGCCGGCCACTGCCCCCACCACGCGCTTGCTCAGCGAGGGTGTCTCGGCCACGCTGGCCGCCGCCTGACGGTCTTCGGCCTCCAGGCTGTCCAGCTCGTCGGGTCGGGTCACGGGCGGGATGACCATCACGTGGCGTACGTCGCTGGCCGTGGCCAGCGGCGCCATGCGGATGCGCAAGAAGGGCGAATCGCTGCGCTTTTCCACCGTCAGCACCTTGGCCACGGGCAGGCCCGTCGGGTAGACGCCGTCCATGCCGCTGGTGGTGAACAGGTCGCCCGCCTGCACATCGGTGCTGGCCGGCATGAAGCGCAGGTCCAGCATGCCGCTGCCCACCGTGGGTTCGCCATGCGCCAGCCCGCGCACGCCCGAGCGCGTGTTCAGCACGGGAATCACCTGGTCGCGGTCGATCAGCAAGGTCACCTCGCTCAGCATGGGGTAGACGCGGGTCACCTGGCCCAACACGCCCGACTCGTCGAGCACGGGCGAGCCGGCCTTCACGCGCTGCAGGCTGCCTTTGTTGATCACCACGCGGCGGGTGTAGGGGTCGGTGGTGTCGTACAGCACCTCGGCCGCCTGGCCGGTGACGTCCAGGCGCTCGTTCAGGCCCAGCAATGCGCGCAGGCGGTCGTTCTCGTGCGTGAGCTGCTCCACCTGGCTGGCGCGCGTCGACAGCGCCACCAGCTGCTGGCGGGCGCTGGCGGCCTCGGCCTGCGCCTCGTGCAGGTCACCCAGATAGCCGTGCAGGCCGCCGGCCCACTCGATGGGCTGCAGCGCCACCCACTGCAGCGGCGTCAGCGCCGTGGCGATGACGCTGCGCAGCGGCTGCACCAGCCCCAGGCGCGCATCGGCCACCATCAGGAACAGGGCGAGCGCCGACGCCACCATCAGGCGCGACAGCGCCGACGGGCCTTGGTCGAACAACGGGGGAGGAGACTGGGCCATGACTGCGCACGATCATGGCAGACGAAGCGCGCCCCAGCGGTCAGGCTGCGGCGAACTCGCTTGCGTCATGACACCTCGCGTGAAAAAACTCAGTGCGTGAACACCGTGCCCATGCGGTCCATCTGCTCCAGGGCGATGCCGCAGCCGCGCACCACGCAGGTCAGCGGCTCTTCGGCCACCAGCACCGGCAGGCCGGTTTCCTCGGCCAACAGGCGGTCCAGGTCGCGCAGCAGCGCGCCGCCGCCCGTCAGCATCATGCCGCGCTCGGCGATGTCGGCGCCCAGCTCGGGCGGGGTTTCTTCCAGCGCCGTCTTGACGGCCGAGACGATGTTGTTGATCGGCTCGGTCAGGGCTTCGAGGATCTCGTTGCTGCTGACGGTGAAGCTGCGCGGCACACCTTCCGACAGGTTGCGCCCGCGCACTTCCATCTCGCGCACTTCCGAGCCCGGGAACGCCGAGCCGATGTTCTTCTTGATGAGCTCGGCCGTGGGCTCGCCGATCAGCATGCCGTAGTTGCGGCGGATGTAGTTGATGATGGCATCGTCGAAGCGGTCGCCGCCCACGCGCACGCTGCCCTTGTAGACCATGCCGCCCAGCGAGATCACGCCCACTTCGGTGGTGCCGCCGCCGATGTCGATCACCATCGAGCCCGAGGCCTCGCTCACCGGCAGGCCGGCCCCGATGGCCGCAGCCATGGGTTCCTCGATCAGGTAGACCTCGCTGGCGCCGGCGTTGCTGGCGGCGTCGCGGATGGCGCGCTTTTCCACCTGGGTCGACCCGCAGGGCACGCAGATGATGATGCGCGGGCCGGTGAAGAAGTTGTGGCGGCTCACCATCTTGATGAACTGCTTGATCATGTGGTGCGTGGTGTCGAAGTCCGCGATCACGCCGTCCTTCATGGGGCGGATGGCTTCGATGTTGCCCGGCACCTTGCCCAGCATGGCCTTGGCCTCGTGGCCCACGGCCTGCAGCGTCTTCTTGCCCTGGGGACCGCCCTCGTGGCGGATGGCCACCACCGACGGCTCGTCCAGCACGATGCCCTTGCCGCGCGCATAAATCAGCGTGTTGGCGGTGCCCAGGTCGATCGCCAGGTCGGTGGACAGGTACCGACGGAATGCTCCAAACATGAAAAATCCTCTTCAGGCACAGCCCTGCCACCTTCCGCGCCCTTGCGCCAAGGCAGCCGCTTGCCCAGCCAATCAATAAAGGGTGTGGTGGAAGTCCATCGTGACGCGCGATCCGGCCGCAAAACCGACAAAAGAGGCGACAAACACAGCAGATGCCGTCAAGTTGGACAAAATTCGGGGGGCGTTCCGGCACCCGACGTGCCTTTCGCCAAAGGCGGGATAATACCGCATCACCCTGCAGGCATCCCTGCAGCGGCGGGCGCAAAGCCTTGCCGGCCTTCTGCTTGACAACCACCTCCAACCATGTCGCTCACCCCCACCGACATCGCGCGCATCGCCAACCTGGCGCGCCTTGACCTGCAGCCCGAGGAAAGCGCCCGCATGCTGGCCTCGCTCAACGGTTTCTTCAACATCGTCGAGGCCATGCGCGCGGTGGACACCACGGGCGTCGAGCCCCTGGCCCAGCCCACGGCCGCGGTGCAGGACGTGGCCTTGCGCCTGCGCGAAGACGCCGTCAGCGAGCCCGACAACCGCACGGCCAACATGCGCAACGCCCCCGCGGCCGATCAGGGCTACTTCCTCGTGCCCAAGGTCATCGAATGACATTCGACAGGCAGTATCAGGCCACCGCCGTTTCATGAACAACGGCAACCCACCCATACTGCGCCTCGTCGCCTTGGCCGCCGCCCATCCAGCCACGCCCGCCGTGCCCCCGTTGGCCGACCCGCGCCCTTCCACGCTTCCGCTTGCACGCATTCCATGTCCGCTGATCTGCACACCCTGAGTCTCACCGCGCTGGCCGCCCAGCTGCGCGCCAAGGCGGTCTCGGCCACCGAAGCCGCCCAGCACTTCCTGGCCCGCGCCCAGGCCCGCCCCGAACTGGGCGCCTACCTCGCCTTCAACGAAGCGGCCACGCTGGCCCAGGCCCAGGCAGCCGATGCGCGCATCGCCGCTGGCCAGGCCCTGCCGCTGGACGGCCTGCCCATCGCGCACAAGGACATCTTCGTCACGCGCGACTTCCCCACCACGGCGGCCAGCAAGATGCTGGCGGGCTACCAATCGCCCTTCGACGCCACCGTGGTCACGCGGCTGGCCGAGGCCGGCGCCGTCACGCTGGGCAAGCTCAACTGCGACGAATTCGCCATGGGCTCGGGCAACGAGAACTCGGCCTACGCCCCGGTGCACAACCCCTGGGACGCGAGCCGCGTGCCCGGCGGCTCGTCGGGCGGCTCGGCCGCCGCCGTGGCCGCCGGTCTGGCGCTGGGCGTCACCGGCACCGACACCGGCGGCTCCATCCGCCAGCCCGCCGCCTTCTGCGGCATCACCGGCATCAAGCCCACCTACGGCCGCGCCAGCCGCTACGGCATGATCGCCTTCGCCTCCAGCCTGGACCAGGCCGGCCCCATGGCCCACAGTGCCGAAGACTGCGCGCTGCTGCTCAGCCACATGACCGGCCCCGACCTGGACCGCGACTCGACCAGCCTGGACGTGCCCGCCGAAGACTTCAGCGCCCGCCTGAACGAGCGCCTGGATGGCCTGCGCATTGGTCTGCCCAAGGAGTTCTTTGGCGACGGCCTGGCCGCCGACGTGCGCGCCGCCATCGACGCCGCCCTCAAGCAGTACGAGCAACTCGGCGCCCAGCTGGTCGAGATCTCGCTGCCGCGCACCGAGCTGTCCATCCCGGTCTACTACATCATCGCGCCCGCCGAGGCCTCGTCCAACCTCAGCCGCTACGACGGCGTGAAGTTTGGCCACCGCGCCGCCCAGTACGACGACCTGATCGACATGTACAAAAAGTCGCGCGCCCAGGGCTTTGGCGACGAGGTCAAGCGCCGCATCATGATCGGCACCTACGTGCTCTCCCACGGCTACTACGACGCCTACTACCTGCAGGCGCAAAAGATCCGCCGCCTGATCGCCGACGACTTCCAGGCCGCCTTCACCCAGTGCGACGTCATCGCCGGCCCCGTCGCCCCCACCGTGGCCTGGCAGGCCGGCGCCAAGGCCGACCCGCTGGCCGCCTACCTGGCCGACATCTACACCCTGCCCGCCTCGCTGGCCGGCCTGCCCGGCATGAGCCTGCCCGTGGGCTTTGGCGACGGTGGCATGCCCGTGGGCCTGCAGCTCATCGGCAACCACCTGCAAGAGGCCAAACTGCTGAACGTGGCGCACCAGTATCAGGTCGTCACCGATTTTCACCAGCAGCGCCCAGCCGGATACTGATTGCGTGAGCCTGCAGGTCAACCCCACGGAGCCCGCAGCATGAGCCTGCTCACCCACATCGTGCTGGCCCAGGCCAGCCACGGCGGCCTGCTGCTCGAGCACCCGCCCGAGCGCGGCTGGCCGCACCTGGACCTGCGCGGCCTGACCGACCAGCACCTGCTGGCGCTGTTCGCCGTGCTGCTGCCACCCGGCGCCGCGCGCGCCATGGACGACACCGAGGTGGGCTTTGCCCACATCCCGGCCAGCGAACCCACGGCGCCCGTTGGCCCCTGGGTCATGCTGCTGCCCGATGCGCTGACCGCGCTGCTGGCCGACCTGGACCCCGCCGCCATCGCCCAGGCCGTGGCGCGCTGGCGCAAATCCGCCCTGCCGCCCCCGCCCGAGCCGTGGCCCGCCGACGCGCTGCACACGCTGCTGACCGAGCTGCAGCCCATGGCGCAGCTGGTGCAGGCCTCGCGCGGCACCGATCCGCTGCAGCTGTTCCTGCGCGTCGACATCCCCGATCAAAAGCCAGTATCAGGCCATCGCCGTTGATTTGAAAACGGCAACCACCCCATACTGCACCACACCCATCATCCGAATCATGACCACCGCCAAACTCATCCAAGGCTACGAAGTCGTCATCGGCTTTGAAACGCACACCCAGCTGGCCACACACAGCAAGATCTTCAGCCGCGCCAGCACCGCCTTTGGCGCCGAGCCCAACACCCAGGCCTGCGCCGTGGACCTGGCCCTGCCCGGCACGCTGCCCGTCATGAACCGCACGGCGGTGGAATGCGCCATCAAGCTCGGCCTGGCGCTGGGCTCGCACATCGCGCCGCGCAGCATCTTCGCGCGCAAAAACTACTTCTACCCCGACTTGCCCAAGGGCTACCAGATCTCGCAGTTCGAGATTCCCGTGGTGCAGGGCGGCGAGGTCAGCTTCTTCCTCGAAGAAGGCAAAGGCGCCGACAAACAGACCGTGCTGAAAACCGTGCGCCTGGTGCGCGCCCACCTCGAAGAAGACGCCGGCAAATCGGTGCACGACCAGTTCGAAGGCGAGTCGGGCATCGACCTCAACCGCGCCGGCACGCCGCTGCTCGAAATCGTCACCGAGCCCGACATGCGCTCGACCGCCGAAGCCGTGGCCTACGCCAAAGAGCTGCACAAAATCGTCACCTGGATCGGCATTTGCGACGGCAACATGCAGGAAGGCTCGTTCCGCTGCGACGCCAACGTCTCGGTGCGCAAGCCCGGCGGCCCCCTGGGCACGCGGCGCGAGATCAAGAACCTGAACTCGTTCAAGAACATGCAGATCGCCATCGACTACGAGATCCGCTGGCAGATCGAGCAGCTCGAAGACGGCCTGCCCATTCAGCAGGCCACCGTGCTCTTCAACCCCGACACCGGCGAAACCCGAGCCATGCGCACCAAAGAGGATTCGGCCGACTACCGCTACTTTCCCGACCCCGACCTGCCACCGCTGGTCGTCGCGCCCGAGTGGGTTGAGCAAGTCAAGGCCACCATGCCCGAGCTGCCGCGCGCCATGGCCCAGCGCTTCGTCCGCGACCATGGTCTGCCGGAGTACGATGCCACCATCGTCACCCAATCAACGGCGATGGCCGCATACTTCGAAGACGTGGCCACCACCAGCGGCCAGCCCAAGCTCGCCGCCAACTGGCTCATGGGCGAAGTCGCGCGCCGCCTGAACCAGGACGAGCTGGCCTTTGACGAGCTGCCCGTGTCCGCCGCGCAACTGGCCGCGCTCATCACCCGCATCCACGACGGCACCATCAGCCACAACGCCGGCAAGCAGGTGTTCGACGCGCTGTGGAGCGAGCAAGACGGTGAAGCCGAAGTCGGCACCGCCACCGCACAGATCGACGCCCTCATCGAGGCCAAGGGCCTGAAGCAGATGAACGACACCGGCGCCCTCGAAGCCATCATCGACGCCGTGATCGCCGCCAACCCCGACAACGTCGCGCAGTACAAGGCCGGCAAGGACAAGGCCTTCAACGCGTTGGTCGGTCAGGTGATGAAGGCGAGCAAGGGGAAGGCGAACCCGGGGCAGGTGAATGCGGTGTTGAAGGCAAAACTTCAGTAAAGCACTTTTATGCAGCACCGTCATCCTTCACCTGAAGATATCTCAATAGGAACGCTGCTGCGAGGGGCTGAAATTCTTATCCAAGAGAAAATATTGGCCTTTATTCCATAATTAGCTTACATCGATAGAGCCAGCCAACATTGGAATTACTCAAAATCACCTAAATTCGGGAGTCAGCATGCAGGAGTTCAAGGGAACATTCGAGGAGCTGCAAGGCACGATCACAACCACAGGTTGCATTGGCCAGTGGTCTGACATTGCAAATGGCAAGCAATTCAAAAGCAAAGAAGGCGGCATTCTCAATTGGTTCACAGCGACAGGCCGCGTCACCTTTCAAGGCCCTGCGGCCCCCAAGGCGAAGCTGATGCAAATGCTTGGATCCGAGACCATATCGGAGCCCCAAGTGGCACCAGCCCCCTCGGCCGCTGCGAAACCGAAGAGCAAGGTATTCCTTGTGCATGGGCACGATACGGTCGCACGCGAGCAACTCGAACTTGTGCTGCACAAGCTTGGCCTAGATCCCTATGTATTGGCAAACACAGGTGGCGGCGGAATGACCATCATCGAAGCTCTTGAAAGCCATATCGGTGGGACTACAGACGCAGCGAAGTTCGGCATTGTCTTAATGACTCCCGACGACATGGGCTACTCAAAGCGAGATGGCGAATCAAAGGTGGAGCCGCGTGCGCGGCAAAACGTGGTACTTGAAATGGGCATGCTCATCTCAGCGCTTGGGCGCCCGAATGTGGCAATCTTGAAGAAGGGGCACCTTCAGGTGCCTTCTGATGCCGATGGCATTCTCTACATCGGTTTTAACGATCACGTAAAGGAAACCGTCCCGCGCTTGGCCGAACGCCTCAATCACGCTGGCTTCAAGATTGAAGGTTCTGCCATCGCGAAGGCGGCCGCATAATCTGGCGGCGGCTAACCCGTCATATTAGCGGACTGCCTTCGGCAGCTGCCAAACTCCAACGTTAGGTTTCAAAAATGCAGAAGCTCGACACACGAATCACTAATGAAGTCAAGGACTTGGTCCAGGTTGGCCAACAACTCAATAGAAGCGTATCTACATCGTCAAGGGGCATCGGTGGTGATGAACTCGCCGAACTCGCTATGTGGGTTACTCGGCTTGGGCAACTGATCCAGAAGCTATATGGCGAGAAGAGTCAGCACTTCGCGTCCTATAGCAGGGCCCTCGATAACAATAATTTTTACAACCTGCACAGCAATCACTACGAACATTTCACTCAGCTTTTTGGAGTGGCCAAGGCGATTCAGCACGACATCAAGCAAGGACTCGTCGTGGATTTTAAGGCGCTTGTTCAGGCTGAAGTTTTTGCAGACTTTCTGGATATGGGCGAATACCTCCTAGACGAAGGATACAAGGATGCTGCTGCAGTCATCATCGGCACCGTGCTCGAGGACGGCCTACGAAAGCTCTCTGAGCGGGGCGGTCTGCCCCTCCTGGCCGACTCTGGCAAGCCGTTGACCATCGATCCTCTGAATACTCAACTGGCCAAGGCTGATGTCTATTCAAAGCTCGTACAAAAACAGATCACTTCCTGGGCTCATATTCGCAACAAGGCCGCCCATGGTGAATTCTCGGAGTATTCGATGGAGCAAGTGAGGATGATGCTCTTGTTTGTACAGAACTTCGCCAGCGAGCACTTGGCGTGAAACCTAACCTTTTATTCGATGTGATAGCTGGGACAATAAGTTAATAATTTTCATTCTCCGCGCAAAAGGCTACCGCTGCGCTCGGCAAGCCCAACTGAACGCCACCGACTGGCCTTCCTGGCGACACAGGCGAGAATCACTTCAGCCGCTTTCCATGAGGCAAAGTGGGCACTAGCAGTTATGTCTGCGCCGGCCATGTTACGCGCATGCGGCCAACACCCAACCAATAGCCCTTTCTCACTGACAAACAATGTCTTGCACGACAATCGCCCGCTGTCCAGCCTCACCGCATTGACCCGTGCCCTCACCCGATCCCAACGCAGTCGCCATCGTCGGCGCAGGCCCCGCCGGCCTCATGGCGGCCGATGTGCTGTCCCGCGCCGGGGTGGCCGTGCAGGTGTTCGACGCCTCGGCCTCGGCGGGGCGCAAGTTCCTGCTGGCCGGGCGCGGGGGCCTGAACCTGACGCATGGCGAGCCACTGGTGCCCTTCATGGGCCGCTTTCGGCAGGGCGAGGGCGACGAGGGTGCGGCCGATGCGGTGGCGGGCTGGCTGCGCGATTTTGGGCCCGATGCGGTGCGCGCCTGGGCGGCGGCGCTGGGGGTGGAGACCTTTGTGGGCAGCTCGGGCCGGGTGTTTCCGACCGAGATGAAGGCGGCGCCCCTGCTGCGCGCCTGGCTGCTGCGCCTGCGCCAGCCGCAGGCGGGGTCGGGCGCAGCCGATGAACCCGGCGCGGTACCGGTGCGCTTGTTCATGCGGCACCGCTGGGTGGGCTGGGCACCCGAGGGCGGCGCCAACGTCGCGGCGGGTGGCCCCGATGCCGCAGCGGGCAACGCCTTCAGCCCGCCGGGCGCGGGCGCGCTGTGTTTTGACACCCCGACCGGCCCGGTGACCGTGCGCCCGCGGGCCACGGTGCTGGCACTGGGCGGCGCCAGCTGGCCGCGCCTGGGCTCGGACGGCGCCTGGGTGCCGTGGCTGACGCAGGCGGGCGCGACGGTGGCGCCGCTGGTGCCGGCCAATTGCGGCTTCGACGTGGCGGCCCGGGGCGGGCCTCTTCTGGCCAAGCCCTTCCCGGCCGGGTCTCTCCTGGCCGGGCCCAGTGCCAACGCGGCGGCGGGGCAAGCCACGTCCACTGCCACAGATACCGGCTCGCCGGCCCCCGGCGGCTGGTCGCCCTACCTGGCCGAGCGCGGTGCGGGCCAGCCGCTGAAGAACGTGGTGCTGAGCTTCACCGACAGCCGGGGCCGGCGTTTCGAGCGCCGCGGCGAGTTCGTGCTGACGGCCACCGGGGTGGAGGGCAGCCTGATCTACGCCGCCAGCAGCCTGCTGCGCGACGAGGTGGCGCGCCACGGCCACGCCACGTTTCACCTGAACCTGCTGCCCACGCGCACGCCCGCGCAGGTGCTGGCCGAGGTGGCCCGCCCGCGCGGGGGGCGCAGCCTGTCGTCGCACCTGAAAGGCCGGCTGGGCCTGACGGCCGTGCACCTGGCGCTGCTGCACGAGCGGCTGCCGCCCGAGGCGCTGAAAGACCCGCAGGCCGTGGCGCAGGCGCTGGTCGCGCTGCCCATCACCGTGTGCGCGCCGCGCCCGGTGGCCGAGGCCATCAGCACCGCCGGCGGCGTACGCTTCGAGGCGCTGACCGATGACCTGGCGCTGCGCAGCCGGCCCGATGTGTTTTGCGCCGGCGAAATGCTGGACTGGGAAGCGCCCACGGGCGGCTACCTGCTGACGGCCGCCCTGGCCAGCGGCGTGCGGGCCGGGCACGGCGTGCTGCGGCGACTGGCGCGCGACGGCCGCACCGGGTGACGCGGCACGTTCACCGATGACCGGGCCGATGGCCTGGCACCGACGGGGATCGTGGTCGTCAGCGGGCGTCACCGTCGCCAGCAGCCGCGCGGTGGCGCACGCGCCAGGACCATCCTGGCTGGCAACAAGGCGGACCCGATGCCACAGCCCGCTCGCTCGACAAGCCCTCGGTGATGCCCAGCCTTGAGCCGCGCACGCAGCGCCTTGGCATCGCGGCCCGGGATGAGGAACACACCGTCGACGGCCGGGCCCCCTGCGGGGCGGTGGCACTGCCACGCGAGAATGCAAGCCCCCTTCACCCGTTCAGGTTCTCGCCCGCGCCATGTCTTCCACCGCCCCCGTTTTGCCCATCGCCACGTCCACTCCGCCGCGCCGGGCATTTGACCGCAGCCGTTGGGCCGTGCTGGCGCTGAGCGGGGCCGCGCTGGCGGCCTGCACGCAGGTGCCGGCGCCCGTTCCTGCCAGCGCACCCGGTGTGCGCACAGGTACGCCGACAGGCTTGCCGACAGGCGCGCCAACGGGAATGCCGACCAGCGGCGCAGCGCCTCAGGCGCCCGCCTCGCCGGCAGCGCCCGCAGCCGTCCAGCCCCTCACGCGCGAACAGGCCTTGGCGCCCCAGGCCCGGGGCGCGCGCGTGCGCTGGTGGGGCGGCGTCGACCGCGTGGAAGCGGACGACGCGGGGCGCGACTGTTTCACGCTGCGCTGGGGTGACACCGATGCCGACGGCTGGGTGCAGTGGCCGCGTGACGACAGGGGCTTGCACCCTGTCGTCGCCTGTGGCCCGGGCCACTACCCGCGGCAGCTGGTCCAGCCCTTCACCCTGTTGCACATCGAGGGGCGCGTGGTGGGCACGGCCACGGTCTGGGGCGTGCCGGCGCCGGTGCTGGAGATCGAGGTGCTGGAGCGCGCGTCCGACTGTCTGGCGAGCGAAACGGATTGGGTGAAGCACCCGCAGTGCCGGTCTGGCCGCTTGCTGCCCGAGTGAGCCTGGCTGCGGCGTGGATGCCGCCTCAGCGTTCGACCCGCACGGCCAACCCCAGCTGATGGCAGTATCATGCATTTTCCGTTTGATGATGAACGAGAAGCACCTGATACTGACAATATTCATGTCACATGAGCCACCCATGCCCCGTGCGGATGGGCGGTTGGCCAGAGGGCGCATGTGCCGGCTCAAGCAACATGCGGCCCATGCCGCGGCCCTTCTCCACCATCGGCTTGAGGCCGGTTCAACCCGTTGAGGCGCACGACGGCACGGCAGGTGCCGTGCGTGGTGCGCCTGAACCGGCGCGGCGGGCGTCCAGCAGGTCGCGGAACCTGGCGCGCTGATGCCTGGGCGGGATGTTCAGGCCTTCGGCGGCCGGTGTGCGACCTCAGTACGTCAGCTTCAGCCGGTACACCGCCGTGGTGCCGCTCACCTCGTTGCCCACCATCAGCAGGGGCTCGCCCGTGGGCGAATCTTTGGGGGCGATGAAATGCAGGCCTTCGGGGCCCAGGTCGCCCAGCCGGCTCAGGGCGGCGGCATCGGGCGCTTCGTCTTCGCTGAAGGCCTGCGTCCAGTTCTCGCGGGTGTTCAGGTAGTCCATGCGCATGGGGGCGCGCGGGTTGGTGATGTCGTAGACCAGCACGCCACCCATGCGCTCCAGGCCAATGAAGGCCAAGGTTTTGTCGCCCAGGCGGCCCACGGTCAGGCCTTCGGGCTCGGGGCCTTTGGCGCTGCTGCGGGCGTCGAGCTGGGCGGTTTCATCGTGCCCGGTGTTGAAGTGGTCGGCGCAAGGCACGTTGCGGGCAGCGCCCAGTTTGCAGTCAGCGCTGGCCAGGAAGGACTCGATGGCCGAGCCCGAATCCCAGACCTGCTGGCCGTTGGCGTCCCAGATGCTGATGGAGCGGCCGCCGTAGGTGTAGAGCCGGTCGTACATCAGGCGGTCGCCAGCGGGATCGGCCACACCGTCCTGGTTGAACAGGCGGGGGCTGCCGTCGGCGTGGGTTTGGTAGCCCAGGGTCCAGGTCACTTTCAGGCGACCCAGTTGGTCATCGGCCCGGCAGTCGCCCGGGTTGCCCGCCACGGCGCCGCACCACGCGAACACGCTGGGATTGAGCAAGGCGCCCTTGGCCAGGCCCGCCAGGTGGGCGGGCAGGTCGTCATCGGCGCGACGCAGGAAGCCGTCTTTGTGCACCAGGTGCTTGATGCGCCATTCTTCGACAAAGCCCTTGCTGGGGTCGCCGACGCCGCCCGCGCCATCGCCAAAGTAGGCGGGCGTGCCCTCGCCCCAGGCGCGGGCATCGCCTTCGTTGGCGCTGACGATGTAGGTGTTGCCGTCGCCGGCCTGGTAGGCGGCAATGGCGTCGGGCTGGTACATGCCGTACAGGCCGGGCGCGGTGGTGATGTGGATGGCGGGGTTCTCGCCATCGTTGTCGGCGAAGTCGAGGGCGTTCTCGGCCAGGCCATGGTCCTTGTAGCCCAGCGGCACGATGCGCTTGACGCGGGCCGTGACGATGTCGATCTCGGCCAGCGCGTTGTTCTCCTGCAGGCTGGCCCAGGCGGTCTTGCCGTCGGGCGCCACGGCGATGTACTCGGGCTCCAGGTCTTGCGCCACGCTGGCGCCGGGGCCGAAGATGCGCACGCCCTGCGCCAGCAGGCTGGCGTTCTGGCCGTTGAAGGCCGAGAAGTCGGCCACGCGGGCCACAGGTTTGGCGGGGTCGCTCACGTCGATGACGCTGATCGAGCCTTCAGGGTCGATCTGGTAGTCGTCGCTGGGCTCGCCTTCGTTGGCAACCAGCAGGGTCTTGCCGTCGGGCGTGAAGGTCAGCATGTCGGGCAAGGCGCCCACGGCCACCTGGCCCACCAGGCTGAGGTCGGCAGCGCGGTAGATCGCCACCAGGCCGGGGTTGGTCTTCACAGCGTCCTGCACGGCGACGGCCACCAAGCCGCCCTGCACGGCCACGCTGTTGACCGAGGCGCCCGCGCGTACGGCCGTCGCGTCGATTTGGCCAATCAGCCTGGGCGCGGCCGGCTGGCTCATGTCCAGCACGTCGAGCGCGCCCTTCTGGGCATTGACGACGAAGCCGCGCTTGGAGGCGGCATCAAACGCGGGGATTTCAGCAGCGCTCTTCAGGAACACGCCCGATTCGTAGCTGCCGACCTTCTCGAGGCTGACGCTGACCGGCGTGGTCACCGGGGGTGGAGACGTCGAGTCGTCATCGTCGCCGCCACCGCCACAGGCGCTGAGCACGGCAGCGGACAAGAGACTCAAGCCCAGCAGGGGCACCGTGCGGCCAAAACGTGTCATGGTGAGCATCGCGTGTTGCAAAAATGCCCATTCTTTGACAGCCGCATGACACCGCCATGACATGCCAGCCCCTCTTCAGCCTGCAGCCGGTCAGACGCCCGCCCGGCTTGAGCGCAAGCCGGCCTGTCCGCGGCAGCATCCCACGAGCCGCAGGCTCAGTGCTTGTGCCCGCCGTGCCCTTGCGGCGCTGCGCCCAGGGCGCGCACCGGCGCCGAGACCTCCACCGTCTTGCGCTGGCCGGCTTCTTCCACGGTCAGCGTCAGCGGCACGCGGGTGTCTGCCGTCAGCGGCGCTTTCAGGCCCATCAGCATGATGTGGTAGCCGCCGGACTTGAGCTCGACCGGCTTGTTGGCCGGCAGGTCGAGGTGGGGCATCTGGCGCATCTTCATGACGCCATCGGCCATGGCCATCTCGTGCACCTCGGCCTGGCTGGCCACTGGCGAGCTGACGGCGAGCAGCTTGCCGCCGGTGCTGCTGACCAGGGTCATGAAGGCGCCAGAGGCCTGCTGCCCCGGCACGGTGCCGCGCACCCAGGGGTCGGTCACGGTGACTTCGGCATGGGCCAGGCCGGCCGAGAGGGCCACGAGCAGCGCGGGGACGAGGGAGCTGAGGGTCATGAGGAGGTCCTGGGGAAAGGGTGGAAGCGTTCAGGCGCGCGACAGCACGGTGCGCACGTCGGCGGCGTAATCCTGCGCCGTCTGCTCGTGCTTGAGCAGCACGCGCAGCTGGCCGGCGGGGTCGAACAGGTAGGTGAAGGCCGAGTGGTCGATGGTGTACGACGACTGGGTGGGCACCTTCTTGAAGTAGACGCGGAACTCTTTGGCGATCTGCTCGGTCTCGGCCAGGTCGCCGGCGAGGCCCAGAAAGCCGGGGTCGAAGGCGCCGGTGTATTCGCGCAGCACCTGCGG
Source organism: Comamonas serinivorans (assembly GCF_002158865.1). Lineage (NCBI taxonomy): Bacteria > Pseudomonadati > Pseudomonadota > Betaproteobacteria > Burkholderiales > Comamonadaceae > Comamonas > Comamonas serinivorans. The sequence continues at coordinate 338,528 of NZ_CP021455.1, read as the reverse complement.
GGTGTCGCGCTCGGGGTCGAGCGTGACGAACAGCACCTGCAGGCGGTCGCCATCGGCGCCCAGCAGGCGGCGCACCTCGGCGGCGCGCAGCAGCGCGGTGGGGCACACATCGGGGCACTGGGTGAAGCCGAAGAACAGCAGCACGGCCTTCCCCTGAAAGTCGGCCAGCGTGCGCGTACGGCCGTCGGGGTCCTTGAGGCTGAGGGCTTTGCCGTAGCCGGCGCCGGTCACGTCGATGCCGCGAAAGCTGGGCGCCTTGTCGGCGCAGCCGGCCAGCGCGGCCAGGGCCAACCAGCCCAGGCAGCTGCGGCGGGTGGTCAGGGGTGCGGGCAGGCGCGTCATCGCGGCACCCCCAAGTCCATGAGCACCAAGCGGGTGCCGGCGTCGGTGCAGATCTCGACCCAGTGCAGGGTCGAGACGCTGTCGTGGTGGTCGCGCAGAATCAGCTTCGCACCCAGCGCTCCCAGGGTGAGGGCAAGCACGGTGAAGACGATCAAGGCTCCCAGAATGCTGCGCCATCGCGTCATCCAAGCGGGCATGTGAGGCTCCAAGGGGGTGCTGGGGCAGGCCGTGAGCGCGCGCGGCTCAGGGCGTGCACCCCAGTGCCGGCCAAGGCTGCCGGCAGATTGCAAACTGCGGGGTAGTTTGACCAACGCGGCAACGGTTGGGCAATAGGACATATTGTCCGTGCGCCCTGCCACGCCCGCCACGCACGGGCCGAACGCCAGCCGACCGATGCGGGTTTTGCCGCCGGCCGGCGCGGTGCGCTGCCGGGCGCTGACGCGTGTGCAGCAGGCCGGGGCGCGATGCGCAGGCAACATGCGGTCGTGCCGCCCACGGCGCTTTGTCCTTGCCCGCATGTCGTCCGCCTTGCTTCACCCCTTTCACCGCCCGGCCTGGCCCGGCCGGCCATCCGCCCCCGTCCTGGCCCGGACGACCCCATGACGGCCGCCGACCGCGAGCGCCGGCGCATCGTCATCACGCTGGGCATTGCGCAGACCTTTGCCTGGGGCTCGACCTACTACCTGCCGGCCATCCTGGCCACGCCGATGGCGGCCGACCTGGGCGTGACGGCCTCGTTCGTGTTCGCGGCGTTTTCCATGTCGCTGCTGGTGACGGCAGTGCTGGGCCCGTGGTTCGGCCGCGCCATCGACCAGCGCGGCGGTCGCCCCTTCATGGCGGCCACCAGCGTGATCTTTGCCGTCAGCCTGCTGATGCTGGCCCTGGCCCAGGGGCGGTGGACGCTGATCCTGGCCTGGGTGGGCATCGGCATCGGCTCGGCCATGGGGCTGTACGAGGCCGCCTTCGCCACCGTGGTGCGGCTGTATGGCGCCAGCGCGCGCGGCGCGATCACGGGCATCACGCTGATCGGCGGCTTCACGGGCACGGTGAGCTGGCCGCTGTCCACGTTTCTGGAGGCGCACCTGGGCTGGCGCTGGGCCTGCGTGGTGTGGGCCGCGATCAACCTGCTGGTCTGCCTGCCGCTGTACCTGTCCCTGCCGCCCGAACGCCAGGAGGCGCCGGCGCTGACCAGCCCGGCCGGGCAGCCGGGGGGAATCGGCGCCACGCCAAGCACCACGCCCAGCGCGACGCTCAGCCCTGCGACCACAGCCTCGCCCCTTGCGGTGCCCACCGCGGCGCCTCAGGCCGCCCCGCATGCCCCCGGCACCGTCACCACCGCGCCCGCAGGCGCGCCGGCCAACGGCATGGGCGTGCGCCTGAACGATCCGCGCGTGCTGCTGCTGGCGTTCCTGTTCGCGGCGCTGGGCATCGTGGCCACGGCCATGGCCTCGCAGCTGCCGGGCGTGCTGATGGCGAGCGGCGTGAGCGCCGGCACCGCGCTGTGGGTGAGCATGCTGGTGGGGCCCACGCAGGTGGCCGCGCGCATCGTCGAGCTGCGCTTCATGGGCAACCGCAGCCCCATGCTGAGCACCTGGCTGGCGACGGGCCTGCACCCGGTGGGCGCGCTGTGCCTGCTGCTGCTGGGCCCGCCCGCGGCCCTGGTGTTCGGCCTGGTGCATGGCGTGGGCAATGGCTTGCTGACCATCGCGCGCGGGGCCTTGCCACTGGCGATCTTCGGCCCCAAGGGCTATGGCCAGCTGCAAGGCTGGCTGCTGGCGCCGGCGCGCATCACGCAGGCCTTCACGCCCTGGTGGTTTGGGCTGGCGCTGGCCAGTTGGGGCGGCCAGGCGCTGTGGCTGACCGCCGGCCTGAGCGTGCTCGGCCTGCTGGCGCTGGCGGGCCTGCAGCGCGTGATGACCCGGCAGACCGCCGCGGCCACCCTCGCCAGCCCGCAGATCGAGGCGCGCTGAGGGACCGAGCGCTGCGGCCACCGGGCAGCGCCCGTCAAACTGCCCGGACCGCGTGGAGGGCACCGTGGCTGAGTCCTGCATGCCCAACCCCAGCTCGCCGCATCAACGGCCACACAGCGCCATTGGCCGCGCTGGGCGGTGATGACCCGTGAGGGAGCGGCGCCAACGCTGCAGCGCCAGCGGCCGCCGAACACCACAGAGGGAATCCCCGCCGATCCGCATCGTTTTCGGTTTGGCGCAGGCCACTTCAGCAGTATCCATGCAAAGTCTTTTCATGTATGACGACCATGAACACATACTCTCCAACTGTTCTTGCGGACGCTGCAACTGCGCAGCAGCCCAGCCATCACGGCGCGCCGCGTGACCCCGCACCCGGCGCAGGCCTGGCGACGCCACGTTCGGCATGACGCGGCGGACGAGCCCTTGGGGGAAGCAGCGGGTCCGCCACACCAGACGCGACCATGGCATGTGGTCGATCATGACCTGGCCGATGCCCGAGCACGGCATCTGGGTCGCGCCGTCACCCGCCCAGCACCCCGATCACTCGGGCTTGAGGCCGGCCTTCTGGGCCACGCTTTGCCAGCGTGCGGTTTCGGCGGCCGCGAAGCGCCGGAAGGCCTCAGGGCTGGTGTGCACGGCCTCGATGCCCAGGCGGTCGAACTGGGCCTTGACCTGGGGGTCGTCGGCAACCTGCTTCATGGCGGCGCCCAGCCGGGCCACCACGGCCGGGGGCAGGCCCGCGGGCCCGGCCAGCCCCTGCCACGAGTTGACCTCGATGCTGGGGTAGCCCAGCTCGACCAGCGTGGGCACGTCGGGAAACTGGGGCGAGCGCTTGGCCGCCGTGATGGCCAGGGCGCGCACCCGGCCGTCCTTCACGAACGGGCCCAGCGACGAGGTGGCGTCGAACAGCACCTGGATGTGGCCGGCCACCAGGTCGGTCATGGCGGGGCCGCTGCCTTTGTAGGGCACGTGTGTCATGCGCAGGCCGGCGGCCTGGTTGAAGGCCTCGCTGGCCAGCTGCAGCGAGGTGCCGGCCGACCCGAAGTTCAGGCTGCCCGGCTGCGCCTTGGCCAGCGCAACCAGCTCGGGCAGGGTCTTGACCGGCACCTGCGGGTTGACCGTGACCAGCAGCGGCTGCTGCGACACCTGCGAGATCAGCGTGAAGCTGTTCTGCGGGTGGTAAGGCAAGCGGGCAAAGGCCGCGGCGTTGACCGAGTTGATGGAGATGTTGGACACCATCAGCGTGTAGCCATCGGGCGCGGCCTTGGCGACGATCTCGGCCCCGGGCACGCCGCTGGCGCCGGCGCGGTTCTCGGGCACCACGGGCTGGCCCAGGTGCTGCGTCAGGCTTTGCGCCATGGCGCGGCCCACCAGGTCGGTCACGCCGCCCGGGGCAAACGGGATGACCAGGCGGATGGGCTTGCTCGGGTAGGCGCCCTCCTGGGCCCAGGCGGTGCCGGCGGCCCCGGTGAGGGCGCCGGCCAGGGCCAGCGAGGTCAAGCGGAAGGCGGCGGCCCGGAAGCGGGCGGCCAGGCGGGACATGGGCATGCGGGTCTCCTGCACGGTGGGTGGCGCAGGCTGCAACCACCACCTGCCGAAAATCCTCACGGGGTATACCATGGCTGGCGTTTTTTGAACAACGCCATACCATGCATACTGCTAATCGGGAATCAAGACCAAGGCCTGCGTGCGGTCGCGCGACGCCAGCGCCTCGTGTGCGCGGCCAGCCTCGGCCAGGGCGAAGGTCTGCGGCGCATCGGCGCGCAGCACGCCGGCGGCAAAGTCCGCGAACACGCGGGTGGCCAGCGTGCGCAACTCGGCCGGGTTGCGGTAGGCCGAGAACACGCTGGGCCGCGTCAGCGACACCGATTTGGGCATGAGGGCCGACACCTCGAACGGCGGCACCGGGCCCGACGACTGGCCGTAGTTCACCAGGTGGCCGCGCTGCGCCAGGCTGGCCAACGAGCCCATGAAGGTGGTCTGGCCCACGGCGTCGTAGGCGACGTCCACGCCGCGCCCGGCGGTGAGGGCCTGCACGCGGGCCACGAAGTCTTCGTCGCGGTAGAGGATGACGTGGTCGCAGCCGCACGCGCGGGCGATCTCGGCCTTGGCCGCGCTGCCCACGGTGCCGATCACGGTCGCCCCCAGGTGGCGACCGTACTGCGCCACCAGCTGGCCGACGCCGCCGGCCGAGGCATGGTTCAGCACCCAGTCGCCGGCCCGCAGGGCGTGCACCTGGTGCGTGAGGTCGTAGGCCGTCAAGGCCTTCAGCAGGCTGGACGCGGCCGTGCGTTCGCTCACCCCGTCGGGCAAGGGCAGGGCCAGTTCGGCGGGCAGGTTGCGGTGGCTGGCGTAGCCGCCGTACGCGCGCGTCAGCCAGGCCACGCGCTGCCCCACCTGCAGGTCGGTCACGCCCTCGCCCAGCGCCTCGATCACGCCCGCGGCCTCCAGCCCCGGAATGCCGGGCAATGCCAGGGTCTTGTACAGACCCGAACGCACGTACACGTCGTGGAAGTTGACGCCAATCGCGGTGTGGCGCACGCGCACCTCACCCGGGCCGGGCGGCGCCAGCGCGATGGGCTCGGCGCGCAGCACCGCGGGGTCGCCAAATTCGCGCAGCACGATGGCGTGGGGGGTGGACGCAGGCATGGAGGGCTCCAAAGGAAAGATCGGGCGATTAAATTGATTGGCAATTAAATTTCAATGGTTGAAATTTAATTCACCAAATCAAGCATCGAACCATGATAGCGAGGGAGGTCGTGGCGAAGCAAGAACGCGGTGACACGCCACGGACGATGCCCGGGCCCAGCGCCACTGCGGCGCCCCGGCAGGCGACGGCGCCACAGACCACCGCGATCGACAGAAGCCTGCCCGATGGCCGCGCCCACGACCGTGCATGGCGCCCCGAGGTGCCGGGTGCCAGAAGGCGGCATGCCCGCGCTGTTGCCTGCAGCCCCGGCGGCCCGACCGCTCGCACACCGGTACGCGAGACGGTGCCAGCGCGACAGGGCTCCGCTCCAGCCACCCGAGCAGGCCTGGTGCACTGTGCTGGTATGCCGTGCTGCCCCGCTGGCCGAGAGGCTTGGTCGCGACCCATGGATGGCGCGCCTTGGGCAACGCCGATCACGACGTGAACGCCAAGCCCGGCTGTAGAGGGCGGACGGGTTCGGCGCAGCCGTCCACGTCGTGCATCGACGCATCGCGCAGAATGCGATGGGGTATCCAGCCACTCCCGTTTCCAGTCAAACGACAGCCATCTGATACATCCTCTCTCTCGCATCCCGCACCACGGGTCAGTGAGGGTGCTGCCGTTCGGCGCCATCGGCGGCCATCGGGCAGCTGACGTTCCAGCGCCGCCCCGCCGTGTTGCCGGCCGCGTCGGGCCCACGCGGTCGGTCGCACGCGCTCAGGCGCCGGTGCGCTGGCGGCGCAAGCCGAACACGCCGAGCAGGCCCGCCAGGGAACCCAAGGCCCAGGTGCCCAGCGTGGGCACGGGTTGGGCGCTCACGCTGGCGGGGGGCGCAGCCGTGACCAGCACGTCCACGCTGACGGCCGGCGCGGCCGCGTACGAGGCGTCGCCGGCCTGTTCGGCCACCAGCGTGCAGGTGCCGGGGCCCACGTAGGTCACCTGGCTGCCGCTGACGGTGCAGATGGTGCTGGCGCTGGGCGTTGAAAAAACCACCGGCTGGGTGGACGGCCCCGCCGTGGCCACCAGGCCGACCGGCGCCATGCCAGCCACGGCAGTGGGGGTCGGGGTGAAGGCCAGGGTCTGGTCCAGCTGCAGGATCAGCCCGCGCAGGTCGTTCACCATGACGCCCAGCAAGGGCCCTTGCGTCCCGTCCACCGCCATCGTGCGCAGTTCCGAGGCGATGTCGGTCACGTAAAAGCGGTTCTGGCTCGGATCCCACACGGCGCCGAAGACCTCGCGGCTGCCGGTCGACACCGGGGTGATGGGCGTGTAGGGCGCCGTGGCCGGAAAGCGCTCGTGGATGGCCGTGCCATTGCCCGAGAAGTGGTGCAGCTCGTCCGTCAGCGGGTTGTAGGCGATGACCTCGCCATCCGCGCCGTTGCCCAGGGGAACGGCCAGGGCCGTCGTCGCCGTGGCCTTGTCGATGGTGTAGAGCGTCTCGGGTACCGTGGCGCCGTCGCCCGTCACGCCCAGCAGCTGCCCATCCGCGCGGAAGGCGATGGACGAGAAGTTGTCGCCCAGGTTGCCGACCTCGGTCCCCACGCCCGTGCTCAGGTCCAGCGTAACCAGCAGGCGCCCGCTCACGCCCTGCGCCCGCACGATGGCGTAGGCCACGTGCGTGCCGGGGTCCATGGTCAAGCCGTTGGCGCCGATGATGGTGCGGCTGGGCACGGTGATGGTGTGGGACGCCATGACCGACCCGTCCGCCGGATGGAGCGCATACAGCCCAAAGGTGCCGGGGGCATCACCGGCGTTGCCGAACGGGTTCACCGCATACAGCGTGGGCGCGGCGCAGACCGCTTGGGTGCCCATCCAGGCCAGCAGGCCCAGGCAACCGCTCAAGAAACGCACGCGCATGGAGAACCCTTTCAACTCGTTTATTTGTAATACAAATTGTTGCATTGAGCGTGCGCACCCACAAGCACCTGAGCCGGGCGCCTTGTCGCGCTTGTGGCCCCAGCAGCCGGAGCCAACGCCCGCCGGGTCAACCGCCAGCCCGTCCCTGTCGCCCATGGGGCGATGGCGGCGGACCTGAGCCGCGCGCCGCATCGCGCGACAATCCCGGCGTGAACATCCTCTCCATCCAATCCCACGTTTCCTACGGCCATGTGGGCAACTCGGCGGCCGTGTTTCCCCTGCAGCGCCTGGGCCACGAGGTGTGGCCGGTGTACACGGTCAATTTCTCGAACCACACGGGCTACGGCGCCTGGGGCGGCTCGGCGATTGCGGCGACCGAGGTGGCGGCCATCGTCGAGGCCATGGCGGCGCGCGGCGCGTTGGCGCAGGTGGACGTGGTGCTGAGCGGTTATCAGGGCGGCGCCGACATCGCGGACGTGATCCTGGCCGCGGTGGCCCGGGTCAAGGCGCTGAACCCGGCCGCGACCTACACCTGCGACCCGGTCATGGGCAATGCCCGATCCGGCTGCTTCGTGAACCCGGCCATTCCCACCCTGTTGCGCGAGCGCGTGGTGCCGGCAGCCGACCTCATCACGCCCAACCAGTTCGAGCTGGGCTTTCTGGCAGGCGTGACGGCCGACACCCTGGAGACCACGTTGTCGGCCGCCGATGCGGTGATGGCCGGCGCCCCAGAGACTGGCCAGCGGGGACCGCGAGCGGTGCTGGTCACCAGCGTGGAGCGGCCCGACCGCGAACCCGGCACGCTGGAGATGCTGGCCATCGACGCCCAGGGCGCCTGGATCGTGCAGACGCCGCAGCTGCCCTTCAAGGCCAATGGCTCGGGCGACGTGACGGCGGCGCTGTTCACCGCCCACTACAGCCCTCGCTTTGGCCAGCCGGGCGCCGCGGCCGATGCGCTGGCCCGCACCACGGCAAGCGTCTACGAGCTGCTGCTGCGCACGCAGCAATCGGGCCAGCGCGAGTTGCAGCTGGTGCAGGCCCAGGAGGCCTACGTGAACCCGGGCCAGCATTTCGCGGTGCGCCGGGTGCGGTGAAACGGGCGATCTCAGGCAATTTTCAAAGAGAGTATGAACCCATTGCCGATCAAACAAGAACGGCAATCAACCCATACTGCCGCCCACACCATTTCGGAGGCTTACCGCACCCCAGCTGAAGGTCTCGGTCTGCGCATCGCCATGTCCCCGGCAAGTACCGGGCGCGAAGCCGGCTGACGGTGCGGATGGGCGCTGTGCGCGCAGCGAGCGGGATCAAGGCCAGCCCCCGGTAGCGCGCCTTCACCTGGCTTGGCACCTCGTTTCGGTGGAGTTTGGCAGGGCCACGCTGGCGCGTGACGACCCGAACGGATCCCACCGGGGTCCGGAGGGTTTGGCCAGGAACACGGCGCGGCCGCATTCGGTGCTCGCACGGTGGAACCTGTCGCGGGCGCGCCGCCCATGGATGGCGAGCGCGGCATGTGTGCCCAGCATGGCCCAAGCGGCCTCGATGGGCCCTCGCTGGCAGATCGATTCGGTGTGACCGTGGCCATGGACGTCACATGCACCGACCTTCCTGAAGCGACATGCTCACGTGATCAATCCAGGAGATCAACGCCATGATGTTCGCCGTGTTTGGAGCCATCTCCACAGCGCTGTTTCTGGTCGGTGCCGCGCTGCTGAGCTCGCTTCACCTGTTGTTCGGTGGTCTGATCATCGGTGCCTGCACCGCACTGATCTGGGTGATCACCCGAGGTGCGGCCAAACGCAACCGGGGCGCCCAGACGCCCCCTCCGGGACGCGCCAACCGTTAGCGCGATCAAGCACGGCGGCGCGCCGCCCAGCCCAGGCCCAAGGCCAGCAGCAACAAGCTCCAGCCACCCAGCGTGGGCACGGGGTGCGGGGTGCGGTCGTCGTCGCGCACCGTCACCGTGGCCTGCGCCGCCGGGCCCACGGTGTAGCCGCTGCCGGGCAGCAGGCCCAGAACAGCGCTCACGTCGCCATCGCCGGGCACCGTGTTGGCGGTGGCGGTGATCAAGCAGCTGGCCGTGGTGGCCCCTGCCGCCACGAGCAGCGGCGAGGCACAGCTGGTCGTGTAGCGCGGGTTGCTGGCCGGTGGCGCCAGCACGATGTTGACCCCACCGGCGGGCGCCGGCTCACTCAGGCTCACGGTGCAGGTGGCAACCTGCCCGGCGGCGTCCACCAGGCTGTCGGGCGTGCAGACCACCTGCGCCACCGGGGGCGCGGCATCGTCGTTGCGCACCAGCACGGTGGCCTGGGTCGGTGCACCCAGCTGGTAGCCCGCGCCCGCAGCCGGCGTGGCCAGGCTCACCACGGCCGGTACGTCGCCATCGGCGGGCACGGTGTTGGGCACGGCGGTGACGGTGCAGGTGGCCGTGGTGGCCCCGGCCGCCAGGGTCAGGGCATCGCCACAGGTGGTGGTGTAACGGGGGTTGGCAGTGGGCGGCACCAGACCCACCGTCAGACCGCCGGCCGGCGCGGGCGCATTGGCGGTGAGGGTGCAGGTGGCGGTCTGACCGGGCGAATCAAACAGGCTGTCGGGCGCGCAGCTCAGGCTGACGGACGGCAGGTCGTCGTTGCGCACGGTGACGAGCGCAGCCGTGGGCGTGCCCAGCTCGTAGTCGGCCGATGGGTCGGGCGTGCTCAGCTGCACCGTCGCGGTGACGTCGCCGTCGCCGGGCACGGTGTTGGGCGTGGCGGTGACGGTGCACGCCGCCGAGGTGGCGCCAGCGGCCACGGTGACGCTGCTGCCGCAGGTCGTGCTGTAGCGGGGGCTGGCGGGCGCCGGCGTCAGGGCCACCGCCACACCGCCCGCGGGCGCCGGCTGGTTGAGGGCAACCGTGCAGTTCGCCACCTGGCCGTCGGCGTCCACCAGGTCGGTGGGCGTGCACTGCAGCGTGGCGATGAACTTGGGCAGGCACGAGGCGGCATCCGCGCTGTCGGCCGAGCTGGTGGCCTGAGTGTTCCCCAGCGTGCCGGCGGGCGCCGTCATCACGCGCGTGCCGAAGCCATAGAACGCGAATTTGCTGGGGTCGTTGAGCAGGCGCGCAGCGCCGCCAAACGGCAAGCTGAAGAACGTGCTGCCCAATGACTGCACAACGCCCGTGGCCAGGTTGAACCGGTAGCTTTGGCCGGTGAACGACGTGTTGGCCACGCCATAGGCCCACTCGCCCGCCGCATCGATGGCGAAGTCCCCCGACTGGGTGCCCGGGATGGCGCTGCTCAGATCCAGGGTGCTGAGGTACTTGGGCGGTGACTGGGTGATGTCGATGCGGAACACGCGGTTGAGCGCGCCGCCGGTCTGGAAGCTCGCGAGGTACAGCACGCCGGTCACGGGGTCCACGTCGGCCGCGTTGAAGTTGGGGCCCAGCCGGGCGTCGATGGCACCGGTGACCGAGGTGCCGCCCGCGGCGGTCGAGGTGAGGTAAATCCCCAAGCCATCGACGATGCCCAGGTTGTCCACGCCATCGCGGCCATAGCGCAGCATTTCGTAATGGCGCGTGTGTGTGCGCCACTCGCTGGTCCACAGCCCGCCTTGCAAGTCCCAGCCGGGCTCCTGGGTGCCCACGGCCCGCATGGCGTAGATGTAGCCGTCGTTGGCCATGCCACCAGCCACCGTGGCGCCGGCATTGCGCGACAGGTCGCGCGGGGACGGCGTGGGGGCGGTCTGGCCGCTCCAGACCGGGTTGAGCGTGACCGCGCCAGTGGCCGGCACGGCGGCTCGGGACAACGTGGTCGTGGGCGCCGTGCTCGGTGCCGTCGCCTCGGTGTACTGCATCAGGTAGAACGACGCGGCGCTGGCCGAGCACCGCGGCAGCGGCGCACCTGCGGCGGCCCAGGTCGCCGAGGCGGCGAGCAGGCCGGCGGCGCCCAACGCCATTCGGGCCACGCCACGGCGCCCCATTTCAGCCACGGTTCCTGTTGTTGTCTGCATGCTGACTGCTCCTGCTCGAAGGGCCTATCCCCGCCCTGGTCACTGCCAGAACGCCCTCTTGCCAGCACTGTAGTGGCCGGCCCCGGGTCGCGGGTGGCCGTGGCAGGGCCGCCACGCCAAAAGGCGGCGCGGCGTCAGATTTGCCGCGGTGCGCACGCGCCGGTTGACCGGTACGGCTGCACCCTCATGACGATGCCCAACCCGCGAGCGACCCGGCCGCCGCAGACGGCCCGGCGCCTACTGGAGCGCAAGCACACCGGGGCGGGCGTGTTGTTGGGTGACGAGCAGCAGGTGCTCACGCCGTGCTGCACAGCCTGCCGACCCCTCACGCCGCCGCAGCTCTCCGGCGCCAGGGCACCGGGCTTGTCCCAGGGCGCACCACCCCTTGCGCGCCAGACCCATCGCCTAAAATGCGCGCACCCCGACGCCAAACGGGCCAGCCTTGCCCGCCAGGCTGGCCTTTGTTTTTTGCCTGGCGCTGCGGGCATCGACATTCACCGAAGGCCCAGCGCAAGACTGGGCTGCTGCACGAGGAAAGTGGCGCCATGACCTTCATTTCGTTCATGGGTGCGCTGGAGATCGGCCTCATCTTTGCGCTCGTCGCGCTGGGGGTGCTGATCTCGTTTCGCATCCTGGATTTTCCCGACCTCACCGCCGATGGCAGCTTTCCGCTGGGTGGCGTGGTGGCGGCCGTGATGATCGTGGGCGGCTACAACCCCTGGGTGGCCAGCCTGTGCGCGGCCCTGGCCGGGGCCGTGGCGGGGCTGCTCACGGCCTGGCTCAACGTGCGGCTGAACATCCTGCAGCTGCTGGCGTCCATCCTGACCATGATCGCGCTGTACTCGATCAACCTGCGCATCGCCGGCGCGCCCAACGTGCCGCTGCTGGGTGAAACCACGGTCTTCACACCGCTGGTGAACGACACCAACGCCATCTGGATGCAGCCGCTGGTGCTGGCCGTGGTCGTGGTCGTCGCCATGCTGGCGCTGGCCTGGTTCTTCAGCTCGCAGCTGGGGCTGGCCCTGCGTGCCACGGGCGCCAACCCGCGCATGGCACGCGCCCAGGGCATCTCGACCGACCGCCTGACGCTGGGCGGCATGGCGCTGTCGAACGCGCTCATCGCACTGGGCGGCGCCTTCTACGTGCAGTCGCAAGGCGGGGCCGACGTGAACATGGGCGTGGGCACCATCGTGATCGGGCTGGCCGCCGTGATCATCGGCGAGACCCTGCTGCCCAGCCGCCTGATGCGCACCATCATCATCGCCACGGTGCTCGGCGCCGTGGTGTACCGCCTGTTCATCGCGCTGGCGCTGCAAGCCGACTTCATCGGCCTGAAGGCGCAGGACCTGAACCTCATCACCGCCGTGCTGGTGGCCGTGGCCCTGGTGCTGCCGCAGGTCAAGGCCAAGCTCAAGCGCCGCCAACCAGGAGCCGCGTGATGCTGCAAGCCCAAGGACTGCGCAAGACCTTCAACCCCGGAACCGTGATCGAGAACCCCGCGCTGCGCGGCATCGACCTGACCATCCGCGAAGGCGAGTTCATCACCGTCATCGGCAGCAACGGCGCCGGCAAGTCCACCTTCCTCAACGCCATCAGCGGCGATTTGATGGTGGACCAAGGCACCCTGACCATCGATGGCCAGGACGTCACGCGCCGCAACGCCTGGCAACGCGCCGCCCTGGTGGCCCGCGTGTTTCAGGACCCCATGGCCGGCACCTGCGAGCGCCTGTCCATCGAAGAAAACCTGGCCCTGGCCTGGCAACGCGGCCAGCGCCGCGGCTTTGGCCGCGCCATTCGCGGCGGCCAGCGCGAGCTGTTCCAAGAGAAGCTGGCCACGCTGGGCCTGGGCCTGGAAAAGCGGCTGACCGACCGCATGGGCCTGCTCTCGGGTGGCCAGCGCCAGGCCGTCAGCCTGCTCATGGCCTCGCTGCAGTCGTCCAAGCTGCTGCTGCTCGACGAGCACACGGCCGCCCTCGACCCCAAGACCGCCGCCTTCGTGCTCCAGCTCACCGACCAGATCGTGGGCAAGGACCAGCTGACCACGCTCATGGTCACCCACTCCATGCGCCAGGCGCTGGACCACGGCACCCGCACCATCATGCTGCACCAGGGCCAGATCGTGCTCGACGTGAGCGGCGAAGAACGCCGCAAGCTCGACGTGGCCGACCTGCTGCACATGTTCGAGCGCGTGCGCGGCGAGGCCGTGGCCGACGACAAGCTGCTGCTGAGCTGACCGCGTGTGCGCCTGGTGCTGCAACAGCAGCGCCGGGATCGTCATGCGCGGCCATCAATCAGAACAGGCAGTATCACCTCATCCCCGTTAATTTTTAATCAGCCATGAGCCCATACTGCCTCCAATGCATTCCTGCACATGGCGACGCTGACCATTCACGGGCTTGAGCTCTGGCACGACACCCTGGGCACCCAGGGCTCGCCGGTGCTGATGCTGCATGGCAACGGCGAAGACCACCGCAGCCTGCTGCCGCTGGCGCGTCGCCTGGCCCGCCACCACGTGGTGCATCTGCTCGACAGCCGCAACCATGGGCGCAGCGGCCGCCACGCCGACTGCAGCTACGCGGCGATGGCGCGAGACACTGCTGCCTTCATCGACGCGCAGGGCACGGGCCCGCTGGCCATCGTCGGCTTCAGCGACGGCGCCATCATCGCCCTGCTGCTGGCGCTCGCCCGGCCCGAGCTGGTCACGCGCCTGGCCCTGCTCGGCCCCAACCTCAGCCCCGCCGACTTCAAGCCCGAGGCGCGGGCCTGGATCGAATCGCAATGGGCCGCGACCCAGGACCCGCTGATGCAGCTGATGCTGACGCAGCCCGACATCCCGCTGGCCGAGCTGCGCCGCATCGACGTGCCCGCCTGGGTCGTGGCCGGTGAGGACGACGCTTGCCCGCGCAGCGTGTTCGAGGCCATCGCGGCACACCTGCCGCAGGGCCGGCTGTCCGTGCTGCCCGGGCACGACCACGCCAGCTACATCTTCGGCAGCGATGCGCTGGCCAAGCCGCTGCGCGCGTTTCTGGCCGAGGGCCAGCCGGCCTGACGCGCGCCCCGCCTCGTGGACGGCGAACGGTGGGCAGCAACCCGGCAACGCCTCGACAGAACGGGTCTGCGTAACGGGGCCGTCTTGGCAGGCGCTTTGGCAGCAGCGTCTTGGCCGGCGCACCCTGCTTCGCCGGGGCCTTGGGGCGAGCGACTTGACGGGCGCAGCCTTCTTGGCCGGGGCCTTGGCTGCAGCCGAGGCCGGCGATGCAGGTCAGCAGGTCAAGGCGTATCGCACACACGCAAGCAGTATGGCGTCATCTCCGTTGTTTGAAAAACGGCAGATCACTCATACTCTGATATGAATCCGCCCTCGCAAGCCCACACCCCCAGGCTGCCCGCACCCCGGCGCACGCCTCAGGCGAGTTCGAGCGCCCGCTTGACCACCAACCCGCCGTTGGGCAGCAGCTCGATGAGCTGCTGCGCTTGCAGGCTGCCCAGCACGCGGCTGACCATCTCGCGTGAGGCCCCCACGCGCTTGGCGATGTCCTGGCGCGACACCTTGTCGCGGATGCGCAGCTCGCCCTGCGCATCCCGCACCGCCATCTCCAGCAGCGCCCGCTTCACGCGGCCCTGCACATCGCTCAACGCCAGGCACTCGATGGTCTGGTCCGCCTGGCGCAGGCGTTGCACCAGGCCGTGCAGCAGCGCGTGGGCGAGCGAGCCCGGTTCGGGCAGGCACGACTCGAACGCCGTGCGACCCAGCATCAACACCTCGGTCTGCTGGTCCGCCTTCACCGTGGCGGAATGGGGCTGGTGGTCGATCAGGCTCATCTCGCCGATGTAGTCACCCCGCTGCAGCGTGGCCAGGATGACCTCGCGCCCCTGCTCATTGGTCCGAACCACGCGCACCTGCCCCGTCAGCAGGACGAACAAGGCGTTGAATTTCATGTCCTGCTTGACCAGGGTCTCGCCCCGCTCAAACCGCCGCTTGACCATCAGCCGGGCCACCTGCGCCTTTTGCCCATCGGTCAATGCGGACAGCAGCGGAACCCGGTCCAGCAGCTCCAAATCCTGGATTAACATGATCATTCCCTGTGCACATAGTTATCATGAAATGGTAACACTTGCACCCCCGAGACATCCCTGATTCCCCGGGACTTCCGTCACACGGCCCGACGGGCGGCCGACGGCGTGCACCTGAACGGTGCGCAGGGCGGCGCCTGCGGCAGCGGCCGCCAGGGCAAGGTGGATGCACGCAGACGCGCGCCTGGGCAGGTGGATGGCCGGCGGTCGTGGGCGTGATGGCCTGTGACTTGAACCCGGTCTGCGGCTCGTCCGCGAACCTGCGGCCCGGGTTCAGCGCGGATTCAGGCATGGCGCGTGAAGGACGGCCGACGCAGGCGCCGGACATGCCGCCCAGCAGCAGCCCGTGAAGGCCGCGCATCACGCGCAGTGGGAGGCGGATGGACGGCTCGGGCCATCCGCGATGGCGCAGGTCGATCGGCTTGACGCCCGCCGGAGACCAGGTCGCGCATCGGCCCCGCGCCTTGGCCGATGGTGTGCCTCCTCAGCGCCGCCTCGGTGATGCCCAGACCGGCACCGGCGCGTGCTGGCCGGCATGGGGCAGACGCTGTGGGCGGCCGAAGAAACCCAGGCCTTGGCCATCGGTGTCGCCTGGGGCGCCGTGACCACCCTGTCGGGCCCAGGCCCGGCCAGCACGTCGTCACGGCGCCTTGGATACACACAACGCCTGGCCCGGCGTCCGCCCTGCCCCAAGCCGAGCCTTGAGTCGATCCAACGCGCCGGCGTCGGCATCAACCGGCTCGATGACGCCATCAGGGGGTATACCTCACCATCCGATTCACCATCATCGGACAGGGCACCATACCCCCATCAAATTGTCATGTCGCCGGTTCCAACGGGACCGGCCAAGCGGTTCGCGGTGTCCCCCACCGCGTGGGAATGCGACGCCAGCGGCCGTCACCGGCGCGTGGCTTCTCCTGCGCCGCCTCAATCGGCCGCGAACACCTTGCCGGGGTTGAGGATGCCGTTCGGGTCCAGCGCGCGCTTGATGGCGCGCATGGCGTCCACCGCGGGCAGGCCGGCCTCGTTGACCAGGAAGCCCATCTTGTGCAGGCCGATGCCGTGCTCGCCGGTGCAGGTGCCGTCCATGGCGATGGCGCGCGCCACCAGGCGGTGGTTGAGCGCCTCGGCGCGCTCACGCTCTTCGGCGCTGTCGGGGTCGATGAGGTAGCCGAAGTGGAAGTTGCCATCGCCCACGTGGCCGACCAGGAAGTACGGCTGGTTGTGCGCCTCGGCGTCGGCAACGGACTCGAGCAGGCAGTCGGCCAGGCGCGAGATGGGCACGCAGGCGTCGGTGGTGACGGCCTTGGCACCGGGACGCGAGGCCAGGCCCGCGAACAAGGTGTTGTGCCGCGCGCTCCACAGCTGGGTGCGGCCTTCGGGCGTGTCGGCCCACTCGAAGTCGTTGCCGTGGTGCTCGCTGGCGATGGCCTGCACGGTCTCGGCCTGCTCTTTGACGCCCGCGGGCGAACCGTGGAACTCCATCAGCAGCATGTGCTCGGGCCGCAGCGTGGTCTTGGCGTAGGCGTTGATGAGTTCCACCGTGTGTGCCTCGATGAACTCGACGCGCGCGATCGGCACCCCCATCTGGATGGTGGTGATCACGGTCTGCACCGCATCGCGGATGGTGGGGAACTGGCAGATCGCCGCTGACACGGCTTCGGGCAGCGGGTGCAGGCGCACGGTGACCTCCGTCATCACGCCCAGCGTGCCTTCGCTGCCCACCAGCAGGCGCGTCAGGTCGTAGCCGGCGCTGGACTTCTTGGCGCGCGTGCCGGTGTGCATGACCTCGCCGTTGGCGAGCACGACCTCCAGGGCCAGCACGTTCTCGCGCATGGTGCCGTAGCGCACGGCGTTGGTGCCGCTGGCGCGCGTGGCGCTCATGCCGCCGATGGAGGCATCGGCGCCGGGGTCGATGGGGAAGAACAGGCCGGTGTCCTTGATGGCCTCGTTCAGCTGCTTGCGCGTGACGCCGGGCTGCACGGTCACCGTCAGGTCTTCGGCGTTCACGTGCAGCACGCGGTTCATGCGGCTCACGTCCAGGCTGATGCCGCCCTGCACGGCCAGCAGCTGGCCCTCGATGGACGAGCCCACGCCGTAGGCGATCACGGGCACGCCATAGGCGTTGCACAGGCGCAGCGTGTCGGCCACGTCCTGGGTGCTTTCGGCAAACACCACGGCCGCGGGCGGCGGAATGTGGACGTAGGCCGACTCATCGCGCCCATGCTGGGCGCGCACCGACTCGCCCGTGGACATCTGGTCGCCAAAGCGCGCCGCCAGCGCGGCCAGAAAATCGGCGGGCACCTCGCGCAGGGCCAGCGCGGGCAGGTCGGAAACAGGGGGAGTCTCGGGGGCGTTCATGGGCAAATCCTGGCAAAAGCCACGCCGCCCGAACAGCGGTGGGCAGGCACGGCGCAGGCGGGCAAGTGTAGTCCTCGCCAGCCTGGCCGCCAGTGGCCGGGGCCGATGGCCGACCAGGCCCGGGGGCTCCGGCTGTTGCGCCGTTGCGGCCTCTGCGGGGGTGCCGTTGGTCGCACCGCCCGTTGGCTGAACCGGCTTTCGCCGCCCGGCCAGGCGCTTCTGGCCAACCCGGCCCGCGGCGTCGGGCCGCGACACCGACCGCACGCCAGGCAGACGCAGCCTGGACCCGATGCGGTGGCCCCACCAGCCGGGCAAGAACCCATCGGCAGTCAGCGTCTGGCCGGCCCCACCCCGCAGGCCCTGTCGGCGCGCCGGCATGGACACCGTCATTCGGGCACGCGGGCCGGTGCATTGGCGAGGGCCGGCGGCCGAGTGCTGCAAAGCACAGTCCGCCGCCCAGGCCGCCGCTAGCATGGCCCGAGCACGCCCCAGGCGCGTGCCTTCCATCCCCCAAGCCAGGAGACACCATGACCGACGTGAGCCGCCGCCAGCCCCCCACCCTCTGGAACCCGAATGCCGAGGCCCCGGCGTTCGACGACCCGACGCTCAGCCGCTCGGTGCGGGGCAAGGTGGTGCTGGTGACCGGTGCGGCCAGCGGCATGGGGCGCGCCACGGCGCGCGTGTTCGCCGAGGAGGGCGCGCGCGTGGCCGTGACCGACCTGCGCCAGCAGGACGCCGAGGCCGTGGCGGCCGACATCCGCGCCCGCGGCGGCGATGCCCAGGCCTTTGCGCTGGACGTGGGCGATGCCCAGGCCATCACCCGCGTGGTGGCCGACGTGGCCCAGGCCTTCGGCGGCATCGACATCGTGGTGAACAACGCCGGCGTCTCCACGCGCAGCGCGGTCGACGAGGCCAACTACGACGAGCGCTGGGACCTGGCGCTGAACGTGATGCTGACCGCGCAGCAGCGCATCATCCGCGCGGCCCTGCCGCACCTGCGTCAGTCCGAGGCCCCGCGCATCGTCAACATCGCCTCGACCGAAGCGCTGGGCGCCACCGCCACCAACAGCGCCTACGCGGCCGCCAAAGCCGGCGTCACAGGCCTGACGCGCGCCTACGCCGTCGAGCTGGGCCCCGAGGGCATCACCGTCAACTGCATCTGCCCCGGCCCCATCGACACGGCCATGACGCACCGCGTGCCGCCCGAAGACAAGAAGAAGTTCGCGCGCCGCCGCACCGCCCTGAACCGCTACGGCCTGCCGGTCGAGGTGGCCCACATGACGGTCAGCCTGTGCCTGCCCGCCGCCTCGTACATCACGGGCGTGACCATCCCAGTGGACGGCGGCCTCATGGCCCGCAACGCCTGAACGACGGCTCCGCGCGGCGCATCGCGCCGGGCCTGAACCGCGCCGCATGTCCCGCGAGGGCGTGACTGGGCTGGGTCTGGCGGGCCGTGCTCACTGGCGCGGTCGGGATGCCACCGCCCCTCGCGGCAGCGAGCCCCTGTGCAGGCTGGCGCCGCAGCCGTGCACGGGGGCTCGCCCTGCCCTGTCAGGGCTTGATGGCAGCCCGTTCCGCACCGCTGCACCGCTGCACCGCTGCACCGCTGCACCGCCAGACTTGCGCACACCGCAGGCGTCGGCGCAACAGCGCACGTGACCGCCGGGCCGCACCTGTGCCCTGGGCGCGACAGCGCGTCCCATGGGCGTTTGCCCGCACCACAAAACCCCCCTGTTGGTCCACACTCGACCGCGTGGGGTGGTCCTGCGGGCCGCCCCACGGCATGAAAACTCACCATCAGGAGACTCACTTGAAAGCAGCGGTGTTCCATGGCGTCGGTCAGCCCATGACCATTGAAACGGTCGAGATCCAGAAACCCCAGCGCAACGAGGTGCTGGTGCGCACCAAGGCCACGGGCCTGTGCCACAGCGACCTGCATTTCATCCAGGGCAAGTACCCCACACCCGTGCCCGCCATCCTGGGCCACGAGGCCGCGGGCGTGGTCGAGGCCGTGGGCGACGGCGTGACCACGCTCAAGCCCGGCGACCACGTCGTCTCCTGCCTGTCGGTGTTCTGCGGCCATTGCGAATACTGCGTCAGCGGCCACCTCAGCGTGTGCAACAACACCGCCGTCAAGCTGCCGCCCGGGGTGTCCAAGCGCCTGAGCTGGAAAGGCGAGCACCTGAACCAGTACCTGAACCTCTCGTCGTTCGCCGAGCAGATGCTGGTGCACGAGAACGCGCTGGTCAAAATCCGCGACGACATGCCGCTGGACCTGGCCGCCCTGCTGGGCTGCGGCGTGCTGACCGGCTACGGCTCGGTCACCCGCAGCGCCCAGATCGAAGCGGGCTCGCAGGTGGCCGTGTTCGGCTGCGGCGGCGTCGGCCTGTCGGCCATCCACGCCGCGCGCCTGGCCGGCGCGGCGCGCATCATCGCCATCGACATCGACCCCACCAAGCTGGAGATGGCCAAGCTCTTCGGCGCCACCGACGGCATCGACGGCAACGACGCCGAGCTGGTGAAAAAGGTCATCGCCATGACCAACGGCGGCGTGGACTATGCCTTCGAATGCATCGGCGTCAAGAAGTGCACCGAAGACTCCTTCGCCATGCTGCGGCCGCGCGGCCTGTCCACCATCGTGGGCATGATCCCGCTGGGCACCAAGGTCGAGTTCCACGGCTTCGAGTTCCTGTTCGAGCGCCGCATCCAGGGCTCGATGATGGGCTCGAACAACTTCACCGTCGACATCCCGCGCCTGGTCGACTTCCACATGCAGGGCCGCATGCAGCTCGACCAGCTGGTGTCGCAGCGCATCCGCCTCGAAGACATCAACGACGGCTTTGCCGCCATGGAGCGCGGTGGCATCGCGCGCAGCGTCGTCGTGTTCGACTGAGCCTGAAGGGTGCCGTGATTCAGCGGCACCTCCTCAGAGACAAAGGCAGTATGCCCCGTTTGCCGTTCAAAATTGAACGGCAACCGGGGCATACTGCCTTTTGACGTGATGAGCCAGCCGGCTCACCTGCTCAAGCTCACACGGCCTGGACCAGCTCGGGCACGGCCGCGAACAGGTCAGCCTCCAGGCCGTAGTCGGCCACCGAGAAGATCGGCGCTTCGGGGTCCTTGTTGATCGCCACGATCACCTTGGAGTCCTTCATGCCGGCCAAGTGCTGGATGGCGCCCGAGATGCCGCAGGCGATGTACAGCTGCGGGGCCACGATCTTGCCGGTCTGGCCCACCTGCAGGTCGTTGGCGGCGTAGCCGGCGTCGACCGCGGCGCGGCTGGCACCGATGGCGGCGCCGAGCTTGTCGGCCAGCGGGGTGATGACTTCGTCGAACTTTTCTTTGCTGCCCAGGGCACGGCCACCGGAGACGATGATCTTGGCGGCGGTGAGCTCGGGACGGTCGCTCTTGGCGATTTCGGCGCCGAGGAATTTGGCTTTGCCGGTGTCGGCGACGGCGGCGACGGTTTCCACGGCGGCGGCGCCACCGGTGGCGGCGGCGGCGTCAAAGCCGGTGCCGCGCACGGTGATGACTTTGACGGCGTCGGTGGATTGGACGGTGGCGATGGCGTTGCCGGCGTAGATGGGGCGCTCGAAGGTGTCGGCGCTGTCCACTTTGGTGATGTCGCTGATTTGGGCGACGTCGAGTTTGGCGGCCACGCGCGGGGCGATGTTCTTGCCCGAGGCGGTGGCGGGGAAGAGGATGTGGCTGTAGTTGCCGGCGATGGCGAGCACTTGCGCGGCGACGTTTTCGGCCAGGCCGTTCTTCAGGGCGGCGCCGTCGGCGTGGATGACTTTGGCCACGCCGGCGATCTGGGCGGCGGCAGCGGCAGCGGCGGCGGCGCCTTCTCCGGCGACGAGGACGTGGACGTCGCCACCGCAGGCGAGAGCGGCGGTGACGGTGTTGAGGGTGGCCGATTTGAGGCTGGCGTTGTCGTGTTCGGCGATGACGAGTGCGGTCATGGTGATCTTTCGGTCAAGGTGTTCGGGCGGGTCGCGGCGGTCACGCGGGCAT
Organism: Comamonas serinivorans; assembly: GCF_002158865.1. Classification (NCBI taxonomy): domain Bacteria; kingdom Pseudomonadati; phylum Pseudomonadota; class Betaproteobacteria; order Burkholderiales; family Comamonadaceae; genus Comamonas; species Comamonas serinivorans. Next base: position 317,234 of record NZ_CP021455.1, on the reverse strand, counting down.
CAGGTGCGCGGGCGGCGGTCGCGGGGGAGGCTCAAGGGTGAGTCGGTGTCCAGGTGTGCATCAGGGGTATGGCCGGTTTCCCGTTCAGTTTGAATCGGGCGTGGGGTCATACCCTGGAATGCACCGGATCAGATGACTTTGGCTTCGTTCTTGAGCTTGTCGACCAGGGTGGCGACGTCGGGCACTTTGACGCCGGCACCGCGCTTGGGCGGCTCGGACACTTTGAGGGTTTTGAGGCGCGGGGCGACGTCGACGCCGAGGTCGGCGGGCTTGACGGTTTCCAGCGGCTTTTTCTTGGCCTTCATGATGTTGGGCAAGGTGACGTAGCGCGGCTCGTTCAGGCGCAGGTCGGTGGTGATGACGGCCGGCTGGCTGAGCTCGATGGTTTCGAGGCCGCCGTCGACTTCACGCGTGACTTTGACGTTGGCGCCGTCGACTTCGACCTTGGAGGCGAAGGTGGCCTGGCCCCAGTCGCCCAGGGCGGCGAGCATCTGGCCGGTCTGGTTGGCGTCGTCGTCGATGGCTTGCTTGCCGCAGATGACGAGGCCGGGTTGCTCTTTGTCGACCAGGGCCTTGAGCAGCTTGGCGACAGCCAGGGGCTGCAGTTCGTCGGCGGACTCGACCAGGATGCCGCGGTCGGCACCGATGGCCATGGCGGTGCGCAGGGTTTCCTGGCACTGCGCCACGCCGCACGAGACGGCGATGACTTCGGTGGCCACGCCTTTTTCTTTCAGCCGCACCGCTTCTTCGACGGCAATCTCGTCAAAGGGGTTCATGCTCATCTTGACGTTGGCAATGTCCACACCCGTGCCGTCCGCCTTGACACGAACCTTGACGTTGTAGTCCACCACGCGTTTGACGGGGACGAGAATTTTCATGATGAGGGTCCTTGTGGAAGAGTGAAAAAGGGGTGCGGCAACCTCAGTCGCCTGCAATGTGCTTGTCTCGGATCACCTGACCCCATTTCTGGTAGTCCTGTGCAATGCGCTGGCCAAACTGCGCCGGCGGCACGAAGTGGGCAAACGCCCCGGCGCCGGCCATTTTGGCGCGCGTCTCGGGTTCGTCGAGGATCTGCTTCATCTCGGCCGCGACGCGGTCGACCACCGCCTTGGGCGTGCCGGGCGGCGCGACCAGTCCGCCCCAGGACACGGCCTGGTAGCCGGCGAAGCCCTGTTCGGCCACGGTCTTGACCTGCGGCAGCACCTCGATGCGCTCGGGCGAGCCCACGGCAATCGCGCGCAGCTTGCCCGCCTTGATGTGCGGCAGCGCGGCCACCAGGTCGGCGAACATCGCCGGCACCTGACCACCGATGGTGTCGGCGATGGCGGGGCTGCTGCCCTTGTAGGGCACGTGCTGCATCTCGAAGCCGCCCATCTGCTTGAGCAGCTCCATGCTCAGGTGGCCAAAGCTGCCGGTGCCGGCGCTGGTGTAGTTCAGGTGCTTGTCGGCATGGGCCTGCGCGATCAGCGACTTCAGGTCCGTCACCTGCGGCAGCAGGCGCGGGTTGACCACCAGCACGATGGGCAGGTCGTACACCATGGCCACGGGCGTGAAATCACGCGCCGGGTCGTAGCTGGTCTTGATCAGGTGCGGGGCCAGCAGCGTGGGCGTGGCCAGCATCATCAGGGTGTAGCCATCGGGCCGCACCTTGGTCACTTGGCTCGCGGCGATCGAGCCCGAGGCACCGGCGCGGTTGTCGATCACCACCGTCTGCTTGAGGCGTTCGCCCAGTTTCTGACCCGCGATGCGCGCGGCCGTGTCGGTCGGCCCGCCGGCCGGGAACGGCACCACGAGCTTGATCATGGCGTTGGGCCACGGGGTTTGCGCCATGGCCGTGCCCGCCAGCAGGGGGGCGAGCGCCAGGGTCAGCACGCCGCGGCGCGCCATCGAAGACAGGTTGTTTCGGAACAGCATGAAGAGGCCCATCTCAGGGAAACGCCAGGTCAACAGCCCCTGGCATGGCGTGTGGCCGCGGATGGCCACGGTGCAGGCGCCGTGCGCCTGCGGGAACTCACGCCTGTTCTGGCAGCGTCAGCACGCCCTTGGCCTTGAGGGCCTGCAGCTCGTCCTCGGACAGCTGGAGCAAGCCTTGCAGCAGCTCGCGCGTGCCCTCGCCCAGCGTGGGCGGAATGGCGCGCACGGGCAGGCGCTTGCCGTCCAGGCGGTAGGGCGGCGCGAACACATCGGCTTCGCCGGCTTCGGGGTGAGGCATGCGTTGAATCAAGCCGCCGCGGCGGGTGCGTTCGCTGGTCAGCGCTTCGTGCACACCGGCCACCTCGCCGCAGGGCACGCCGCAGGCCGAGAGGCGCTCGAGCAACGTGGCGCGCGGCATGGCCTTGATGGCGGCCAGGATGATGGGCACCAGCGTTTCGCGGTGCGTGGCGCGGTCCAGGTTGGTCTTGTAGTTGGGGTTCTGCGGGATGTCGGGGCGGTCGATCACCTCGTTGCAGAAGCGGTTGAACTGGCCGTTGTTGCCGACGGCGATGATCAGCGGACCGTCGGCGGCCTCGAACATGCCGTAGGGCACGATGGACGGGTGGGCGTTGCCGATGCGGGCCGCATCGTGGCCCAGCAGCAGCGCGTCCAGGCCGTAGTACGAAGTGACGGTGAGGCCGCAGTCGTACAGCGCCATCTCGATGTGGCGACCCTTGCCCGTGCGCTCGCGGCGGAACAGCGCGGCCAGCACGGCCTGGGCCGAGTACATGCCGGTCATCAGGTCGACCACGGCAACGCCGAACTTGAGCGGCGGCTGCGTCGGCTCGCCGTTGATGTTCATGAGGCCCGATTCGGCCTGGATGACGAGGTCGTAGCCGGGGCGCTTGGCTTCGGGGCCCGAGCTGTCGTAGCCGGCGATGGAGCAGTAGATCAGGTCGGGCTTGATGGCCTTGAGCTGCTCGTAGCCCAGGCCCAGTTTGTCGGCACCGCCGGTCTTGAAGTTCTGCACCACGACGTCGAACTGCGGGATCAGGTCATGGATCAGCTTCACGCCTTCGGGCGTCTGCAGGTCAACGGTGATGGAGCGCTTGTTGCGGTTCATCGCGTTGAAGTAGGTCGTGGTCGTGGTGCCCACGCGCATGCCCCAGTCGCGCGTGTCGTCGCCGCGGCCCGGGTGTTCGATCTTGATCACTTCGGCGCCGAAATCGGCCAGCACCATGCCGCACATGGGGCCGGCAAACACGCGGGAGAGGTCGAGCACGCGCACGCCTTCCAGCGGGAAGTCCATGTCGTCGGGCAGTTGTTGGGTGGTCATGGGAGGTCTCTCAATGAAAGGAGGCTGGGAAGCCGTTGGAGCCCCGCCGGTGGCGGGCCGGGCGCGCATCACGCGCGTGGGGTGAAGGGGAAGGCGGTCAGGCGGAGGTCACGTACTTGAACACGGCCGAGGCCTTGGCCACAAGGTCGCCCTGTTCGTCCTCGATGCGGCCCTCGCAGAAGGCCAGCGACTTGCCGCCGCCCACGACCTTGCCGTGGCCGGTGAGCACGCCGCGTCCGGATTTGACGAACTGCGTCTGCAGGTCGACGGTGACCACCAGGCGCTCGAACTCGAAGCGCGACAGCGCCGCGGCCGTCATGGTGCTGTCCAGCATGGACATGAGCACGCCGCCGTGCACGACGCCAAAGTTGTTGAACAGCTGCGGGTTGATGGGCAGCACCAGGCGCGAGACGCCAGCCTCGGCAAACTCGCGCTTCAGGCCAATCATCTGGTTGAAGGTGACCTTGGCGAACAAGGCATCGGCCTTGGCCTTCAGTTCGGCCTTGCGGGCGGCCAGCGCCGCAGCGTCTTGAATGTCAGCAGTACTGCTCATGGTGCAAATGAATTCAGGCGGTGAACGCCAGATACCTGCCTTCGCAGGCATTGGAAACACGCCCCGCTGCGCGCCAGCCAGGCCTTGACGCACAGGCGGCCGCATCGCCGAAACGACGGGCCGACCCCGGCGCAGCAGGCCGCCTTGCGGGGGCCATGCGCGAAGCGCAGGGGAGCGTGGGGGTCAACCTCAGGCGGCCCAGGCGGTGGCGCGGGCCAGGGCCTCGCGGCATTCCTTGACCATGCGCTGGATCAGCTCCTGGCAGGTGGGCACGTCGTCGATCAGGCCCACGACCTGGCCGGCCGAGACCACGCCGTCGTTGACCTGGCCGCTTTCCATGGCGGCACGGCCACGGACACCGGCCACCAGGTGGTGGATTTCTTCGAACTTGACGCCACCGGGACGGCGTTCGGCTTCGACGACCTCGTTGGAGATGTCGTTGGCCAGCACGCGCGAGGTGTTGCGCATGGTGCGGAACATCAGGCGCGTGTCGCGTTCACCAGCGGCCACCAGGGCCTGCTTGATGTTGTCGTGGATGGGCGCTTCTTTCGTCGCCATGAAGCGCGTGCCCATGTTCACGCCTTCGGCACCCAGGGTCAGGGCAGCGGCCATGCCGGCGCCGGTGGCGATGCCGCCCGAGGCGATGATGGGGATGCTGAGCGCACGCGCAGCGGCCGGAATCAGCACCAGGCCGGGCACGTCGTCTTCACCGGGGTGACCGGCGCACTCGAAGCCGTCGATGGAGATGGCATCCACGCCATTGCGCTGGGCCGACAGGGCGTGACGCACCGACGTGCACTTGTGGACCACGACGATGCCGGCGTCCTTGAGCTTGGCGGTGAATTCCTTGGGGCTGTTGCCCGCGGTTTCCACGACCTTGACGCCGCCGTCGATGATGACCTGCACGATTTCTTCGTACGGAGGCGCCTTGACGATGGGCAACAGCGTGATGTTCACGCCGAACGGCTTGCTCGTCATGGTCTTGCAGCGTTCGATTTCCTTGGCCAGGTCAGCCGGCGTGGGCTGGGTCAGCGCGGTCAGGATACCCAGGCCGCCCGCGTTGGACACGGCCGAGGCGAGTTCGGCACGGCCCACCCACTGCATGCCGCCCTGGATGATCGGGTATTCGATGCCCAGCATCTCGGTGATTTTTGTCTTCATGGAGTATCCCCTCACAATGGTTCACAATAAAACGGGCGGCAGACCATCCTGCCACCCAATTCAGTCCGCAATCAGCTCACGTGGCCGTTTTTGACCATGCCACGCCCGATCACAATCTGCTGAATCTGGGTTGTGCCCTCGTACAGACGGAACAGGCGCACGTCGCGGTAGAAACGTTCGATGCCGTATTCGCTCAGGTAGCCGGCACCGCCAAAGATCTGCACAGCGCGGTCGGCGATGCGGCCGCAGGCTTCGGTGGCGAACATCTTGCAGCACGACGCCTCGACCGCCACGTCCTTGCCGTCATCGCGGCGACGTGCGGCGTCGAGCACCATGCAGCGCGCGGCGTACAGCTCGGCCTGGCCATCGGCCAGCATGGCCTGCACGAGCTGGAAGTTGGCGATGGGCTCGCCGAACTGCTTGCGCTCCATGGCATAGGCCAGCGAATCCTGCAGCATGCGCTCGGCGCAGCCCACGGCGATGGCGGCGATGTGGATGCGGCCTTTTTCCAGCACCTTCATCGCGGTCTTGAAGCCCTGGCCTTCCTTCAGGCCGATGATGTTTTTGGCCGGCACGCGGCAGTTCTCGAAGATCACGTCGGCCGTGTGGGCGCCCTTCTGGCCCATCTTCTTGTCGATCTTGCCGATGCTGATGCCGGGCGACTTGGCATCGACGATGAAGGCCGACACGCCACCCGCGCCCTTGTTGTCGGGGTTGGTGCGCGCCATCAGCGTGAAGATGCCCGCGTGCGGCGAGTTGGTGATGAAGCGCTTGGTGCCGTTGACGATGTAGTCGTCGCCGTCGCGCACGGCGGTGGTGCGCAGCGAGGCCGCGTCCGAGCCGGCATCGGGCTCGGTCAGCGCGAACGAGGCGATGAGCTCGCCGCTGGCCAGCTTGGGCAGGTACTCGGCCTTCTGCTCGGCCGTGCCGTCCATCAGGATGCCTTGCGAGCCGATGCCCACGGTGGTGCCGAACAGCGAGCGGAAGGCCGGCGAGGTCTTGCCCATCTCGAGCATGACCAGCACCTCCTCTTCCATGGTCAGGCCCAGGCCGCCGAACTCCTCGGGCACCGTCAGGCCGAACATGCCCATGTCCTTCATCTCCTGCACGATGTCGGCCGGGATGGCATCGGTCTCCGCCACCACCTCTTCGGCCGGCACCAGGCGCTCGCGCACAAAACGCTGCACGGTGTCGACGAAGACGTTCATGGTTTCTGGATCGCGGATCATGGTGTTTCCTTACTGCTTGATGGGGATGTGAATCGGTCGATCTTGGCACCGGCGGGGCCCCGAATCGCTGCGGCAGACCACAGCGAAAACGCCGCCCGGCGGCCTCCTCAATCGGCCGAGATGCCGGCCTGCTTCACCACCTGCGACCAGCGCTGGATTTCGCCCGCGACGAAGGCCTTGTAGTCGGCCTGCGATTCGCCGCCGACCTCGCCGCCCATCTGCTCGGTCAGGCGCTTGCGCACCTCGGGCTGCTGCAGGGCGTGCGCGGCGGCGGCGTGGACCTTGTCCTGCACGGCCTGGGGCACGCCAGCCGGTGCAAACAGGCCGAACCAGGCGGTGACGACCATGTCCTTCACGCCGGCTTCGGCCATGGTGGGGATGTTGGGCAGCGCAGGGTTGCGCTTGGCACTGGTGACGGCCAGGGCGCGGAACTTGCCGGCCTGGATGTGCGGCAGCGAGCTGGGCAGGTTGTCGATCATGAAGTCGAACTGCTTGCCCAGCAGGCCCTGCACGGCCGGGCCGGCGCCTTTGTAGGGCGCGTGGGGCGCCGTGAAGCCGGCGCGCTGCATGAACATTTCGGCCGACATGTGGGGCGACTGGCCGGTGCCGGTCGAGCCCATGGTGATCTTGGTCGGGTTGGCCTTGGCGTAGGCGATCAGCTCGGCCACGGTCTTGAAGGGCGAATCGGCATGCACGACCAGCACGTTGGGCACCGAGATGACGTTGGTCAGCGGCACCAGGTCTGCCGGCTTGTACGGCAGCTTTTTGTACATGCTGTAGTTGATGGCGTTGGGGCCGATGTTGCCCATCAGCAGCGTGTAGCCATCGGGCTTGGCCGCCAGCGCGGCCTGCGTGCCGATGATGCCGCCACCGCCGGCGCGGTTGTCGACCACCACGCTCTGGCCCAGCTGCTGACCCATGTCCTGCGCCAGCAGGCGGGCCGCCATGTCGGTGGTGCCGCCAGCCGCGGCGGGCACGACGATGGTGATGGCTTTGTGGGGCCAGGCGTCGGCCAGGGCGGGCGTGGCCGCCAGCAGCGCCGGCACGGCCAGTCCGGCGGCACCCAGCGTCAGCAGCTGGCGGCGCGCATACACAACAGGAGTATGCAGCGAATGACGTTGATTCCGAAACAACAACATGTGAATACTCCTGTCAAATGAACGTGAACAAAGGCCGGATCGGGGGAGCCCGAACCGGTTGTGGATCAGGCCATGCCGGCGGTTGCCGACATGGCCTGTGGTGGACGCGGGGGTTGCCGGCCTCGTCACCCCATCACGGGGCGAGGGTGTGGCCGGGGGCCATCCGGTCCGGAAACGCAGCGCCCGGGCGGGCGCTGGCAGCTTCGGACGGCCTCGGTGAGACCGCCCGAAGCCCGCCTCACAGCGCGTCGGCCGTGCCCAGGATGGCCGTGGCCTGGCTGGACAGCGTGCCGCCGTTGCCATGGGCCAGGGCCGTGTGCACGCCCTGCACCTGGCGGTCGCCGCCTTCGCCACGCAGTTGGCGCACGGCTTCGATCAGGGCAAAGATGCCGTACATGCCCGGGTGGGTGCACGACAGGCCGCCGCCGTTGGTGTTCACGGGCAGCTTGCCGCCCGGGGCGATGGTGCCGCCCTCGACGAAACGGCCGGCCTCGCCCTTGGGCACGAAGCCCAGGTCTTCCAGGAACAGCAGCGTGTTGATGGTGAAGGCGTCGTACAGCTCGAGCACGCCGATGTCCTTGGGCTGCAGGCCGGCCATGGCAAAAGCCTGTTGGCCCGACTGCTGCGCGGCCGACACGGTCAGGTCGTGCATGGACGAGATCTGGCGGTTCCAGCACGCCGTGGCGTTGCCCAGCACGTAGACCGGCTTTTGCTTCAGGTGCTTGGCGCGGTCGGCCCGCACCAGCACGAAGGCGCCGCCACCATCGGTCACCAGGCAGCAATCGCGCACGGTGAACGGCGTGGTCACGGGCTTGGCGTTGATCACGTCCTCGATGGAGAGCGGGCCACGCATGAAGGCTTCGGGGTTCAGCTGCGCCCACTTGCGTGCCGACACGGCCACTTCGGCCAGCTGCTCGCGCGTGGTGCCGTACTGGTGCATGTGGCGGTGCGCCGCCATGGCGTACGAGCTGGCCGGGTTGAACGGGTCGTAGGGGTGCTCGTAGGGCTGCGGGTCCATCTGCTTGCGCATGGGCGCCTGCGCCTTGCGGCCGTTGGCGGCCGTGCGCTGCACCGAGCCGTAGCAGACCAGCACCGCGTTGCACTGGCCGGACTGCAGCGCCATCATGGCCGGCAGCAGGTGGGCGATGAAGCTCGAGCCACCGATCATGGTGCCGTCGATGTAGTTCGGGCGGATGCCGAGGTACTCGATGACGGGCATGGTCCACATCGAGGCGGACACCGAGCAGGTGGCGATGCCGTCGATGTCGGCCAGCGTGAGGCCGGCGTCTTCGATGGCGATGCGCGCCGAGCGCGCCAGCAGTTCCATGTCGGTGAAGCCGTGGGCCTCGCCGTTGCCAAACAGGCCCACGCCTGCAATCGCGCAGCTGCCGCGCAAGGATTTCAAATCGGTCATGTCAAAAGTTCCTTGTTCGCAGCTTCACGCCAGATCGCAGACCACCAGGCCTTTGCCGTCGGTGACCTGCACGCGGGTCTTCACGCGCTGGCCGATCTTGACCGAGTGCGGGTCCACGCCCTCGATGCGGCTCATCAGGCGCACGCCTTCGTCCAGGTCGACCAGCACCACGTTGTAGTCGCCGCCCGCCTCGGGCTTGCGCGCCACCACGGTGAAGGAATAGACCACGCCGGTGCCCTTGGGGGCCACCAGGGTGACGTCGCCCGCGCCGCTGAAGGGGCAGTTCTCGCGTGGGTAGTAGTGGTACTTGCCGCTGGTCGCGCTGTATCCGATGAGGAAATTGCCCTGGTCGAGCTCGGCCTTGTGGCGCAGCTCGATCCCGGCCTTGGCCAGGTCGATGGTGTCAGACATGGTGGTTCACCTGAAGCTTGGGTTGTGGATGCGTGGTCCTGAGGATTCAGGCCACGTCAGCATGGTCAAGCAAAGGCAGTATGGACATTTTTTCGTTCATGAATGAACGAGAATGAATGCATACTGCCATTGATTGAACACACTCGAACGTGACGACGCGCGCACGCGCCGCCACGGGCAGAAGCCCCGCGCGCCCTGATCGATGCGTGCAAGCACGCATGGGCTGTCGCCAAGACCTCGCTGAAGCGAAGGGCCGCTCCCGAGCGAAGCGGGCCCCCTCGGGGGGCGCCCGGCGTAGGGGCAGCGGACCATGCGCGCAGCGCACAGGGCGCGTAGGGGTCAATGGTTCAGACCGGATCCCAGCTGAACACGTCGCCCGACTTGTCCAGGCCGAAGTAGCTGCCCTTGAAGGCCGGCAGGGCGTGCTCGATCACGGTCTCGGGCGTCCAGCCTTCGCTGCGCTGCACCGAGCGCACGGGGCGCGGCTGGCTCATCAGGAAGATTTCGTTGTTGCGCACGACGAAGACCTGGCCGTTAGTGTCCTTGGCCTTGTCGCTCATCAGGGCGACGGCCAGCGGGGCGATCTTGGCGGGGGTCATTTGCTGGATCTTGGCAACGCGGGCTTGCTGCTCGGGCGTGTCGGTCGGGATCGAACCGATCATGCGGCTCCAGGCGAAGGGCGCGATGCAGTTCGAACGCACGTTGTAGCGCTGCATGTCCAGGGCGATGGACTTGGACAAGCCCATCATGCCCAGCTTGGCGGCGGCGTAGTTGGCCTGGCCGTTGTTGCCGATCAGGCCCGAGGTCGAGGTCATGTGCACGAAGGCACCGCTTTCCTGCTCCTTGAAGTGGTTGGCGGCAGCGCGGCTCATGTAATACGAACCGTACAGGTGCACCTTGAGCACGGCGTCCCACTCGTCCAGGCTCATCTTGTGGAACATGCGGTCGCGCAGGATGCCGGCGTTGTTGATCACGCCATCGATGCGGCCGAAGGTGTCCAGCGCGCTTTGCACGATCTTGGCAGCGGCCGAGGCGTCGGCCACCGAGTCGGTGTTGGCCACGGCCTGGCCACCGGCGGCCTTGATCTCGTCCACGACCTTCTGGGCCGGGCCAGCGTCGTTGCCTTCGCCGGTCACCGAAGCGCCGATGTCGTTCACCACGACCTTGGCGCCTTCCTTGGCCAGGGCCAGGGCGAAGTCACGGCCGATGCCGCCGCCTGCGCCGGTCACGATGATGACCTTGTCTTGCACCAGTTTCTCGCTCATTTCAATCTCCTTCTTCAATGGATCGGTTGGCCAGGTGCCAGGCTCACGCCTTGACTGCCTGGGGGTTGGGTTTCCAGCTGTACGGTGGCGCCTTCTTGTCGAGGAAGGCCTGGATGGCCACCTTGTGCTCGGGGGTGAACATGGCCAGGGCCTGGGCCGAGGCTTCCATGTCCAGCAGGTTGTCGAGGTCGAGGCCACCCACGCTGTTCATGGTGCGCTTGACCATGCCGATGGCGGCCGGGTTGGCCTGGGTGAAGCTTTCGGCCATGGCGCGGGCACGGGCCATGAGCTGATCGGGTTCGTGGATCTCGAGCACGATGCCCAGGTCCTTGGCCTCGTTCACGTCCAGCTCGCGGGCGGACATCAGCAGTTCTTTGGCGCGCTGCACGCCGACCACGCGCGGCAGGGTGTAGAAGGCGCCGCAGTCGGGCACCAGGCCGACCTTCATGAAGGACATGCAGAACTTCGCGCGCGGCGTGGCCAGGATGATGTCGGCCAGCAGCGCCATGGAGAAACCGGCGCCGTACGACGCACCGTCGCAGGCCGCGATGATGGGGCGGTCCAGCGTCAACAGGTCGCGGATCCAGTGGTGCACGTCCTGCAGGCGGTTGCGCCAGCCATCGGTGCCCAGGTCGCTGCTGGCGGCGATGTTGGACAGGTCGCCGCCCGAGCAGAAATGGTTGTGGGCCCCGGTGAGGATGACGGCGCGGATGCTGCGGTCGGTCTTGATGTGGGCCACGACCTTGGCCAGGCCTTCGCGCATGGCCATGTCGAAGGCGTTGCGCTTGCGCTCGTTGTCCAGCGTGATGGTGCCCACGCCGTTTTCAACCTCGAAGCGCAAGGTGTCGAAATTCATGTTCATGCGGTTTCCTGAGTCATGGCAAGTGAGGGGTATGCCGTGTGTTCCGATATTTTCTTACCGCTGATTGCCAGATACTGCCGCCAGGGACGCGTCATGGCGGCGGTAGCGGGGCCGCTCGCGCGGGCGACGGCACGGAACACCGGGGCGCAATATCCACCATTGGCCGACAGGCCGATGCACAACGCTGTCACAGCTGTGACCTGGGGCATACCCCTAGGGCACGAAGGCTGCGGGGGCAGGCCCCGTGCGCGCGAGCGGCCTTGGGTCATGCCGATCAGTCCACGCCCATGGCGTTCTGTGCCCGGTCCTGCGCTTGCTGGGCCTGCTCTTGCAGCTCGCGCCACATCACCTTGCCCGTGCCCGACTTGAGCAGCTCGTCCACGAACTCGACCTGACGCGGCGCCTTGTACACGGCCATGCGCTGGCGTGCCCAGGCGATGATGTCTTCGGCGGTGGTCTGGCCACGCAACTCGGGCTTGAGCACGATGAGGGCCTTGACCTGTTCGCCCGCCTTGGCGTCCTTGAGGGCGATGATGCATGCCTCGCGCACCGCGGGGTGCTCGTACAGCATGGACTCGACCTCGGCCGGCCACACCTTGTAGCCCGACACGTTGATCATGCGCTTGAGGCGGTCGCGCATGAAGTAGTAACCGTCTTCGTCCACGCTCACCAGGTCGCCGGTGCGGAAGAAGCGCTTGCCGTCGCGCTCGAAGAAGCTGCTGGCGTTGGCCTCGGGGTTGCGCCAGTAGCCCAGCATGATCTGCGCCCCGCTGGTCACCAGCTCGCCGACTTCGCCGGGCGCCACCTCTTCCAGCGTGGCCGGGTCGACCACGAGCGAGCTCACACCAAAGGTGGGAATGCCCAGGCACTGCTTCTTGCCGCGCTGCACGGGGTTGGCATGCAGGAACGACGCCGACTCGGTCATGCCATACGCCTCGTTGAAGGCGATGCCATGCTGCTCGGTGATCATGGTGTTCACGGCCTCGGGCATGGCCGCGCCACCGCCCGACAGCAGCGCCAGGCTGCTCAGGTCACGCGCAGGGGTGCTGGCGTGCGTGAAAAAGTCGATCAGCATCGCCGGCGGCGCCGTCCACACCGACACGCGGTAGCGCTCGATGAGCTCGCCCGCCAACTCGGCATTCCAGCGCGGCATCATGACCACCGTGCAGCCCACGGCAATGGGCGTGTTCATGGCGTTCTGCATGCCCAGCAGGTGGAACAAAGGCGCGGCAGACATGAAGACCGACTCGGCATGAAAGCCGCGCCAGTACGCCGCCCCCAGCGCCGAGGTCAGCATGGTGCGGTGCGAATGCATGCAGCCCTTGGGGTGGCCCGTGGTGCCCGAGGTGTAGGGCAGCACCGCCAGGTCGTCCACCGCCACGCGCTCGAGTGCGGGTGCGGGCAAGGCCGCGGCCTGCACCGAGCGCCAGGCGCTCAGGCGATCATCCGACAGCGTTTCGGCCGCCGCGGTCACGACCGGCGGCAGGGCCGGCCACAGGGCCTCGGCGGCCACACCGGCCAGCGCATCGCTGTAGGTGAGCACGATGCCATGCTGCAGGCCGGCTGCGCCCGCCGGCGCGAAGTTGGCCAGGGCTTGGGGCAGCAGCTCCTGCGCCACCACGATGGTCTGCGCTTCGCTGCTTTGCACGTAGTAGCTCAGCTCGGCACTGGTCGTCATGGCGTTGACGGGCACCACCACCGCGCCAGCCAGCAAGATGCCGTAGTAGGCCGCCACATACTGGGGGCAGTTCTGGCTCATGATGAGCACACGATCGCCATGCTGGACACCGCAGCGCGCCACCAGGTGGCCAGCCACGGCCTGCGCCTGTTGCCACAGCTGGGCATAGCTCAGCTCGGCCCCCCCGAAGACGATGGCGGGCCGACCGGGGAATCGCTCGGCCGCGGTCTTGAGGTAGTGCGGCAGCGGCACTTCAGGCGCCAGGATGGCGGATGGCAGGCCTTTGGGCCAGAAGGGGCTGCGGGTCGGTGTGGCGCTCATGTGCGGTCTCGGGTTCAGGGGTGTCAGGGCAAGGCCAGCCAGGCTTCACCCGTCAGCTTGACGTCACCATGCTGGTCGCGCGTGGTCAACGCCAATTTGACGCGGCGTTCGCCGGCCACCTCGGCTTTCTCGACCACGTCGCCCGTGCAGGTGATCTCGTTGCCGATGTGGGTGATGGCGACGAAGCGCACGCCGTACTGGCGCAGCGCGGTCTGCGGCGCCCAGTGGGTCAGCAGGCGCGCCAGCCAGCCCATGGACAGCATGCCGTGGGCAAACACGTCGGGCATGCCGGCCGCCTTGGCGTAGTCGATGTCGACGTGGATGGGGTTGTGGTCGCCCGAGGCGCCGCAGTACAGCGCCAGGTCGGTGCGCGACACGGGCGACAGGGTCAGGGGTGGCAGGGCATCGCCCACCTTCACGTCGTCAAAGCGCAGTTGGGTGCTCATGGCGGTGCTCCTCACGCGGCCTGGGGGTGACGCACGACGGTGACGCCGCGCAGCTCGGCGACCAGCTCGCCGCGTTGGTTGTGCACGGTGGTTTCGCGCACGGCGAACTCCAGCGCCCCGCCCTTCTTGGCGTAGATGTCGGCCACGCGCTGCTGAAAACGCAGCACGTCGCCGGCGAAGGCCATGCGGTGGTAGGTGAAGTGCTGCTCGCCGTGCAGCACGTAGCGGTAGTCGATCTCCAGCAGGTCACGCATCAGGCCCGGATTCGGCGCTTCCGACTCCAGGCACATGAAGAACGTGGGGGGCACCGGCAGGTCGGGAAAGCCCGCCGCCCGTGCGGCCTGCACGTCGCTGTAGACCGGGTCGCGTTGCCCGGTGGCCTTGGCAAAGAAGCGCAGGCGGCCCGCTTCCACGGTCACCTCGAAGGGCGCGAAGACGTGCCCGATGTGCTTGGTGTCGATCATGTGTCTCCTTCACGTGCCGAAGCGCTTCACCAGCATGGGGTATGGTCCTGCTACCGTTTTCAAACCATCGGCAACAAAGCCATACCTCAATTCAATGCCACCCTTCAGCCTTTTTGGTAGAGCGTGACGACGCAGGCGCCGCCCAGCCCCAGGTTGTGCTGCAAGGCCAGCCGCGCGCCTTCCACCTGGCGCTGCTGTGCGGTACCCCGCAACTGCCAGACCAGCTCGGCGCATTGCGCCAGGCCGGTCGCACCCAGCGGGTGGCCCTTGGACAGCAGGCCTCCCGATGGGTTGGTCACCACACGCCCGCCATAGGTGTTGTCGCCGTCCAGCACGAACTGCTCGGCCGTGCCTTCGGGCGTCAGGCCCAGGGCCTCGTAGGTGATGAGTTCATTGGCGGTGAAGCAGTCGTGCAACTCCACCACATCGAGTTCGTCCGGGCCGATGCCGGCCTGCTCGTAGACCTGGCGGGCCGCCGCCGCCGTCATGTCGTAACCCACCACACGGCGCATGTCGCCGTCGTCGAAGGTGCTGCCGGTGTCGGTGGTCATGGCCTGGGCCGCGATGCGCACGGCCGCGGCCTCGAGGCCATGCCGCTTGACGAAGTCGCCCGAGCACAGCACCGCCGCTGCGGCGCCACAGGTCGGCGGGCAGCACTGAAAGCGCGTGAGCGGGTCGAACACCGTGGCCGAGGCCATGACCTCTTCCAGCGTCAGCGTCTGGCGGAACAGGGCCAGCGGGTTGCGCGCGGCGTGCTGGCGCGCCTTGACCGAGATGCGGCCAAAGGTGTCGGCCCGCGTGCCAAAGCGCTTCATGTGCTCGCGCGCCGCGCCGCCGAAGAACTGCGCCGCACGCGGCGCCTGCGGGTCGGTGCCCTGCAGCTCGTTCATGACGCCGGCAAAGCGGGCCATGGGGCTGGGCCGGTCGTCGAACGCGCCCTTGAGCGCGCCGGGGTTCATCTGCTCGAACCCCAGGGCCAGGGCGCAGTCGACCGCCCCGCTGGACACGGCCTGGCGCGCCAGGAACAGCGCCGACGAGCCGGTGGCGCAGTTGTTGTTGACGTTGAACACCGGGATGCCGGTCAGGCCGACGCCATAGACAGCCGCCTGGCCGCAGGTCGAATCGCCATAGACATAGCCCACGTACGCCTGCCGCACGCGGTCGTAGGGCACGCCCGCGTCCTGCAGCGCGAGCCGGGCCGCGTCCCGGCCCATCTCGTGGTACGGCGCACTGGCGCCCGGCTTGGTGAAGGGCAGCATGCCCACACCGATCACATACACGTCCTGTGCGCTCATGGGTGCGGCCCTGCTCAGTCGATCTGGATGTTCGCGGTCTTGGCGATGCCCGCCCAGTGCGGCGTGTCCTTCTGGATGACCTCGGCCATTTCCTTGGCCGTGGAGCCGGCCGGCATCAGGCCCATGTCGGCCAGACGCTTGGTCATGGCCGGCGTCTTGACGATCTTCTGCACCTCGGCCGAGAGCTTGTCCACGATGGGCTGCGGCGTCTTGGCCGGCACGAACATGGCGAACCAGCCGTTGGCCTCCAGGCCCTTGAAGCCCAGCTCACCGAAGGTGGGCACGTTGGGCAGCGAGGGGTGACGGCGCGTGCCGGTCACGGCCAGGAAGTTCAGCTTGTCCGACTTCAGGTGCGGGCTCATGGCCGTGGCATCGACGAAGGCCGACGACACCTGAGCCCCCAGCACAGCCGCCATCTCGGGACCCGAACCGGCATACGGCGCGTGCACCAGGTCCACCCCCGCCTGACGCTTGAACTGCTCGCCGTTGAAGTGCGACGAGGTGGCGTTGCCATAGCTGGCGAAGCTCATGCCCTTGTCGGCCTTGGCCTTGGCGATGAAGTCCTTCAGCGAGGTGATGCCCGACGAGCGCGGCACCATGAAAACGTCCATGGAGCGGGCGATCAGCGACACGGGCGCGAAGTCCGACACCTGGTAGGTCACCTTGGGGTAGACCGCCGGCGCCTGGATCAGCGCCGTGATGCCCAGCAGGATGGTGTAGCCATCGGCCGGCGACTTGGCGACCAGGGTGTTGCCCAGCATGCCGCTGGCGCCGGGCTTGTTCTCGACGATGACCGTCGCGTTCAGGTTCTGGCCCAGCTCGGCACCCAGCGAGCGCGCGATGATGTCGGTGCCGCCGCCAGCCGGATACGGCACGATGAGGCGGATGGTCTTGCCCGCAGCGGGGTAGTCCGCCTGGGCGTGGGCCAGCGACGCACCGAAGGTGCCGGTTCCAGCCACGGTCGCGGCCAGGGTCCAATGCAGAAAACTGCGGCGTGCATTGCGCATGAAAGTTCACTCCAGTTGGGCACCGGCGCGGTGCCACGCAAACCAGGCACCACGGGGGTGCCAAATGCGCGAAGTATGGTCAGCGACCCGCCGGGGTGAAATTGCCTGAACGCTCGCTCGATTGGCATAAATGCTCATGCACCACCCTCGAGGTCACGTGCGGGACAACCCACACACCGACACCGATCAGGGCCGCCAGCCTGAGCTGCCACAGCGAGCCGCCGCTATGGCGGCGTGCGCGGCAGTCTCAGGCCGGCGCCCAGTGGCATAAGCGATCACGTCGGCGCCCGTGCGGGGTGCGCCGCTCACCGCTCACTCCACCTTGGCACCTGAGGCCTTGACCACCTTGGCCCAGCGCACCATCTCGGCGTCGATGTGCTGCCCCAGCTGCTCGGGCGTGGAGCCCACGGGCACGTAACCGCTGGCCGCGAGCTGGGCCTTGAGCGCCGGCTCGGCCACGGCTGCGGCGATCTCGCGGCTCATGCGGTCGACGATGGCCGGGGGCGTGCCGGCCGGCGCCAGGATGGCGTACCAGCCGTTGATGTCGAAACCCTTGACGCCCTGCTCCTGCATCGTGGGCACGTTGGGCGCCAGCGGCGAGCGCTGGGCGCTGGTCACGGCCAGGCCGTTCATGCGGCCATCCTTCACGTGGGGCCACGAGGTCGAGATGGAGTCGAAAGTCAGGTCGATCTCGCCGGCCAGCATGGCATTGACCACGCCGGCGCTGCCCTTGAACGGCACGTGGGTCATCTTGATGCCGGCCATGCTGCTGAACAGCTCGGCCGCCAGGTGGCCGGTGTTGCCGTTGCCGGCCGAGCCGAAGGTCAGCTTGCCAGGGTTGGCCTTGGCCTCGGCGATCAGCTCGGGGATGGTCCTGGCCTTGAGCGACTTGCTGCCGGCCACGATCATGGGCAGGTTGGCCACCAGCGACACCGGTGCGAAGTCCTTGCGCGTGTTGTAGGGCAGCTTGGGGTAGAGGCTGTCGTTGATGGCGTGCGCGGCCAACACCATGATGAAGGTGTAGCCATCGGGCTTGGACCGCGCCAGGGCCTGGCTGGCCACGCTACCTCCCGCGCCGGGTTTGTACTCCAGCAGCACCGGCTGGCCCAGGCGCTCCTGCAGCCGGATGGACAGTGGGCGGGCGATGAGGTCGGTGCTGCCGCCCGGCGGGTAGGGAATCAGCAGCTGGATGGGCTTGGTCGGCCAGGCATCGGCCGCCTGGCCCGCCAGGGGCAGGCCCAGGGCGCAGGCTGCGAGCGACAGCGCCAGCGTGCGTCGCCGCCAGCCGCCGCGCACGGCGTGGGAAGTTGCCAGGGTATCGGGTGCCATCTCGTCTCCTTCTTGCGTGGCCGTTCGGTCGGTGCCCATCATCCCGCAGCTTGCCGCCCCCACCGACCGCCCAAGCGACATCGCCGTTCACCTGGCCACGCGAAACCAGCTCGACAGCGCCCGCGAACCCGCACGACGCACGCGCAAGCGCGAGGACCAAGCCGCAGCCAAGGCCGATCCCGAGCCAGGCCTGCCCTATCGAGACGCAGCGGCACCGCCAAGCCACGAACATCGGCGCTTCACAAGCCGTGCGCCCTCCATGACCACGCACCGGCTGCCGCGAAAGGCCACACCGAGCCAGCCAATCCTCGAGGGCTACCCAGTCAGCGGCAGCGGACCATGCGCACAGCACAGGGCAGCGCGGGGCCCGGCCGCCGCGAAGGGCCGCTCCCGAGCAAGGCCAGCCCCCTTGGGGGGCAGCGGACCATGCGCGCAGCGCAGGGGAGCGTGGGGGCCCCGGCCGCCGCGAAGAGCCGCCCCAAGCCAGGTCAGCCCCCTTGGGGGACGCCCGGTCAGGGGCAGCGCACCATGCGCGCAGCGCAGGGGAGCGTGGGGGCCCCGGCCGCCGCGAAGGGCCGCCCCGAGCCAGGCCAGCCCCCTTGGGGGACGCCCGGTCAGGGGCAGCGCACCATGCGCGCAGCGCAGGGGAGCGTGGGGGCCCGGCCGCCGCGAAGGGCCGCCCCGAGCCAGGCCAGCCCCCTTGGGGGACGCCCGGTCAGGGGCAGCGCACCATGCGCGCAGCGCAGGGGAGCGTGGGGGCCCCATGTTGTTCCGCGGGCGTCTGGCCGCGCGTGTCGGCGCGGGGCGCATGCGGCACACTCGCCCTGCCATGTCCAGCCCCGATCCCCGTCCTTCGCCAGCCCTCGGCCCCGCCGCGATGCGCATCAGCCCCCTGGCCATGCTGTTCGTGCTGGCCAGCGGCTTTGCCGTCAGCCAGGCGTTCCGCACCGTGGGCTCCATCCTGGGCCTGCCGCTGACGCAGGAGTTCGGCCTCACCACGCAGATGATGGGCGCCTGGTCGGCGGCCTTTCACCTCACCTTCGGCCTCACGCAGCTGGCCATGGGCGTGGCCATCGACGTCTACGGGCCGCGCCGCACGGTGCTGTGCGCGGCGCCCTGGGCCGTGGTCGGGGCCGTGGTCTGTGCCACTGCGCAGTCGTACACCGCGCTGCTGCTGGGCCAGGGCCTGATCGGCCTGGGCTGCGCGCCGGCGTTCCTGGCCTGCACGGTGTTCATCGCTCGCGAATTCGAGAGCGCCCGCTTCACCGCGCTGTCGGGCCTGTGCATGAGCTTCGCGAGCCTGGGCATCCTGTTCACCGGCACGCCGCTGGCCTTCATCGTCGAGCAGTGGGACTGGCGGGCCGGGTATTGGGCGCTCACCGGCATCGCGGCAACGTCCACCGCCTTGATCTACCTCCTCGTACGCTCCAAGGGCGCGGCGCCTGCGCCGGTCAGCGCCACGGGCGAGCGGCCCGGCTTTCTGAAGGCCGTGCGCGAGCTGCTGCCGCTGCTGCGCATGCCGCACACGGCCGGGCTGCTGTGCTTTGCGCTGGTGTCGTACGCGGCCTTCATCACGCTGCGCGGCCTGTGGCTGGGGCCGCTGCTGCAGGAGCGGCACGGCCTGTCGCTGATCGCGGCGGGCAACGTGGCCCTCATCATGACCGTGGGCAACCTGGTGGGGCCGGCCATGTTCGGCCGGCTGGACCCCGGCGGCCGCAAGCGCACGCGCTACATGGTGGGGCTGGCGCTGTTCGGCGCCGTGGCCTTCGCCATCATGGCGGTGGCCAAGTCCAAGTGGTTCGACATGGCGGCGGCCATCAGCTATGGCTACCTGGCCGGCTACGGCGTGTGGCAGTACGCCTACGTGAAGAGCGCCTACCCGGCCGCGCTGACGGGCCGCGCCATGGCCTTGCTCAACACCAGCATGTTCCTGGGCGTGGCCTTCATGCAGTGGCTGACCGGCGTGGTCAGCACCTGGGCCGCGGCGCACGGTGTGGAGACCTTTGAAGCGGCCTTGCTGACCGTGGCCGTGATGCTGGCGCTGGGCGCGCTGGCGTTTGCGTTGCTGCCACAGGCCGACGGCCCGCCGCCGGGCTGACGCGCGGCCACGCCAACGACCGAATCAAACCCCAGCCGCCGTGCCGGCACCGGGGTTTGCCTACACTGGCGGGTCACTTCCCTTCACCCGGAGACCGCCCATGCGCCCCAGCCCCGACGAGACCCGCGACGTCATCTTCGACCGTGACGGCCAACCCATTGCACCGCCCCACCCGGGCGGCAAGACCGGCGCCGTGCTGGACGCACTGGCCCTGGGCGCGGGCGCGCTGCTGCTGCTGTCGGCCGGCAAAAGCCGCTCGATGCTGAGCGGGCTGGTCAAGGGCGGCGTGGCCGCCGCGCTGCTGGGCCGCGCCGCCCGGAATGCGGGCACCCTCGGCAAGGTCGCCGGCGCCCTGCAAGGAGCCTCCGGCAAGCGCGGCATGCGTTGACCCGAACGACAAGCAGTATGAGTGCGCTCCCGTCGCATCAGCAACGACAATAGACCCATACTGACCTTCACCATGCACCCCCGCAGCACCCTCACCCCGCCCCCGGCGCTGAACCGGGCCCAGACCTGCCCGCTGTGCGGCCAGTCCAACGCCTGCGCCATGGCCCCAGGCAGCGCCGCGCCCTGCTGGTGCATGAGCGCCGACTGGACCGGCCAGCTGGCGCCCGCCCTGCCCGCGGACCTGCCGGGCGACCAGTGCGTGTGCGCCGCCTGCGCCCAGCGGCTGCTGGCCACCCCGCCCACCCCCACCCGCTGACGGGCCACCCGCTGGGCGGGTCATGCAGGGGCAGTGGCGCCACCGTGGGTCGGCCGCTGCGCACCATCGCACGCTTGTGCCGGGCAGACCCGGCCCAACCGCCCACCGGCGCCAGGTGACCGGCGCGCTTGCGCCACAATGCCCGCATGTGCCAGCTATTGGGAATGAACTGCAACACGCCCACCGACGTGACCTTCAGCTTTGCGGGGTTCGCGCAGCGTGGCGGCCGCACCGACCACCACGCGGACGGCTGGGGCATCGCGTTTTTCGAGGGTGCGGGCGTGCGCCAGTTCGTCGACGTGGAGCCCGCCTGCAGCTCGCGCCTGGCCGACTTCGTGCGCAACTACCCCATCCAGAGCCGCAACGTCATCTCGCACATCCGCAAGGCCACCTACGGCAAGGTGATGCTGGAGAACTGCCACCCCTTCGTGCGCGAGCTGTGGGGCCGCTACTGGGTGTTTGCCCACAACGGCGACCTGCACGGCTATGCGCCGCGCCTGCACGCCGGCTTTCACCCCGTGGGCGGCACCGACAGCGAGCAGGCCTTCTGCTGGCTGATGCAGGAGCTGGCCAAGTCGCACGCCAGCCTGCCGCCCATCGATGAGCTGACGCTGACGCTGCGCGAGCTGGCCCCGCGCATCGCGCGCTTCGGCACCTTCAACTTCCTGCTCTCGAACGGCGAAGCCCTGTGGGCGCATGCCACGACCAAGCTCTGCTACATCGTGCGCCAGCACCCGTTCAACACCGCGCAGCTGGCCGACGAGGACCTGTCGGTGGACTTCCAGCAGGTGACCACGGCGACCGACCGCGTGGCCGTCATCGCCACCACGCCGCTGACCCGCAACGAAACCTGGATCCCGTTCGAGTCCGGCGAACTCAAGGTGTTCGTCGACGGCGCCGTGCGCTGACCTGCACGGGCCTCGACGCGCTTGGGCACGCGGTTGCCGGACTGGATGGCGGCATGCGCCCTGGCGTCGCACCGCAGGGCGTCATGCGGAACGCACGGGCCCGGTTCGGCGCCATCGGCACGCCGCTCATCCGATTTCACCAGTATGCTCACCCTCTCGTTTCTCAACCAACGAGAAGCGACCCATACTCCTCAAAAATCCCCTTACCGCCTGCGCTGAACGCTGCGCCGCTGTGCACCGCCCGGCAGCCGCCCACCGTGGCGCCCGCGCCGCTGTCGCGCACTGCACAGGTGTGCCCCTCGCCTGGGCGAACAATGGCCGGTTCCTCATCTGGAGAATCCCCATGAGCCCCACCGCCACGGCGCACCGTTCCGCCACGCCCCCTGCCCTGCCCCGGGCCCGACCCGAAGCCGTCGGCCTGTCCAGCGAACGCCTGGCCCGCCTCACAGCCCGCATGCAGCAAGGGGTGGACGAGGGCGAGATCCCGGGCGCCGTGGTCTGGGTCGCGCGGCGCGGCCAGGTGGCCTACGAGCAGTGCTTCGGCCTGCGCGACCCGCAATCGGGCGCCCCCATGACGGCCGACGCGCTGTTCCGCATCGCCTCCATGAGCAAGCCCATCACCTCGCTGGCCATCATGATGCTGGTCGAGCAGGGCAAGCTGGCCACCTCCGACCCTGTGGAGCAGTACCTGCCCGAGTTCGCGCAACTGACCGTGGGCCAGCTGGTCACGGCCGACGATGGCACGCTGACGCTCAACCGCGTGCCGCTCAAGCGCTCGATGACGGTGCAGGACCTGCTGCGCCACACCTCGGGCCTGGTCTACGGCTTCACCGGCAACCACCCCATCAAGCAGGCCTACAACCAGGCCAAGGTCGGCCGGCATGGCGACACCAACGCCGAGTTCGTGACCAAGCTGGCGCAACTGCCGCTGCTGCACCAGCCGGGCGCCGCCTGGGAGTACAGCGTGTCCACCGACGTGCTGGGTCGCATCGTCGAGGTGGTCTCCGGCCAGGGGCTGGATGAATTCGTGGCCGAGCACATCGCCGGCCCGCTGCGGCTGGTGGACACCGGCTTCTCGGCCCCCGCCAGCCAGGCCTCGCGCTCGGCCTACCCGCAGCCCGAGGGCCCCAACCTGCAGCTGCCCCCCATCCCCAAGCCCACGGACGACCTGGCCTTCAAATCGGGCGGCGGCGGCATGGTGAGCACCATGGCCGACTACGCCCGCCTGTGCCAGTTCTGGCTCAACGGCGGCGAACTGGACGGCGTGCGCCTGCTGTCGCGCAAGACCGTGGCGCTGATGACCAGCAACCACCTGCACCCCGGCATCGCCATGGGCCCGGAGATGTCGTTCTTCGGCTCGCACCTGCCCAGCGCCGAGATGGGCCAGGGCTTTGGCCTGGGCTTTGCGGTGCGCACCGCACCGGGCCTGAACCCGCTGCCGGGCAGCGTGGGTGACTTTTCGTGGAGCGGGATCTACGGCACCTACTTCTGGGTCGATCCGCAGGAAGAGCTGTTCGCCGTGCTGATGATGCAATCCACCGCCATGCGCGTGCCCTACCGCATCATCATGCGCAACCTCGTGAACCAGGCCATCGTCGACTGAAGGCGAATCGGCGAACGCGCTGTGGGTCAAGGCCGGCGCAGCCCGCATTCAGACCAGCCGGCGCGGGTGCCATGGCCATTCACCCGCCAGCCTGCCCGACAGGCACCGAGCGTCTGTCACGCGTGCACCTCGTGGAACTGTGCATTTTTTAACGTTTTGTCGTTAATCCGTACACTTTGGGTTTGGCGTGACTGTGCGCCACCTCCACCACCTGGCCCCTCACCATGCGCAAACTCCTTCAAACCTGTTTCGCGGCCGCCGCCCTGGTGCTGGCCGCCGGTGGCACCCACGCCCAATCCTTCTGCAACCCGTCGAGCACCTCCATCCCCAGTTTAGGCAACGCGACCCCCTACCCCTCGGCCCTCAACGTCAGCGGCCTGGCCGGTTCGACGATGAAAGTCACGGTCAGCCTCAACAGCCTCTACCACACCTTCCCAGACGACATCGACATGCTGCTGGTGGCCCCCACGGGCCAAAGCCTGGTGCTGATGTCCGACGTGGGCGGCAGCCTCGACCTCGTGAACGTCAACCTGCTGCTGGACGACGCCGCAACCGCTGCACTGCCGGACAACACGGCCATCGCATCGGGCAGCTACCGCCCTACCAACTACGACAACTTCCAGCCTGACAACTATCCCGCCCCAGCCCCGGCCGGCCCGTACACGGCCACCCAGCTGGCCACCTTCAACGGCCAGAACCCCAATGGCAGCTGGCAGTTGTTCATCGTGGATGACGCGGCTGGCGACGTGGGCAGCCTGGGCGGCTGGTGCCTGAACTTCACCATGCCGCTGGCCATCACCACCCCCACGGTGCCTGCGGGCCAGGTGGGCGTGAGCTACAGCCAGGCCCTGGTGGCTGCGAACGGCGCCACGCCCTACGCGTTCAACGTGAGCGCAGGCACCTTGCCCACCGGCCTGACCCTGGCCACCGACGGCACCCTGAGCGGCACGCCCGCAGCGGGCACGGCCGGCAGCTACGCCTTCACCGCCCTGGTCACCGACTTCAACGGCCGCGAAGACACGCAGGACTACACCTTGGTGATCGACCCGCCCGCGGCGCTGGCCATCACCCCCACCAGCCTGCCCAATGGCACGGTGGGCAGTGCCTACAGCCAAACGCTGAGCCCGGTGGGCGGCACGGCACCCTTCACCTTCGCACTGAGCAGCGGCAGCCTGCCGTCGGGATTGAGCCTGGCGGCCGATGGCGCGCTCTCGGGCACGCCTGCGGCCGGCACGGCGGGCAGCTACGCCATCGAGGCCACGGTGACCGACCGCTGGGGCGCCACAGGCACCCAGGCCTACACGCTGGTGGTCACCGCGCCAGGCGCACTGATCATCCAGCCCGCCGTGCTGCCCGATGCCCAGGTGGGCACGGCCTACAGCCAGGTGCTGGCGCCCGTGGGCGGCACGGCGCCGTTCACCTTTGCCTTGACGAGCGGCAGCCTGCCCACGGGATTGAGCCTGGCGCCCGATGGCACGCTCTCGGGCACGCCGGCAGCCGGCACCACGGGCAGCTACCCCATCGTCATCGCGGTGACGGACATCTGGGGCGCCACCGGCACGCTGAGCGCGATGCTGGAGGTGACGGCTGCCGCCGTGGTGGCGCCGGTGCCCGCGCTGTCGCCCTGGAGCCTGGGCCTGCTGCCGGCCCTGCTGGCGGGCCTGGGGTGGCGCCGCACGCGCCGCCTGCCTGCGCGGCAGCCCTGAGTCCGGCCTCGCGCGCTGTGCCACCCCGTGGACCCGCACCCGGCCGAACGACACGCGCGGTCGTCGATGGCACCCCAGCCCATGCAGCGGGTGCATGGTGAGGGGCGGTGACCGGCGATGCGCCACCGTGGCCAGCGGCTCGGCGCTCACCCCTGAACAGACCCAGGGGTTGCGATGTGAGCGGGGAATGCAAGCGTTCGGCGGCCCCCGGCGGTGAAGCGCCACGCGTGCGCGACCCAGGGCCTGTGGCCGCACGCACCGTGCGCAAGCCCAGGAACCCCGGCCACCGTGGACACTGAATCGGGCTGCTGACACCCGTCAAGTCCAGCAGTATCAGCCTGTTACCGTTTCATGCAAAACGACAACCTGGCCATACTGCCCATCACGATGGATCGATGAGCAAGCGGGCGCGCACCAGCGCCAGCACCTCGTCGCGCACACGGTCGAGCTGGATGTCGGGGTCGTTCAGGCGCTGCAGCATGGCGCCGCGAAACGCGGACAGCAGCACCACGGCCAGCGAGTGGGCGTCCACGTCAGCCCGGGCCTGCCCCGCCTGCTGCGCGCGCTCGATGTGGTGCACGTAGTAGCGGTGCAGCTTGCGGTTGTAGTCGGCCAGGATGGGTTGCAGCTCGGAGTCGCCCAGCCCCCC
Organism: Comamonas serinivorans; assembly: GCF_002158865.1. Lineage (NCBI taxonomy): Bacteria > Pseudomonadati > Pseudomonadota > Betaproteobacteria > Burkholderiales > Comamonadaceae > Comamonas > Comamonas serinivorans. The sequence goes on along the minus strand of NZ_CP021455.1, from coordinate 291,743 downwards.
CTCGGCCATCATGACGATGAGGGCGCGCGTCGTCGTCAGGCTGGACGCATCGCGCGTGAAGTAGGCGCGGATCACCGCCTCGATGGTGGGCAGCCCGGGCTCGGCGGGCTGGGGCATCCACTGCTGGCCAAACCGCTCGTGGATGAAGGCGGCCAGCGTGGCGAGCAGCCTGGCCTTGCTGCCAAAGCGGTGCGCGGGCAGGCCGCGGCTGTAACCGGCACGCTCGCCGATCTCGGCCAGCGTGACGCGCACCGTGCCTTTTTCGGCCACCAGCGCCAGCGCGGCTTCCAGCATGCGCAGCTCGGACTCCTCGCGCCGTTGCTCCTGCGTGCGCCGCTGGCGCGGCGCCGGGCGGGCCGCCGGCACGGCGTCGCCCGCTGCGGCACGCGGCGAGCGCGCCAGCTGCTTGGCCGCGCGGCCTGGGGCCGTGCTGGCCGTGGCTTGGATCGCTCGGGTGGCCTTGGCGACCTCGGCTTTGGCGGCTTGGGCGGCCCGGGTCTTGGCAGCCTCAGGGGCTTTGGCGGTTCCGGTTCCGGTTCCGGTCCCCGTCTCGGCCTCGATCGCGGCGGCCTGGCGGGTCTTGCGGGTGGATGGGGTCGAGGCGGTCCTGGTCCGGACGCGCGGCGACGGGCTGCTCCCCTCGCCAGCGGCAGCAGAGGGGGTGCGAGGGGGTCGGGTCCGGGTCGTCGATGCGGAGGTGCTCATGCGGGGTACTGCAGGTTGAAAGCCAGGAGTCGAGGAAAGGCGGCTGGCGCCATCATGCGGTGTTCACGGGTCGGGCGGCGCGGGGTCGAGACACCTGGCCGCCCCGTCCAGCCCAGGGCCAGCTCGGCTGAACCGGCGCCTCCCGGCGGTCGGGGGTGCCGCGAGCGCGGGCTCGCCACGTCAGCACAGCAAGCCCTCACGCCAGCCGTCCCGGCACGTCCACCGGGGCTGCATGCTAAAGGCGTTCCCGACAGGGCGTCCCGACCGGGCGTCCCGATTGGGTCCTGGCCCGGCGTTGCCACCAGCGCCGTTCGGCACCTGCACGCTGGGGGCCGACCTTGAGGCGGGCTGGCCCAAGCCGGACTCCGGCGACACGCCAGCACGGGCTCCCGGCCGGGCCCGCAACAGGCTGCCGATCCCCTTCCCGGCGGGCGGTCATCGGTGACCTGCCCAGAGGCACCGACGCACGCCTCACTTGGGCTGGTAGTTCGTGGCCTGGGCCACTTTCTTGAAGCGTTCGTACTCCTGGCGCTGGAACTTGCCCATCTCCCCCAGCGCCATGTCCATGCGCTGGCCGGGCCGGCCGGCGCGGCGGGCTTCCATGGTGGGTGAGCGGTTGGCCACGTTCAATGCCTCGGCCAGGGTCTTGAGCACGGCCGGCGGCGTGCCGGCCTTGGCGTAGACCGAGGCCCAGACGTAGGACTCGAAGTCCTTGTACCCCTGCTCCTTCATGGTGGGCACGTCGGCCATGCTGGGGTCGCGCTGGTCGGCGCCCGTGGCCATGCCCTTGATCTTGCCGCCCTTGATCAGCTCCTGCGCGCTGGCCGGATCGCTGATGGCGAAATCGAGCTGGCCACCCACGAGGTCGACCAGCATGTTGGACGGGCCTTTGTAGGGCACGTGGATGACGGGCGTGCCCTCGAGGTGCCCCAGCCAGGCCGCCAGCAGCTCGTAGCCGGCGGAGTAGTTGCCGATCTTGAGCGGGTTGCCGCTGGCCTTGGCCTTGAGCAGGGCATCCTTGACCGAGCTGTAGGGCGTGTTCAGCGGCGCGCTGACCACGGGCGGCGACACGGTGATGCCGTGCAGCGGCGTCAGGTCCTTGAAGGGGTCGTAGCCCAGGTTTTTCAAGGCCACGGGGTTGACCGCGACGAGCGAGTTGGTGGCGATGAGCAGCGTGTAGCCATCGGCGGGCGCGGCCTTGACGGTCTGCACCGCGATGGCGCCGCTGGCGCCGGGCTTGTTCTCGCACACCACGGGCACCTTGAGCGCCTTCTGCAGCTCGTCGGCCAAGGCGCGCGAGCTTTCGTCGGTGCCGCCCCCGGCCGAGAACGGCAGGATGAACTTGATGGGTCGGCTGGGAAAGGCCGACTCCGCCTGGGCCGTGCCCTGGGTCAGCAGAGCGGCCCCGGCGCCCAGGGCCAGAACCTGGCGGCGGGTGAGCGTGGTGTGCATGGTGTCTCCGGTGTTGTGGTGTGGTGAAGGCTGGGAACATGGTTCATGGGGTATGAGGTCATTGCCGTTTCATGCAAAACGATGATGCATGCATACCCCATTCAAAATCAGGCCACGGGCTCGGACGGCAGCGCGCCGCGGACGACGCCGGCCTGCATCAGCGCCGAGACCTCGGCCGCCTCGAAGCCCGCCTCGTGCAGCACGGCCTCGGTGTCTTGCCCCAGCTTGGGCGCCGGGGTGCGGATGCACGTGGGCGTGGCCGCGAACAAGGCCGTGGGCCGGATGGCGACCATGGGGCCTTCGGACGGGTGGTCCATGGCCTGGAACAGGCCCACGCTCTGGGCGTGGGGGTGCTGATCCAGGGTGTCGATGGCGTAGATCTCGGTGATCGGGATGTCGAGCTGGCGGCAGGCGTCCACCAGCTCGGCCGTGGTGTGCTGTGCCGTGAGCGCCCGCAGGTCGGCGTACAGCTCGCCCACGCGGCGGTTGCGCTCGTGGCGGTCCTGGATGTCGTACTTGGCGGCCAGGTCGGGCCGGTCGAAATGCCGGAAAAAGCGCTGCCAGTGCTCGGTGGTGTAGGGCAGCATGGCCACGTGGCCATCGCGCGTGGGCGCGGGCTTGCGTCCGCCCTGCACCAGCCGCGCATAGCCGGCGCTCGCGGTGGCCGGCACAAAGGTCTTGCCGCCCATGTGCTCGGCCATGGTGAAGGCGACCATGGTTTCGAACATCGGCACCTCGACATGCTGGCCCTGGCCCGTGCGCGCCTTGTGCACCAGGGCCGCCAGCACGGCGTTGGCCGTGGCCAGGCCCGAGATCTTGTCGGCCAGCAGCGTAGGCGGGTACTCGGGCTTGCCGGACTCGCGGCCGATCAGGTCGGCCAGGCCGCAGGCGCCCTGGATCACGTCGTCGAACGCCGGCTTGCCCGCATCCACACCGGCTTCGCCAAAGCCGGTGGCCACGCAGTAGACGATGTCGGGCCGGACGGCCTTGACCGCCTCGTAGCCCAGGCCCAGCCGCTCGATGGCCTTGACGCGCATGTTGTGCACCAGCACGTCGCAGGTCGCGGCCAGGCGCAACAGCGCCGCCCGCCCCTTGGGCGCCTTCAGGTCGATGACGACCGAGCGCTTGTTGCGGTTGAGGTTGAGGAAGATGGAGCTCATGCCCTTGTGGCGCGAGACGCCGTTGGCCCGCATGAGGTCGCCCTCGGGACTCTCGACCTTGATGACATCGGCGCCGTAGTCCGCCAGCGTCTGCGTGGCCACAGGCCCCAGTACCACGGCGGTGAGGTCGAGCACACGGATGCCGGCGAGTGGACCTGGGGTGGATGACGAAGGAGAAGCGGTCGAGGTGTTCATGCGCTGGCGACGGGTGGTTCACAGATTGACGGGCCGCAGGCTAGCACATATATTTGCTCGTCAGCAAGCAAGATTCATTCACTTCACCGCCCCACTCAAGCCATGCAAGCGTTGCACATCACCCCGGGCAACATGCCGCCCGAATGCGAGGTTCTGCGTCAGGAGGTCCGCGACTTCCTGGCCCAGGAAATGCCGGCCTACAGCAAGGTCGCCCGCGCCAAGAACTGGACCGGCAAGGACCAGACCTTCAGCCGCAAGCTGGCCGAGCGCGGCTGGATCGGGATGCTGTGGCCCAAGGTCTATGGCGGCGGCGAGCGCACCAACCTCGAGCGCTACGTGCTGCTGGAAGAGCTGCTGGCGGCGGGGGCGCCGGTGAGCTTCCACTGGGTGGCCGACCGCCAGAGCGGACCGCTGTTGATCAAGTACTCGCCCCACGTGCTAGCGCCGCAGATCGTGCCGCGCATCGTGCGCGGCGAGGTGGCGTTCTGCATCGGCATGAGCGAGCCCGATTCGGGCTCGGACCTGGCCTCGATCCGCACGCGCGCCACCAAGGTGCCGGGCGGCTGGTCGATCACCGGCCGCAAGGTCTGGACCTCGGGCGCCAACATGGCCGACTACATGATCGCCCTGGTGCGCACCAGCGACCGCAGCGAAAACCGCCACGCCGGCATGTCGCAGCTGCTGATCGACGTGAAGCAGGCACAGACGCAGGGCCTGGAGATTCGCCCCATCCAGACCCAGCTGGGCGGCCAGGCCTTCTGCGAATGCACCTTCGACGACGTGTTCGTGCCCGACGACCACCTGATCGGCGAGGAAGGCCAGGGCTGGCAGCAGGTGACCGGCGAGCTGAAGTTCGAGCGTTCCGGCCCCGAGCGCTTCCTGAGCAGCACGCAGCTGGTGCTGGAGATGCTGGACGCGGCCGACCCCGGCAACCCGGCCCAGGCCGCCGCGCTGGGCCGCATCGTGGCCCAGTACGCCTGCCTGCGCCAGATGTCGCAAGGTGTGGCGCTGATGATGGCCGAAGGCCAGGACCCGGCCGTGGCGACCTCGGTCGTCAAAGACCAGGGCGCGCTGCTGGAGCAGGGCATGCCCGACATCGCCCACGCGCTGTTTGCCGACGGACTCGACCCCGACTCGGACCTGGCCCAGGTGCTGGACTACCTGGCCCTGTCCGTGCCCTCGTTCTCCCTGCGCGGCGGCACGCGCGAAATCCTGCGCGGCATCATCGCGCGCGGTCTGGGCCTGCGTTGACGAAAGCACCACCATGAACGAATACCTGATCGAAGACAGCGTCACCCGCCTGTTCACCCAGGAGGTCCACCGCGGCCTCATCGAACGCGCAGAAGCCGGCGAATTTCCGGCCACGCTGTGGCGGCTGGTCGACGACAACGGCTTCACGCGCCTGCTGGCGCGCGAGGACGACGGCGGCATCGCCGCCGACTGGGAAACCGCCTTTCCGCTGCTGACCGCGCTGGGCCGGCACCAGGTGCCCCTGCCCGTGGCCGACACCTGCATCGCCAGCCTGTGCCTGTCGGCCGCGGCGCAGGCCGTGCCCGATGGCCCGCTCACCGTGGTCAGCGAGCAGGCCGTGCAGGCGCTGAGCGTGCAGCCCGCGGGCGAGCAGCTGCTGCTGACCGGCACCCTCAAGCGCGTGCCGTGGGCGCGCTGGTGCTCACACGCGGTGCTGGGCCTGGGCGACGGTCGGCTCGCCCTGCTCGACCTGACCGGCGCCGGCGTGGCGCAGACCCCGGGCCTGGACCTGAGCCGCATGCCGGCCGATGACCTGGTGCTGACGCAGGCCCGCGCGACGCCGTTTGCCAGCCCCTGGCCCGAGCTCATCTGGCCGATCTGGACCCTGGGCGCTGCCGCACGCGCCAGCATGATGGTCGGCGCGCTCGAGTTCGCGCTGGATCAGGCGGTGCAGTACGCCAAGGACCGCGTCCAGTTCGGGCGGCCCATCGGCAGCTACCAGGCCATCCAGCAGCAGCTGGCCGAACTCTCGGGCGAGTTCGCGAGCGCCCGCGTCGCCGCCCTGGTGGCCTGCCGCGACCTGCCCTCGCTGCAGCAGCCCTCGGCCCCCTCGGCCACCTTCAGCACCGCCGTGGCCAAGGTGCGCGCCGGCGAGGCGGCCAACCGCGGCACCGCCATTGCCCACCAGGTGCACGGCGCCATTGGCTTCACCTACGAGCACGCGCTCAACTTCGCCACGCGTCGCCTATGGGCTTGGCGCAGCGACTTCGGTGCGGCAAGCTGGTGGGCCGAGCGCCTGGGCCAGGCCTTCATCCAGGGCCGCGCCGAGGGCTTCTGGCCCGCCCTGACCCAGCGCGTCGCACCCCAGCCCCTGCTGGTCCCCTGAAGCCTTCGAGCGAGTTCCCCCCATGAGCACCACAGACACCGGCATCCGCGTCACCAGCCAAGGCCACATCGGCATCATCGAGCTGGCACGCGGCCCCCACAACTACTTCGACGACGTGATGGTGGCGGCCATCGCCGAAGCTTGCGAGCGCTTCGAAGCCGACGCCAGCTGCCGCGTCATCCTGCTGTGCGCCGAAGGCAAGTCCTTCTGCGCCGGCGCCAACTTTGGCGGCCCCACGAACGTGACGGCCGAGCGCAGCCCCCGCCAGGTCAACCCCATCTACAACGAGGCGCTGCGCATCTTCGCCTGCACCAAACCCATCGTGGCCGCCGTGCAGGGCCCGGCCATCGGCGGTGGCCTGGGCGTGGCCCTGGTGGCGGATTTCCGCATCGCCTGCCCCGAGGCACGGTTTTCCGCCAACTTCAACCGCCTGGGCATCCACCCCGGCTTTGGCCTGAGCCACACGCTGCCCGCCCTGGTGGGCAAGCAACAGGCCGCCCTGCTGTTCTACACGGGCAAGCGCATCAACGGCGAAGAGGCGCTGGCCATGGGCCTGGCCGACGAGCTGGTGCCGCAGGACCAGGTGCGCGAGCGCGCGCTGGCGCTGGCCCAGGAGATCGCGACCTCGTCGCCGGGCGCCGTGCAGTCCACCCGCGCCACGCTGCAGGGTGACCGCGTCGAGAAGATCCGCAGCGCCGTGGCCCGCGAAAGCGCCGAGCAGGCCTGGCAGTTCAAGGCCGACGACTTCAAGGAAGGCGTCCAGGCCATGGCCGAGCGGCGCGAACCCCGCTTCGCCTGAGCCGCTGGTGGGGCGCTGTCCGGCGATGGCTGCACCGCAGCCCCTCCTGGCCACGGCAACCCACAGCGTGTCGTCGAAGCCGGCCCTGGCGCCGGGCCGGGAGATCGCCACCTCATCCCCGTGCGCCGTCCACCCGCGCCGCGCTGCAAGGCACGACCGGGTCGAACACCATGGGCAGCGCCGTGGCTCGCGAAGTACGGCGTCGCCTGACAGCGCCAGGCGACGACCCCTGCGCTGCCGCCCGCGCCGCGCACGCCTGGGGCCTCGGTCATGAAGGCCCGTCACAGGGTGCCCCTGATCGCGGCATGCCCGCGGGCAAGGCCTAGACTCGGCCGCCATGTCGCCTTCCGAATCCGATTTGCGGGCCCCCACGCCCGCCGCACCCCACCTCACGCCACGCGTGCTGCTGCTGATGGCGGTGGCCTGCGGCCTGTGCGCCGGCGCCAACTACCTCAACCAGCCGCTGCTGCACTCCATCGCGCAGTCGTTCGGCATCTCCGACGGCACGGCCAGCGTGCTGGTGACCTGCGCCCAGGTTTCGTATGCCCTGGGCCTGCTGTTCCTGGTGCCGCTGGGCGACATGCTGGAGCGCCGCCGCCTCGTCGTGACCTTGATGGGCGTGGCCGCGCTGGGCCTGCTGCTCAGCGCCGCCTCGCCGCGGCTGCCGGGCCAGTTCACCTGGCTGGTGCTGGGCACGCTGCTGACCGGCCTGTTCTCGGTCGCGGCGCAGGTGCTGGTGCCCATGGCGTCGCTGCTGGCGTCGCCGGCCCATGCGGGCCGTGCCGTGGGGTTCGTGATGGGGGGCCTGCTCACGGGCATCCTGCTGGCGCGCACCGTGGCCGGCGTGCTGTCGGGCATCGGCGGCTGGAGCCTGTCGTACTGGGTGACGGGCGCCGTGATGCTGGCCGTTGCCGCGGTGCTGGCCGGGGTGCTGCCGCGCTCGCGCAGCACGGCCGGCCTGTCGTACGCCCAGGTGCTGGGCAGCATGTGGCAGCTGCTCACCACCCAGCCGCGCCTGCGCAGCCGCACGCTGCTGGGCGGGTTCTCGTTCGGCTCGGTCAGCGTGCTGTTTTCGACCATGGCGCTGCTGCTGGGCGGGCCTGCGCACGGCCTGTCCGACGCCACCATCGGCCTCATCGGCCTGGCCGGCGTGACGGGCGCCCTGATGGCCAACCTGGCCGGACGCCTGATCGACCGCGGCCATGCCACCGCGACCACGGCCGCCGGCGTGGCCTTGCTGCTGCTCAGCTGGCTGCCGCTGTGGTGGGGCCAGCAGTCGGTCTGGATCTTCATCGCCGGCATGCTGCTGATCGACCTGGCGCTGCAGGCCGTGCACATCTGCAACCAGGGCGTGATCTATGCGCTGGCGCCCCAGGCGCGATCGCGCATCAACGCGGTCTACATGACGGGGTACTTCGTCGGCGCGTCCACGGGCTCGGCCGTGGGGGCCATGGCCTGGCTGCATGGCGGCTGGACCGGCGCCTGCCTGGCCGGCCTGGGCTTCGGGCTGTGCAACCTCGCTGCCCTGCTGCACGACCGCACGCTGGCGCGGTCTGCCCCCTGATCGCCACGCTAAATCAAGGCAGTATGAGCCTGTTGCCGTTTCATGTTGAACGGCAACACCACCATACTGCTAGGCATGCCGCCCGGGCGGCTCGACCACGAAGCGCGACACCAGCGGCGGCTCGGGCAGGATGTGGAACGCCAGCTTCTTGTTGCGCAAGGCCACATCGCTGGCGGTGACGCGGGTGCCCCGCCGCAGGTGGTCGGCCCACGAGGCGTCCTCGATCACCTCGACGAAACGGCCGGGGTTGGTCACGTCGTGCATCAGCCGCCACGACACGGCGCCGTGGCGCAACCGGCTGGCGCGGCTTTCCTCCATCAGCCGCAGAAACTCGGCCGCATGGGCCGGGTCGATCTGGAAGTCGACCATGGCGATGACGTGGCCGCGGGTCGGCGGCTCGACCACCGAGTCGGCCGTGGGGTAGTGCGCAGCGGGCGTCAGGTCGTCCAGCATGCCCTGCTCAGGCGCCACGCGCGTGGCGCAGAACAGGGTGACGATGACCGCGATGGCCGCCACGGCTACGCTGGTGGGCACGTCGCTCCAGGTCGCCACCTGGCCCCACACGGCAGCGCCCAGGGCGCTGGCCCCCATGATGGCCATCTGGAACATGGACATGCCGCGGGCGCGCACCCAGTCCGGCAGACCGATCTGCATCTGCACCGCCATGGCGTTGGCCGTGGCGATCCAGGCCGCACCCGCCAGCAGCATGGCCGGCGTGGCCAGCCAGACGTTGCGCGCAGCGGCCACGGTCAGCATGGCCACCGCCAGCACGGCGGTGCCGGCCAGCAGCAGGCGGTCGCCGCTCAGGCGCTGGCGGATGCGGGGCAGGTACAGCGTGATGAAGATGGCGCCCGCGCCCATGGCCGCCAGCAAGATGGTGAAGGTGTTGGCGTTGCCGCCATGCAGCCCCTTGGCCACCAGGGGCAGCAGCGCCAGCAGGCCGGTCGAGCAGAAGAAAAAGCTCGCCGTGCGCAGCAAGACGCCCTTGAGGTGGCGGCTTTGCGACACGTACTGCAGGCCCACGCGCATGGCCCCGACCAGCGGCTCGCGCCCCAGGGGGCTGGGCGTGTACACATAGGGCCAGCGCAGCAGCACGACGGCGGCCGCAATGGACAGCACGGCGTTCAGCGCAAACACCCATTCGCTGCCCAGGCTGGCGATCAGCGCCCCTGCCAGCAAGGGGCCCACGATGCGGGAGGCGTTGGTCGCCACGCCGTTGAGCGCCATGGCCGCCGGCAACGACGTGCGCGGCACCAACTCGGGCACCACGGCCGAGAACACCGGCCAGCGCATGGCCAGCCCGATGCCGTTGGCGAAGGTGAGCATCAGCAGGACCATGGGACTGGCCCAGCCCACCCCCACGACCACGGCCAGGCACACGCCCACCACGGCCACCCAGACCTGCGTGAACAGGAAGTAGTGCTTGCGGTTGAGCATGTCGGCCAGCGCCCCGCTGGGCAAGCCGAGCAGGAACATGGGCAGCGTGGAGGCGGTCTGCACCAGCGCCACCCAGATCGGCTTGCTCGTCAGGCTGGTCATCAGCCAGGCCGCGGCCACGTCGTTCATCCACATGCAGATGTTGGCGACCAGCCAGGTCGTCCACAGCATGCGGAACATGGGGATGCGGATGGGTCCCCAGGCGCGCTTGTCTTCCGTGGGCGCCACCGGCGCGGGCCGTGGCGTTGGGGCTTGCGTATCGGGCATGGCTAAGGCGTGGGTCGGCGTTATGCTCTGGAAATTGTAGCTTTACACATTGAACGCACGAGGGATCACACCGCATGCGCTGCTGGGCGCAGCCCCATTGTGAGGACGCTGGCGGCCGCGGGCAAGCACCTGGCCCCGGCCGGCACGGGCCACCTGTCACGCCATCGCAGGCCGGCCGCCCGGCAAGCGGCCGGCCCGTGCAGCCCGCCCCGCGCCGATGCACCTGGTTGCACACGGGCGTCAGCCAGGGCTTCCCCGGCTTTGCCAGACCAGGGGGATTTTCATAAAATCGTCACCCCGCACACGATAGGTGTGCGATTTTTTTAGGCGCATGGCCTGGGGCTCGCAACGCACGCAGCCCATGTGGGACAGGGATCCGGTTGCGGTTCCGCCCCAGCCCCGCAAGGCATCCAAGTCGTTCGATGAGAGGGTTTGCTCACCTCGAGTCCTGTCACCCAACGATTTGAAACTTGAAGGACTTGAACCATGAATGCCGCCATTCAACCGGTGCAGCTCAACACACCGGATTACGTGAAAAACGCCAAACTGATCGCCTGGGTCAGCGACATGGCCGCCCTGTGCAAACCCGACCAGGTCTACTGGTGCGATGGTTCGCAGGCCGAGTACGACCGCCTGTGCCAGCAGCTGGTTGACGCCGGCACCTTCATCCGCCTGAACCCCGCCAAGCGCGCCAACTCCTTCCTGGCCCGCTCCGACGCCTCGGACGTGGCGCGCGTGGAAGACCGCACCTTCATCTGCTCGGCCCGCAAAGAAAGCGCCGGCCCCACCAACAACTGGATGGACCCGAGCGAGATGCGCGCCACGCTGCAGCCGCTGTTCGACGGCTGCATGAAGGGCCGCACCATGTACGTGGTGCCCTTCAGCATGGGCCCGCTGGGCTCGCCCATCGCCCACATCGGCGTCGAGCTGTCGGACAGCGCCTATGTCGCCGTGAACATGCGCACCATGACGCGCATGGGCCGCGGCGCCATCGAGGTGCTGGGCACCGAAGGCGACTTCGTGCCCTGCGTGCACACCGTGGGCGCCCCGCTGGCCGACGGCGAGCAGGACGCCACGAGCTGGCCCTGCAACCCCACGACCAAGTACATCGTGCACTACCCGGAAACGCGCGAAATCTGGTCCTACGGTTCGGGCTATGGCGGCAACGCCCTGCTGGGCAAGAAGTGCTTCGCGCTGCGCATCGCCTCGAACATGGGCCGCGACCAGGGCTGGCTGGCCGAACACATGCTGATCCTGGGCGTGAGCAACCCCCAGGGCAAGAAGTACCACGTGGCAGCCGCCTTCCCGTCGGCCTGCGGCAAGACGAACTTCTCCATGCTGGTGCCGCCCACGGGCTTTGAAGGCTGGAAGGTCACCACCATCGGCGACGACATCGCCTGGATCAAGCCGCAGGCCGACGGCACGCTGCGCGCCATCAACCCCGAGGCGGGCTACTTCGGCGTGGCGCCGGGCACCAACATGCTGACCAACCCGAACTGCATGCAGAGCCTGGACAAGGACGTGATCTTCACCAACGTGGCGCTGACGGACGACGGCGACGTGTGGTGGGAAGGCATGGAAAAGGACCAGGGCAAGCTGCCCGATCATCTGATCGACTGGAAGGGCAACGACTGGACCCCGGCCATCGCCGCCGAGACCGGCGCCAAGGCCGCCCACCCCAACGCCCGCTTCACCGTGGCCGCCATCAACAACCCGGCCCTGGACGAAGCCTGGGACGACCCCAAGGGTGTGAAGATCGACGCCTTCATCTTCGGTGGCCGTCGCTCGACCACGGTGCCGCTGGTGACCGAGGCCCGCAACTGGGTGGAAGGCGTCTACATGGCCGCCACCATGGGTTCGGAAACCACGGCCGCGGCGTTCGGCGCCCAGGGTGTGGTGCGCCGCGACCCCTTCGCCATGCTGCCCTTCGCCGGCTACAACATGAGCGACTACTTCGCCCACTGGCTGAACCTGGGTGCCCAGATCGCCGCCAGCGGCGCGGCCGTGCCCCCGATCTACTGCGTGAACTGGTTCCGCAAGGACGAGGCTGGCAAGTTCGTCTGGCCCGGCTATGGCGAAAACATGCGCGTGCTGAAGTGGATGATCGACCGCATCGAAGGCCAGGCCAGCGGCGAAGCCACGCTGTTCGGCATCAGCCCCGGCTATGGCGAAATCAACTGGACCGGCCTGCCCTTCACGGCCGAGCAGTTCAAGACCGTCACCAGCATCGACAAGGCCGCCTGGCAGGAAGAGCTCAAGCTGCACGACGAACTGTTTGCGCAGCTCGCGCAGGGCATGCCGCAAGCCCTGACGGACACCAAGGCTGCGCTGGCCAAGCGCCTGGCCGAGGTCTGACGTCCTGCGCGCGTCCCGGCGACGCGCCATCGTGATGCACCAGTATGGGCTGGTTGCCGTTGATGAATCAACGGCAACCAGCCCATACTGCGTTTAAAGATCACGCGCCGGCGGCGCTGCTCAACCACGCCAAGCCTGCCCCTGGTACGCCTGCCAGGCGCGGCACGCTTCAGCTATTCAGGCCCGGCTGTACACGCCTTGATCGCAGCGCACCTGGCCTTCGGCCATCAGCTCGTCCAGGTGCTGGCCGATGGTGCGGGTCTCGGCATCGACCACCCAGGCGCCTTCGTAGCCCACGGGGTACAGCAGGCGGCGCGCCACCAGCTCGTCCAGCGTCTGCGGCGCCTCGGCCAGCCAGCCCAGGATGCGCTGCGCGCGCTCGTCGAGCTTGGCCGTGAAGGCCGCCAGGTCGCGCAGGAACAGCGCGCGGTCGGTGTAGACGCCGCGGTGGTGCGAGGTCACCCACACCCGGGCCGGCAGCTCGGTCAAGCGCGCCAGGCTGCGGCGGAAGTCGGCCAGGTTGGAGCAGGCGTCGCCATAGTAGGGGCCGAAGCCGCTCAGGTCGATGTCGCCGATGAAGGCCACGCCCTCGGGCTCGACCAGCAGCACCGAGTGCCCCGCCGTGTGGCCCGGCATGTGGATGGCGCGCACCGTGCACTGGCCCAGCGACCACTGCCGGCCGTCGGCGTAGGGCTGGGCATCGGGCCGGGGCGCGTAGAAGAAATCGCGCTGAAAGCGCGCCAGTGTGTCGGCCTGGCGCTGGGGATCGTGCATGCCGAAGGCGGCCACCATGCCGTCCCAGCTCTGCAGGGCTGGCAGGTCGGCCTCGTGGGCGTACACCGTGGCGCGGGGCAGGCGGTGCAGGCCGGCCATGTGGTCTTCGTGCACATGCCCCATGAGGACCAGCTCGGTGGCGTCGAACTCGGGGCCGATGTGGTTGGCGACCACCGGCGTGTCGAACGCGGTGCGCGTGTCGCTGCCGCGCACCAGCACCTGGTTGCCGTCGGGGTACTTGCCGTTTTTCGCGCCAAACAGCACCGACACCCGGCCCAGGTCGAAACGCTGCAGGGGAGAAGCCACGAGGGTCATGGAAGGATCTTTCGCTTGCGTGGGTGAGAAATGCCCAGCGACCATGCCCGGCCCGCCCGCGGACCGCAAGCACCTGCGCAGCAGCCGGCACGGTGTTCAGCCGGGTCCATGGACTCGCACCGCCAGCCCAGGCCCGAGCCCCGCCGCAGGCGGGTCGCCCGGTGCCCGTCGCCAACGGAGGCATGAACACGACAGACCGGCGGGCGGTCCTGGGCAGTTGGAGCGCCGCAGTGTGACGGCGCGGCGGCCATCGCCACGCGGACCTGCCGCCCTGGCGTGCCCGTGGCTGCAGAGGCCATCTGGCGCGCGCAGCAGGCCAGCGGTTCCGGGCAGGCGGTATGCTGTGCCGTTTGGCTTTCCAGAGAAACCCGCCCCATGAACGCTTCCTTCCTCTCCGGCCTCGCCGCCGCCGTGCTCGCCCTGTCCCTGCCCGCCAGCGCCGAGAGCATTGCCGCGGCCGGCTCGTCGGTGGGCTCGTCGGCCAGCAGCGCCGGCTCCGCCTCGCTCAACGGATCGTCCAACTCCATCGAAGGGTCGAGCACCTCCAGCACCGGCGACAAGACCGCGCTGGTGAAAGATGGCACGTACCGGGTCGCCGCCATCGCACCGGGCCATGACGCCGGCACGCTGCGGCTGACGCTGGAGCCGCAGGACCAGGCCGGTGCCCAGCCCTTCGTGCTCAAGCTGCCGGCCCAGGCCTTTGGCGCCCAGGCACCCGTGGTCGGCGAGCTGGTGCAGGCCCAGCACCGCGCCTATGGCGTGCAGTTTGCGCGCGCCGAGCAGCCGTTTTTCCTCGTGCTGGCCGAGGCCTGGACCGCCGAACTCGATTCGCGCCCCATCACGCCCTGAGGCCGCGCGGATCATCCCTCGGGCATGCGGAGCGTGCCTGTGTACGTGCTGACGAGACCTCGCCCGGCAGCATCGATCACCCGTCGGCCAGCTGCCCCTGCAACCCTGCGACAGGCACCGGCTGCCGCGGCACGGCGTCATCAGCCCGGGCAACATCCCGAAGAACCCGCACAAGGTGGCGCGCACTGCATCGGCCGAGCGATGGCAGGTTCACCTGTGCACCGCAGCACGGCTGCCCGGGCATGCGGACCACGGTGCGTAGGTCGCCCAGCCGCTGCAGGTCGTGCGCGATCGCCTCGGCCAGCCCCACCCGTTCGGCTCCGGCGACATCCAAGCGGCCGCAGACACTCTTGATTCGCCCATGCTCATTCACAGTATCCAGCCATCGTCGTTCACATCGCATCGGCGATGACCGCATACCCCATGCCCATGCATTTCACGATCTCGGCTCACGTCCGGCATGTCGGCGCCCTGTGCGCGGCCGCCTGCGCCCTGGCCTGGGCGCCGCCGGCCGTGGCCAGCGCCACCGGCCAGGGCAGCAGCCTGTCCACGCAGTTCTGCGCCGCCGGCAAGCCGCAGACGGCAGCGCAGCAGGACCGCGTGCTGCGCTTTGCCGCCACCATCCGCGACACGCTGCAGGCCGGTGACGACGAGGTGGCGCTGATCGCGCGCAGCGGGCTGGACCTGAGCCGCTTTGGCCTGCGCTACTCCCATGCCGGGGTGCTGCTGCGCGGCGCCGACGGGGCCGAGGTGCCCTGGTCGGTGCGCCAGCTCTACTACGACTGCGAGCACAGCCGTCCGCGCCTGTTCGACCAGGGCCTGGCCGGCTTCCTCATGAGCGCCGAGGCGCCGGACCGCGGCTTCGTCTCGGTGGTGCTGCTGCCGCGCGCCCAGGCCGACCGCCTGCGCGCGGTCGCGCTCGACCCGGCGCGCGTGTCGCGCCTGCTGGCGTCCGACTACAGCGCCAACGCCTACCCGTTCAGCACGCGCTACCAGAACTGCAACCAATGGGTGGCCGAGCTGTTGGCCACGGCCTGGGCCCCGCTGGCCGACGGCCCGCAGCTGCGCGAGCGCGCGCAAACCTGGCTGCAACAGACCGGCTATGCGCCCACGGACGTGGCCATCGATTCGCACCTCACCAAGTTCGTGGCCGGCTTCATGCCGCTGCTGCACCTGGACGACCACCCGAGCGAGTTGCAGCTGGGCATGCGCTTCCAGGTCAGCCTGCCCGAGGCCATCGAGGCCTATGCCCGCGACCTGGCGCCCACGGCACGGCGCATCGAGTTCTGCCACGACGCCACCCGCATCGTCGTGCGCGAGGGCTGGCAGGCCATGGCGTCGTGCAAGCCGGCTCCCGGTGATCGCGTGATCGCGCTGTGACGGGGCCGGGCAGCGGCCCGTTCAGCAATGCCCTCGGCGAATCCGGTCGGGTGCGCGTCCGCCCCTGCCGCGCACCATCGCGAGGGCAGGCAGCACCTGCGAGCGGGCGCAGGGGACCTTCCCCCGGTGTCCCTGCAGGCTTCAGCCCTGCTGTCTGCGGCGTGTGACGTTCTGCTTTTCGTCCAGCAGTATGCCAAATTTTCCGATGCAAGCACATCGACAGTTCATCCATACTCCATCAGAAACACACAACCCCATCGGCAAAGCTCGCGCATTGCGGGCAGGGGCCCTGGCTTGCCCGCCGGCGGCGTGCACAGCGCGGCCCACACCCGCCCGCCTCGCGCCCTCCGCGCATCCAACGCCCACAAAAAAGCCGGGCGAGCCCGGCGATCTGGCGTGTGCGCGCGCCGCAAGCGGCGCGTCGCGCGGCTCAGCGCTTGCGCTTGAGCGCGGCCAGCACGGTGGCGGCCACGTTCTCGGGGGTGAACCCGAAATGCTCGAACAGCACGGGGGCGGGAGCGGATTCGCCATACACGTCGATGCCAACGACGGCGGCACAGCCGTACTTCCACCAGCCGTCGGTGACGCCCATTTCAACGGCCACGCGCGGCGTGCCGGCGGGCAGCACGGCCTTTTTGTACTTCTCGTCCTGACGGTCGAAGGTCGTGGTGCTGGGCATGGACACCACGCGCACGCCGATCTTCTTGTCGGCCAGCAGCTGCTGGGCCGCCAGCGCCAGCTGCACTTCCGAGCCCGTGGCGATGATGACGGCCTGGGCCTTGCCCCTGATGCCGACGCGGGCCGGCTCGGCCAGCACGTAGGCGCCCTTGGCGATGTCGGCCAGGTCGCGCTTGGGGGCGTAGGGCAGGTTCTGCCGCGACAGCAGCAGCGCCGTCGGCCGGGCCTGGTTGCGCAGGGCCACGGCCCAGGCGATGGTGGTTTCGGCCGTGTCGGCCGGACGCCACACGTCCAGGTTCGGGATCAGGCGCAGGCTGGCCGCATGCTCGATGGATTGGTGCGTGGGGCCGTCTTCGCCCAGGCCGATGGAGTCGTGCGTGAACACGTGCACCACGCGCTGCTTCATCAGCGCGGCCATGCGGATGGCGTTGCGGCTGTAGTCGCTGAAGGTCAGGAAGGTGCCGCCGTAGGGGATGTAGCCACCATGCAGCGCCACGCCGTTCATCACGGCGGCCATGCCGAATTCGCGCACGCCGTAGTTGATGTGGCGACCGATGATGCCGCCGGCCGGGGTGGGCGCGGCAGCGCTCTTTTCGTCTTCGGCACCGGCCTTGCGGTCGGGCGCGGCGCCCAGGACCACGGCACCGTCGTCGGCCACGCGGAAGGCCGGCGTGCAGGCGGTGTTGGTCAGGTTTGAACCCGTCAGGTCGGCCGAGCCGCCCAGCAGTTCGGGCAAGGCGGCGGTGAAGGCCTCGAGCGCCAGCTGGCTGGCCTTGCGGCTGGCCACGGTTTCGGCCTTCTGGTGCGCGGCCACGGCGGCATCCACAGCCACCTGGTCGAAGTGCTTGGGCAGGGTACCCGTCACACGGCGCTCAAACTCATCGGCCAGGGCAGGATACTGCTTTTTGTAGGCGGCAAATGCGGTGTTCCAGGCGGCTTCGGCGCGTTGGCCCGCGGCCTTGGCGTCCCAGTCGCCGTACACGTCGGCGGGTACCTCGAACGGGCCATGCTCCCAGCCCAGGGCCTGGCGCGTCAGCGCGATTTCTTCGGCGCCCAGCGGCTCGCCGTGGGCCTTGGCCGTGTCCTGGCGGTTGGGGCTGCCCTTGCCGATGTGGGTGCGGCAGATGACCAGCGTGGGCCGGGTCGCGCTCTGCTTGGCCTGGGCGATGGCCTGGTCCACGGCGTCGGTGTCGTGGCCGTCGATGGGGCCGATCACGTTCCACTGGTAGGCCTCGAAGCGCTTGGCCACGTCGTCCACGTACCAGGGCTGCACCTTGCCGTCGATGGAGATGCCGTTGTCGTCGTACAGCGCAACCAGCTTGTTCAGCTTCCAGGCGCCGGCCAGGGCGCAGGCCTCATGGCTGATGCCTTCCATCAGGCAGCCGTCGCCCAGGAACACGTAGGTGTGGTGGTCGACGATGCGGTGCTTGCCCTGGTTGAACTCGGCCGCCAGCAGCTTTTCGGCCAGCGCCATGCCCACGGCATTGGCCAGGCCCTGGCCCAGCGGGCCGGTGGTGGTTTCGACGCCGGGGGTGATGCCGTGCTCGGGGTGGCCGGCGGTCTTGCTGTGCAGCTGGCGGAAGTTCTTGAGCTCCTGCATGGGCAGGTCATAGCCGGTCAGGTGCAGCAGCGCATAGATCAGCATGGAGCCGTGGCCGTTGGACAGCACGAAGCGGTCGCGGTTGGCCCACTGCGGGTTGGTGGGGTTGTGCTGCAGGTGGCGGCCCCACAGGGCGACGGCCATGTCGGCCATGCCCATGGGCGCGCCGGGGTGGCCGGATTTGGCTTGTTGAACGGCGTCCATGGCGAGCGCGCGAATCGCGTTGGCCATGCGTTGCGAATTTGCCATGAAAGGCTCCGAAAGCTGGGTGTTGGGGGATCAGGCCTGCGCGGGCGCGCGGCCGGCCGCAGGGCGGCTTGTCTTGAGCAAACCCTCGAATTCTACCGATGCGCCTGGGCGAGGCGATCTCCAGGCGGTGCCCCTCGGGCGGGGCCGGGGCCGGCTGGGCACGCCCTTCAGTCCAGGCCACGGACCAGGTCCATGGCTTCGTCGATGCGGTCCACGGCGTGGATGGTCAGCCCCTCGAACTCCTTGCCCAGCTTCTTGGGGGCGTTGGCCTTGGGCACCACGGCGACCGAGAAACCCAGCTTGGCCGCCTCCTTCAGCCGCTCCTGGCCGCGCGGGGCCGGCCGCACTTCGCCCGCCAGGCCCACCTCGCCAAACGCGAGAAAGCCCTTGGGCAAGGCTTTGCCGCGCAGGCTGCTGGTGATGGCCAGCATGACGGCCAGGTCCGCCGCCGGCTCGGAGATGCGCACGCCGCCCACGGCGTTGACGAACACGTCCTGATCGGCGCAGGCGATGCCGGCGTGCCGGTGCAGCACGGCCAGCAGCATGGCCAGGCGGTCACGCTCCAGGCCCACCGACAGCCGGCGCGGGCTGGGCCCGCCGGTGTCGACCAGGGCCTGGATTTCAACCAGCAGCGGGCGCGTGCCCTCCAGCGTCACCAGCACGCACGAGCCCGGCACCGGCTGTTCGTGCTGGCTCAGGAAGATGGCGCTGGGGTTGGACACGCCCTTCAAGCCCTTCTCCGTCATCGCGAACACGCCGATCTCGTTCACGGCGCCAAAGCGGTTCTTGATGGCGCGGATGAGGCGGAAGCTGGAATGCGTGTCGCCCTCGAAGTACAGCACCGTGTCCACCATGTGCTCCAGCACACGCGGCCCGGCCAGCTGGCCGTCCTTGGTCACGTGGCCCACCAGGATGATGGTGGTGCCGCTGGACTTGGCCACGCGCGTGAGGTGGGCCGCGCATTCACGCACCTGGGCCACCGAGCCGGGCGCCGAGGTCAGCTGGTCCGAGTACAGCGTCTGGATGGAATCGATGACCACCACCGCGGGCGCGCGCGCCGCCAGCGTGGCCAGGATGGTTTCGAGCTGAATCTCGGCCAGCACATCGACCGCCGAGCCGGTGATGCCCAACCGGCGGGCGCGCAAGGCCACCTGGGCGCCGCTTTCCTCGCCCGTGACGTACAGGGTGCCCCCACGCTGGCCACCCGCATCGGGGGACGAACCAGCCGTACCCGGCGCAGGCAGGCCTTGGCGCTGCAGGCTGTCCAGCGCCTGCAGCAGCAGCGTGGACTTGCCGATGCCGGGGTCGCCCCCGATCAGCACCACCCCGCCGCTGACCACACCACCGCCCAGCACGCGGTCCAGCTCATCGTGGCCCGTGGGGGTGCGCGCCACGTCGGTGGCCTCGATGGCGGACAAGGCCATCACGTCGGCCGTGGGCGCCAGCGACGCATGCGCCGACCCAAAGCGGTTCTTGCCCGCAGCGCCGCCCGCCGGGGCGGCCGTTTCGATCAAGGTGTTCCAGGCGCCGCAGCTGGGGCACTTGCCCAGCCAGCGGGGCGTGGTGGCCCCGCATTCGTTGCAGGTGTAGGTGGATTTGTCTTTGGCCATGGCGGCCCTCATTCGCGGGAAAAACGGGTGCCGTGCCTCGCGGCCCATCTGCACAGGACGGCCATCCGCAGGCCCCCGGGTTGTCGACACAGCTGGCGTCGCTCCCCACGGTCCACGGTGTGGGCGTCACACAGGCCCGCACTATACGGGTCGCCCAGCGCGCCGGGCCGTTGCACCCACCGCGTGACACGCAGGCCAGGCGATCCGCGCAGAGCCAGTCGGCACCCGCTGTCCAAGGCCGGCCCGGCGTCCTGCGCCTGGACTTCAACTCCGGGTCTCGGCACCCCGCACCCGCTACCCATGCGGGCACGGGGCCGGCGGGATGCGTGAGCTGGCGTTCGCCTGGCGGTGGTCTGGGCCCACGGTGGCCTGCATCCTTCCATGCCCCGCCCCCAAGCCCCTTTAGAATTTTTGGCTTCCGTTGGAGATTCGTCATGCACCTTTGGCTTCGCGCAGGCACCCTGACCTCCCTGCTGGTGGCATCCGTGGGCGGGGCCCAGGCTGCCCCCGCCTGCCAGGTGCTGTTCCATGGCAACACATCGGGCCTGGCCTACACCATCCTGATGAACGCTGGCGTCGATGTCACCACCACCAGCACACTCGACTACTTCGTCTCGCCGGCCAACCACAGCCTCAGCCACCTGAACGCCTTCGATGCCGTGTGGTTCCAGTACGGCCTGGGCAGCGCGGACCCGGCGCTGATGGCGCCCTCGTTCACCACCTACCTGCAACAGGGCCATGCCGTGCACTTTGCCGGAGACGTCAGCAACTACGACGCCATGGAGGCCTTGATGCAAGGCGTGCTGCCCAATGTGCTCCAGGCCAGCGTGGGCCTGTCCAGCCTGTCGTTCAGCAACTCGTACGGCCCCTGGTCCGTGCAGACCAGCTCCAGCCTCACGCAAACGCCGCGGGCCGTCTCGCCCGGGTCCCTGAGCTTCGACAATGGCCGCGCCCTGGCCAACGTGCCGGCCAATCACCGCGTGCTGTCTGCCGGCCCCCTGACGCTGATGTCCGCCTTCGACGACGGCAGCATGCAAAGCGGCCAGGGCCGCGTGTCCCACTTTGGCGACACCGGCAACCTGGGCAGCCAGTCACCGCAAAGCCCCGTGGGTCTGCTGCTGCACAACGTGCAGGCCTTTCTGCTGGCGCCACGCGACTGCGAGGCGCCGCTGCAGGCCAACGACGACACCGGCACGGTGACCGGCGCCAGTGGGGGCGTCGCCGTGGCCGATGTGCTGGCCAACGACTTCATCAACCTGACGCGCGCCACCCCCGCCACCGGCGATCGCACGAACCTGACCCTGACCGAGGTGCCGGGCTCCAACACCTCGCCCGCGGGCCACCGCATGGTGCTCGATGGCGCCACCGGCGCGGTGACCGTCCCCGCCGGCACGCCGCCGGGCACCTACGAGCTGCACTACAGCCTGTGCGAGGTGGCACGGCCCGGCAACTGCGAGCAGGCCCGCGTCGAAGTGGTGGTCACCGCGGGTCCACCCGTGACGCTGAGCTTCACCCAGACCAGCCCGACGCACCCGGTGGGCAGCTTGCACCAAGCCCAGGCCACCGTGACGGATGCCGACGGCTTTCCCGTGACCAACACCGCCGTCACGTTCACCGTCAGTGCCGGTCCCAACGCGGGCTACAGCGCCACGGTGCTGACCGATGCCCAGGGTCAGGCGCTGTGGAGCTACACGGGAAGCGCCACGCCCGGCATCGATATCCTGACCGCCACCGCCCTGAGCGGCAGCCTGACGGCGCCCGCCCTGCAGGTGGAATGGCTGGCCGCGCCCGCTGCCGCCACCGTGCAGCCCGTGCCCGGGGTGTCGACTCTGGGCATGGCGCTGCTGGGTGCGCTCATGAGCCTGGTGGGCCTGTGGCGCAGACGGCCCGGCCGGTAAGCGCAGGCGACGGGCCTTGACCGGTGCCCCCTGGCGGCGCCCAGGGCCTCCCAGTGGGATCTCACCGAAGCCGCTGCGGGTGAAGGCGGTGTTGGGCCATTGTTGGGCCATCCGCAGGCCCTGCTCCCGCCGCGTCCAGGCGGATGCCCAACGCCACGGGAACGAGCCCCTGATCGCCCCGGGTTGACCGCCCGCCCCGCGTCTCGGAGGACGCAGCGCTTGGTCATGAGGCCGCGCGGCTCGCGTGCCGAGGGGCATCTCGCGGCCCAACCGCGCCATGCCGACGCACGCCAGGCCGCCGGGCTCAGGCGGGCGAATCCCCCAGACAATCAGGCAGTACGCCCTTGTTTTCGTTGTTTAAGAAACGAGCCTGGGCAGATACCCTCGCATCCGAACGCAACAGCCTGGTCAACCTGCCACACGGCGGTGTCGACGCGCTGCCCGCGCACCAGGCCACCGCAGTTGGCGTCCTGACACCCGCCCCGCCAAACACCTGTCAGGTGCCTGGGGGCTTCACCCTGGTTGACCGGCCTTCACCTTCAGGCGCCAGGCGTGCAGCAGGGGCTCGGTGTAGCCGCTGGGCTGGGCCACGCCCTTGAAGATGAGGTCACACGCGGCCTGGTAAGCCGCCGACTGGTCGAACCGGCCCGCCATGGGCTGGTAGTCGGGGTCGCCGGCGTTCTGCGCATCCACGACCTTGGCCATGCGCTGCAGCGTGGCGCCCACCTGCTCCTGCGTCACCACGCCGTGCAGCAGCCAGTTGGCGATGTGCTGGCTGCTGATGCGCAGCGTGGCACGGTCTTCCATCAGGCCGACGTCGTGGATGTCGGGCACCTTGGAGCAGCCCACGCCGGCATCGACCCAGCGCACCACATAGCCCAGGATGCCCTGGCAGTTGTTGTCCAGCTCCTGCTGCTTTTCGTCGGCCGTCCACTTGTCGGCCGACACCACGGGGATCTGCAGCAGGTCGGCCAGCACCTCGTCGCGCAGCGCCGGGGCCGGCTTGCCGACCAGGCTGTCTTTGAGCGCCTGCTGCACGCCGAACACATCGACCTGGTGGTAGTGCAGCGCGTGCAGCGTGGCGGCGGTGGGCGACGGCACCCAGGCGGTGTTGGCGCCGCTCTTGGGGTGGCCGATCTTGGCCTTGAGCATCTCGGCCATCAGGTCGGGCATGGCCCACATGCCCTTGCCGATCTGCGCCCGGCCCGACAGGCCCATCTGCAGGCCGACCAGCACGTTGGACTTCTCGTAGGCGGCGATCCAGGCGCTGTTCTTGATGTCGCCCTTGCGGTACACCGGGCCGGCCTGCATGCAGCTGTGGATTTCGTCGCCCGTGCGATCCAGGAAGCCGGTGTTGATGAAGGCCACGCGATCGGCCGCGGCGGCGATGCAGCCGCGCAGGTTGACGCTGGTGCGACGCTCCTCGTCCATGATGCCCAGCTTGACGGTGTGGGCCGCCAGGCCCAGCAGCTGCTCCACACGGCCGAACAGCTCGTTGGCGAACGCCGCTTCGGCCGGGCCGTGCATCTTGGGCTTGACGATGTAGACGCTGCCCGTGCGCGAGTTGCGGATGCCGTTCACGCCCATGCCGCGCAGGTCGTACAGCGCAATCGTCGTGGTGATGACCGCGTCCAGGATGCCCTCCGGGATTTCGCGCGCCGCGCCGTTGGCCGTGTAGAGGATGGCCGGGTTGGTCATCAGGTGGCCCACGTTGCGCACGAACAGCAGCGAGCGGCCATGCAGCCGGACCGGCTGGCCGTTGGCGCCGGTGTATTCGCGGTCGGCGTTCAGGCCGCGCGTCAGCGTGCGCCCGCCTTTGTCGAAGGACTCGGTCAGCGTGCCGCGCAGGATGCCCAGCCAGTTGCGGTAGCCCACCACCTTGTCTTCGGCGTCCACGGCGGCCACCGAGTCCTCCAGGTCCAGGATGGTCGAGAGCGCGGCTTCGAGCACCACGTCGGCCACGCCGGCCGCATCGGTCGCGCCGATGGTGTGCTGGCGGTCGATGCGGATGTCGATGTGGTTGCCGTGGTGCTTGAGCAGCACCGACGACGGCGCGGCCGCATCGCCCTGGTGGCCGATGAACTGCGCGGCGTCCTTCAGGCCCGTGGCCCCGGCGCGGGTGCGCACCACCAGCTGGCCGCCCTCCACGGCGTAGCCCGTGGCATCGGCGTGCGAGCCCTGGGCCAGCGGCGCGGCCTGGTCGAGGAACTGGCGGGCAAACGCCACCACCTTGTCACCGCGCACCGGGTTGAAACCCGGGCCCTTGTCGGCGCCCTCGGTCTCGGGGATGACGTCGGTGCCGTAGAGGGCGTCGTACAGCGAACCCCAGCGAGCGTTGGCGGCGTTCAGCGCGTAACGCGCGTTGAGGATGGGCACCACCAACTGCGGGCCGGCCTGCGTGGCCAGTTCGGCGTCGACGTTCTGCGTGCGCGCCTGGGCATTGGGGTCGGAGGGCACGATGTAGCCGATGCTCTCGAGGAAGGCGCGGTAGCCCTGCATGTCGAGGATGGGGCCTGGGTGCGCCTGGTGCCAGGTGTCCAGCTCGGTCTGCAGGCGATCACGCTCGGCCAGCAGCGCCAGGTTCTTGGGCGCCAGGTCGCTCACGATCTGCGAAAAACCGGCCCAGAACTGCGCCGGGTCCAGCTTCAGGTCGGGCAGGACCTCGGCGTTCACGAAGTCGTACAGGCGGTTGTCAACGTGCAGGTCGTTGACCGTGGTGCGGGCGTTCATGGGCACTCCAAATCCAAACAGGGAATCGGCCAAACGGACGCTTGGCCAGCGTTGGCCTGCACTTTATTCCATGCTTTGAAGGTTAAAAAGATAACCCAAAATCAAACAGAAGTGACTTTTTTGCAAAGACACGCGTTCAGGATGGCGGAGGCATGGGGCGGCCGACAGGCGCTCCGATGCGCGTGATCGAAAACCCCGACGCGCGGCCACGGCGCCACGCACACGGGCGCTCGCGCGGTGCCCCGGCGCACGGCAGACGGCCTTGACGGCGAGGCACGGGGCCTTAATGCGGGAAGAGTATCGGCCTGTTGCCGTTGAATGATCATCACCACTGCGGGCATACCCCGTTGAGGTGCGGCGATGGCGAAAAAAGGTTGCCCCGATCGGTCACTCGCCCGATCGGGGCAGGATCGCGGCGCACCTGCAGCGTACGTTGGTCCGCGAGAGCGGGTCCTGGCTGCCACTGAATGGAGGCCATGGCAGCCCCAAGCTCCATGAATGGGTCTCGCCCGCAGCCGCCATTTTCGCGCACATTCCGCCTCTGCGCCACCGGATTGCCGCAGACTTGCGTCGATTTGACGGCACGGCCTGGCTGGATGCGGGTGAACACGGCCTTCGATCCCTTGCGGGAAAACCCGCGTCGCCCACAGGGCAGGCCAATTCCCTGGGCTCGGCCTATGCTGCGGGCCCGTCATCCCGGCCCGTCACACAGGCGGTCCGCCCCCGTGCACCGCGCGCCGGGCCCGCCGGATGGCCCCACCCTCAACCGGAGAACCACCCCATGTCCTTGTTCGACCTCCACGGCAAAGTCGTCGCCATCACCGGCTCCAGCAAAGGCATCGGCAAGGCCATCGCCCAGCGCATGGCTGACCACGGTGCCAAAGTGGTGATTTCCAGCCGCAAGGCCGATGCCTGCGAAGCCGCGGCCCAGGAAATCCGCGCCTCGGGCGGCGACGCCCACGTGATCCCCGCCAACATCGGCAAGAAGGAAGACCTGCAGGCCCTGGTCGACGGCACGGTGGCCCAGTACGGTCGCCTGGACGTGCTGGTCTGCAACGCGGCCGTGAACCCCTACTTCGGCCCGTCGGAGCAGATCCCCGACGACGCCTACGACCGCATCATGAATTCCAACGTTCGCAGCAACCTGTGGCTGGTGAACATGGCGCTGCCGCACCTGAAGAAGGCCGCCGGTGAGACGGGCGACGCGTCCATCGTCATCGTGTCGTCGATCGGCGGCCTGCGCGGCTCGGCCACGCTGGGCGTTTACGGCATCTCGAAAGCCGCCGACATGCAGCTGGCCCGCACGCTGGCCACCGAGCACGGTCCGGCCAAGGTCCGCGCCAACTGCATCGCCCCCGGCCTCATCAAGACCGACATGGCCAAGGCGCTGTGGGACGACCCCGTGCTGCTGAAAAAGCGCTGCAAGGACAGCCCGCTGCTGCGCATTGGCGAGCCGGACGAGATTGCCGGTGCCGCCGTGTTCCTGGCCGCACCCGCCAGCGGCTTCATGACCGGCCAGACCATGGTCATCGACGGCGGCGTGACCGCCGGCGTGCCCCTGTCGGCCTTCGACGACTGAGCCACGCCTCCGGCGAAGACTTGACCGGCAACACGCGTCCTGCACCGCTCGGCGCAGCCGGTCATTCGCATTCCTTTGATACCAGGCAGTATGGCTACCTTGCCGTTTACCTTTGAACGGTAAGATGGCCATACTGTCTTCATTGCTACTTCTGGCCGGCGTGAGCAGCCACAGGCCATACTGGCTCAGGTGAGCTTGGCGCAGGCCGGACCGTGGCCACCACGCCTTCAGCAGGCCGACGGCCTCACGCGGCATGAAGGCGCTGCGTCCGACCGGACGGCGCGGCCACCCGCAGCGCAGCCAGCTCAGCGGTTGTGCACCTGACCCGGTTCCACGCTGGCGGCGCCGGCCTTCACCAGGGCTTGCAACAGGCCATTCAGCCACTCGACCGGAGGCTGGTCGGGCGCCAGGCGCTGGTGCAGGCCGCGCAGGTAGGGCACGGCCGTGGCCCAGGCCCACAGCTGGTCGGGTGTGCATTGCTGCACGGCCAGCAGGTGGAACTTGAGCAGCACCTTGGCCGCGTACTGCGCGTGGGCCTCGGGGTGGGCGCGAAAGTGCGCCAGCCGGCTGCGGGACTGGGCGAGCGCGCCCGCCACGTCGGTGAACGGCGCGCCGTGGCCGGGCACGACAACGCGCGGCGCCAGCTGCTCGATGCGGTCCAGCGTGGCGGCCACGCGCTCAAACGCCTGGCCGGCTCCCTGGCCCCACAGCTCGGGAAACACCACCGACAGCCCCTGCCCCCAGATCGCGTCGCCGGCAAGCAACACGCGCCCCTCGGGCTCAAACAGCACCACGGCGTCGTCATCGTGGCCCGGTGCCGCGATCACCTGCCAGTCCCGCCCCGCCATGCGCAGCACCTGCCCCGGGGTCAGCACCGCCTCGGCGCGAAAGCGATCACAGTCCTGGCCCGTGTCGCCATGGCTCAGCAGCCGCTCGTCCCAGGCCTGCACGGCGGCCCAGCTGGCTTGCGGCACCCAGGTCTGCACGCCGGGCCAGCGCGCCTGCAGGCCGGCGTTGCCGCCGCAGTGGTCGCTGTGCAGGTGGGTGTTGACGATGTGGTCCAGCGTCCGCTCGCCGAGCTGGTGCGCCACCAGGGCCACCGTCTGTGCGGTGTGGCAGACGTAACCGGTGTCGACCAGCCAGCTGCCCTGGTCATCGGTCAGCAGGATGTTGTTGGCCGACAACCAACCGCGCTCGAACACCACCACACCGGGCGGCAGCAAAGAAGGGGCGTACATCGCGCCACTGTAGCGAAAACGCCGGCCCCGCCCGCATCGCCCATGAACCTGCCGCCCACGGGGCCGACGCGGCGGCGGCACAAGTCCCCGAGCGCGACTCGGATAGGGCTGCATACATCTTGCATTCAATGAGACTTACATTAACATATGAGTTACATCCATCGCGGCCGTGTGCGGCGGCGCTGGGTGGCCTTCACAGCTCATTGACTCACTACACACCATGGCAACTGTCAAACAATCTCTCGATGAACTCATGAACAGCGATGGGGCCCTGTGCGCGGCCATCGTGGACTCGTCCAGCGGCATGATGCTGGGCTCGGTCGGCACCGGCGTGGACATGGAAGTGGCCGCGGCGGGCAACACCGAGGTCATGCGCGCCAAGGTGAAAACCATGCGCGCGCTGGGCCTGAACGACGTGATCGACGACATGCTGATCACCCTGGGCAAGCAGTACCACATCATCCGGCCCTCGTCGCGCAAGGATGGCGTGTTCATCTACTTCGTGCTCGACAAGGCCCGCGCCAACCTGGCCATGGCCCGCCGCAAGGTGCAGGACGTGGACAAGGAACTGAACTTCTGATTGCTCATGCCGCCTGGCCAGTCCGGGCCAGGCGCAAGCGCCCATGAAAAAGCCCCGCCATGCGGGGCTTTGTCGTTGCGGGGCGGCTGAAAATCAGTCGGCGTCGAGGTCGCGCTCTGCCGCGGCACCGGGGCCGGGCGTCCACTGCACGCCATGCTTTTGCAGGTGCTCGCGGATGAGTTTGCGCACCACCTGCGAGGGCGTGACGTCCTGCGAAGCGCACAGGGCTTCAAAGGCACGCTTTTTGCCGGGGTCGATCAGCACCGTCAAACGGGCCGTTTTTTGCTCAATTTTCGCCATGGATGTAGGGGTCGCATTGTAACTGGCGGGATACACCAATCCACACCCTGTGCCGGCAGGGTAATCACCGCATCAGGAATGGGGGCCGTTGTGGCCGTCGCCACGCAAGCGCTCGATGAGGCCATTCAACTCGTCCATGGACCCGAATTGAATCGCCACTTCGCCCAGCTCCTGCACCCGCCCCTGTCGCTTCACGCGTTTCTTGATGCGCACCTCGACCTGGGCAGTCAAGAGGTCCGACAGGTCTTCCTCCAGGCGACGCAGGTCACCCGATTTCTCCCGCCTGGCCTTCTGGGGCACCAAGTCAAACTCGGCACTGTACTTCTTGACCAACGCCTCGGCCTCGCGCACGGACATTTTTTTGGCCACGATCTGGTTGGCCGCCGTGATCTGCGTGGCGCCGTCGAGCGCCAGCAGCGCGCGCGCGTGGCCCATGTCCACGTCGCCCGCCATCAGCATGGTCTGCACCGGCTGCGCCAGGTTGAGCAGGCGCAGCAGGTTGCTGGCCGCGCTGCGGCTGCGGCCCACGGCCTTGGCCGCCATCTCGTGCGTCAGACCGAATTCGCCCACCAGGCGCTGCAGGCCCTGCGCCTCTTCCAGCGGGTTCAGGTCTTCGCGCTGGATGTTCTCGATGAGCGCCATGGCGGCGGCCGCTTCATCGGGCACGTCGCGCACCAGCACCGGCACCTCGTCCAGCCCGGCGAGCTTAGCCGCGCGAAAGCGCCGCTCACCCGCGATGATTTCGTACCTGCCCGCCTGCTCGCCCGCCAGCGGGCGCACCAGGATGGGCTGCATGATGCCCTGCGCCTTGATGGACTCGGCCAGCTCGTAGAGCGCGCCCTCGTCCATGCGCGTGCGCGGCTGATACTGGCCAGGCAGCAGAACGGTCAGCGCCAGCTGGCTGGGCACGCGGGCCTTGACCGCCTCCCCGTCCGGAGACTCATCGGCCGCGGCCTCGATCTTGGGCCCCAGCAAGGCCTCCAGGCCACGCCCCAGGCCTTTGCTTTTCTTCGTGGCCATGCCAGTTCAAACCTTTCTCAAATCCGCCGCCCCTGGCCGTGCCCGGGCGGAAAGCCTGCATTTTAGAAAACAGGGGGCGAGACCCTCGCTCGGCCGGACCGTTCAGGCCATCCCGCCGGAAACGCGCGGCGGGTCGCACCGGCCCGCTGTTTCTCGGTCCGGAGGGCGCCATGCGGCGCAGCAAACCCGGAACTGAAGAGTATGAAGCAAGCTCCGTTGTTCGGGTATCGCATGTGCCTGGATACCCTTGCCCGTGTAGTCCCCGTGCCACCGGACCCCGATGCCGTGACGATGCTGCAGCGCTAAGGAACCTCTGCATAAATCGACTTCTGACGTGGCAGCCCACCGGCTATCCAACCGGCCATCCGCCGCTGGCACCAAAAATCAATGGCTTACATGAGAAGGGCCATCCGCGACACTGATGCTGAATCGCTCGTAACAGATCGTCCTTGATTTATGCAGAGGTTCCCTAAGGGCCGTTGGGCTGCGGTCAGTATCGGAGCCAGCGCCATCCTGACGGTGGGCGCCATGACCCGGCCTCATCCACTGGCCCGCTCATCGCCGCCACTCGCACCTTGGGCCGACAGACCCGGCCGGTTCATCGCGCTTCCCAAGCGATGCCGCGGCTGGCGTACCGACGGCTTGCGAAGGCTTGCCGGCAGCGGGCCTTGCGGCCGGCCAACCGGCGGCCCCACCGCCTTGAGGACAATGGCGCCCTTGCCCGTTGCGACCGCTGCCATGTCCCTGGACCCCCCCGCCGCCCCATCGCCCGACTGGTCCGCGCCCCTGGGCCGCGTCGGCCTCGGCGCAGGCCTGTGGCTCGTCGCCTGCGCCGCATGCGCGGCCGAGTCCGCCGCTGAAGCCCCCGCGCCGGTCGAGGCGATCGCCGACCTGCCCGCCATCACCGTGCAGGCCGGGCAGCTGCCGCAGCGCGAGCTGCGCGTGCCCGCCGCCCTGCAGCGGGTGGACGCGGCCACGCTGGCACGCGTGCCGGGCGGCGACGTGGCCGACGCCCTGGCCGACGTGCCCGGGGTCGTGGCCTTGAACCGCAACAACCACGCGCAGGACCTGCAGTTGTCGATGCGCGGCTTTGGCGCCCGCGCGGCCTTTGGCGTGCGCGGCATCCGGCTGTTGGCCGATGGCATCCCGCTCACCACGCCCGATGGCCAGGGTCAGGTCACCAGCCTGGCGCTGAGCTCGGCCGAACGCCTCGAGGTGTTGACCGGTCCGCTGGCGCAGCTGCATGGGAATGCAGCGGGCGGCGTGATCCAGACCTTCACGCGCGAAGCCGCTGCCACCCCCGAGTTGCGCGCCGGCATCGGCCTGGGCCGCGACGGCTTGCGCCGCACCGACTGGCAGCTGGCCCGCCGCTTCGGGGCGACGCAGTCCGTGGGCCTGGTGGCCGACCTCGCCACCTTCGAAACCGAGGGCTGGCGCGCGCATTCGGCCGCTCGGCGGCGCCAGTTCAACACCGTGCTGACCTGGGACGTGCACGACCAGACCCGGCTGCGCCTGATCGCCAACGCGCTGGACGCCCCGCTGGCGCAAGACCCGGCCGGGTTGACGGCCGCGCAGTGGGCGGCCGATCCGCGCCAGGCGGGTAGCCAGACCGTGGCCCGCAACGCCCGCAAGCGCGTCAGCCAGGAGACCCTGGGCGCGGTGCTGACCCAGGGCCTGGGCGACGGCCTCACGCTGGAAGCGCGGGCCTACGGCGGCCAGCGCCGCAACCTGCAGCACCAGGCCGCCAGCAGCTGGGTGGGCCTGCAGCGCGGCTTTGGCGGCTTGGGCCTGCAGCTGACCGGCGAGCAGTCGCATGCGGCCGGCTGGCCGGTGGACTGGACCGTGGGCCTGGCCTGGGACCGTTCGTCCGAGCGGCGCCAGGCTGGCGCCACGTTGGCGGGCGATGCCAGTGGCCCGCTGACCCGCCACGAGCGCAACGTGGCCGCGAACACCGACGCCTTCGTGCAGGCCCACTGGCAGCTGGCGGAACGCTGGCAGCTGCTGACCGGCGCCCGCCACAGCACGGTGCGGCTGGCGAGCCGCGACCACTGGCCCGCCGATGGCGACGGCTCGGGCCGCATCCGCTTTCGCGCCACCAACCCGGTGCTGGGCCTGGCCTGGCTGGCACGGGCCGACCTCAACCTCTACCTGAGCTGGGGCCGGGGGCTGGAGACGCCCACGCTGGCCGAGGTGGCCTACCGACTGGACGGGACCCAGGTCTCGCCCGCGTTCAACACCGACCTGGGCGCCGCGCGCAGCCGCCAGTGGGAGCTGGGCGCCAAGTGGCACCCCGACCGCGACACGCGCGTGAACCTGGCGCTGTTCCACATCGCCACGCGCGACGAACTCGTGGCGGCACGCTCGGCCGGCGGTCGCACCGCCTACGTGAACGCCGGCCAGACGCAGCGCCAGGGGCTGGAGCTGGCCGCACGCCACCGCCTGTCGCCCCACTGGGACGCCGCCCTGGCCCTGACGCTGATGCGTGCGCGCTACGGCAGCGCCGACACCGGCCCCAGCGGCACGGCGCTGCCCGGCATCCCGCGCCGGCAGGCCAGCCTGCAGCTGCGCTGGCGCCAACACCCCCAGACCCGCTCCAGCGCGGCACTGCGCGGGACCGAGCTGCAGCTGGACTGGCTGGGCCGCGCCGCCTTGTGGGCCGACGACGCCAACCGGGCGCGCGTGGCCGGCTACGGCCTGGTCCATGCCCGGCTGCAGCACGGCTTCAGCGTGGGCCGCACCGAGCTGGTGGCCCACGCCGCCATCGACAACCTGCTGAACAAGCGCTACGTCGGCTCGGTCATCGTCAACCAGGCCGCCGGCCAGTATCTGGAACCCGGCTTGCCGCGAGGCTGGCAGCTGGGCCTGCAGGCGCGCGTGCCGTTCTGATCAGCATGCCGTTCTGATCGGCGTGACGCTCTAAGCGGTGAGCCCTTCCAACCCATGCCGCCCTGATCGGCGTGCCGCACTCATCCTGGTCGGTCCCCGGGACTTCGACGTCAGCCCGCCCTGGGCAAGCATCACCCGGCGCTCGTCAACGACCGAATGTCAATGCTTGCAAGCAGTATGCAGCCCTGGCCGATGATGCCTCGTCGGCGACCAACTGATACTCATCCAGATCTCATGAACAAGGACGAACAGCGCTGCGCCGACGCAGCGCAGACTCAGTCCTGCGAGACGGCCGCCACCTCGGCGAAGCGTGCGCGCACCGGCTCGGGCATGGCCGTGGGCTTGCCCGTGCTGCGGCTGACGAACACGATGCCCGACTTGCCGCGCGACACCTCGCGCCCCTGCTCGGCTTCGGTCATGTGGAACCAGAGGTCAAAGCCGTAGCGGTTCAGGTCCTGGGGCACCATCTCGATGCGCATGACCTCGCCGTGGAAGCCTTCGGACTTGTACTGCGCCATCATGTCCGCGACGACGATGTTGAGGTCGCCCACGTCGAACTCGCGGTAGCCCAGCCAGTTGAAAAACCGCACACGCGCTTCCGACACCAGCGCCAGCAGCTGGGCGTTGTCCAGGTGCCCGCCCTGGTTCACATGCGAGAGGTAGATCTGCACGTCGGTGGAAAAGGCAAAGGCTTTGGGCAGATCGAGGACGAGGCGGGGCATGGTGGTGTGGGGCGTGACAGCGCGGTGGTTTTTTGAACCCGATCAAGGAGTATCCCGCATCACCCTTTCACATGAAAACGGCAACAGACGAATACTCCCAGTCGTTTAAAAGCGGACTGACGCACCGCTGCGCTGGAGGAAAAGGCCAGGATTCTATCGAGGGCCACCTGGCCGCCGCTGAGCGCCACCCGTTGGGCTGAAGCTCGGCGTGCTCGGCCACGCCAACGAGCGCCCGGTCTTGCACCAACCACCCGGCCCGACCCTGGTTTGCCGGCTGCATGTCGGCGTGGCGCGTCTGCAGCTCAGCCTGCGAGGTCTCGATCTGGGCCTGGTCCACCGAGAGCTTCGCGCGCCAGGCCTCGAGCTGGGCCTGGAACTGGTCGGTCATGGCCCGGGCGATCTGGATGGACAGCTCGGCCGACTTCGATTTGGCGTTGGTCTTGGCAACCGCGGCCACTACCGGCGCATGGCAAGCGGGTACCTCTCGCTCGTCCGCGCCGCTGCGGCAGCCTGGACGTGCTCAGCGCGGCCGGTGAGCCGGTACCCTGGCGTGGGTCGCCAGCGCACCTCGCGTTGGCAGCCCGTCGCCGCGCCCACATCCTGGATCGGCAGGTCCGCGACGCGCGCCACGGGCGCACAAGCGGCATCAATGCGCCGCAGCCGACCAGCTTTGCATGGGCGTCCGCGGCTTGTCGCGGGGGTGACGCTCTAGAATTGCCCGCGAAACCCAGGCGCACCGCGCGGCGGGTCAGAACGTGAGAGACATTCAACATGAGCGACGCCCCCTCCACCCACCCGGATGACAAACGCGCACGGCTGCGCCAAGCCGCGCTGGAGTACCACGAGTTCCCCACCCCCGGCAAGATTGCCGTCACGCCGACCAAGCAGGTCACCAACCAGTACGACCTGTCCCTGGCCTATTCGCCGGGCGTGGCCGTGCCCTGCGAGGAGATCGTCAAGGACCCGTCGGCCGCCTTCCGCTACACGGCACGCGGCAACCTGGTGGGCGTGGTGACCAACGGCACGGCCGTGCTGGGTCTGGGCGACATCGGCCCGCTGGCCGGCAAGCCGGTGATGGAGGGCAAGGGCGTCCTGTTCAAGAAGTTCTCGGGCATCGACGTGTTCGACATCGAGATCAACGAGAAGGACCCCGACAAGCTGGTCGACATCATTGCCTCGCTGGAGCCCACCTTCGGCGGCATCAACCTCGAGGACATCAAGGCGCCCGATTGCTTCATCGTCGAGCGCAAGCTGCGTGAGCGCCTGAGCATCCCCGTCTTCCACGACGACCAGCACGGCACCGCCATCGTGGTGGGCGCGGCCATCCTGAACGGCCTGAAGGTGGTGGGCAAGGACCCGGCGCAGGTCAAGCTGGTGACCTCGGGGGCCGGCGCGGCCGCCCTGGCCTGCCTGAACCTGCTGGTCAAGCTCGGCATTCCGCGTCAGAACATCTGGGTGACCGACCTGGCCGGCGTGGTCTACGAGGGCCGCACCGAGCTGATGGACCCGGTCAAGGCCGTGTTTGCGCAGCCCACCGCGCAGCGCACGCTGGCCGAGGTGATCGAAGGCGCCGACGTGTTCCTGGGCCTGTCGGCCGGCGGCGTGCTCAAGCCCGAGATGGCGGCCAAGATGGGCGCCCGCCCCATCATCATGGCGCTGGCCAACCCCAACCCGGAGATCACGCCCGAAGAGGTGCAGTCCGTCCGCAGCGACGCGATCATCGCCACCGGCCGCACGGACTACCCCAACCAGGTCAACAACGTCCTGTGCTTCCCCTACATCTTCCGCGGCGCGCTGGACAGCGGGGCCACCACCATCACCGACGGCATGCAGGTGGCCGCCGTGCGCGCGATTGCCGAGCTGGCGCAGGCCGAACAGTCCGAAGAAGTGGCCCGCGCCTATGTGGGCCACACGCTGTCGTTCGGGCCCGAATACCTGATCCCCAAGCCGTTTGACCCGCGCCTGATGATGAAGATCGCGCCGGCCGTGGCGCAAGCTGCGGTGGAAGATGGCGTCGCGCTGAGGCCGATCGCCGACATGCAGGCCTACGTCGAGAAGCTGCAGACCTTCGTCTACGCCTCGGGCACCATCATGAAGCCCATCATTTCGGCGGCCAAGGTGGCGAAGTGCAAGCGCGTGGCCTACGCGGAAGGCGAAGACGAGCGCGTGCTGCGGGCGGCCCAGGTGGTGGCCGACGACGGCATCGCCCGACCCACGCTGATCGGCCGCCCGGCCATCATCGCCCAGCGCATCCAGAAGTTCGGCCTGCGCCTGGAAGCCGGACGTGATTACGACGTGGTCAACGTCGAGATGGACGATCGCTACCGCGAGCTGTGGCAGCGCTATTACGAGAAGACCAAGCGCAAGGGCATCACCCCGGCCATCGCCAAGATCGAGATGCGCCGCCGCCTGGCGCTGATCGGCGCCATGCTGCTGGACCGCGGCGATGTGGACGGCCTGATCTGCGGCACCTGGGGCACCACGCCCATGCACCTGAACTACATCGACCAGGTGATCGGCAAGAAGCCCGGCTGCAACACCTACGCCTGCATGAACGGCCTGATCCTGCCGGGCCGTCAGGTGTTCCTGGTGGACACCCACGTCAACTACGACCCCTCGGCCGAGCAACTGGCCGAGATCACCGAGATGGCCGCCCAGGAGATGATGCGCTTCGGCATCAAGCCGCGCGCCGCACTGCTGTCGCACTCCAGCTTCGGCACCTCGAACCAGCCCAGCGCCCAGAAGATGCGCGAGGTGCTGGAGATCCTGCAGACGCGTTCGCCGTGGCTGGAGGTCGATGGGGAAATGCACGGCGACCTGGCGCTGGACTCGGCAGCCCGCCGCACCTACATGCCGGACAGCACCTTGCTGGGCGATGCCAACTTGCTGGTCATGCCCAACATCGACGCCGCCAACATCGCCTACAACCTGCTCAAGGTCACGTCGGGTGGCGGCATCGCCGTGGGCCCGGTGCTGCTGGGCGCTGCCAAGCCCGTGCACATCCTGACCCCCAGCGCCACCGTGCGCCGGCTGGTCAACATGACCGCGCTGGCCGTGGTTGACGCCAACATGGAGTGAGAGGGGGCCAGGGCTTGCCTTGGTGGGTCCGTCACCTTCGTGAAGCGTGGTGGGCGGCGCGCATGCTGCGGCGGCCGTGATGCGCACGGCAGCTTTGACGCGTACCCGTCTCCGCAGGAGAGTGGGCATCGGCACGGTTGCAGGCGCGGTCGAAACGCTCCCCAACGCGTTTCGTGTGATTCACGCAGCTTGCCAACTTGCTTCCGAGCAGGCCCGAGGCGGGAAGGTCTGTTGATGCCATGCCCCACCGACTTGGCGTCGGTGAGCCCATCCAACCTCAAGCGCTCAGCGACATGGGTCGCTGGATGGCCTCCGGGTGCTGACGCCAGTCGGTCGCGCGGCGGACCAGCCTTTTCAGCGACACAGCAACGGCGCACAGCCCTCCAAGCACCTGCGCTGCCACGCTCGCGCGCCCCTGTCCAGACGACGCGCAAAGTTCGCAAATTTACCTCAGCCGCATACCGGATTGTGAACTGGCCTTGCAAAAATGAGGCCGATCGGTCACACTAGCGCCTTGGAATTTTCGGGTAAACCCGGAGTTCTGAGAGGTGGCAATGCAGGGAAGGCCGTTGACGCGGAGCGTTCGTGGTGCAGTCGTAGGAAGCCTGGTTCTGGCTCTGACTGCAACGCTTTCGGTGTCACACGCTCGCAGCCATGCGGTCGTCGACACGCAGACGATTGCGCTGGCCGAGTTGCCCAAAAACGGGCAAATCACCCATGCATTGATTTTCAAAGGCGGACCGTTTGCTTTTGACAAGGACGGTACCGTGTTTGGAAATTTCGAGCGGATTCTACCGCGCATGCAGCGCGGCTATTACCGCGAATACACCGTCAGGACACCGGGTCGCTCAGGTCGTGGCGCCAAACGCATTGTCTGCGGAGGTTGGACTCCTGCATCACCAGACGCCTGCTATTACACGCACGACCACTACGCCAGTTTCAGGAAAATTGTTGAGAAAACAAATGGACAGGCTCAGTGATGCGGCAGCTATGCCGCGCAACATCGGCCCCGATCCCATGAGTGGATTGGTGGCATCGGCCCCCGAGACGGATGTGCCGCTCAAGCGCATCCGCCCCAACATCGTTCAGGCCATTCGCGCGTTTCATGTGGAAGAACTCGAGGCAGCCGCCTCGTCGCTCGGCCAGCACTTCTTGTATGCCAACCTGTCGGCTGCGCAAAACAAGCAAGACGTGCTGGATTTGATCGGCCAGCAGTTTTACCTGCCTGCGCATTTCGGCAAGAACTTTGATGCCTTGTACGATTGCCTGACAGACCCGGTTTACAAATCAGGGCCGCAGTTGGGTTTTGTGGTGGTGTTGGAACATATTCCCACGACCAGCAAATTCGACAAGGAAATTCGCGAACAGCTGCTGGATATTTTCCGCGAGACGGCCGATTATTGGTCGGATCGGAAAATCCCCTTCCGGTGTTTCTATTCTTTTCTGTAGCCCGTTCTGCGCAAATCTGCCAAGCAGAACGGGCGAATCAGGCAAGCAGCGAAGTGGCTGCAGAAGAAGTCGAACCCGTTGAAAAGATGCCGACCGACAAGATCGTCGACGTGAGCCCGTTGGCGCTGCGCATGAGCAGCCCCTTCAACGCGGGCTACTGGCTGGCGGCCTGACCTCAGGACCCCAACCGCATCCCCCCAAGCCCACCCTGCGGTGGGCTTTTTTGCGTCTGCTGTCTGGTGCAACCGGCCTGCGGGGCCTTGTGAGGGGTTCAGAACACTTGCCGCCGAGGCCACATGATCGTGACCTCCCGCAAATTGATCAGGGCTCCGGCTGCTGCAAGGTAGGCGTTCGTGGCCAGGCATGGCTCACGGCGGGATGACGGCAGATCCTGGAGAGGCCATGCACGTGGACCACGTGGCGCGTCCATAGCAAGGGTTCATCGCCGGCGTGGTGCCGGGACACGAGCACAGGCCAGACGACGCGAAGTGTCTCTGCGCCGGCGACGCCTTGTGATCGCGGCAGGGCGCCCCTTGTGCCTGAACATCCCCGCACGGTTCGGCTTCATCGCACGGACGGGACAAGCGGCAAATGACACAGGATTCGTCGATGCCGTGGGCGCCGTCGTGCCGGTCTTGGCCTTCGACCGCGGCCCTCCCCTCCTCGCGGTGTCAGGGCATGGGCGATGCCGGGCGACGCACGGCCACGTTCACCCATTCAACCAGCACAAAGCAGTATGGGCCGATTACCGCTCACATTGCAACGGCAAACGACCCATACCTCATTCATCACAGCACCCGCAGGTGCCGCAGCCACCGCGGACGCCGCTCAGCGCACCACGCCGAGGGCGGCCAAAGCCGCCACCCGCAGCTGCGCCGCCGAATGGGCGTCGTGGCCTGCCAGGGCGTTGGCCTGCTCCAGCAACTGGGCCGGAACGGTGGTGGGCGTGGCTTGAGAGCCAGCAACGGGACGAATGACTTGACGCAAGAACGAGAACATGATGTGGGTGCTCCAGGATGCAAGGCCGGCTTGTGGCTGCCCTGCTGAAGTCCTCATGGTAGGCCGTTCAAGGCGGAATGACCAGGGTAATCCCTAGGTTTCCTGCAACAGATCGCACAAAGTCGTCCTCGCCCTTGGATTCCGTTGCTGTTCTACAACTTGATAAGTCGTTTCGCATTGCGCAATCATCCAAATTGGCTTGCCAGGCCAGCCGCACCGACCATGGGGTGGCCCGAGTAGCCGTGCGGCAGCGGCAGCATGTGGTCGAGCCTGCTGCGCGTGAGGCCGATTTGCAGCCCTTTGAAAGCCACCTGACCCGCGCCTCGGGCGGGCCGGTGTCGATCATCGCCAGACGCAGAACGGCATGGCGCGAAGCCTCAACGGCTGAACTTGCCCCGGCGAATGCGGTTGGCCATGTCCCGGAGCAGCTTCTGGGGTCCGATGCCCAAGAAGCCGGCAGCCAGCGGTTCAAGAGGCCCCATCCACCGACGACCGACTCGAGGCCGCCCTTCCGCGCCGACATGTTCAGGCCTGAGGCTCGGGCTTGCTGGGCACCAACACCAGCAGCACCGACAGCACGATGAGGGCGACCGCGCTCCAGTCCTGCCACAGCAGCGTTTCGTTCAGCAGCCAGGCCCCGCTGAACACGCCGAGGATGGGGATCATCATGACGCTGATGCTGGAAGCAACCGGCGGCAGCACGCGCGACAGGAACTGCCAGGCGCTCTGCGCCACGGCGATCACGAGCAAGCCGTTGTACAGCAGCGCAAACCAGACTGAGGGGCTGGGCGCCACCCAACGGT
Organism: Comamonas serinivorans; assembly: GCF_002158865.1. Lineage (NCBI taxonomy): Bacteria > Pseudomonadati > Pseudomonadota > Betaproteobacteria > Burkholderiales > Comamonadaceae > Comamonas > Comamonas serinivorans. The sequence goes on along the minus strand of NZ_CP021455.1, from coordinate 252,716 downwards.
CGTGTTCAAACAGCGTCGCCAGCACGGCCAGGATGGGCCCGGTGAGCGCCAGCATCCAGAAGGTCAGCGCCAAGGTGGGCGCGGCGATGGTGTGGCGTCGCCAGATCTGCGTGCCCAGCGCCCAGAAGGCGGCGGCCACCAGGGCCAGCAACACCCCTGCGGGCTTGCCCGCCATGTGGCTGGCCTCGTTCCACAGCAGCAAGAGCACGCCCAGCCCCGTGGCCGCCACCGCGGCCATGGCCCGCCCGGTGAGGCGCTCGCCGAACATCAGCGCGCCCATGACGGCCGAGAAAATCGGCATGGTGTAGCCCAGCACCGCCGCGCGGCCGCTGGACAGCTGCCCCACGGCCAGCACGATGCAGGCGTGCCAGGCCAGGCAGTTGACCAGCGACAGCCGCACCATCTGGCCCCAATCCTGGCGCGGCAGGGCCAGAGGCACCTTCATCAGGCGCAGGCCCAGCCACATGGCCGGCAGCGCGATCGCAAAGCACACGGCCCGAAAAGTGAGGGGTGGAAAGCCCGTGACGCCCAGCTTCATGATGGGCCAGTTGAAGCCCCAGATCACGGTCAAGGCGATGAGGACCAGCATTTGCTGGCGCGTGAGACGTTGCATGCGGCGATGCTAGCGCGCCCCGCGGGTGCGCGGGGTCGCGTGGCGGCCACTCAGCCCAGGCGACCGGCCACGCGCATGGCCAACACCAAGTCAGCCCAGGCCTTGGCCTTGTCGGGCAGGTTGCGCAACAGGTAGGCGGGGTGGTAGCTGACGATCACTGGCACCCCCTGGTAGTGGTGCACTTGCTGCCGCAGGCGGCCGATGGGCTCGGTGGTGTTCAGCAGCGATTGCACGGCGAACCGGCCCAGCGCCAGGATGAGCTTGGGCTGCACCAGCGCGACCTGGCGGCGCAGGTAGGCCTCGCATTGGGCCACTTCGTCCGGTTGCGGGTTGCGGTTGCCGGGCGGGCGGCACTTGAGCACGTTGGCGATGTAGACCGCCTGATCGCCGGCCGGCGCCTGGCGGTTGACCCCCACGGCCTGCAGCATGGCGTCGAGCAACTGGCCTGCGGGCCCGACGAAGGGCTCGCCGCGCCGGTCCTCCTGCTCGCCGGGCGCCTCGCCCACCACCATCCAGTCGGCACGCGTGGCCCCGACGCCGAACACCGCCTGGGTGCGGCGCTCGCACAGGCGGCAGGCGCGGCAATCGGCCACCGTGGCCTGCAGGCGGGCCCAGTCCATCTCGGCGACCCCGGCCGGGTTGACCGCGGTCAGCTCGGCCACCTGCTGGGCGGCCAAGGCCGCCACATGGGTGGTCTGCGGCACCTGTGAATGGGGTATACGTGGATTGTCGTTTGTGATGTGAACGATTTGGTTTGATACTGCGTCATCAGCCAAATCTTCCTGCACCTGCGCGGGGGCCAGATCGCGCGCGACCGGCGGCTGGGACTCGGCCTGCGGCGCAGCCTCCGAGGGCGCGGCAGCAGCGAACGTCGGCGGCGACTCGGACAACGCGGGGGGCGACAGCGCCGCAGCGCCAGCCGGCTGCGCGGCCTCAACCGGCCGGGTGGGCTCCGCCAGCTCAGGCGCCCTGGCCAGTGGCGGCGCCGGCGCCGCTTTGGGCGCCCACACCGTGACCCCCATTTCAGCCAGCATGGCCCGTTGGCGGGCATCCAGGTCCAGGCTCATGCAGGCTCCTGACGGGGTGCGGGCAAGGCCAGGGTCATGACGATGGCGTCTTCCCGCTGGCCGGATGCCGCCGGGTAGTACCCTTTGCGAACGCCCACCTGCTTGAAACCATGCCGCTCGTACACGGCAATCGCGCGCGCGTTGCTGCGGCGCACCTCCAGCCACACCCAGGGCTTGTCCAGGTGCAGCGCCCACAAGCCCAGCATCTGCAGCATCAGCTGGGCCAGGCCTCGCCGCTGCAAAGCCGGCGCCACGGTGATGTTGAGCAAATGCACCTCATCCACGCCCGGCATGGCGACGAAGTAGCCCGCCAGCACCTCGCCCGCCCACAGCAGCTGCGCCAGGTTGCCCGCGCCCATGGCGTCCTGCAGGTTGCGCGTGGTCCAGGGGTGGCTGTAGGCCGCCTGCTCCACCGCCAGCACAGCGGGCAGGTCGGCGGGCGTCATGGGCGCCCAGCGCAGCGCCGGCGGCACCGCGTCGGCCGCGCAGGCGTCTGCCGCCAGCAGGCCTTGCAGTGGCCAGGTGGTCAGCGCCGTCACAGCCGGCCTCCGGCACGCGCCCCACGGGCTGCGCACGCCAGGGGCCCGGCCGTCCAGCGGACGTCGGGCTCGTCGAACATCAGGTCGCAGGAAGGGCACACGCTCACATTCTCGCTGCTGGCCATTCACGCCCGCGCCAGTTTGGCAGCGGCCAACGCCGCTCGTTCGGCGGTGGTGTCGGCCACCTTGTCGCGCACATAGACCGGCATGGCTTGATCGGCCGGCACGGCCAGCCCTTGCGCCAGCAAGCCCGGGATCAGGGCCAGCATGCACTCGGCATCGGGCACCGCGGTCACGCGGGCGGCGGCCTGCACCGGCGCCGGCATCTGGTCTGCATATCCGGCAAAGGCATTGCCGACCACGGTCCAGTCGCTGACTGCGGCGTTCACCGGCCAGGCGAGTGCGCCTGCCGGCCCCACGCGAACGGGTGACACCTCTTGCCACGTTCCCGCAGTACCTGGCGTTTCCGATGGCTGGTATTCATAGACCGCCGAATACACCTCGTTCATGCGCGCATCCAGCACCGCCAGTACCTGCGTGGCGCCGGTCTGTTGCCGGGCGGCTTCGGCCACGGCCAGCAGGCTGCCGATGGGCAACACCGGCTTGCCGGCGCCAAAGGCCAAGCCCTGAGCCACGGCACAGGCGCCGCGCAGGCCGGTGAAGGCCCCCGGCCCTTGCCCGAACGCGATCACGTCCAGGTCGGCCAGGCGCAAGCCCAGCTCGTCCAGCAGCTCGAGCACACAGGGGATCAGGCGGTCCGAGGCCTGTGCCCCGCCTGCGCCGCGCCAGGCACGCACACGCTCGCCGTGCCGCACGGCCACCGACATCACCTCGGTGCTGGTGTCAAAAACCAAATGATTCATGGGTCATCCAAGCCGCCATTGTCGCGCGTCTGGCCAGGTGGCCTGCGCGCCACGGACAAGCAAGCCGGCATCGGGTCGCATCTGGCGCATCCCTGGGGCCCACCGGACCGATACCGCGTTGGCTGAGGGGCTGACCCGTGAGCGTTGCCTACGGCGGGTCGGCCGCGCGCCCGCCGGGCGGAAAGCCGGCTTGGCCCAACGCTCGCGTCGAGGCCGAGGTGAACGCCGACGCGGGCCTTGCTGTGCTGGGCTGGGCGCATCGGCCCGCCCCCACAGCCTCCTGATCCTCGCGCTGCCTGGGCCCGCGCGGTTGGCTCAGGGCCCAGGCCACCGGCTCAGCGTGGCGCGGCCAGCTGCATCACCACGCGGCCGGCGGCGTCCAGCAGCTGCAGCTGGGTGCCGTTGACGCGCTGGGTGCGCACAGCCTGCAGGGCCTGCACGAATTCGCGCTCCACGCTGCCGGCGCAGGCCATCTTGGTGCTCATGATGGGCCCGAACTGCAGCCGGTTGCCGCTGGCGCTGTAGGTGGCCGAAAAGCCATTGCAGCTGGTGTTGCCGCTCACGCGGGGCTGCTGGCCATCGAAGCGGATCTGCGCCACGCGCGTGTCGCTGGCAGGGACGGCCTGACCACCGATGTGCGTCACCCGCCAATCCTGGCGCAGCGCCGGAGCCACCAGGTCAGTCCCCGCCGGGGGCGGTGCGGGCGTGGCTTGGCCGGGCTGAGCCGGCGCGCTCTGCACGCGCTTGAGCACGACCTCGACCCGGTTGTCACCGGGCGTCTGCAGCACGGGCGCCGCCTGGTCCTGCACGAACCACAGCTGGTCGTTCACGCGGATGCTGGTGCGCACGGCGTAGCGCCCGCTGGCCTCGATCTTGCGGGGGTCGTACGCGATGCGCAGCGTGTAGGGCGGGTTGCCGGCCGGGCCGATGCGTTGCTGGCCCAGCACCACGGCCCGCGCGTCGGCGCGCGACACGTCCTCCAGCACGGCTTCGAAGACGGCGTTGTCCGGCAAGGCCAGGCGTTCGCGGTAGCTGGCGCTGCCGGTGATGAACGCCTCGCCCGACGGCGCGGGGGTGCTGGCGCAGCCCGCCACCATGCCCGCCGTTGCAGTCAGGGCCAGCCATGTGCGCCATGTCGTCCAGGTCATGCGGTTTGTCCTTGTGTGGTTATGACAAGATGGAGTATCCAACATCTGCCGTTCAATTTTGAACGCAGACACACTCATACTCCATTGTTGCAATCGCGGCCAAGGGCAGCCTCAGTTCAGCGCCATGCTGAGCTTGCGGCGGTAGGCGTTGACCAGCGCCTGCTGCGGGTCTTCCTGCTGCGCAGCCTTGCCCGTGAGCGCAATGCCGCCGGCGGACTGCCCCGCCTGACCCGCCTCGTCCCGCTGGCTGGGCGTCAGCAGCTCCAGGATGGCCACGTAGGTCTTGCGCGGCACGCCCTCGTTCCAGGCCTTGTCGCGCATGATGATTTCGAGCAACTCGTCCATGGCCTGCGGCCATTCGCCTTCGGCCATCAGCACGCGGGCCTTGGCCAGGCGGGTGTCGAAGTCGCGCTTGTTGGCGGCGATCTGGTCGTCGAACTGGGCGATGGACCAGTTGCCGCGGTCGTCCTGCTCGACGAACTTGAGCGCGTCCAGCCACTGGCGCAGGGCCTCGAAGCGCTGCACCTTGGGCTCGCGGCGCAGCGGCTCTTCGAGGGCGGCTTCGGCCTCTTCGTAGGCCCCGGTGCCGATCAGCAGGCGGATGTAGTCGAAGCGGGCGTCGTCGTTGGCCGGGTCGGCGGCCACGGCATCGGCCAGCTTGGCCAGCGCGGCCTGGGTGTCGCCGGCTTCGATCAGCGCCTCGGCTTCGTCGACCGTGGCATCGGCCTGCAGCGCGCCCTCGCTGGGCACGTGCTTGTCGAGGAACTGACGCACCTGGCCTTCGGGCACCGCGCCCATGAAGCCATCGACGGGCTTGCCGCCCATCATCAGGATGCAGGTGGGCAGGCTGCGGATGCCGAAGGCCGAGGCGAGCTGCTGCTCTTCGTCCGAGTTGATCTTGACGAGCTTGAAGCGGCCGGCATAGTCGTCCTCGAGCTTCTCGAGCACGGGGCCCAGGCTGCGGCAGGGGCCGCACCAGGCGGCCCAGAAGTCCACCAGCACCGGCGTGGTCATGGAGGCCTCGATCACCTCGGCTTCAAAGTTCTGTACGGTCACGTCGATCATGTGGCGCTTTCTCTAACCTTAAGATCATGGCTGATCAACCTTTCAGCGCATGAAACAAATGAATTCCCGAATGGAGCCCCTCAACAAGGGTGTCGGTGTGGTGATGGGGTCCAGTTCGGACTGGGACACCATGCAACACGCGGTGTCGATTCTCCAACAGTTCGGCATCACGCATGAGGCCAGGGTCGTCTCGGCGCACCGCATGCCCGACGACCTGTTTGCCTACGCCGAAAGTGCCGCCGAGCGCGGCCTGAAGGCCATCATCGCCGGCGCCGGCGGGGCCGCCCACCTGCCCGGCATGCTGGCCGCCAAAACACTGGTGCCGGTGCTGGGCGTGCCGGTGGCGTCGCGCCACCTGCAGGGCGTGGATTCGCTGCACTCCATCGTGCAGATGCCCAAGGGCATTCCCGTGGCCACCTTCGCCATTGGCACCGCCGGCGCGGCCAACGCCGCCCTGTTCGCCGTGGCCATGCTGGCCGGCGAAGACCCGGCCCTGCGCGATCGCCTGGCCCAGTTCCGCGCCGAGCAGACCGAGGTGGCACGCGCCATGACCCTGCCCCCGGCGCCCTGAGTCAACTCCCTGACCCAGAAAGCAGTATGGCCCTGTTGCCGTTCTTCAACAAACGGCAACAGGGCCATACCCATCAATTGTGGCCTGCGGACCTCTGGCCCACTGCGGGCCTGCCGCCCCGCCCTGACCGGCTCGCACCCGCTCAGGTCTGCTCTGTGCGGGCAAACCCACGGTGGGCAACCGATCCGCGCGCTGGGCGCCATCTCACCAGCCGTCAGTCCCGCATCAACGCCTCGATCTCGTCCGCCTGCACCGGCACGCCGCGGGTGATGAGTTCGCAGGCGCCCTCGGTCACCACGGCGTCGTCTTCGATGCGGATGCCGATGTGGTGGAAAGCCTCGGGCACATCGGGGCCGGGACGCACGTAGATGCCGGGCTCGAGGGTCAGCACCATGCCGGGCTGCAGCAGGCGGCTGGGCCGGTTGGTGATGAGCTCGCCGGACAGGGGATCGCGGCGCTCGCTGACCTCATCCCGCTGCGTCAGCTCGACGTAGCTGCCCACGTCGTGCACGTCCATGCCCAGCCAGTGGCTGGTGCGGTGCATGTAGAAGGGAAAGTAGGCGCGCTGCTCGATCACGTCGTCCACGCCGCCCACCTTGTCCTTGTTCAACAGGCCCAGGTCCAGCATGCCCTGCGCCAGCACGCGCACCGTGGCGTCGTGCGGGTCGTTGAAGCGCCGGCCGACGCGCGTTTCGGCGATGGCCGCCTCCTGGCTGGCCAGCACCAGGTCGTACAGCGCGCGCTGCGGGCCCGTGAACCGGCCGTCGGCCGGGAAGGTGCGCGTGATGTCGCTGGCGTAGCTGTCGAGCTCGCAGCCGGCATCGATCAGCACCAGCTCGCCCGGGCGCACCGGGGCCACGTCGGCACGATAGTGCAACACACAGGCGTTGGGGCCCGCGGCGACGATGCTGGTGTACGCAGGAAACTGCGAGCCCCCCATGCGGAATTCGTGCCCCAGTTCGGCATCGAGGTGGTATTCGCGGCAGTCCTGCCCCGCGCGCAGCATGCGCGCCGACAGCTGCATGGCGCGCACGTGGGCCCGCGCGCTGATGGCGCTGGCCTCGCGCATGATGGCCAGCTCGTGCGCGTCCTTGATGACGCGCATTTCGTCGAGCACGCCGCACAGGTCGTGCTGCTCGGCCGGGCACAGGGCACCGAAGCGGCTGCGGGCCCGCACCTGCTGCAGCCAGCCGTCCACGCGGGTTTCCAGCCCGGCGTGTGTGGCGAACGGGAACCAGACCGCCGAACGGTTTTCCAGCAGGCGGGGCAGGCGCTGGTCCAGCTCGGTCACCGAATGGGCGTGGTCCAGCCCCAGGGCGGCCGGTGCGGCCTCGGGGCCCAGGCGGTAGCCGTCCCAGATTTCCCGCTCCAGGTCTTTGGGCTGGCAAAACAGCGTGGCCTGCCCATCGCCCGTGAGCACCAGCCAGGCGTGCGGCTCGGTGAAGCCGGTCAGGTAGTAGAAGTAGCTGTCGTGTCGGTACGGGAAATCGCTGTCGCGGTTGCGAGGCCGCTCGGGCGCGGTGGGCACGATGGCCACGCCATCGCGGCCGAGTTGTTGGGCCACGCGCGCGCGGCGGCTGGCGTAAACGGACGAAGCGTCAGACATGGGGGCCTTTGGGAGAGCGAGGAACACAAGCGCCCAATGCTAGCGCGCCGCCACCGCGCGCTGTGCGCCGCGGGCGCGCTGCTCGGATTTTGTTCAGTGCGGAAGCCGCCCTTCGCGGGTGCTGGCCATGCGCCTTGAGCCGCTGCAACGCGCCTCGGTCAGGCGTCCCTGGAATGGCCCTTGCGCGGGGGGCTCTTCAGTCTGAGCCTTGCCGGCCATGCAGCGCTTGTTGGGCAAGCCCCGCGACGGGCAGGCCTGGCGAGGAGGCGATGCACCGACAAGCCTGTGCCGTTGCCGTGGCCTTGCAGCGGCCCGTCAGGCTGCTTCAACGCGTCTCGTGAGCCATCCCTGCGCGTGCACAGACACCCCCAACAGTCCGCGCCTGGTCACGGATCGACGTGACGGCACCGCGCCGGACACGCGCACTCTCACGCCACATCGGATGACGTGTCCGGTGGGTGCCATGGGCCTCAGGGGCAGCGGATCACGGCGAGTGAGGCGGCCACAGCCCATGCCAACCGGCCCTGCGAATGGCGCCGCAGCGGTGACGCACGAACCGCGCCACACGCAGCCGGCTCACTCGCCTTCGTCGAACTTGTTGTGGATCAGGTCCTGCAGGGCCTGCATGGCCTGCGCTTCCTGCTCGCCGTCGGTTTCCAGCGTGACCAGGGTCCCGATGCCGGCGGCCAGCATCATCACGCCCATGATGCTCTTGGCGTTGACACGCCGGTCCCCCCGGCTGATCCACACGTCGCATGGAAAACCGCCCGCGGTCTTGGCCAGCTTGGCCGAAGCGCGGGCGTGCAAACCCAGCTTATTGCTGATGGTGATGTCGTTCCTGATCATCCCTGGCTCTTCTCGTTTGGTTTTGAGGCGCGGTCAACGCCACCTTCATCAATCCCTGGCTGCCCCCGGTCAAGGCGCGGTCGATCAACACCTCCATGGCCTCATGGCGGTACGTGACGGCCCGCAGCAGCATGGGCAGGTTCACCCCGGCCAGCAGCACGTGCGGCGTGCCGGCCAGCACCTCGCGGGCCAGGTTGCAGGGCGTGGCGCCAAAAATGTCCGTCAGCACCAGCGCCGGCTCGCGGCCGAGCTGGTCCACGGCAATCTGCAGGCTGCCCAGCGACTCCTCGCGGCTGAGCCTGGCCTGCACATCCACCGCGGTGACGACCGCGGCCGCATCGGGGAACACGTGCAGCACGCATTCCCGCAACGCATGGGCCAGCGGCGCGTGGGCAACGAGGAGGATTCGCTTCATGGCAGCATGCCCAAGGTGACAGGAGATGGGCCCGGACAGGCGGGTGGCATCGCAAATGTGTTGAAATGCCCCATTCCACCGGGGCAGACAAGCCCGCCATTGTGCTTCATATGCAAGGATCGAACCGAGTGATGTTGTCCCGCCTGCCGCGTGCTGTGGCGGCCTGTGTGCTGGCCGGCCTGCTGTGGGGCTGCAGCCAGTCGCCGGCGCCGCAGAGCCAGTTCGTGCTGCTGGATGGCAGCCGCCAGAGCACACAGGACTTCCACGGCAAGGTCACGCTGGTGAATTTCTGGGCCACCAGCTGCACCACCTGTGTGGCCGAAATGCCGGAGATCGTCGCCACCTACGAGAAGTTCGCGCCGCGGGGGTTCGAGACCGTGGCCGTGGCCATGCAGTACGACCCGCCCGCCTACGTGGTCAACTTCGCCGAAACCCGGCGACTGCCCTTCAAGGTTGCGCTCGACAACACCGGCGCCGTCGCCAAGGCCTGGGGCGAGATCACCCTGACGCCGACCACCTTCCTGCTCGACCGCCAGGGCAAGATCGTCAAGCGCTACGTGGGCCAACCCGATTTCGGCGAGCTGCACCAGCTGATCGACAAGCTCCTGGCCCAGCAAGCCTGATCGCCATGGGGTCCTTGCCAGAGCTTCACCTGCGCAACGCAGAATCAGCCGACGATTGGCAGGCGGTGCGCCTGCTCTTCGAGGAATACGCCCAGGCCTTGGCCATCGACCTGTCGTTCCAGGACTTTGACCAGGAGCTGGCCACCCTGCCGGGCGAATACGCGGCGCCGCGCGGCTGCCTGCAGCTGGCCCTGGTGGATGGCGAATACGCCGGTTGCGTGGCCCTACGCGCCATCGACGATGTGGACTACGCCAACGCGGCCGAAATGAAGCGGCTGTACGTGCGCCCCATGTTCCGGGGCTTTGGCCTGGGCCGCAGCCTGACCGAAGCGGTGCTCGACCGTGCCCGCGAGCTGGGCTACGACAGCGTGCTGCTCGACACGCTGGACGCCATGGAGGTGGCACGCGCCCTCTATGCCGACCTGGGGTTCGAGGAGATTCCTCCCTACTACCACAACCCCGTGGTGGGCGCCCACTATCTCAAAGCCGATATCAAATGAAGTATCAGGTCATTGCCGTTGTTTGAACGACGGCAATGACCTGATACCCCATGAAAAATGGCGCCTCGAAGGCGCCATGGCAGGTCAACGCTTCAGCCGCGCTTCACAGCTGCGACAGCAGGGTGCCCGCGTCGCTGACCTTGAAGGCGCCGCCTTCTTCCACATTCAGCTGGGCCACTTTGCCGTCCTTCACCAGCATGCTGTAGCGCGTGCTGCGCAAGCCCAGGCCCTTGGCCGTCAGGTCCAGCGTCAGGCCGGTGGCCTTGGCGAAATCGGCGCTGCCGTCGCCCATGAAGCGGATGTGGCCCTCGGCACCCGAGGCCTTGGCCCAGGCGCCCATCACGAACGCGTCGTTGACCGACACGCACCACACCTCGTCCACGCCCTTGGCCTTCAAGGCCGGCAGCTGCTCGAGGTAACCCGGCAGGTGGCGTTCCGAGCAGGTCGGGGTGAAAGCACCCGGCACGGCAAAAATCGCCACCGTCTTGCCCTGGGTGGCCTCGGCCACGCGCACGACGTTGGGGCCAACCGAGCAACCTTCGCCCTCAAAGGGGACGTATTCGGTCAGGTTCACATTCGGCAGGCTGTCACCCACTTTGATCATTGCCAATCCTTTCAGCGTGTTGCGGTGCGGCGCACCGAGCCCCCGATTATCGGGGCTGCGGCCAGCCGGTCTTGTCGCCGCGCTCCCCTCGTCGCGTGGCAGGCGGCGACACCGCCGAGGTCACCGATCGAGGCGATGGGTTGCAGCCTCTGGCACGGGCGAAAAAAAACCGGATGCGCGAGCATCCGGTTTTTTCATGGGCGCGGTGGCTTAGACCACGGCCGCCTTTTGCACCAGGCGGCTGGCCACCCAGTTCTTGGTCTTGGACAGCGGACGGCTTTCCGTGATCTCGATGACGTCGCCGAGCTTGTACTCGGAGTTTTCATCGTGAGCGTGGTACTTGCTCGAACGCATCACGATCTTGCCGTAGATCGGGTGCTTCACGCGACGCTCGACCAACACGGTCACGGTCTTGGCGCGCTTGTCGCTGACAACCTTGCCAACCAGGGTGCGCTTGAGGGATGGTTTTGCTTCCGTCATGGTCACTCCTTAGGCCTTCTTCGCAGCTTGCTCGTTCAGGATGGTCTTGGCGCGTGCGATGGCACGGCGCGTTTGACGCAGCTGAGCGGTGTTGTTGAGCTGTTGCGTGGCCTTCTGCATGCGCAGGTTGAAGTGGGCCTTCTGCAGGTCCTTGATTTCAGCAGTCAGGCCAGCAGCGTCTTTTTGACGCAGTTCAGAGGTATTCATGGCTTTGACTCCTTACTGGCCCAACAGGCGGGTGACGAAGGTCGTGCGCAGCGGCAGCTTGGCTGCAGCCAGCGTGAACGCTTCGCGCGCCAGCTCTTCGGGCACACCGACGATCTCGTAGAGCACCTTGCCGGGCTGAATTTCAGCCACGTAGTACTCAGGATTGCCCTTGCCGTTACCCATGCGGACTTCAGCAGGCTTGGTCGAGATCGGCTTGTCGGGGAACACGCGAATCCAGATGCGGCCGCCACGCTTGACGTGACGCGAAATGGCACGACGTGCGGCTTCGATTTGGCGAGCGGTCAGGCGACCACGATCGGTCGACTTGAGGCCGAATTCGCCGAAGGCCACGGTGTTGCCACGGGTGGCAAGACCTGTGTTGCGGCCTTTCTGTTCCTTGCGGTACTTTCTGCGTGCAGGTTGCAGCATGCTTATTCTCCTTTGGCACCGTCCGCTGCTGCAGCGGGCGCGGTATCAGCGCGCTTAACGGATGCTTTACCAGTGGCCTCTGCAGGCTTGTCGCTGCCATCGGCCGGGGCGGCATTGCTGCCGGCACCGCGGCGACCGCCACGGCGGTCGTCACGACCACCCGGACGACCGTCGCGACGGCCACGGGGGCGACGCTCTTCGTCGTTGCGCGGCGTGCTGTCCAGCGAAGGCACATCGGTGCGACCGAGGTTGTCGCCCTTGTAGACCCACACCTTCACACCGATGATGCCGTAGGTCGTCTTGGCTTCCGAGAAGCCATAGTCGATGTCGGCACGCAGGGTGTGCAGCGGCACGCGACCTTCGCGGTACCACTCGGTGCGCGCGATTTCGATGCCATTCAGACGGCCCGACGACATGATCTTGATGCCTTGGGCGCCCAGACGCATGGCGTTCTGCATCGCGCGCTTCATGGCGCGACGGAACATGATGCGCTTTTCGAGCTGCTGCGTGATCGAGTCAGCGATCAGTTGCGCGTCCACTTCGGGCTTGCGCACTTCTTCGATGTTCACGGCCACGGGCACGCCCAGGCGAGTCGCGAGTTCCTTCTTCAGGTTCTCGATGTCTTCGCCCTTCTTGCCGATCACCACGCCCGGACGTGCCGAGTAGATGGTGATGCGGGCGCTCTTGGCGGGGCGCTCGATCAGCACGCGCGACACGGCGGCGTTCTTGAGCTTGCCCTTCAGGTACTCACGCACCTTGATGTCTTCGGCCAGCATGCCGGCGAAGTCACGGTTGCTGGCGTACCAGCGGCTGGCCCAGTTCCGGCTCACCGCCAGGCGGAAGCCGGTCGGATGGATTTTCTGTCCCATATCTTCCGTTCCTGTGATCAGTTGCCAACCGTCACGTACACATGGCACGTGGGCTTGCTGATGCGGTTGCCACGGCCCTTGGCGCGTGCGGTGAAGCGCTTCAGGGTGGTGCCCTGTTCGACGTAGATGGTCTTGACCTTCAGTTCGTCGATGTCAGCGCCGTCGTTGTGTTCGGCATTGGCGATCGCGGATTCCAGCACCTTCTTGATGATCACAGCAGCTTTTTTCTGCGTGAATTCAAGGATGTTCAGCGCTTGATCCACCTTCTTGCCACGAATCAGGTCGGCCACCAGACGGCCTTTGTCCACAGAGAGGCGAACGCCTCGCAGGGCTGCACGTGTTTCCATGGTCATTCCTTATTTCTTGGCCTTCTTGTCGGCCGCGTGGCCTTTGAAGGTACGGGTCAGCGCGAACTCACCAAGCTTGTGGCCCACCATCTGGTCGGTGATGTACACCGGCACGTGTTGGCGACCGTTGTGCACGGCGATGGTCAGACCGATGAACTCGGGCAGGATCATCGAGCGACGCGACCAGGTCTTGATCGGCTTCTTGTCCTTGCCGCTCACCGCCTTTTCGGCCTTGGCCACAAGGTGATGGTCAACGAACGGACCCTTTTTGAGAGAGCGTGTCATCTGCTATCCCTTATTTCTTGCGGCGCGACACGATCATGGTCTGTGTGCGCTTGTTGTTGCGGGTGCGATAGCCCTTCGTCAGGTTGCCCCATGGGTCAACCGGATGACGGCCTTCGCCAGTCTTGCCTTCGCCACCACCGTGCGGGTGATCGACCGGGTTCATGACCACACCGCGAACCGTCGGACGGATACCCATCCAGCGCTTCACACCGGCCTTACCCAGTTGACGCAGGCTGTGCTCTTCGTTGGCCACTTCACCGATGGTGGCGCGGCACTCGATGTGGATCTTGCGCACTTCGCCCGACCGCATGCGGACCTGGGCATAGGTGCCTTCACGGGCCAGCAGCGTGGCCGAGGTCCCTGCCGAACGCACGACCTGAGCGCCAGCGCCCGGTTGCAGCTCGATGCAGTGAATCGTCGAACCCACGGGGATGTTGCGGATCGGCAGCGTGTTGCCGGCGCGGATCGGGGCTTCCGAGCCGGACAGCAGCGTTGCACCGACTTCCACGCCGCGGGCTGCGATCACGTAGCGGCGCTCGCCATCGGCGTAGCACAGCAGGGCGATGTGGGCGCTGCGGTTGGGGTCGTATTCAATGCGCTCAACCTTGGCGGGGATGCCGTCCTTGTTGCGCTTGAAGTCCACCACGCGGTAGTGATGCTTGTGGCCACCGCCCTTGTGGCGAACGGTGATGTGACCGTTGTTGTTGCGGCCCGACTTCTGGAACTGCGGCTCCAGCAGGGGGGCGTAGCCGGCACCCTTGTGCAGGTGGTCACGCGAAATCTGAACGACGTGACGACGACCGGGCGACGTGGGGTTGGTTTTCTTGATGGCCATGGTTTACGCAGCCTCCCCAGACAGGTTCAGCTCTTGACCTTCCTTGAGCGTGACGTAGGCCTTGCGCACGTTGTTGCGGCGACCCAGGCGTTGGCCAAAGCGCTTGGCCTTGCCCTTCACGTTCACGACGGACACGCCGAGCACTTCGACCTTGAACATCAGTTCAACGGCGGCCTTGATCTCGGGCTTGGTGGCATCTTGCAGCACCTTGAACGTCACCGAGTTGCCCTTTTCCGCAGCCATGGTGGCCTTTTCGGAAATCACCGGAGCAACCAGCACGTTCATCAGACGACCTTCGTCGAAAGTGCGTTGTGCGGGAGTCGGATTGATGCGGCTCATGCGAACATCTCCTTGAGCTTGTCGATGGCACCCGGGGTCACCAGAACCTTCTTGTAGTGCACCAGCGAAACCGGATCGGCGTAGCGGGGTTCAACCACCAGCACGTTGCCCAGGTTGCGCGAAGCCAGGTACAGGTTCTCGTCCACTTCGTCGGCAATCACCAGCACCGAGTCCAGCTTCATGCTCTTGAACTTGGCGGCCAGTTGCTTGGTCTTGGGCGAATCGACTTTGATCTGCTCAACCACAGCCACGCGGCCTTCGCGGGCCAGCTGCGAGAAGATCGACGCCATGCCGGCGCGATACATCTTCTTGTTGAGCTTCTGGGTGAAGTTTTCTTCCGGGCTGTTCGGGAAAATGCGACCACCCCCACGCCACAGCGGCGACGAGCTCATACCGGCACGTGCACGGCCCGTGCCCTTTTGCTTGAAGGGCTTGGCGGTGGTGTGCTTGACCTGTTGGCGGTCCTTCTGAGCACGCGTGCCTTGACGGGCGTTGGCTTGATAGGCCACCACCAGCTGGTGCACGAGGTCTTGGTTGTATTCGCGATTGAACAGCGTCTCGGGGGCGTCAACCTTGGCCGTCGACTGACCTTGATCGTTCAGAACTTCGAGCTGCATCAGTTCGCTCCCTTCGCTGCTTTGGCCTTCACAGCCGGACGCACGGTGACGAAGCCACCCTTGGAGCCGGGGATGGCACCCTTGATCAGCAGCAGTTGACGGGCTTCGTCAACGCGGATCACGTCCAGGTTTTGCGTGGTCACGGTCTCATCGCCCATGTGACCGGTCATTTTCTTGCCAGGGAACACGCGACCGGGGTCTTGTGCCATGGAGATCGAACCGGGGACATTGTGCGAACGGCTGTTACCGTGCGATGCACGCTGCGACGCAAAGTTGTGGCGCTTGATGGTGCCGGCGAAGCCTTTACCGATCGAGGTGCCTTGCACGTCGACCTTCTGGCCCACGGCAAACAGCTCGGCCACGGGCAGCACGGCACCCGCGGCGTACTTGCCAGCGGTTTCTTCGGTGACGTGGAATTCGCGCGTGATTTCGCCGGCTTCGACGCCAGCCTTGGCCAGGTGGCCAGCGGCAGGCTTGGTGACGCGCGAGGCGCGACGCTTGCCGTACGTCACCTGCAGGGCGACGTAGCCGTCATTCTCTTGGGTCTTGACTTGCGACACACGGTTGTCCGACACATCGACCACCGTGACAGGCACTGCTTCGCCGTCATCGGTGAACACACGCATCATGCCCACCTTGCGCCCCAGCAACCCCAGGGAGGTGCTTTGACTCATTGTTTTCTCCAGATCTTCCACCCCGGCTGCTGCAATTGGCCGCCGGGTTTGCGAACCGTCATCCGCCGCGCCCGGTCTGTACAGCTAAGCGACCGAGCCAACGTCATGGCCCACGTGAAAGTAGGTTGATGAATACCTACCCCCGAATTGGAGGTAAGCCCGCGAGTATAAAACGAAACCCGTCAAGGCACAAGCGCGCTTGACGGGATCGTGGTCAGGCGTGTTGCTTTCGCTGCACGCCTGTGAGGCTGGCCTGACGGCCGGCCCTTACTGCAGCTTGATTTCGACGTCCACGCCGGCCGGCAGGTCCAGCTTCATCAGCGCGTCAACGGTCTTGTCGGTCGGGTCGACGATGTCCATCAGGCGTTGGTGCGTGCGGATTTCGAACTGATCGCGGCTCGACTTGTTCACGTGCGGCGAACGCAGGATGTCGAAGCGCTTCATGCGCGTCGGCAGGGGCACGGGGCCCTTGACGATGGCGCCGGTGCGCTTGGCGGTGTCGACGATTTCGGCAGCCGATTGGTCGATCAGCTTGTAATCAAACGCCTTCAGACGGATGCGGATCTTTTGCTTGGACATGAGATGGCTCCAGTCGTTGATTACTCGATGATCTTGGCAACCACGCCGGCGCCGACGGTGCGGCCACCTTCACGGATGGCGAAACGCAGGCCTTCTTCCATGGCGATGGGGGCGATCAGCTTGACGGTGATCGACACGTTGTCGCCAGGCATCACCATTTCCTTGCCTTCGGGCAGCTCGATCGAGCCGGTCACGTCGGTCGTGCGGAAATAGAACTGGGGACGGTAGTTGTTGAAGAAGGGCGTGTGACGGCCGCCTTCGTCCTTGCTCAGCACGTAGACCTCACCCGTGAAGTGGGTGTGGGGCTTGATGGAGCCGGGCTTGCACAGCACTTGGCCGCGTTCGACTTCTTCGCGCTTGGTGCCGCGCAGCAAGATGCCGACGTTGTCGCCTGCCTGGCCTTGGTCCAGCAGCTTGCGGAACATTTCGACGCCGGTGCAGGTGGTCTTTTGCGTGGGCTTGATGCCGACGATTTCGATTTCTTCGCCGACCTTGACGATGCCGCGCTCGATACGGCCGGTCACCACGGTGCCGCGACCCGAGATCGAGAACACGTCTTCGACGGGCATCAGGAAGGTGCCGTCGATGGCGCGCTCAGGCGTGGGGATGTAGCTGTCCAGGGCGTCGGCCAGGGCCAGAATGGCTTGCTCGCCGAGCTCGCCGGTGTCGCCTTCGAGGGCCAGCTTGGCCGAGCCCTTGATGATGGGGGTGTCGTCGCCGGGGAAGTCGTACTTGGACAGCAGCTCGCGCACTTCCATTTCGACGAGTTCCAGCAGTTCGGCGTCGTCCACCATGTCGGCCTTGTTCAGGAAGACGATGATGTAGGGCACGCCCACCTGACGCGACAGCAGGATGTGTTCGCGGGTCTGGGGCATCGGGCCGTCAGCGGCCGAGCACACCAGGATGGCGCCGTCCATCTGGGCGGCACCGGTGATCATGTTCTTGACGTAGTCGGCGTGGCCGGGGCAGTCCACGTGGGCGTAGTGGCGGTTGGCCGTTTCGTACTCGACGTGGGCGGTGTTGATGGTGATGCCGCGGGCCTTTTCTTCGGGCGCTGCATCGATCTGGTCGTAGGCCTTGGCTTCGCCGCCAAACTTCTTGGACAGCACCGTGGCGATCGCTGCCGTCAGCGTCGTCTTGCCATGGTCCACGTGACCAATCGTGCCCACGTTCACGTGCGGCTTGGAACGCTCAAATTTCTCTTTTGCCATTTCAGATCTCTTGAAAAAGAACAACCCGTGCTGGTTTTACGTCTGCACCTGATTGCGAATTCGCCCCACACGGGAGACGGGGCGGCACCAGATCGCAGACACGCATCCAAGATGAGCAGGATTCGAACCTGCGACCCGCTCGAGGCGGGTGTGCAGTCTTCCAGCGCCTATGCGCTTTCCATGCTGCACCCGTTCAGCCACTCTGGCATCACCTTGGACAAATTGGGGTATGCAGCCATCGCCGTTGGTTGCTCAACGACAATCGCCTCATACCCCTTCAAAGCATCACTTGGCGCGAGCGGCAACGATGGCTTCAGCCACGTTCTTCGGCGCTTCAGCGTAATGCTTGAATTCCATCGTGTAGGTGGCGCGGCCTTGCGTCATCGAACGCAGGGTCGTGGCGTAGCCGAACATTTCCGACAGCGGCACTTCGGCCTTGATGGCCTTGCCACCGCCGACCATGTCGTCCATGCCCTGCACCATGCCGCGGCGGGACGACAGGTCGCCCATCACGGTACCGGCGTAGTCTTCCGGCGTTTCCACTTCCACGGCCATCATGGGCTCGAGGATCACGGGCGTCGCCTTGCGGGCGGCTTCCTTGAAACCGAAGATGGCGGCCATCTTGAACGCCTGCTCCGACGAGTCCACGTCGTGGTACGAACCGAAGGTCAGCGTGACCTTCACGTCCACCACCGGGTAGCCGGCCAGCACGCCCGAGGTCAGCGCTTCTTCCACGCCCTTTTGCACGGCGGGGATGTATTCGCGCGGCACCACGCCGCCCTTGATGGCGTCGACGAACTCGAAGCCCTTGCCCGGCTCTTGCGGCTCCAGCGTGAAGACGACGTGACCGTATTGGCCCTTACCGCCCGACTGACGCACGAACTTGCCTTCGACATCGACCACCGACTTGCGCACGGTTTCGCGGTAGGCCACCTGGGGCTTGCCCACGTTGGCTTCCACGCCGAATTCGCGCTTCATGCGGTCCACGATGATTTCGAGGTGCAGCTCGCCCATGCCGGCGATGATGGTCTGACCCGACTCTTCGTCGGTGCGCACGCGGAACGACGGATCTTCAGCGGCCAGGCGCGACAGGGCGATGCCCATCTTTTCCTGGTCAGCCTTGGTCTTGGGTTCCACGGCCTGTGCAATCACGGGCTCGGGGAAGACCATGCGCTCGAGCACGATGGGGGCGGCGGTGTCGCACAGCGTTTCGCCGGTCGTCACGTCCTTCAGGCCCACGCAGGCAGCGATGTCACCGGCGCGGATTTCTTCCACTTCGATGCGCTCGTTGGCCATCATCTGCACGATGCGGCCGATGCGTTCCTTCTTGCCCTTCACCGAGTTCAGCACGGTGTCGCCCTTGGACAGCACACCCGAGTACACGCGCACGAAGGTCAGCTGGCCCACGAAGGGGTCGGTCATCAGCTTGAACGCCAGCGCCGAGAACTTCTCGCTGTCGTCGGCCTTGCGCGACAGCTTCTTCTCTTCGTCGTCCGGATCGGTGCCTTCCACGTCGGGGATGTCCACCGGTGCGGGCAGGTAGTCGATCACGGCGTCCAGCATGCGCTGCACACCCTTGTTCTTGAAGGCCGTGCCGCACAGCATGGGCTGGATTTCGGTGGCCAGGGTGCGCGTGCGCAGACCCAGCTTCAGATCGGCTTCCGACAGGTCACCCTCTTCCAGGTACTTGTTCATCAGCTCTTCGCTGGCCTCGGCTGCCGCCTCGACCATGTTCTCGCGCCACTTCTTGGCATCGGCGGCCAGCTCGGCCGGGATGTCCTGGTACTCGAACTTCATGCCTTGCGAGGCTTCGTCCCAGATGATGGCTTTCATCTTGACCAGATCGACCACGCCCTTGAAGTTGTCTTCGGCGCCGATCGGGATCACCACGGGCACGGGGTTGGCGTTCAGGCGCAGCTTCATCTGGTCATAGACCTTGTAGAAGTTGGCACCGGTACGGTCCATCTTGTTCACGAAGGCCAGACGGGGCACCTTGTACTTGTTGGCCTGACGCCACACGGTTTCCGACTGGGGCTGCACGCCGCCCACGGCGCAGTACACCATGCAGGCGCCATCCAGCACGCGCATGGAACGTTCCACTTCAATCGTGAAGTCCACGTGCCCGGGGGTGTCGATGATGTTGAAGCGGTGCTCGGGGTAGGACAGGTCCATGCCCTTCCAGAAGCAGGTCACGGCCGCCGAGGTGATGGTGATGCCACGCTCTTGCTCTTGTTCCATCCAGTCGGTGGTCGCAGCGCCGTCGTGCACTTCGCCCAGCTTGTGGGTCACGCCGGTGTAGAACAGGATGCGTTCGGTCGTGGTGGTCTTGCCAGCGTCAATGTGAGCGGAGATACCGATGTTGCGATAGCGCTCGATGGGTGTCTTGCGAGCCATGATGGATCCTTGATTGATCGGTCGATCTATGAAGTATGCGCCGCTTGCCGTTCACAACCGAACGGCAATCAAGTCATACCCCTGAAAAAATGAGGCTGATGAAGCCAAATCAGGCCGCGGCATTTGAATCTGCCAGCGGCCTGTTGCATGCGGATGACGCAGCGCTTGCGTTTAGAAGCGGAAGTGGCTGAACGCCTTGTTGGCGTCGGCCATGCGGTGCACTTCGTCACGCTTCTTCATGGCGCCGCCACGGCCTTCATTGGCCTCCAGCAGTTCGTTGGCCAGGCGCAGGGCCATGGACTTCTCGCCACGCTTGCGAGCAGCTTCCTTGATCCAACGCATCGACAAGGCCAGGCGACGGACCGGGCGCACTTCGACGGGCACCTGGTAGTTCGCACCACCCACGCGGCGGGATTTCACTTCCACCATGGGCTTGACGTTGTTGATGGCGTTGATGAAGAGTTCCAGCGGGTCTTTGCCCGTCTTGTTCTCCATGGTTTCCAGCGCGCCGTAGATGATGCGCTCGGCAACCGCCTTTTTGCCGCCTTCCATGATCACGTTCATGAACTTGGACAGCTCGACATTGCCGAACTTGGGATCCGGCAGGATTTCACGTTTGGGGACTTCGCGACGACGTGGCATTTCTCACCTCTTGCTTCAGTTGATGCATGGACATCCCGACATCCAGGCACCCCGCAAATTCATCCAAGAATTTGCACTTACTCGACCCAATCACACGGGTCACTACGCTGCACAAGCTCGTCAAAACCTGTGAGCACCTTTGTTGTTCGCCGAAGGCTTAGGCCTTCTTCGGACGCTTGGCGCCGTACTTCGAACGGGACTGCTTGCGGTCCTTGACGCCTTGCAGGTCAAGCGAACCACGCACGATGTGGTAACGCACACCGGGCAAGTCCTTCACACGGCCGCCGCGCACCAGCACCACGCTGTGCTCTTGCAGGTTGTGGCCTTCACCGCCGATGTACGAAATGACTTCGAAACCGTTGGTCAGGCGCACCTTGGCGACCTTACGCAAAGCCGAGTTCGGCTTCTTGGGCGTCGTGGTGTACACACGGGTGCACACGCCACGACGCTGCGGGCAGTTTTGCATCGCAGGGCTCTTCGAGTTGATGACCTCGACTTCTCGCCCCTGACGCACGAGTTGGTTGATGGTTGGCATTGATTCCCCTAACGTGAAATAACCAGTGAGCACGTGGGGCAACCATTGAACCCACAGCAGCCGGCAAAAAGGCAGCCCTGCGGCTGCCCGATCACCTTCGCCTGCCCCGCAACCAAAAATCAGCAGGGCGCACGCGCGTAGACCTTCCCTTTTTCAAGGAAAGCCCGCGAGTGTAGCCGTTCCCTGTGTTGAGCGCAAGCCTGCGCGCCGCGTTGGCGGGCCCGGGCGGTCACGGGCCACCCCTATACTGCAGCTCGATCGGGCCATCCGGCCACGCTGAATAAGGGATGCATCCATGGCACAGACGCCTGTGTTCACGTTGGGCGACGTGCGTTTCGAGGCCGGCCTCACGGCCCTCAAGCGCGAAAAAATCTACGGCTGGGCCGAGACCCGCTACACCGATGGCCAAGGCGAGGACTGCAGCTTCGTCACCCTGTTGGACGACGGCCGCACCCTGGTCGACACCGGGGGCATCGCGCTCAAGAGCCTGGACGCCGACGGCAACGAGATCGACAAGTCTTCGCTGGTGGCCCACTGGGCCGAGGACGGGCGCGAGGCCGAACAGCACGCGTCGGTGTTCGAGGCCGAAAACCGCCTGTCGACCGACAAAGGGCTGGACGACTACCTCTGCATGGACGTGAAGAGCGTCTACCAGCTGGAGCTGGGCGACCAGCTCGCCGTGGTGCAGCCCCTGCTGGCGCAGCACCAGGTGCTGTACCTGCCCTTTTGCTACCGCGCCGGCTACGACCCCGACGACGCCTTCCTCATCGGCCAGGATCAGCACGTGTTCCTCGTCGTGGGCCGCATCAGCGCCTTCACCTGGTCGTCGCTGCAGATCCAGAGCGACCTGATCGACGAGGTGGAGGAGGACGAGTCCTCCGACGCCATGGACTTCAACATGTTCTGACGCGGGAGACCAGCATGCGAAAGATCAAACTGGCCAACGCCCAGAAGCGCGACGCCGAGGTCGTGTACGGCGGCCTGTCCCGCAAGCCGCGCATCGTCTACACCCTGCCCACGGGTGAACGGGCGCGCAACGTCAAGGTGCTCAAGGCCAGCGTGGCCACGCAGTACGAAACCCTGCTGCAGGCGGCCGGCAGCGACGAGGCGCTGTCGCAGGCACTGGTGGACGGCGACCCCGAGCTGGACCTGAACCAGACCGGCCGCTTCATCCGCAACAGCCAGCGCATCCTGGTGAATGCGGCCCGGCAGCCGGTCTACAAGGTGAAGGTGACCGAGCGCATCTTCGGCCCCGATGGCGAGCTGAAGGGCGAAAAGGACAAGGTTAGCCGCAGCCAGAACGTGATGGCCGAGGTGCCCGTGTCCTGGACCGGCAAGAAGATGCCGATTGCGCAGGCCTACAACCGCTTCATCTTCGGCCGCACCTACCAGCTCACGCACACCAACGGCCTGAGCTTCGACTTCCTGTTCGCCATGGCCAAGGACCTGCACGAGCAGCAGGCGCTGATGCTGGTGGGCGCCGGCCCCAAAGGCACCGATCCGTTGGTGTTTCAGGAAGAAGGCCGGCCCTACCGCGCCTTCCTGGAAGGCCGGGTGCGCGGCGAGGAGTACCTGCTGCTCATGCACCTGTCCAACCTGGAACTCAAGCCCCTGCCTGAAGGCGCCTGAGGCGTCCTTCACCCCATTACCCAGTATGAGCCCATTCCCGTTTAAAGATGAACGGTAACCAACCCATACTGCTTACTCGAATCTGAACTGGACCTGAACATGGACGATCTGGTCACGTACAAGCGCCGCGTCGCCTCGCGCTTTCTGCCGCTGGAAGGCGAAGCGGCCTTGCAGGAGCTGCCCGAATCCGAGCAGTTCATCTACTCCGAGAAGATCGACGGCCACCTGGGCTTTGCCGTGGTGGACGGCGGCAGCGTGCGCTTTTTCAACCGCAGCGGCGTGGCCCTGGAGCTGGGGGACCTGGCGCCGCACGTGCCACTCGTCGACGGCATCTGGGCCGGCGAGATGTACGTGCCCCAGGAGCGCTCGCGCGCCTTCCTCGTCAGCTCGGCCGTGGCCAACCAGGGCCAGGGCCTGTCGTTCGCCGTGTTCGATGCCGTGCACGCGCTGGCGCAGCCGCTGCCCGAGCGCGTGGCCCTGGTCGAGGCCAGCATGCCCAAACCCCACGGCGGCGCCCGGGTGCACCACGCCCCCTGGCAGCGCTGCGAGTCGCGCAAGGACATCCTGGCGCGCTACCAGGACGCCATCAGCGCCGGCCAGGAAGGGCTGATCGTCATCCCCGCCCACGGCATGGGCTACAAGCTCAAGCCCATGGTCGAGCTGGACGTCACTGTCCTCGGCTACTGCCTGAAGGAAGACGGCAGCGGCATCCGCTCGCTGCTCATCGGCGTGCAGAACGAGGCCGGTCAGTGGCAGGTCGCGGCCTCGGTCGGCGGCGGCTTTGACGAGGCCGCGCGCGTGGCCTGGATGGCCCGACTGGAGCCCCTGGTGACCGAGGGCGACATCGTGCTCGTGGCCAAGAACCGCCTGGCCTACAAGTGGGTGCGGCCCGAGATCGTCATCCAGATCAAGTGCATCGAGCCCATCGCCGAAGACGCCAACGGCATCATCACCAAAGACCTGCTGAGCTATGACAACGGCAGCTACCACAGCCACGGCAAGGCGCCCGGGGTGAGCCTGGTCTCGCCCGTGTTCCAGCACGAGCGCACGGACAAGACGCCGGGCCTGGCGGACACCGGCATCACCCAGCTCACCGACCGCGTGGAGATCGGCGGCGCCGAGGCAGCCGGTGACGGGGCCGAGCCCGACACCCAGCCGCAGGTGCTGTTCCGCAAGGTCTACACCAAGGCCGGCAAGGGCGGCGTGGCCGTGCGCAAGTTCGTCGGCGTGAAGACCCACCGCGAGGCCAGCGGCCAGTTTCCGGCCTACTACGTGCTGTTCACCGACTTCAGCGCCGGCCGCAAAGAGCCGCTGAAGACCGACATCACCCTGGCCGCCGACGCCGACGCGCTGCAGGGCGCCCTCGAGGTGCTGGAGGCGGAGAACATCAAAAAGGGCTGGGCGCTGGTGCCCTGAGCGCCCGCAACCGTGTGCCGGCTCGCGGGCGATCGCGGCGCGGGAGGGCCGGCACCGCATTGACCGGCATCGCCTTGGCCGGGCACCACCTGCGCATCGCGCCCGGTCAGCATGGTGTGACGGCCTCGCAACGGAACGCGCGGCCCAGCCCAGCCCAGCCCACCGTGCCGCCTCGGCCAAGTACCCGCTTCAGCCCGTGGCCGGTCACGCAGGCTTGCACGCTGCCCACAGCGCCAGCCAGGCGCCTGACCGTCCAGCGACCATGAAAAATGCCGCTCGAAAGCGGCATGTGAAGAAGTATCAGCCGTTTCCGTTGTCTAGACCAACGGAAATGCCGAATACTGCCTGAATCAACCAGCGATCGACGCTTGGTAGATGGATTCGATGGCCTGGTCCAGTGCGCCGTTGAACTCGGCATCGCTTTGCTGCGCCGTCAGGCCTTCGGTCAACGCGCGGCTGAAGCTGGCGATGACGCCGGGGTTCTTGGCCAGCAGGGCGTTGGAGTCGTCGCGGCTGTAGCCACCCGACAGCGCGACCACGCGCACCACGCGCGGGTGCTTGACCAGCTCGCCGTAGAAGCCCGCGACGGTCGGGATGGTGAGCTTGAGCATGACCTTCTGGTCACCGGTCAGCGCGTCCAGCTGCTGGAGGATGGCGGCCTTGAGCAGGGCTTCGATCTCCACCTTGTCGGCGGCCTTGATGTTGACCTCGGGCTCGATGATGGGCATCAGGCCGGCGGCCAGGATCTGCTTGCCCACTTCAAACTGCTGCGCCACCACGGCGTCGATGCCCTGGGCGTTCGCGGCGTTGATGACCGAGCGCATCTTGGTGCCGAAGATGCCCTTGGCGGCGGCGCGTGCCAGCAGCGCATTCAGCTCGGGCATGGGCTTCATCAGCTGCACGCCGTTGGCTTCGTCGGCCAGGCCTTTGTCCACCTTCAGAAAGGGCACGACCTGCTTGGTCTTCCACAGGTAGTCGGCGGCGTCCTGGCCGTCGAACTGGCGGTCCATGGTCATCTCGAACAGGATGGCACCGATCACGCGCTGGCCGTTGAAGGCCGGGCTGGTGACGATGCGGCTGCGCATGGCGTGCACCAAGTCGAACATCTGTGCGTCGCCCGAGTAGGCCGATTCCTCGATGCCATAGAGCTTGAGCGCCTTGGGCGTGCTGCCACCGCTTTGGTCGAGCGCGGCGATGAAACCCTTGCCCTGGGTGACTTGCTGGAGTTGTTGCTGGTTCATGGTGCGAATAGGCTGAAGGTGGAGCACACCGCCGCCGGCGGGCCAAGGCGGGGGTCTGTGCGGAAGCTGCGGGGTGTTGGCGTCCTGACAGCGGACGTGCGATGAACTCAGGGCCCGGTCATCGCGGGACCCGCAAGACGCGGCCGAGATTGTAGGGGCCGCCCCGCCCCGGGTCCGTCCCGGGGCCACAGACCGTCACACCACGCGGCAGATCTTGAGCATGTTGGTGCCGCCAGGCGAGCCCATGGGCTCGCCGCAGGTGATGGCGTAGACGTCGCCCGAGCCGACGATGTCGCGCTCTCGCAGCCGCTCTTCGGCCTGGGCCAGCGCGGTGTCGCGGTCCACGCTGGTGTCCATGATGAGCGGGCGCACGTTGCGGAACAGCGCCATCTTGCGCTGCGTGGCCAGCTTGGGGGTCAGCGCGTAGATGGGGATGCGCACCGAGTGCCGGCTCATCCACAGCGCGGTGAAGCCCGAGTCGGTCAGCGCGACGATGGCCTTGGCGCCCAGGTGCGAGGCGGTGAAGATGGCGCCCATGGCGATGCCGTGGTCGATGCGCTTGAAGTCCTGGCCCACGAAGTCGTCGTCCAGCGGCGCGTCGTCGGCGTCCTCGGCCGCGCGGCAGATCTCGTCCATGGCGCGCACGGTTTCGACGGGGTAGCGGCCGGCCGCGGTCTCGGCGCTCAGCATCACGGCATCGGTGCCGTCGAGCACGGCGTTGGCCACGTCGCTCACCTCGGCCCGCGTGGGCACGGGGTTGGTGATCATGCTTTCCATCATCTGCGTGGCGGTGATGACCAGCTTGTCCGCCGCACGGGCCATGCGGATCATGCGCTTTTGCAGCGCGGGCACCGCGGCGTTGCCCACCTCCACGGCCAGGTCGCCGCGCGCCACCATGATGCCGTCGCTCGCGGCCAGGATTTCCTCCAGGCGCGGAATGGCTTCGGCGCGCTCGATCTTGGCGATCAGGAAGGGCTTGTGGCGGAACTCGGCGCCCGCCACGTTGGCCAGCTGACGCGCCATCTCCATGTCGGTCGCGGTCTTCGGGAAGCTGACAGCCACGTAGTCGGCCTGCAGCTGCATGGCAACCTTGATGTCCTCCATGTCCTTGGCCGTCAAGGCCGGGGCCGACAGGCCGCCGCCCTGCTTGTTGATGCCCTTGTTGTTCGACAGCTCGCCGCCCACGCGCACGGTGGTGAAGATCTGCTCGCCCAGCACGCGGTTCACGTCCAGCACGATGAGGCCATCGTTCAGCAGCAGCACGTCACCGGGCTTCACGTCGCGCGGCAGCTCCTTGTAGTCCAGGCCCGCGGCCTCCACGTTGCCGGGCTCGGTGCGCGCGGCATCCAGCACGAAAGGCCTGCCGTTCTCGAGCAAGACCTTGCCCTGGGCGAACTTGCCCACGCGCACCTTGGGGCCCTGCAGGTCGGCCATGATGGCCACCTCGCGCCCCATGCGCTGCGAAATCTCGCGCACCAGGCCGGCGCGGGCGATGTGGTCCTGCGCCACGCCATGGCTGAAGTTCAGCCGCACCACGTTGACCCCGGCACGCAGCATGGTTTCCAACACGGCCTCATCGCTGGACGCCGGCCCCAGGGTGGCCACGATCTTCGTGGCGCGGTGAATCGCTGACATGCACACTCCTCAATGCAAGGGGACGCAAGCCGTGCGTCCGGACACGATTGTGCCCAGATTGCATGACCGCCCCGGCCCGGCAGGCCCAAGCCCCGCCGCGCAAGGCCCTGCTGCAGACGCTGGCATACTTGGGCGTTTTCGCGCCCGCGCGCGATGTCGGCTGCCGCCCGTGTCATGACGGGCACATCCGGCTGTGGCACCCTTGCAAGTGAAAGTCGACAATGCGTGAGTCTTTTTCGTATGAACAGCTGATTGCCTCGGGAGAGGGTCGCCTGTTCACACCCGACAGTGGCCGCCTGCCGCTGCCGCCCATGCTGATGTTTGATCGCATCACGCACATCGATGACGATGGCGGCGCCCATGGGCTGGGAAAGATCCGCGCCGAG
This sequence comes from Comamonas serinivorans, assembly GCF_002158865.1. Taxonomy (NCBI): domain Bacteria; kingdom Pseudomonadati; phylum Pseudomonadota; class Betaproteobacteria; order Burkholderiales; family Comamonadaceae; genus Comamonas; species Comamonas serinivorans. The sequence continues at coordinate 225,506 of NZ_CP021455.1, read as the reverse complement.
CTCGACGTGAAACCCGATTTGTGGTTCTTCCAGTGCCACTTCCAGGGCGATCCCGTCATGCCCGGGTGCCTGGGCCTGGACGCCATGTGGCAGTTGATCGGCTTTTACCTGACCTGGCTGCGCCTGCCGGGCCGTGGCCGCGCCCTCGGTGCAGGCGAGGTCAAATTCACCGGCGAAGTGGGACCTGACGTGAAACTCGTGACCTACGAAATCGACATCAAACGCGTGATCAAACGCAAACTGGTCATGGCCATTGGCGACGCGCGCCTGCTGGCCGATGGCCAGGAAATCTACGTGGCATCGGACCTGCGCGTGGGCCTGTTCCAGCGCGATGCCAAGGCAAGTGGAGGCTGACACCATGCGTCGCGTCGTCATCACTGGAGCAGGCATCGTCTCGTGCATTGGCAACGACGAAGCCACTGTGGTCGCCTCGCTGCGCGAGGGCAAGTCGGGCATTCGCGCCATGCCCGTGTTTGCCGAAATGGGACTGCGCTGCCAGGTGGCCGGTGCGCCCGAGATCGACCTGGACGCCCGCATTGACCGCCGCTTGCGCCGCTTCATGGGCGATGCAGCCGCCTACGCCTACGTGGCGCTGACCGATGCGATCGCCGAAGCGGGCCTGACGCCTGCCACCATCTCCAACCCGCGCACCGGCCTCATCATGGGCTCGGGCGGCGCGTCCTCGGCCAACCAGGTCGAGGCCGCCGACACGCTGCGCAACAAGGGCATTCGCCGCGTCGGCCCCTACCAGGTCACGCGCTGCATGGGGTCCACGGTGTCGGCCAACCTGGCCACGGCCTTTCAGATCAAGGGCATCAACTACTCGATCACCTCCGCATGCAGCACCTCGGCGCATTGCATCGGCGTGTCGGCGCAACAGATTGCCTGGGGCATGCAGGATGTGATGTTTGCGGGTGGCGGCGAAGAGCTGTCGTGGCAGCTGTCCATGCTGTTCGACGCCATGGGGGCCATGTCGGCCGGCTTCAACGACCAGCCCGAAAAAGCCTCGCGCCCCTACGACGCCGCGCGTGACGGCTTCGTCATCGGCGGCGGCGGCGGCGCCGTGGTGCTCGAAAGCCTGGAACACGCCCAGGCCCGCGGCGCCAACATCCTGGCCGAGGTGGTGGGCTTCGGCCTCTCGTCCGATGGCGAAGACATGGTGGCCCCCTCGGGCGAAGGCGCCATCGCCTGCATGCGCCAGGCCATCGCGCAGGTCAACACCCCCATCGACTACATCAACACCCACGGCACCTCGACACCCGTGGGCGATGGCTCGGAGCTGCGCGCCATGCGCGAGGTGTTTGGCGATGCCGTGCCGCCGTTCTCGTCGACCAAGTCGCTGACCGGCCACTCGCAGGGCGCGACGGGCGTGCAGGAAGCCATCTACTGCCTCTACATGCTCAAGCACGGCTTCATCGCCGGCAACATCAACGTCGAGAACCCCGACCCCGCCGTGCAGGGCATGCCGCTGGTCACCCAATCGCGCGACGCCCAGCTGCGCACCGTGCTGTCCAACAGCTTCGGGTTTGGCGGCACCAACGCCACCCTGGTGCTGCAGCGCTTCGAAGGGTAAGCAGAGTATCCACCGATTGGCGTTCAATTTTTAACGCCAATCGGCCGATACCCCATCATCGTTTCCCGCCACCCTGCCCATGAGCCAGGCCCGCTCTGCGCAAGCCACGCAGCCCACGGTGTCCATCCGCCAGGTGCGGCAGGCCATGCAGGGTGCCACGCGGCGCGGCGTGAACGAAGCCTGGCTGCTGCACCAGGCCGGCATCGCCCCGCTGCTGGTCGATTCGCCGCTGTCGCGCATCACCGTCGCCCAATACGCCCGCCTGCTCACGCTGCTGCGCCGCGTCACCCGCGACGAGCTGTGGGGCCTGTGCGCCACCCCGCTGCCCGTGGGCAGTTTTGCGCAGGTCATCCGCCACGTGCTGCACGCGCGCACGCTGGGCGACGCCATGCGCCAGGCCTTCACCCAGTACCACCTGTTGCTGGGCCAGTTCGTACCCCGCCTGCGCGTTCAAGGGGGCGTGGCCGCTGTGCGCATGGTCACGCGCGGGCCGCGCGACGAGGCGCTGGACTATGCCGAGCGGGTGTTCGGCTACTTCTGCTACGGGGTCATCTGCTGGCTGGTGGCGCGGCGCGTGCCCATGCTGCGCGTGGTCTACGCCGGCGGCCACAGCGGCGGCGGCTCGGACGCCGAACAGCTCTACCACGCCCCCCTGCAGCTGGACATGAGCTACTCGGGCTTCGATTTCGACGCCCAGTGGCTGGACCTGCCCGTGGTGCAGACGGCCAGCAGCCTGCACGAGTTCCTGCGCGCCTCGCCCAGCGCCCTGATCACCAAGTACCGCGAACAGGGCCGCCTGGCCGACCGCGTGCGCCGCCTGCTGCGCAACCGCATCGCCCACACCCTGCCCGACCTGAAAGATGCGGCGCGGCTGCTGGGCATGGCCTCGCCCACGCTGCGCCGCCACCTCAGCCAGGAAGGCACCAGCTTTCAGCAGCTGAAGGACGAACTGCGCCGCGACGCGGCCATTGCGCTGCTGGCCCGCCCCGAGCTCAGCCTGCTCGACATCGGCCTGCGGCTGGGCTTTTCAGAGGCCAGCACCTTCCACCGCGCGTTCAAGACCTGGACGGGCGTCACCCCCGGCGTCTACCGGCACGCCCACCTGTGATGGCCCGCTGGCGATCACGCCGGCATACCGAGCGGCCGCGGTGTCACTCCCCCAGGAGACGGGCGGTTTGGCTTGAGCACCGGCCCGCGGGACACTCACAACCCCCTCGCACGCCGTGGGCTCGAACGGCTACGTGGTACAGCGCGGAGCTGCGCTGGGCATGCCCACGCCGGTCAACCGCATGGACGCTGGTGCGCCTGAGCCAACGCGGAACCCAGGGCCTGAGCCACGGCGAGCGAGCGGCACCGCGGCCTCACGCCGTCCAGCAACGCGCTCAGCGCCATCAAGCCCCCTCCGCCCAGCGCAGGAACGGGTTGGACCGCACCGATGCGGAGGCTCACCTGGACCAAGGCGCATGCCAATTCACCGCCTCTGCCGCGCCCGGCAAACCCGGCCCGGGTCCGGCCCATCGCGGGCTGCCGGACAATGCGGTCCCCATCCTTTTCTCCTCCACCGACCCGGCATGACCTCTGCTGACCCGACGCCCGCCCCTCGACACCCCGACGCCGTCGCTGCCCTGCGCCGCCGTGAACACGCCTTCACCTGGGGCGTTCGGCTGACGGTGGCCGGCGCCGCCTGCTCGGTCATCGGCTCGCTGATGACGCAGCTGCCCGTGGGCTGGCCGCTCACGCTGGGGGGCACCGCGGGCGTGGTCGTGGGCCTCGTGCTGGCCCTGGGTCGACTGCCCAGCCAGGCCTTCTACAACAGCCTGCCGGGCGCTCTGAGCGCCAAAGGCCGCCACCAGTGCGTGCGCTGCGGCCACACGGGCATCGCCCGCCCCGCCAGCACCTCGCGCGGCCTCTGGAACCGACCCCGTTGCCGCTGCGCACAGTGCGGGCAATTCCTCTTCGTGGAGTGAGGTGCGGCCGTAGGCTGGCGTACTCGCTGGCCACATCGGCACCGGCAAGCACCACACGGGCGCGGCCGGCTGGCGGCCAGCGGACCAGGAACATGGCGGTGGGCTCCAAGGCGGCGGGCAACATCATCCAGATCGAGCACCTTTCGAACGTGCCCGACACCAGGCGCCCACCGAGCCCCCGCAGCCAAGGTCACGGTTCACCGCACGGCGCCGCGTGACGGCAGCACACCCGCGGCCACCCACCCGCATCCTGAACGGGCCGACCAGCGGGCGCCACCAACGCCTGGACAAGCGTGGCAGCGCCCAGGTGGCGGTGATGCCCATCCGCCATGAAACAACCACCCTTGGCGCGCCTGTCGTGGTCAGGTGCAGGCCCGCGCGCCCGAGCCTGAAAGGCGGCATGGCCGCGGCTCAGCGTGCGCCATTGGGGCAGCGGCGCGGCCACCCGGCATCCTGTCCCGCACACCGCCAGCTGGCGCTGTGGTCCAGCGTCTCATGCGTCATGGAGTATTCGCAGTTTCCGTTGATCAAGTAAAAGGAAACCGCTGATACCCCATCCCCATCAAGGGTGCGTGGGCATGGTGAACTCGGCCCCTTTGCCGATGCGCTCGGGCCAGCGCTGCATGACGGATTTTTGCTTGGTGTAAAAGCGCACGCCCTCTTCGCCATAAGCATGGGTGTCGCCGAACAGGCTCTTCTTCCAGCCGCCGAAGCCGTGCCAGGCCATGGGCACGGGGATCGGCACGTTGATGCCCACCATGCCGACCTGGATGCGCCGCGCGAACTCGCGCGCCACGTGGCCATCGCGGGTGAAGCAGCTCACGCCGTTGCCGAATTCGTGGTCGTTGATGAGCTGCACGGCGGTGGCGAAATCGGGCACGCGCACGCACGACAGCACGGGGCCAAAAATCTCTTCGCGGTAGATGCGCATGTCCGGCGTCACGTGGTCGAACAGCGTGCCGCCCAGCCAGAAGCCGCCCGACGTGTCGGTGGCGCTGCCCGCGCCCGCCTGGGCGCCATCGAACCCGCGGCCATCGACCAGCAGCTGCGCCCCTTCGGCCACACCGGCGTCGATGTAGCCGCAGATGCGCTGACGCGCCGCCTCGGTGACGATGGGGCCCATCTCGGCCGCCAGGTTTTCGCCGTCCAGAATCTTGAGCGCCCGCGTGCGCTCGACCAACTGGGGCAGCAGCCGCTCGGCCACGTCGCCCACCAGCACCGCCACGCTGATGGCCATGCAACGTTCGCCGGCCGAGCCGAAGCCGGCGCCAATCAGCGCATCCACGGCTTGGTCGATGTCGGCATCGGGCATGACCACCATGTGGTTCTTGGCGCCGCCCAGGGCCTGCACGCGCTTGCCGTGGCGCGCGCCCCGCTCGTAGATGGCGTTGGCGATCGGCGTCGAGCCGACGAAGCTGATGGCCTTCACATCGGGATGATCGATGAGCGCGTCCACGGCCAGCTTGTCGCCCTGCAGCACGTTGAACACGCCATCGGGCAGGCCCGCCTCCTTCAGCTTCTGCGCCAGCCAGAGTGACGCGCTCGGGTCGGTCGGGCTGGGCTTGAGGACGAAGCTGTTGCCGCAGGCCAGCGCCACCGGGAACATCCACATCGGCACCATGGCCGGAAAGTTGAACGGCGTGATGCCGGCCACCACGCCCAGCGGCTGGCGCAGGGTCCAGTTGTCCAGGCCGCCCGAGACCTGTTCGGTGAAGTCGCCCTTGAGCAGCTGCGGGATGCCGCAGGCGAACTCGACGATGTCGATGCCGCGCGCCACCTCGCCCTGGGCATCGGTGAACACCTTGCCGTGTTCGGCCGTGATGAGGTGGGCCAGCTCGTCTTTGTGCGCGTTCAGCAGCTCGAGGAATTTGAACAGCACGCGCGCCCGGCGGATCGGGGGCGTGTCAGCCCAGTCGGCAAAGGCCGCCTGCGCCGCCGCCACGGCGGCATGCACGTCCTGCACGCTGGCCAAGTGCACCTGCGCCGTGACCTGGCCCGTGGCCGGGTTGGTGACGGCCTGCGTGTTGCCGGTGCCAGGCGCAGGCCGGCCGGCGATGAAATGCCCCAGAGCGGCCACGGGTGGATGAGAAGCGGTCATGAACAATCCTGCGGAAGAAACGGCGGCAATCCATTCAACGAGGTATGCCTCCATTGCCGTTGCATTGAAAACGGAACTGCACCCATACCCTGTGTTGCATGGCGTTGTGAACACGGGCGTGACACGGCCTTGCCGCCACGGCCCATGCCGCCGACTGTAGACAGCCGACCGCCGCAGAACAAGCCGATTCCGCGAAATGATTGTTCGGCATGTCGAACAATGGATGGGGGGCAAAGCACCCTGGGTGGCGGCGTCCTGGGCCCAGGGACTCGCACCGGTGAACCGTCAGCGCCCGTCCCGCAAGCCAGCCAGCGCCTGCACCATGCGCCGCACGAGTTGGCGATCTTCGGCACTCAACGACAGGAACCGGCGCAGCATGTCCTGGTCCTGGCCGTCCAGCGTGCTCGCATACGGGCTGCGCGACTCCGCCACCTGCCCCGCCGCGTGCGTGTCGCCAAAGCGGAGCACGTCCGGCGGCACCTGCAGCCAATCGGCCAGCACCCGCAACTTGTCTTGCGTGGGAATGGCGTTGCCGAGCAGCCAATTGCGGGCGGTGTGCGGGGTGATGCTGCGCCCCCAATAGCGCAGGTTGAACGCGTTCGCCACCACCGTGGGCGACGGTTGAATGCCGCTGTCCTCCAACGCACGCCGCAGCCTGGCCGCGAAGGCCTGCGTCTCGGTGGCGTGGGATTCCTTGACCATCCGCCTACCCTAGAAGAACGAGCTTGCGCAGAATGAAATGTGACTCACTGTTTGTTTGAATGTTGATTGCAATGAATTTGGTTACTTTTTCATTCAATCTTCTGAACGTCTGAACATGCGTCCTGCTCGTCTCCTTCCTCTCGCCACCCTCACCGCCCTCGCCTTGCTGACGACCGCCTGCGGCGGCGGCGGGGATGACGACGACACCCCGGCCCCCGTGCCCCCGGCTCCCACCACCAGCCCAGTCAGTGGCGCGTGGCAAACCACCATCGCAGGGGGTGCGACCGGAAACGCCATCGTGTTGGACGACGGCACGCTGTGGGCCCTGGGCACGCAGGCTTCGGGGCAGCTCGTCTCGCAGATCCACGGCTCGCTGCAAGCCAGTGCGGGCCGGCTGAGCGCCAGCAACGTGGTGTCTGTCGACTACACCCGCAACCAATTTGCCCGTGGCAGCCTGAGCGGCAGCTACGTCGCGGGCTCGAGTGCCACCATCGAACTCACGATTCCCGGCACCGGCTCGACAGGGGCTCAGACCTACACGCCCGTTCCCGCCAGCACCTACACCTACAACCGCGCGGCCTCGCTGAGCGACATCAGCGGCACGTGGCAAGCCCCGACGGGCATGCGCGTCACCATCAACGCCAGCGGCGCCCTGCAAGGCAGTCAAGACGCTTGCCGCGTCACCGGCACGGTCGCCCCGCATGCCAGCGGCAAGAACGTCTTCAACCTGCAGGTCACCTTTGGTGCCGCCTGCTCCACGCCCAACCAGACCCTGCAAGGCGTGGCGGTGACCCTGGGCAGCGGCGCCAGCGCCCGCCTGCTGGCCACGGCCTTGAAGGACACTGGCGGCGACTCGGTGTACTCGCTGTCCGCCGTCGGCACGCGTTCATGATCGGCCAGCAACTGCGCGCGGGGCTGGTGGCAGCCTGCCTGCTCGCAGCCCTTGCGGGGTGCTCCGGCATCCAAACCATGGCGCCGGTCGCCGGCAGCGCGGCGCCGGCGCTGATGTACCCCTTGAGCAGCGAGCAAGCCGACCGCCTGTTGGCCACGGTGATGGCCGGCGAGTTTGCGGGCACGCCCATCTCACGCGTGGACCTGCCCAACCCCGGTTACACCGCCACCATGCGTGTGCTGCTCGACAGCCACCAGATCACCGCGGTGCGCGTTCCCGCACGCGGGATGCGGGACGGTGCACCGGTGGACGGCTACTACTTCGAGGTGCAGGACGCGGGCACCCTGCTGTTCTCGGGCAAGCAGCGTGCCCGCAAGGTGTTTGAACGGCTCACGCACGATGCCGGGGTGCTGGCGCCGGCGCTGCCGCAAGCCCGCTGACACCTGCTTCTGCGGCGTGCGCGGCGCTGTTCCATCGGTTCAGCGCCGCTCATGCCTTGGCCCGCCGTCGGGCGTCGCCATTGACCACGGTTGAACAGGCCCAGGTGCACGCCGGCTGCGTGCAGCCCCCCTCGGCCCCGCCGCGCGTTCGGTGGGCGTCTTGAACGGCTTGCGCCCCCAGGTGCAGCCAGCGACCGGTGCAGGCGCCACTTTGACCATGACCGGGTGGACGGATCAAGCCGCAACCCCGCCGCCGCCGAACGCCGCGGTGGTCAACAATCGCGGCATGTTGACCTCGCCCCACGCTTTCCCCCTCTGGGCCCACGTGCATGCGCTGGTGGTGCTGGCCGAACAGGGCAGTTTCACCGCCGCCGCCGATCGCCTGGGGCTGAGCAAGGCGGCGGTGAGCGAGCGCGTGCGCGAGCTCGAGCGCCAGCTGGGCCTGCCCCTGGTCACGCGCACCACGCGCAGCGTGCGGCTCACACCGGCAGGGCAGCAGCTGGTGGCGGACACCCAGCCCGCCTTTGCCCACATCGCCAGTCGGGTGGCGCTGGTGCAGGACTCGGCCGGCGAAGCGCGCGGCCTGCTCCGCATCACCGCGCCGGTGGCGCTGGCTCGCCAGCAGCTGGTGCCGCGGCTGGCGGCGTTTCAGGCCGACTGGCCGCAGGTGCAGATCGAGCTGGACCTGTCGGACCGGCTGCGCACGCTGGCCATGGAAGGGCTGGACCTGGCCATTCGCCACAGCCCCAGCGTGCCGGACAGCCACGTCGCCCACCGCCTCTGCGGCACGCGGTCGGTGCTGGTCGCCAGCGGCGCCTACCTGCAGCGCCGCGGCGTGCCACAGCAGCCCCAGGACCTGGCCGAGCACGCCTGCCTGCACTACCCGCGCCCGGGTCGGCAGGCGGTGTGGCACTGCGTGGCCGACAAGGCACGCGGCCGGCGCACGCCGCCGGTCACCGTGGCCGTGCGCGGCCCGCTGTCGGCCAACAACAGCGAAGCCCTGCGCGACGCGGCGCTGGCGGGCCTGGGCATTGCGCTGGTGCCCGATTTCAGCGCCCAGGCCGCCTTGCAGCAGGGCGCGCTGCTGGCCGTGCTGCCACAGTGGCAGGTGCAAGGGGCGTTCGCGCAGGACATCTGGCTGGTGCGCCCTCACGCGGCCCAGGTGCCGCGCACCGTGCAGGTGTTCACGCAGTGGTTGCGCAAGGCCTTTGCGCCGGGGTTTGCACCCGGGCTGGCGCCGACCTCGGGATGACGGCTGCCAACGCCTGAGCAGGCTCATCTTGCGCGATCCCATCCGCTTTGCCGGTGCGCGGGGCGGGTGATGGACGCCGGACGGACTTGGGTGGGCCTGCCCGAGGTCATGCGCAGGGCGGACCACCAGGTGGCGGCGCGCAACGCGGCCTGGGCGGCGGGCGCGCCGGTGATGCCGGCTTCGGCCCCGCTGCCCTGCCGCACCCGGTGGGCCCCCTGCAGCAGCACAGGCAAGCGTCATGGCCCCCTCGATCGGGCCCTGTCCCGGGGGATGGTCGCTGGTGTTGCCAGCCCGCCTCGCGCTTGCACGCATGCCGCCCCGCTGGCAGGCGGTGCTTGCGTGCATCCAGACGCGCACAGGGGACCGGCGAGGTCGCGCTGTCGTGGGCACTGGCGCCGAAAGCCCTCCCGTGGCTGAACGTCACCGTGCCCCCGCCCGTCACCACGCTGGCGGTGCGCAGCCAACGCGTCCTTGGTCGGTCACCACTGGCCCGCGGCGCCAGCCGCCTCGGGCCGCCCTGCTGGCCCGGCGACCGTCAGGGTCACTGCGCGCCGCTATGATGCACGCGCCCCCTGGGGATGGCGCTCGTCACGAGCGCGTGTCCCGGTCGCCGCACCGGCGGCCCCCGAGTAGTCCGCCTGTGTCCATGTCCCACGCCTCCCCCCCGCCCCCGTTCTCCTCGCAGGATTTCCGCCTGGCCCTGGGCATGTTCGCCACCGGCGTGACGGTGGTGAGCACGCGCGGCGAAGACGGCCAGCTGCTGGGCGTGACCGTGAGTTCGTTCAATTCGGTGTCGCTCTCGCCCCCGCTGGTGCTGTGGAGCCTGGGCCTGCAATCGCGCCGGCTGCCCACGTTTGCGACCTGCAGCCATTTCGCGGTGAACGTGCTGAGTGCCGCTCAGGTCGACCTGGCGCGCCATTTCGCGCAAAGCGGTGCCACCTGGGACACGGTGCCCCACCTCGCCGGATTGGGCGGCGCCCCCGTGCTGGCCGACAGCCTGGCCGTCTTTGAATGTGCGCGCCGGAGCCAGCACACCGAGGGCGACCACCTGGTCTTCATCGGCGAGGTGCAGCGCTGCACCCGCCACAGCGGCACGCCGCTGCTGTACCAGGGTGGTCAGTTTTACACCGAAACGCCACTCTGAGTCAGGCAGTATACCGATGCTCCCGTTGATTCATTAACGGGAACTGGGCAATACCCCATCAAGAACGGCGCGAACGCCAGCCCCGCCAGAAGAACAGCGCCGCCAGCGCCAGCGCAAACCAGCCCACGGGCTGGGACTGGCCCAGCATGTCCACCCAGAAGGGGGACTTCATGATGCGCGGCCCCAGCACGATGAACACGCCCAGGATGGCGCAGATGGCGCCACGCCAGAAGAACAGGTCGGAAGGTTTCGAGGCCATGGGTGCAGATCGTGGGAAAGCAGCGCCGGATTGTCGCCACGCCCAGGCGCCGCGCGCATGTGGATTACCCCGCGGCCGAGGCCGAGCCACCCCGCCTGCCGCGCACCGCACTGAGCGCGGGCGCTGTGCCCGGCACCACCGAAGCCAAGGGCCAGGCATGTCGGCATGACCGGTGCGGGCTCACCGCCTCGCCGCCTGCGCCTGGCCTGACGTGGGCCGTTGCCGGCGGCTGTGGCGACACCTTCAGGGGTTTCGCCCACCACGATGCCCACCACACGGGACAGGGTGAGCACCCTGCAGGACAACGGCATCACCCCGGCAACGCCGGAGCCACACGAACCGACTGGCTGGTTGAACCGGTGCGCCCACGGCGGGCGCGCGGGTGGGCGAGCCCGGCCGCCACGGATGGGGCGCGGCCTGGACCGCGCACGGCTGGATGACGGCATCGGGTGGCGGGGTGACGCCCCGGGTGGGTGAGCGGCGCCCTGTGCGCCGATGGCCACTGCGGCCGACGCGGCCTGGACGCGGGCGCGCGGCGGCGCTGCTGCGGTTCCAACGCGTCAGATCAAGGGCCCGAACTCGCTCTAACATCGCGCGCACCAACCCAACACACCTGCACCGAGGAGAGAGAACCATGGCCCTGTTTCAATGGCGCGAACGGCCGTCCAGCGCGCTGGACAACGGCGGCGTCATCGCGCCCGACGAACGCCTGCCCTGGGGACAGACCGGCGCCATGGGCGTGCAGCACGTCATCGCCATGTTCGGCTCCACGGTGCTGGCGCCCATCCTCATGGGCTTCGACCCCAACATGGCGGTGCTGATGAGCGGCATCGGCACCCTCATCTTCTACCTCGTCACCGGCGGCAAGGTGCCCAGCTACCTCGGCTCGTCCTTCGCCTTCATCGGCGTGGTGCTGGCGGCCACGGCCCACAGCGGTGGCGGCCCCAACGCCAACCTGGCCCTGGCGCTGGGCGGCATCATCGCCTGCGGGGCGCTGTACACGCTGATCGGCTTCATCGTGCAGGTCGTGGGCACGGCCTGGATCGAGAAGCTCATGCCCCCGGTGGTGACCGGCGCGGTGGTGGCCGTGATCGGCCTGAACCTGGCCGCCATCCCGATCAAGAACATGGCCAAAGGCAACTTCGACGCCTGGATGCAGCTGGTCACCTTCCTGTGCGTGGCGCTGGTGGCCGTGTTCACGCGCGGCATGCTGCAGCGGCTGCTGATCCTGATTGGCCTGATCCTGGCCAGCGTGATCTATGCCGTGCTGACCAACGGCCTGGGCCTGGGCACCCCCATCGACGTGAGCGGCATCGCCCGCGCCGATTGGCTGGGCCTGCCGCAGCTCACGGCGCCGGTGTTCTCGTCGCACGCCATGCTGCTCATCGTGCCGGTCACGCTGATCCTGGTGGCCGAAAACCTGGGCCACATCAAGGCCGTCACCGCCATGACCGGGCGCGACATGGACCAGTACATGGGCCGGGCCTTCATCGGCGACGGCGTGGCCACCATGGTCAGCGGCGCGGCCGGCGGCACCGGCGTGACCACCTATGCCGAGAACATCGGCGTGATGGCCGCCACGCGCATCTACTCCACGGCCATCTTCGTCGTCGCGGCGCTGCTGGCCATCGCGCTGGGCTTCTCGCCCAAATTCGGCGCCGTCATCCAGGCCATCCCGCTGCCGGTGATGGGCGGCGTCTCCATCGTGGTGTTCGGCCTCATTGCCGTGGCCGGCGCGCGCATCTGGGTCGTCAACCAGGTCGATTTCTCGAACAACGCCAACCTGCTGACGGCTGCCATCACGCTGGTGCTGGGCACCGGGGACTTCACGCTCAAGTTCGGCGACTTCGCCCTGACCGGCATCGGCACCGCCACCTTCGGCGCCGTGCTGCTGCACGCGCTGCTGCGGCGCAACCACTGAGGCCTGGGTCAAGCAGGCCGGCTCGGTCCCGGCGCACGCACGGGCTGGCCGCCCACGGCGCACGCCGCAACAGGCCACGCGGCCTGTGGGGAACGGACCTTGCACGGGCCACCGCACGGCCCGCACCGTCACGCACCGACCGGCAGCCGTCCCGTCGCCTCGGCGGCCGGCCCAATCCCCGGGGCCTCGTGGTGCGGGCCGCGCTTCGCTAAGATGCCCGGCGATGTCCACAGCTCAGGAGTTCTGCCCCATGTCGACCCCCGCAACGCGCACCCGCCACCTGGCCCTGGCCGCCGCCGTCCTGGCCGCGGCCACCCTGGCCACCGGCTGCGCCAGCAAGTTTGAAAAGCGCCTGCCCGACTACTCGGCGCGCGCCGTCTTCTTCCCGACCGGTGAGCCGCAGCCCGTCGCCGGCACCAAGATCCAAGGCACGATCGAGTTCAGCCAGAACAAGGGCGTGCTGGTCGCCAAGGGCGAGATCAAGGGCCTGAAGCCGAATTCGACTGTGGGCTTCCACGTGCATGAAAAAGGCTCGTGCATGAAGATGGACGCCTCCGATGCCGGCCCCCACTTCAACCCCGGCAAGGCCCCGCACGGCGCCTTCGACGGCAAGGAAGCCCACCACGCCGGCGACCTGCCCCCGCTGAAGGCCGATGCCACGGGCAAGGCCGTCGTCAACTTCACCACCCAGGCCATTTCGCTGGACAAGTCCGCCGAGAACGGCGTCATCGGCCGCGCCATCGTCGTGCACGAAAGCGCCGACGACCCCACCGCCCAACCGGCCGGCAACTCGGGCAAGCGCCTGGCCTGCGGCGTCATCCGCCTGACCTGAGCCAGGCCCGCGCGCCATCGGGTCGCGGCCCGTCCGGTCCATCCGGCGATGGATCGGACATGCACACCAGACACAGTATGGGGCGGTTGCCGTTGTTGGATCAACGGCAACCGCCCCATACTGCTTTTGGCTGTAGCTGTTCGGCTGCCACTGAAGCGGTGATCGAGCGGGTTCCGCCCCCGTGCGACGGTTTCACCAACCGCTCCATCGCTGGGCCCACGCCCGGACCGCCCTCAGCTTTGCGGGCCAGCCGACTCGCGTGCGGACGCCGCCGCGGCGCCATTCGCCTGCCGCCGCGCCACGATGGCCAGCGGCCTGGCTTTGGTGTTTTCGTAGGCGCGCCAGGCGTAGGTGCCCACGATGCCCAGGCCCAGCAGGTTCAGGCTGCCGAAGAACAGCACGGCGAGCATGGTGGCCGTGTAGCCCGGCACTTCGATCTGCCCCGTCAGGCGCGCCACCAGCACCGCCAGGCCCACCAGCAGCGCCAGGCCGCAACCGCAGACGCCCAGGTGCGTCAGGGCGCGGATCGGCGCATCGGTGAAGGCGAACACGCTGTCCAGCATGTAATCGATCTTCTTGCGCAGCGTCCAGGCCGAAACGCCCTCCTGCCGGGCCTGCCGGTCATAGGCGACGAGCTGGCGCCTGAAGCCCAGCCAGAAGATCAGCGCGATCAACGACGAGCGCGACTCCTCGAGCGCCAGCAGCTGGTCGCGAAACGCGCGGTTGCAGCCGAACACGTCCACGCCACCCTCGGGCATCTCGGCCGCCACCCAGCGCCGGTACAGGGCCCAGAACAGGCGCGAGCTCCACTGCGACACCGCACCGTCCGCGCGCGAGCGCCGGGTGCCGATGACCACATCGGCCTCGTCCCGCAGCAAGGCCTGGTCGAAGGCCGCCATCAGCTCGGGCGGCTCCTGCAGGTCGGCCGCCATGACGCCGAAACGCTCGCCCCGCGCCGCCTGCAGCCCGCTGCGGATGGCCGCGAACGAGCCGAAGTTGCGCGAGTGCGCGAGCAGCTGGGCCGCAAACGGCAGGTCCGGCAAGGCCCGGGCCAGCAGCGCGTGCGACTGGTCGGGGCTGCCGTCGACCACGAACACCACCTCCAGCGCCTCGGGCAGGGTGGGCGCCAGCGCGACCAGCGCGGCCAGCAGGCGCGGCACGTTGGCCTCATTCTTGTAGACCGGGATGACGAGCGAAAACATGGCGGGGGAGACGGCCTCAGAAACAAAACATGTGGGTATGAATCGATATCCGTTCAGTGACGAACGGCCATGGCACCATACCCCGTCAACCTGCACTCACGATGGGCTGGGTGCCGCGCTCGCTGCACAGCACCACCAGCAGGTTGCTGACCATGGCCGCCTTCTGGCGCTCGTCGAGCTGCACCGTGCCTTTTTTCTGCAGCTCGGCCAGCGCCATCTCCACCATGCCCACGGCGCCCGCGACGATGCGCTCGCGCGCGGCGATCACGGCCGTGGCCTGTTGGCGCTGCAGCATGGCCTGGGCGATCTCGGGCGCGTAGGCCAGGTGGCTGATGCGCGCTTCGACCACGCGCACGCCGGCGTTCGCCAGGCGCTCGCCCAGCTCCTGCTGCAGGTGTTCGCCGATCTCGTGGGCATGGCTGCGCAGGCCGATCTGGCCCGGCTCGGTCGAGTCGTAGGGGTAGCTGGTGGCCATGGCCCGCAGGGCCGCCTCGGACTGGATGTGCACGAAGTCCTCGAAGTCGTCCACGTTGTAGACGGCTTCGGAGGCATCGACCACCTGCCACACGATCACGGCCGCGATCTCGATCGGGCTGCCTTCCAGGTCGTTGACCTTGAGCTTGCCGCTTTCGAAGTTGCGCACGCGCAGGCTGACCTTGTTCTGCGACAGGAAGGGGTTGTTCCAGCGCAGGCCGTTGTCCTTCACCGTGCCCACGTACTTGCCGAACAGGCTCTGCACCGCGGCCTGGTTGGGCTGCAGGCTGTACAGGCCTTTGACGGTGACCAGGATGAGCACGCCCATGGCGATCAGCGCCAGCACGCCCAGCGGCGTTTCGCTGATGGTGGAGATGAACATGTACACGGCCACCAGCGCCAGCAGACCGACGACGATGAGCATGGGAATGCCCGGCAGGGAGGATTTGAGGCGTTCTTGCATGGGAGACTCGCAAAGGCGTGTGATGCCGCCATCATGTCATGCGGCCCACAGCCCGTTTCTTGAGCGGTTGCCTGGGCTCGCTGGCCTGGCTGAGCACCCAAGCGATCTGCCCCGCGCTCACGCGGTCTGCGATGAACCGGTCCGCCGGCCGCCGCCATGCCAGGAAGGTGCGTGACATGCACCTGGACAATGGCGCGCACCTGCATCGGCACCGGCGGGTCGCGCGGCCCTGAACCGGCCCGCCGGCCCGCCCGCCGCCCGGCCCGCACGCGGGCTGGGGCTCAGATTCCCTTCATCTTCAGCACCTAGCGTCGCGGCATGCGCATCCTCCTGATCGAAGACGACCCCTCGCTGGGCCACTCCCTGCAATCCTGGCTGCAGCTGGACGGCTACGCCGTGGACTGGCTGCAGCGCGGCGACCAGGCCGCGGCGGCCCTGGACACCCACGACTACCACTGCGTGCTGCTCGACCGCGGCCTGCCCGGGCTGGACGGCGACGCGGTGCTGCAGCGCCTGCGCGCGCGCGGCGCCGACGGCGCCCGGCTGCCGGTGATCCTGATCACCGCGCGCGACACACTGGCCGACCGCGTGCAGGGGCTGGATCTCGGCGCCGATGACTACCTGGTCAAACCCTTCGACCTGGAGGAGCTGTCGGCCCGCGTGCGCGCCGCCCTGCGCCGCGGCGCGGCCCAGGCCACGCCCGAGCTGCGCCATGGCGAGGTGGCGCTGGACCCGGCCGCCAAACGCGTGACGCTGCGTGGCGAGGCCGTGGCCGTCACGGCGCGCGAGTTCGCCGTGCTGCAAGCCCTGATGCGCCGCCCCACCCACATCCTCAGCCGCGCCCAGCTCGAAGAGGCGCTGTACGGCTGGGGCGAAGAGGTCGAAAGCAACGCCATCGAGGTGCACATCTACAACCTGCGCCGCAAGCTGGGCAGCCGCTTCATCAGCACCGTGCGCAACCAGGGCTACGGGTTGGCGCCGGCATGAGGGGCCTGGGTCGCCACCACGGGCTGTCGCGGGCCCGCAAGTCCACCGCAGCGGGGCAGCGCGGGGCGCTGGGCGGGCTGCGGCGCTGGCGGGCGCCACGACCACCGCGTGCCGTCGAACCACGGCAACGCGGCTGGTCGCTGCGCCGCCGCTTGCTGCTGACGGTGATGGGCGTGAGCATCAGCCTGTGGTTGGTGAGCCTGGCCATCGTGATCGGCGTGGCCTGGTTCGCCACCAGCGAGGCCTTTGACGAGGCGCTGGAAGAAGGCGCGCGGCTGGTGCTGCAACTGGGCCCGCGCAGCGCCAGCGGGCAGGGCGCCGACCCCCAAGCCCTGCACGGCAGCCAGGGTGAGGCCCTGAAGCTGCGCCTGGTCTACCAGCTGGTCGACGCCGAGGGCCGCGTGCTGCTGCGCGGCGACGACGCGCCGCAGACCGCGTTCGTGCCGCCCCACACCATCCGCAAGAAGGGCTACACCACCGTGCGCGCCGACGGCGAACTGTGGCGCGTGCACCTGCGCCATGGCGAGGGCGGCCTCAGCGCGCAGGTGGCCCAGCCGCTGGAAGAACGGCTGGAGCTGCTCGAAGACATGGCCGAAAACCTGGCCTGGCCCGCGCTGGTGCTGCTGGCCGTGCTCACGGTGCTCAGCTGGGTGCTGATCCGCCGCCTGCTGCGGCCGCTGGAAGACACGGCCACGCGCATCGCCGTCAAGTCGCCCCAGGACCTGACGGCCGTCGACGCCCAAGGCCTGCCACGCGAATTGCAGCCCGTGGTGGACGCGCTCAACGCGCTGCTGGGGCGCCTGGGCCTGGCGCTGGACAGCGAACGCCGCTTCACGGCCGATGCCGCGCACGAGTTGCGCACGCCGCTGGCTGCGCTGCGCATGCGTGTGCAGCTCATCGAACGCGAGCGCCAGGTGCCCGACGTTCACCTGCAGCAGCTGCGCGCCGACGTGGACCGCTGCACCGCGCTGGTCGAGAGCCTGCTGGCCCTCACCCGGCTGGAGCCGCAGGCCCAGCCCCCGGTGCACGAGGCCGTGGACCTGGACGCGCTGCTCGACACGCTGGAAGCCGCCCTGCCGCCCGAGGCCCAGCTGCAGCGCGCCCTGACCGTGCCCACCGTGCGGGCCGCGCCCGCGCTGCTGGCCAGCGCCCTGCGCAACCTGATCGACAACGCCGTGCACTACGGACCGCCTGGCGTGCGGCTGCAAGTCACCTCGCAGGCCCTGCCCGGGGGCGGCGTGCGCCTGGCCGTGCGCGACGACGGCCCCGGCGTGCCGCCGGCCGAGCGCGCGCGGCTGGGTGAGCGCTTTTTCCGCGTGCTGGGCACGGGCCGGCCGGGCAACGGACTGGGCCTGTCCATCGTGGCGCGCATCGCGGCGCTGCACGGCGCCACCCTGCGCTTTGAAGACGGCCTGGACGGACGCGGCCTGGGCGTGGTTCTGGACTTTCCGCCCCACTGAGCCGGCTCGGCAGGCGTTGCGCCGCTGCGCCGCCGCGCCGCTGCGTCCTGTGCGGCGAAGCGGTTCGGGGGTGGGTTTCACGCTGCCAGGCGTTCTGCCTGCGGTGCCCGCCAAGGCCAGGACGTGGACGTCCACAAGCCCGACGTCCTCGGCGCCGGCAAGGGTGCGCGGAAGCCGCGCATGCAGCCCGCGCGGCCCGAGGGCATCCCCGGGCGAGCGAGATCTGATCCGTGTGCGCGGCGCCCTGACCAGCAGATCCTCGCCCCAGGGCAGCCGGACGCTGTGCGGCCCGCATGCATGCACGATGCATCACGTCAATCAGCCAGAATTCAGACAGTATGTACACCTTCCCGTTTTCTGATAAACGGGAGTGAACCCATACTCATCCATTCATTGGCATGGTCAGCGGCAGGCACTGCCGGCGTGCAGAACCCGTCCGTCCCGCGTGCGCCTGACGCCGCATCGTGCGGCCGCCTGTCACGCCTGCCCGCCCGCTTTCGCCGAACCGCGGCATGGGCAAACGGTGCCCCCCAGGTCGGCAGCCGGGTGCGGAAACGAAGCCGTCCAGGCATCAGATTGCCTTCATCTTGGGGGCGCCCAATCCCTTCACACCGCAAGCCGCGCGTGTTCTGTCCAACCCTTGAAGGAGTCATCCCCATGCGTCATGCCACCACCGCCCTCGCCATCGCCGCCCTGCTGGGCCTGGGCGCCGCCGCCGCCATCGCCCAGCCATCCGGCTACACCGGCCCCAGCACGGCCCCCCAGACCGCCGCGCAGGGCAGCTATGCCGGCCCCAGCAGCGTGCCGCTGATGACGGTGAAGCAGCTGCTGGACACCGGCCGGGACGACCAGCACGCGCGCCTGCAGGGCCGCATCGTGTCGCACGACGGCGGTGACCGCTACACCTTCGAAGACGCCACGGGCCGCATCCCGGTCGAGATCGACGACGAGGACTTTCCCGCGGGCCAGACCGTGAGCGCGCAGCAGCGCGTGGAGCTGCTCGGCGAGTTCGACAAAGGCCTGCGCAAGACCGAGTTCGACGTCGACCGCGTCACCCTGCTGCCCTGACCGCCACGTCCGGGCCCCAGCCTCACCCGGCGCCCGGCGTGAGGCAACAGTCCCTGGGCCGCATGGTCAACGTGAGCAGGTCGGCGCGGGCGCCCTCGGGGCTGCGAGCTGGCCCCGTGCCCCGGCCCCACAGGGTGCCTAACATGGCGGCCACGAGGTCTATGCGCTTGCATGGGTGACTCGCGAAACGGGATCAAGCCGCCATCATGTCGCGCGGCGCACCGCCCGCGTGGCGGCGGCCCGGCCGATCGGCATGTTGCCCCTCGGCCCCGTTTTGACCGACACCCTGCCCAAGAGGAATGAGACCATGAAGTTCGACGAGGTCGTGCAGCAGCGCCGCAGCATCCGCGGCTACCTGGACAAGCCGGTGCCCAAGGCCTTGATCCGCGAGATCCTGGGCCTGGCCATGCGCGCCCCCACGTCCTACAACACCCAGCCGTGGAACTTCCACGTCGTGTCCGGCGAGGTGCTGGACCGCATCCGCCAGGGCAACGTCGAGCGCAACCTGGCCGGCGTGCCCGATTCGCGCGAGTTCCGCACCGGCCCGGCCTACGACGACGTGCACCGCTCGCGCCAGATCGGCGTGGCCAAGCAGCTGTTCGCCGCCATGGGCATCGCGCGCGAGGACCAGGCCGGCCGGCGCGACTGGGTGCTGCGGGGCTTCCGCCAGTTCGATGCACCGGTGTCCATCATCGTGACCTACGACCGCTCCATCCACGGCAGCGACGTGGCGCCCTTCGACTGCGGCGGCGTGGTCAACGCCATCGTCAACGCCGCCTGGTCGCGCGGCCTGGGCTGCGTCATCAACAGCCAGGGCATCATGCAGTCGCCCGTGGTGCGCGAACACGCCCAAATTCCCGCCGACCAGGTCATCCAGACCTGCATCGCCATGGGCTGGCCCGACGAGACCTTCCCCGCCAACGCCGTGGTGTCGCACCGCAAGACGGTGGACGAGGCGACCACCTTCCTGGGCTTCGACGATTGATGTACCTGGCAGTATGACCTGATTGCCGTTTTCCATTGAACGGCAACCACCCCATACTGCCATCACCCATCACATGGCCCAGATGCGCGGCGGGCTGCCGCGCAGGCCCCACAGCTCGGCGCGCCAGTGCGCCCACACCGCTTTCCACAGGTGCATCGCCGGCTCCACCACGGGCGCCAGGCCGCGCAGCACCAGCATGTGGTCGTTGGGGGCCGTCACGCCCGCCACCACCTCGCCGCCCGCCGCCTGCAGCAGGGCCTGCGTGGTCTCGAGCACGCCCTCGCGCTGCGCCCGCGGCAGCGCCGAGCCGCTCGCGAAGATCAGGCTGGCCAGGCAGCGCCGGCCCGCCAGGCCCAGCGGGCCGTCGAGCAAGCGGTGATCGTGCGCGCCCAGCGTGCCGCGCTCCAGAAAGCGCCCCGGCCATTCCAGGTGCTGGGTGAACTGGCCGCTGGTGAAGGGCTGGCCCGCCAGCGGCAGGCCCAGCGCCGTCACGTCCCAGGTCAGCAGCTGGGCGTCGTCGGCCAGCGCCATCGTCAGGTGGTTGGTGGCGTCGCACGCGGTGTAGGCCAGGGCCTCCAGCGGCAGCCACTCGAGCCGGGCGCCCGCGGCCAGGCTGAGGTGGGTGCGCTGCAGGGCCGGCCGGCCGTTGCTTTTGTAAAAGCGCGTGGCGCCCGGCGTGGTGACCAGCGCATGCGCGCCCTCGCCCACCTGCACGGCGATGTCGAGCACGTCGCCGCCGACCAGGCCTCCGGGCGGGTGCACCAGCACGTTGTGGCAGATGCCAGCGCCTTCAGGGTAGAGGCTTTTGAGCACGCGCAGCGGGCCATCGTGCGTGAACTGCAAGGCCGTGCGGCGGCGGCCCGGCGCCAGCGCCGCGTGGGACGTGTACGCCAGAGACAGGTGGGCGCGCCAGCTCATGCGCGGCCCCCTGCGCCAACCGGGCCCATCCGGCGCAGCACAGGACCAGATGCGGCGATCGGCTGGCCCCGCGCAGTGCACGGCGGGCGGGCCTGGTTCAAACGGGTGCAGGTGTGCATGGCCATGGCCTCAGTGCACGGCAAAGCGCAGCAGGTACTCGTAGCTGTTTTCCGTGGTCTTGGCATCACCCGTCACGGGCACACGCAAGATGGCCTGCAAGGTGTTGGTGCCGGCTGTGGGCACCACCGTGGCCAGGCCTTGCGCATCGGTCGACACGGGTGAGCCGTGCTCGCCCCAGCTCAGGCGCACGCCGGGCTGCGGCTTGCCATTCAGCAACACCAGCAGTCTCAGTGCTTGTCCAGCGTGCGGTGCCTTGCCCTGCTGAGGCACCACTTCGAACATCTGGCCCAGGGGCCTTTGCAGCAGCGCCCCCCACTGCACCACGGTCTTGTGGAACTTGCGCGCGTGCACACCCCGCACGGCGCCGGGGTTCTGGTCCATGGGCAGGGGCTTCATCTCGGCATGCTTGTCGGCGCTGCCGCTGAAGTAGCCGTTGTCCAGTTCCACGGCGATCAGGGCAGCTTTGGCATCGGGCTTGACGCGGATGCCGTCCGGCAGGCGCTGCACCTCGGTGGGCACCGAACGACCCCGCAGGTCGTAGGCGTGCACGCGCTGCAGCTTGGCCGGGTCGAAGGCTTCGAGCTGGCCGTCGTGCCCGCCAAACTGCATCACGTAGCCGCCTTGGGCATCGGCCTCCAGCCACACGTTGTGGGCCTGTGCCGCGCCGCACAGCACCAAACCGACGGCGGCGGCCGTGCACAGTTGGCGCAGCCAAGCCGTCGATGGGCGTTCAAGGGTGGGGTGGTCTGTCATGGGATTCCTGGGAGTGTGGGTCATAGCGAAACCTGCAAGCCGAGTTGCAGCGTGCGTGGCATGCCAGGCGCCACGAGGCGCTGGCCGCCGATCAGCGTGGTGGTGCTGGCGTAACGCGTGTTGCCCACGTTGCGCACCCACAGGCTCAGGCTCATGTCGCTGGCCCCCATGCGGGCGGGCAGGCGGTACTGCAGGCCCAGGTCCGCCCAGTGGGTGCTGCCGGCCCACTGCGTGTTGTCGGCATTGAGGGGGCTGCGCCCCACGTGGCGCAGCATGGCTTGCACGGTGAGTTCGGGCGTGGCGCGCCAGCGCGCATGCCAGGTGCTGGTGAAGCTGGGCACGCCACTCACCGGGTGCCCCACGAGGGCCGGATCGGCGCTCTGCGTTACGCGCGAGCGCGCCCGGCCATAGGCCCACGCCACATGCCAGTCGCGGTGCGGCGTCCAGTGCAGCTGCAGCTCGGCGCCCTTGCGCACGGTGTTGCCAAAGTTCTCGTACTCACCGGGCGCCGTGTTGCGGATTTCCTGGCTGGAGGTGATGCGGTAAAGCGCCGCGTCCACCAGCCACTGCGCCGAGGGCTTCCAGCGCAGGCCCAGCTCGGTCTGGCGGAAGACATTGGCCTCCAGGTCACGTGCACCCAGGGCGTACTTGGCAAAGTCACTGGGCAGGGCAAAGCCTTCCGACCAGTTGGCCCGCACGGCCAGGGCCGGGTTGACCTGAGCCAGCACGCCCAGCTTGGGGCTGAGGTGGCGCTTGTTCTGCATGCGCTCGCAGGGGTCGTCGCCAGCCTCGGGGCCCAGCAGGCGGCACTGGCCCGAGAAGTGGTCCCAGCGCAGGCCGGCCGTGGCCTGCAGCCAGTCGGTGGCCTGCCAGCTGGTCTGGCCGTAGGCGGCGGTGTTGGTCAGGCGGGTGCGGCGGTCGTTCAGCGCCGGCGCGGTGTGCTGACGCGCCACCAGTCCATCCCAGTAGCCATAGTCGGTGGACTCGCGCACCCGTTCGGCGCCCAGCATCCAGTCCAGCGCGCCACCGGCCAGCGTGGCTTTGCCGCTCAGGTTAGTGCCCAGACCGAAGACGCTGCGGTCGTAGCTTTCCTCGCGCTGCATCCAGCCGCCGCCACGCGGCCGGGTGAACCAGCGCGTGAAATCTTGCCGCGTGCCGTAGGCAAAGCCCAGCAGGTGGGTGTCGCCGCCCAGGTCGTGGTGGGCGTCGAGTCGCAGCGTCTTGAAGTGCTTGCGCGAGCCATCGTCCACCACATGGGGGTCCTGACCCTGGGGGTCGACGCGCCACTGGGCCTCGGTCAGGTAGCCGGGCGAATCGCCCTTGGCCTCGTGCCAACGGCCTGACAGGGCGATGTCGAAGCGGCTGTTGATGCGGTGGTTCCAGTAGCCGCTGAGCGTGCTGCGCGAGAAGTCGTCATCCGGCCGAGCGCCATCGCCCCGCACGTGCTGGGCCGCCAGGTTGATCTGGTCGCCCGACGCCAGCGTCTGCCCCAGCGCGAACTGGCCGTCGACCAGGCCATGTGAGCCGGCCGTGAAGCTGAGGTCTTTGTAGCTGCCACTGCGCCGGGTGCGCAACTCCACCAGACCGGCCCGGTTGTAGTTGCCTTGCAGCACCGAGGTGGGGCCGCGGTGCACGGCGGCCTGTTCCAGCTCCAGCGGCACCACCACGTTCAGGTCGAAGTAGCCGTCGGCGTGCGACATGGCCTCGTTGAGCGGGATGCCGTCGAGCGTGGCCGCGATGTCACCCCCATGGCCGCCGCCGGAGAAGCCACGCAGCACCACGCTGTTGGCCACGCCGTTGATCTGGTAGTTGCTCACGTGCATGCCAGGCACCTTGGTCCACAAGGCTTCAACCTCCTGCACCCCTTGCTCCCGCACGTCCTCGGCCTGCAAGGTGCTGACGGAGAACGGTTGATTCGCTCCCTCCAGCGCCTGTCCCTTGACGGTCACACCGGGCAAGGCCACGGACTCGTCCGCAGCCAACGCAGGCAAACTGACCAAGGCCAGCACCCAACAACTCACGGGACCGACCCACTGGGGGATTCGCAACATCTCACCTCTCAAGGACAAAGCCGAATCGCCGCAAATTCCATGCCATGCGCACCAAGGCGCCACCTTGAGCACTCAATCGGTGCACTCGTCGCCCTCTCATGCCCCAACAAGGATCTCTTGCATCGTTGTGGGGCATGCCATGCCGATGCCGCACCGGCCGCCACTGGCACAGCTATTGCTTCGATGAGGGCATGGAACTCACACCGCGTGAAAAAGACAAGCTGCTGATCTTCACGGCCGCCCTGCTGGCCGAGCGGCGCCTGGCGCGCGGGCTCAAGCTCAACTACCCCGAGGCCGTGGCCCTGATCAGCGCCTTCGTGATGGAGGGCGCCCGCGACGGCAAGACCGTGGCGCAGCTCATGAGCGAAGGCCGCACGGTGCTCACGCGCGCCGACGTGATGGACGGCATCGCCGAGATGATCCCGGACATCCAGGTCGAAGCCACCTTTCCCGATGGCACCAAGCTGGTGACCGTGCACGAGCCCATCGTCTGAGCGACGCGCCAGACACGCCACCGCCTCACAGCTCACCTCATTCACCAGGAGCAAGGCAGTATGAACCCATCGACGCTTTCAACGAAACGCCAACCTGGTGATACCCCATCCTTCAACGCGCCAGCCGCAACCCACACCGCCTGGTCCTGGTTGCGGGCGGCCCTGACCCCTTCTCGCACGCCCATGAAATCCAAAGACCTGCTGATCGCCATCGCCATCACCCTGGCCACCTTGCCGCTGGCGGCGCTGGCCCACGTCGGCGGCTTGCCGCACAGCCATGGTGCGTCTGACGGCTTTTGGCATGCGCTGGCGCATCCCTTCACCGGCCTGGACCACCTCGCGGCCATGCTGGCCGTGGGCGTGTGGAGCGCGCTGGCCTTTCCCTCGCTGCAGACCGCCTGGCGCGCGCCGGCCGCCTTCGTGGCGTTGCTGATGGTGGGCGCGCTGGTGGGCCTGAGCGGCCTGTGGGTGCCAGGGGTGGAGCCCATGATTGCCGCCTCGGTGTTGGTGCTGGGCTTGCTGGTGGCGGTTCGCCAGCGCATGCCCTGGGTGCTGGCCGCAGGTCTGGTCGGTGCGTTTGCGTTCTTCCATGGCGCGGCCCACGGCTACGAGCTGGCGGGTGACGCGGGCGCCGCCGCGTATGCAGCCCTGGCCGGTGTGGCCCTGGGCTCGGCCGCGCTGCACGGCGCTGGGCTCATGCTGGGCCATGCCGTGTTGCACCAACGCCCCTGGCTGGCCCGTTGGGGTGGCGGCGCCACGGCGGCGCTGGGCGTGTTCATGCTGACCCGCCTGGCCTGAGCAGGCCTGCACTGGAGCGACCATGATTCCTGGCGAGATGCTGATCGACGAGGGCGTGCACGCCCTGAACCCAGGGCGCCGCACCCTGACGCTGGTGGTGGTGAACGCCAGCTCACGGCCCATTCAGGTTGGCTCGCACTACCACTTCGCCGAGACCAACGGCGCGCTCGGCTTCGACCGCGATGCGGCGCGGGGCATGCGGCTCAACATCGCGTCCGGCACGGCCGTGCGCTTCGAGCCCGGCCAGCAGCGCACCGTGGAGCTGGTGGACTTCTCCGGCGACCGCACCGTGTACGGCTTTCGCGGCCTGATCCAAGGAAAACTCTGACATGGCGACCATTTCGCGCCGCGCCTACGCGGAGATCTTCGGCCCCACGACCGGCGACCGCGTGCGCCTGGCCGACACCGAGCTGCTGATCGAGGTCGAAGACGACTACACGCTGCGCGCCGGTGGCTATGGCGAAGAGGTCAAATTCGGCGGCGGCAAGACCATCCGCGACGGCATGGCCCAAAGCCAGCGCACGCGAGACGGCACAGGCAGCGGCCCGACGGCCGGTGGCGCCGTCGACTGCGTGCTGACCAACGCGCTGATCCTGGACCACTGGGGCATCGTCAAGGCGGACATCGGCATCAAGAATGGGCGCATCGCCGCCATCGGCAAGGCCGGCAACCCCGATGTGCAACCCGGCGTGGACATCGTGATCGGCCCGGGCACCGAGGTCATCGCGGCCGAGGGCAACATCGTCACGGCCGGCGGCATCGACAGCCACATCCACTTCATCTGCCCGCAGCAGATCGAGGAGGCCCTGGCCTCGGGCGTCACCACCATGCTGGGTGGCGGCACGGGGCCGGCCACGGGCACCTTCGCCACCACCTGCACCAGCGGGCCCTGGAATATCGAGCGCATGCTGCAGGCGGCAGACGCCTTCCCGATGAACCTGGGCTTTCTGGGCAAGGGCAACGCCAGCCTGCCCGCCGCGCTGCACGAGCAGATCGACGCCGGCGTGATCGGCCTGAAGCTGCACGAGGACTGGGGCACGACGCCGGCGGCGATCAGCAACTGCCTGGACGTGGCCGACGCCACCGACACGCAGGTGGCCATCCACTCGGACACGCTCAACGAATCGGGCTTCGTCGAGAACACCATCGCGGCGACCCAGGGCCGCGGCTTGTGCGCCTTCCACACCGAGGGTGCGGGGGGAGGCCACGCACCCGACATCCTGCGCGTGGTCGGCGAGGACAACTTCCTGCCCTCCTCGACCAACCCCACCATGCCGTACACCGTGAACACGCTGGACGAGCACGTGGACATGCTGATGGTCTGCCACCACCTGGACGCCGGCATCGCCGAAGACCTGGCCTTCGCCGAGTCGCGCATCCGCAAGGAAACCATCGCGGCCGAGGACGTGCTGCACGACCTGGGCGCGATCAGCATGATGAGCTCGGACAGCCAGGCCATGGGCCGGGTCGGCGAGGTCATCCTGCGCACCTGGCAGACCGCGCACAAGATGAAGCTGCAGCGCGGCTGGCTGCCACCCGAGCCCGGAACGGGTGCGGACGCTTGGGATCACAGCGCGCGCAACGACAACTTCCGCGCCAAGCGTTACGTGGCCAAGTACACGATCAACCCGGCGATCGCGCACGGCATCAGCCACGAGGTGGGCAGCCTGGAAGTGGGCAAATGGGCCGACATCGTGCTCTGGAAACCCGCCTTCTTCGGCGTGAAGCCCACCTGCATCCTCAAAGGGGGCCTCATCGCCATGGCGGCCATGGGCGATCCCAATGCCTCCATCCCCACGCCGCAGCCCGTGCACTACCGGCCCATGTTTGGCGCATTGGGCGGCGCAGTGGCCAAGACCTCGCTGACCTTCGTCTCGCAGGCGGGCATGGCCGCGGGCATCGGCGAGCGCTTTGGCCTGCGCAAGCAGCTCTCGGCGGTGAAGGGCATTCGCGGCGTGCGCAAGCAGCACATGGTGCACAACAGCCTCACCCCCCACATGGAGGTGGACGCCCAGACTTACGTGGTGCGCGCCAACGGCGAGCTGCTGACCTGCGAGCCGGCCAGCAGCCTGCCCATGGCGCAGCGCTACTTCCTGTTCTGAAGGGTGTTGAGCTGAAACGCGGTGTCCGGATGCTGCATGCCCTTGCGCTCGAACCAGGCCAGCCAATCGCAGGCCTCGATCTGCGGGGCCTGGCCCACGGTGGCCGGCAGGGCCTCGTACACCAGCACCGCCATCTCCCGCATGCCGCCGCCGGTCAGCGCCACGGGCACGGTGAGGATGCGCTTGGTGTACTCGCCCAGGTCGACGGGCCACAGGCCTTCGATGCCGTCGAGCTGCTGCTCGAGCGCATCGTCGAGTTCGTACACCTCGGCCAGCACGGACTGTGTGCCCTCCAGCCGCAAGCCGGGGTACCAGCCCAGGTCGTACAGGCTGCCCGTCAGCTGGGTGCGGCCCACGCCGCGCAGGCCGGTGCGCAGGCGCGCCATGTCGTTGATGCCGCCGGCCCGCAGCGTGCCGTAGACGGCCACGTGGCGCGCCCCGCAGGGTTGCCAGCGGGCGCCAGCCGAAGAATCATCCACAGGAGAAGGCGTGTTGTTGCAGACGCCGGAGTCGAAAACGCTTGACATGTGTGGCAGGCTGTTGAGGTCACCGATAACCCAGCCCGGGTTTGCACGAATCGCGCCAATTTTCGCGATGCCGCCATGCCGGTGCGCCCACCCGCCTGCCACTGCCCTGTTTCACCCATGCTGACCATCCACAAACTCTTGCCCCGCGGCCAAGGCCTGGCCCCCGTGATCCTCAAGCGCGCCGCCCAGGTCGAGCTCGACTGGGACGTGCGCCAGAAGTCCCGCTTTGCCGCCACCGACAGCCAGGGTCGCGCGCTGGCCGTCTTCCTGCCGCGCGGCCAGGCCGTGCGGGGCGGCGATGTGCTGGTGGCCGAGGACGGCAGCCTGATCCGCGTCGTCGCGGCCCCGCAGGCCGTGCTGCGCATCACGGCCTGTGCCGAACACGGTTCGCCGTTCGACCTGATGCGCGCGGCCTACCACCTGGGCAACCGCCACGTGCCGCTGGAGCTGCAACCGGACCACCTCAAGATCGAGCCCGACCACGTGCTGGCCGACCTGCTGCGCAGCATGCACATGACGGTGGTGGCCGCCGACCTGCCCTTCGAGCCCGAAGGCGGCGCCTATGGCGGCCACGTCACGCACGACGGGCACAGCCACCATGGGCACGGGCATTCCCACGATCACGATCACAAGCACGACCATTCCCACGAACACGGCCATGTCCACGGGCCGCACTGCAACCACGGCCACCACGGCGGATGAAGCCCCTCATGCCCTCGGCCGCGCTCGACCCCGCTGGTTTTCTGCAGCTGATGTGGCTGGCCTCGCCGGCCCTGCCCATTGGGGGCTTCTCGTATTCCGAGGGGCTGGAAGCCGCCATCCACGCCGCGCAGGTGACCGATGAGCACGACGCCGGCGATTGGCTGCTGGCGCAGCTGCACCTCACCCAGTCGCGCGGCGACATGGCCGCCATCGCCCAGGCCCTGCCGGCCTGGCAGGGCGGCGACACCGCCCGCGTGCAGCAGCTCAACGACTGGGTGCTGGCCACGCGCGAAACCAGCGAGCTGCGCCTGCAGGCCGAGCAGATGGGCAAATCCATGACCGACTGGCTGCGCAACCAGCACCGCGACGATGCGGCCCGCGGCGCCCAGGTCGAGCAGCTGGCCGCGCTTTCCGAGCGACGGCCGAGTTACCCCCTCGCCTTCGCGCTGGCCGCCGCCTTCACGCAGGCGCCCGCTCGCGAGGCCTTGCTGGCCTACGCCTTCGGCTGGGCCGAGAACATGGTGCAGGCCGCCATCAAGGCCGTGCCGCTGGGCCAGAGCGCGGGCCAGCGCATCCTGGCCCGGCTGGCGCACGACATCCCCGCCGCCGTGGCGCATGCCCAGGGCCTGTCCGACGCGCAGCGCCAGGCCTTCTCGCCCATGCTGGCCATCCTCTCGGCCCAGCACGAGCACCAATACTCCCGCCTGTTCCGCAGCTGACCTTGCCGCCATGAACGCCTTGTTTGCCACCACCCCCGAGCCGCCCTACTACGCGGCCATCTTCACCTCGCAGCGCCACGCGGGCGACCAGGGCTATGCCGCCATGGCCGACCGCATGGCCGAGCTGGCGAGCCAGCAGCCCGGCTACCTGGGGGCCGAGAGCACGCGCGACGCCCAGGGCTTTGGCATCACCGTGTCCTACTGGGTGAGCGAAGCCGCCATCCACCACTGGAAGCAGCACGCCGAGCACCAGATCGCGCAGGCCACCGGCCACACCACCTGGTACGAGCACTTTGAGGTGCGCATCGCCAAGGTCGAGCGCGCCTATCGCAAGCCCGCCTGATCCGCTTTTCCCGCTCATTTCCCGATGACTTCACGACACGACCGGCCATGACCCCACCACTGCACCACATCCCCCACCGCACCAAGACCTTGCCGCCCCTGCGCGTGGGCATTGGCGGGCCCGTGGGCTCGGGCAAGACCACCCTCCTGGAGATGCTGTGCAAGGCGATGCGCGACCAATGGGACCTGATCGCCATCACCAACGACATCTACACCAAGGAGGACCAGCGCCTGCTGACCGTGAGCGGCGCGCTGCCGCCCGAGCGCATCCTGGGCGTGGAGACCGGCGGCTGCCCGCACACGGCGATCCGCGAGGACGCCTCGATCAACCTCGAGGCCATCGACCGCATGCTGGGCCAGTTCCCCGATGCCGACATCGTCTTCATCGAATCGGGCGGCGACAACCTGGCCGCCACCTTCAGCCCCGAGCTGTCGGACCTGACGATCTACGTGATCGACGTGGCGGCAGGCGAGAAGATCCCGCGCAAGGGCGGCCCCGGCATCACCAAGAGCGACCTGTTCGTCATCAACAAGACCGACCTGGCCCCGCACGTGGGCGCGAACCTGGACGTCATGCGCAGCGACACCGTGCGCATGCGCACCACGCCCAAGGGGCTCAAGCCGTTCGTGATGACCAACCTGAAAACGCTGAGCGGCCTGGACGAGGTCGTGGCCTTCATCGAGCAGCAGGGGCTGCTGCAGCCAACGCGCTGAAATCCGCAGTATGCGGCCCTTGCCGTTTTTCAAAGAACGGTAACAGGACCATACTGCCTAGGAAGCGTGAACTGCGTAGGGCAGCAGGCGGCCCTGCACCTCGCGCAGCGTCACCTGCACGGGGTCGCCAATCGCCAGGTCGGTCTCGGCGCGCGTCATCACGCGCACGCCCTCGGCCAGGTCGACGAGCGCGATCGCATACGGGCCATCGCGCGTTTCGTCCTTGGTGGGGCCCCGGTGCACCACGGTGTGCGACCAGACCCGGCCCGGGCCCGCGATGGGCGCCGAATCGACAGCGCCCCCACAGCGCGCGCACTGACGCTGGCGCAAGGCGGTGCGAAAGCCGCAGGCCACGCAGGTGTCGACCCGCAGGACAGGCGTGCCCTGCGTCCAGTCGCTGGCGCCAGGGGCGGCGTGGGGCGCGGTGATGTGAGGCGTGCCGGCGGGCTGCGGGCTGGCGGCGGATGCCATCGGGCTGCTCATGGAAGGTCCTCCGTGCTGGGCACTGCGGGGGCTCATGCGTCTCTCTCCAAAACCATGCTGGTGTGCGAGGACAGTACCCCGCCGTCCGAGTGCAGAAAGGCCAGCGGCGCCTCGTGCGCGACCTGGCGCGCGCCGCAGCCGCCGCGCATCTGCGCCACCGCCTCGGCCACGTGCGCCAGCGCCCCGGCGGCACCGCAGTGGCCGTACGACAGCAAGCCCCCGTGCGTGTTCAGCGGCAGCCGGCCCGCAGGACCGAACAGGCCATCGCGCGCCGTCGCGCCGGCCTGGCCGGGCGCGCAAAACCCCGTCGCCTCGAGCAGCATGGCCAGCGTGACGGTGAAGCTGTCGTACATGCCAACGTAGCGCATGTCGCCCACGCCGCGGCCGGCCTGGGCGAAGGCAGCCGCGGCGGCCTGGCGTGCGCCCAGGGCCGCATCGTCCGGCGCGGCCGACACGTGCTGGTGGGTGTGGGCGCTGCCGGTGCCCGCGATGCGGATCACCGCGCCGTCGGCCCGCGCGCCGGGTTCGGCGTCGACGATGACGGCCGCGGCGCCGTCCGAAATGGGGCAGCAGTCGAGCAGCCGCAGCGGCGCCGACACCAGCTTGGAGGCCAGCACGTCGGCCACGGCGATGGGCTGGCGCAGCTGGGCGCCCGGGTGCGTGGCGGCGTGGGCGCGCATCAACACGGCCAGCTCGGCCAGGTCGGCGGGCGTGGTGCCGGTCTCGTGCAGGTAGCGCGCGGCCAGCAGCGCGTAATAGGCCGGAATGCTCGCGCCCAGCGGCACCTCATAGTCCGCATGGCCCACCTGGGCCAGCGTTTTGATCGAGTCGTCGCGCGACTGGCCGGTGAGCCGGTTTTCACCCGCCACGCACAGCACGCGGCGCACCGCGCCCGAGCGCACCAGGTGGCTGGCCAGGGCGACCAGCGTGAGGCCGGTGGCACCCCCCACCTGCACACCGTGCGACCAGGTGGGCTGCAGGCCGAAGTGCTCGGCAAACAGGGTGCCCAGCATCAGGTGTGGCAGGGTGGTGGAGTAGGCCACGAGCAGGCCGTCCACCTCGCCGCGCGCCAGGCCGGCATCGGCCAGGGCCAGCGTGGCGGCCTGGCCCATCAGGTCCAGCGTGTCCTGGCCGTCCAGCCGGCCGTAGGGCGTCATGCCAACGCCTCGGAGGTATGCGGTGTGCGTCATCGGCGGCATTGTCACGCGGGCTTTGGCGCGCCGGCGGCGCCTGGGGGACCGGCGGGCGACCGGTCGCGGGGCGGTCTGCCGCGCAGGCGACGAAGGCGCTGGCGCGCGATGCCGCCCCCAGGGGCGCATGCGAGGTCGCTTGCGTGCTCACGGGGTATGGCCCGATTGCCGTTGAATTGAAAACGGGAAATGCGCCGTACTGCCTTCCCGCTCTCCGCATGACGTCGAGACACGGCGCACGCATGCACCGGCTCAGCGGTGCCCCTGGCCGCCTGCACCTGCGCACCCTCCACAACAAAACAGGCCCCCCAGGAGCCTGTGTCGCCAAGGGACGCGCCGTCAGGCGCCCGCCCTCACTTGCCGTTGCCCAGGCGCTGCTGCATGTGGGCGGCGCGCTTGTCGGATGGCGGGTGCGAGCTGAGCAGCGCGCTGTCCTTGCTGCCTTCGCTGAGCTTGGCGAGCTTCTGGAAGCTGGTCACCAGCCCCTTGCGCGGCAGCTTGAGCTGGGTCAGCAGGTCGAACGAGTAGTCGTCCGAGGCCGATTCCTGCGACTGCGAGAACTGCGCGTTGAGGAATTTCTCGGCCAGCTCGCCAGCCTGCGTGCGCGACAGCGTGCTGAGCGCCGCGTTGCCGCTTTGCGCCGCGATCTGGCGGGCCGCCGACGTGGCGTAGGCCGCCTGCAGGCGCGACTTGGAATGCCCCAGGGCGACGTGGCCGATCTCATGGCCGATGACGCCGCGCAGCTCGTCGTCGTTCATCAGGTCCATCAGCCCGCTGTAGACCCGGATGCAGCCGTTGGCCATGGCCCAGGCGTTGACGTCGCTGGTCAGGTAGACCTTGTAGTTGGTCTGCTTGCCATCGATGGCCTTGGGGAAGGCCTTGACCACGCGGTTCAGGCGCTGGGTGTACTTGTTCTTGGCCGGCGCCACCTTGTTCTGCGCGTCCATGGCTGCACACGACTCGTTCGACAGGGCGACCACGTCGCTGTCGGACAGGGTCAGGGCCTTGGACGCGGTGCTGACGGTCTCGGCCGTCTTGCCCAGGCTGTCCGTGTTCAGGGTCTCGGCGGTTTTGCAGCCCGTCAGGGCCAGGGCCAGGCTAAGGCCCAGCGCGGTGAGGGGAAAGCGTGTCATGCGGTTTACCTTTCGTTCCAGGGTGTGACCGTTCCGAGCTCCGGGTCAGGCTTGTGGCGCATGCAACGTTCCATACCTCTCCTCCCGGTGTTTGTGTGTTGTGCCTCGGAACGTGAACAGTGTAGTGAGGCCCGCCTCCAAACCGCGTGACCGCGCGCGCCAGCCGTTGCATTTGCGCCGAATACGCACGGCTCGCCGTACGGCTCGCTGCGCGGCGGCTCAGTCTTCGTGCAGGGCGGCAAATTCGGCCGCCAGGTGATCGAGCAAGGCGCGCACCGCCGGCAGCTGGCCGCGGCGCGAGGCGTAGACGGCGTGGATCAACTCGCGCCGGGGCTCCCAGCCCGGCAGCACGTTGACCAGCTCGCCGCGCGCGAACTCGGCCTGCACGAACATGCGCGGCAACTGCACCACACCCACGCCCGCCAGCGCCGCCGCCTTGAGCGCCAGCATGCCCAGCGTGACGTAGCGCGGGTGGTGCCGCACCTGGGCCTGTGCACCCTCGGGCCCCAGCAGATGCCAGCGATGCTCGTCCTGCGGCTGGCCCAGGGCCAGGCTGGGCCACTGCGCCAAGTCGGCCGGCCCCTGGGGCATGCCCTGGCGCGCCAGCAGCGCCGGGCTGGCCAGCAGGCACTGGCCGCGATCGGCCAGCACCCGCAGGATCAGCTCGCTGTCCGCCAGCGGCGGTGGCCGCACGCGCAAGGCCAGGTCCAGGCCTTCGGCCACCACGTCCACGCGTCGGTTGGTTTCGTCCACCTGCAGGCTGACGCGCGGGTGGGCCTGCAGAAAGCCCGCCAGCATGGGCCCCACGCGCGTGGCCAGCAGCGCCACCGGGCAGGACAGGCGCACCAGCCCGCGCGGCTCGGCATGCGACAGCGCGATCGACTCCTCGGCGGCCTCGGCCTCGGTCAGCATGGCGCGGCAATGGGCGACATAGGTGCGCCCCGCGTCGGTCACCGCAAAGTGGCGCGTGGACCGCAGCAGCAGCTGGGTGTGAAGCCGCGCCTCCAGCGCCGCCACGCGCCGGCTGAGCTTGGACTTGGGCACCCCGAGCGCGCGGCTCGCGGCGGCAAAGCCGCCGTGCTCCACCACCTGGGCGAAGTAATACAGGTCATTGAGGTCGGGCACGGTGGGCAACATGGGCATGCAGCAGAGGTGATCACAGGAAAGGGGGCGGGGCGCAGCGACGGTCGCCGTCACCCATGCCACGGGTCCATGCCGCGCCGACGCCACACGTCGAACGCCAGCGCCGGCACCGACATCAAGCCCAGCACCGAGGCCAGCGGCAGCACGCTGACGAAGCCCAGCCGGCCAAAGCCCAGCACGCCCACGTAGCCACCGCCGATGAAAGCCAGCACCAGGCCGCCGTAGAGCTTCATGCGTTCGGCGAACAGCCGCCGGTGCTCGGCCTGCAGGCCCCGCGTGCGGCGGCGCAGCAGCCGGCCCCATTCGATGCCGATGTCGGTCAGGTGGCCGGTCATGTGGGTCGACCGCACGTGCTTGCGCGAGGCCTTGGTGGTGAGGGCGTTTTGCAGCCCCATCAAAAAGGCCAGCAGCAGCACGGTCAGCGGCACGCCGAACGGCGTCTGCAGGCGCAGCGTGAGCGCACCCACCAGGCCAAAGGCCAGCAGCACCCAGGCTTCCAGGAACAGCGGCAGCGCATAGATGTGCTGCAGGTGCAGGCGACGCGCCCACTGGATCTGGACCGTGGCCGTCATGGCCCCCAGCACGAAGGCGCCCAGCGCCCCGACGGCCGACAGCATCAGCCGCACGTCCTGCACCACCCAGGCATAGGGCAGCTGCGAGGCGAAGCCGCTCATGTGCGAGGTGTAGACGTGCAGCACCCGAAACCCGCCCGCGTTGATGGCCCCGGCCACGAACGCCAGCCACAGGCCCAGCGCCAGGTCGGCGCTGGCGCTGCGGTGCCGGCTGGTCAAGGCCAGCCAGGGCGACGAGAGGACCCGCAACCGGGAGGACAAGGACATGCACACCACTCCGCACGAGGAGCCGGCATGGTAGCCGGCCGGTCCAGGCGCGCCTCCCGCACCGACGCCCCAAGGGGTCGGCGCCATTGACCGGCGGCCATGCCAGCACGGGCGCCACGCCCAGCGATGGGCCCACCTGCGGAAACCGTCGCGCGCACCCTGCCCGGCGCGGGGCCGAGGCGGACCCGCTCCCGCCGATCCGCCCCGCTCACACGGGCCACCGCCTACCCGGGGCCTTGAATCCACCCATCTGTTTCACCAATGAAACGATGAAGCGCATTTTTGCCATCTATCACCTTCATCGTTTCATCCGCATACTGCTCCTCATGTTCCTCGAATCACCTCGGCGGTTCTCACCCGGAGAAGACACCATGTTGAAGCAGATCCTCGGCGTGTACAGCGCCCCGCGCCCGCACTGGGTGGGCGATGGCTTTCCCGTGCGTTCGCTCTTCAGCTACCACGGCCATGGCGAAGCACTCAGCCCCTTCCTGCTGCTGGACCACGCCGGCCCGGCCCGCTTCGCGCCCAGCAGCCAGCCACGCGGCGTCGGCGTGCACCCCCACCGCGGTTTCGAGACCGTGACCATCGTCTACGACGGCGAAGTTGCCCACCGCGACTCCACCGGCGCGGGCGGCCTCATCGGCCCCGGCGATGTGCAGTGGATGACGGCGGCCTCGGGCATCCTGCACGAGGAGTTCCATTCGCCCGATTTCAGCGCGCGTGGCGGTGAGCTGCACATGGTGCAGCTGTGGGTGAACCTGCCCGCCGCCGACAAGATGGGCGCGCCCGGCTACCAGACGCTGCTGAACGCCGACATCCCGCGCGTGGCCCTGCCCGATGACGCCGGCCAGCTGCGCGTGATCGCCGGCCGCTTCGGCGCCACTGCCGGCCCGGCCCGCACCGCCACGCCCATGGACGTGTGGGACGTGCGCCTGCGCGCCGGACGCGAGGTCACGCTGCCCGCCCACGCCGGCCACACGCTGGTGCTGGTGGTGGTGAGCGGCACGGTGCTGGTCAACGGCAGCGAGGTGGTGCGCGACGGCCAATGGCTGCAGTTCGACCGCGAGTCCGGCGAGGTGCAGCTCGAAGCCAACAACGACGCCAGCCTGCTGTGGCTGTCGGGCGAGCCCATCGCCGAGCCCGTGGTCGGCCACGGCCCGTTCGTCATGAACACCGAGGCCGAAATCGAGCAGGCCATGGCCGACTTCCACAGCGGCCGGTTCGGTCAGCTGGCGCCATCCCGTGCGCCCGCCACGGCGGACCTGTAACCCGTCCCGCCGGCCTGGGCAACCGGGCCGGCCAACGCCTGTCCACGCCCCGCAGACGGGCATGCGGCTGAACCGCTGCCCGCCTGAGGTGCCCCGCTTTCCCCACCCCTGAAGGAGATCGCCATGAGCCACACGCCCTACACCCGCCTCGACAAGGACAACGCCGCCGTGCTGCTGGTCGACCACCAGACCGGCCTGCTGTCCCTGGTGCGCGACATCGAACCCGACAAGTTCAAGAACAACGTGCTGGCGCTGTCCGACCTGGCCACCTACTTCAAACTGCCCACGCTGCTCACCACCAGCTTCGAGAGCGGCCCCAACGGCCCGCTGGTGCCCGAACTCAAGGCCGCCCATCCCAACGCGCCCTACATCGCCCGGCCGGGCCAGATCAACGCCTGGGACAACGACGACTTCGTGCAGGCCGTCAAGGCCACGGGCCGCAAGCAGCTCATCATCGCCGGCGTGGTGACCGAGGTCTGCGTCGCCTTCCCGGCCCTGTCGGCAATCGCCGAAGGCTTCGAGGTCTTCGTCGTGACCGATGCCTCGGGCACCTTCAACGAACTGACCCGTGACTCGGCCTGGCGCCGCATGGAAGCGGCGGGCGCACAGCTCATGACCTGGTTCGGCGTGGCCTGCGAGCTGCACCGCGACTGGCGCAACGACGTCGAGGGCCTGGGCACGCTGTTCGCCAACCACATCCCCGACTACCGCAACCTGATGACCAGCCACGCCGCCCTGACGGCCCAGTGATTCGACTTCAATGAGTATGACCCCATGCCCCTCACATCATCAACGGCCATGTAGTCATACTGCTTTGAAACTGGCGTGAAATCTGCCTCACGACCTCCGCAGGCCACGCTGTGCAGATTCCGGTACGGCTTGAGCACCTCATTCCGGGCTACATGGACAGCCCCTCTGAAATTGAATGAGCGGCTGCTCAGCACCGATGTCAGCACATCGTGCCTATTGCAGTCGTTCGAGCTGTCATCGGCAATGTCTGCTGAGCAGCGATTACAGCCAGTCGCAGCGTTGTAATGAGCGTCACCTTTGCACCACAAAGCCGGTAGTCAAAGCCGAGGCTCCGCAGCTGGAATTTTCGCTACAGTTTTGTTTGCTCTGACGCAGGAACCCGAGATCGGGTTGAATTGCCGTCCAATTTAAAGCATCAAGATTGACGTATCGGAAGTCTGCAGTGGGCGGCTTGTCCAACCTGCCCATTGCGGCATTTAAAGCCGCCGCCATGGTATTCCTGCCGCTGTTGCATGTCATCGGCGCCAATCTGCCAGGCTGACGATGATTCGTAGCGGAACGGCAGCGGTGAACTATCTGCCGCTGCGCACAGCCAGGTGCGATTCATACAGATCCCGCATTGGGTGGTCGGTTCGGATGGCAATGCAGATTTCCTCCCACAGATTTTTGAGCCCGGTATCTGGCAACAGTTCGGGCTTTGTTTTTGCTGCAGCATAAATTTTTGTATTTGTGGCTTGAGGGAAATTACGAGCGAATTCGCTATGAATCTGAAGGTGCTGGCTCTACAAAAGGGGCAATAACCTGTTCAGAGATTAGTGCGTTTCCGGTGATCCTTCCTCCGCTCGAAGAGCAAGCCCAGATCGTTAACTACGTTGCTGAGCGAAAGTGCAAATTTGACGGACTGATAGGTAAAGCCGTCTCTGCAATTGAGTTAATGCAAGAACGCCGCACCGCCCTAATCTCCGCCGCTGTCACCGGCAAGATCGACGTGCGCGATTGGCAAGCCGCCGCCTGACACCTCTTAACCCACATAGAGCGTGTTATGAACTTCCAGTAGCAGCCAGCACCCGAGCAGCAGCAGGGAGCATGAGCACCGCGAAGACCAGGAAATGCAGACCGCTGAGGACTTCGGATAGCCGCTCGTAGTCCCGCGAAAGCCGGCGGAATCTCGCCAGCCAGCCGAAGCTGCGCTCGACCACCCAGCGCCGGGGCAGCAGCACGAAGCCTTTCTTCGCCTCGGACAACTTCACGATCTGCAAGTCGATGCCGTTGTCCTTGGCTGCCTGACGTGCATTTGCTCCTGTGTAACCCTGGTCTGCCCACGCAGTCTCCACCGTATGGCCAGTTGCTTGCTGCACCGCTTCACACAGCCTGTTCACCTGCACTCGCTCCTGCTCATCGGCCGGGGTGACATGGACTGCCAGGAGATGGCCCAGGGTGTCCACTGCCATGTGGACTTTGCTGCCTCGCTTGCGCTTGTAGCCGTCGTAGCCTGCGCGCGGGCCGCTCTCGCAGCTCGACTGCAAGGTGCGTCCGTCCATCACCGCTGCGCTCGGCTGGCCCTGGCGGCCTTGGGCTACTCGAATGATGGACCGCAGGTCCGACACCATCGCCTCGAAACAGCCGGCGTCCAGCCACCGGCGGCTTTGTTGATACACAGCCTCCCACGGCGGCAGGTCATTGGGCAGCATGCGCCACGGAGCACCTGCCCGGACCAGCCAGCGTAGCGCGTTGAAGACTTCGCGCAGGTCGTGTTCACGCTGTGGGGCGTGTTGGTCCATCAACGTCAGATACGGTGCAGCGAAGCTCCATTCTTCATCGCTGATGTCCGTCGGGTAGGGCTTGCGGGGCATCGCCGCACTCTACCTGCGGCAATTTCTTCATCGATCAAAGTTCATAACACGCTCTAGCCCCCAGCCATGAGCGACCCAGCCACCGAACGCATCTTTCAAGACGACATCATTCGCCAGCTGCTCGCTAATGGCTGGTTGCTGGGCTCGCCAGACAATTACCACCGTGAACTGGCCCTGTACCCGGAGGATGCGCTGGGCTTTGTGCAAGAGACGCAAGACGCGCAGTGGCAAAGGTTTTGCGCCAACCACCCCAAGGATGCGGAGCAGAAGTTTTTGCAACTGATTGCGGCGCAACTGGGCAAGGCCGACCCGAACGCCACGCACAAAGACAGCCGCACCTTTGGCACGTTGGGGGTGCTGCGCCACGAACTGCGCGACCGCAATGCGCGCTTGTCGCTGTGCCAGTTCAAGCCCGAGCACAACCTGAACCCGGACACGCTGGCCCGCTACGCCAAAAACCGCCTGCGTGTGGTGCCGGAGCTGGTGTACAGCCCATGGTGTACCGATGCCTGTTTAGCGGAGACAGGAGCCAAGGCCAAGGCGTGGCGCATTGACCTGGTGCTGTTCGTCAACGGCGTGCCGGTGGCCACGCTGGAGCTGAAAAGCGAGTTCAAGCAGGCGGTGGACCGGGCAGTGCGGCAGTACAAAACCACGCGCCTGCCGGTGGACCCGGTGGCCAAGAAGCCGGAGCCGCTGCTGACCTTCAAGCGCGGGGCGCTGGTGCATTTTGCGGTGAGCCAGTACGAGGTGCACATGGCCACCAAGCTGGAGGGGGAGGGCACGTACTTTCTGCCCTTCAACAAAGGCACGGCGGACGGCGGTGCGGGCAACGATGTGCCTGACGACATCAACCGCTACGCCACCGATTACCTGTGGAACGAGGTGCTGCTGCCGCACAACCTGCTCAACATCCTGGCCCGCTTTGTGCACCTGCAGATTGAGGACAAGGAAGACTGGGAAGGCCGCAAGTACAAGAAGGAAAGCCTGATCTTCCCGCGCTACCACCAGTGGGACGTGGTGGGGAAGCTGCTCGCAGCGGCGCGCACCGAGGGGCCGGGGCAGAAATACCTGATTCAGCACAGCGCGGGTTCGGGCAAGTCCAACTCCATTGCCTGGGTGGCGCACCAGCTTTCGGCGCTGTACAAGGCTGACGGCAAAAAGCAGTTTGACTCGGTGATTGTGGTGACCGACCGCACGGTACTGGATGCGCAGCTGCAAGACACGATCTACCAGTTTGAGCACACCGATGGTGTGGTGGGGCGCATCAACAACAAAGAGGGCGATGGTTCCAAGTCTGAAAAGCTAGCCGCGGCTTTGGAGTCGGCCCAGCCCATCATCATCGTCACCATCCAGACCTTTCCGTTTGTGTTGAAGGCGATTGAAAACAGCGTGAGCCTGAAACAGCGCTGCTACGCCATCATTGCGGACGAGGCGCATTCGTCGCAAAGCGGCTCCACGGCGCGGCAGCTCAAAGAGGTGCTGATGAAGGAAGCCGGTGAAGCGGGAGATGAGGCTGCCGAACTGGACAGCGACGACATCATTGCCGCCACGGTGGCGTCGCGCCGCGCATCGGGCAACCTGAGCTACTTTGCTTTTACCGCCACGCCCAAGGCCAAGACGCTGGAGCTGTTTGGCCGCGTGCCGCGCCCGAACGAGGTGCCTTCCGCCACCAACAAGCCCGCAGCGTTCCACGTGTACAGCATGCGCCAAGCGATTGAGGAGGGCTTCATCCTCGACGTGCTGAAGAACTACACCAACTACAAGGTGGCTTACAAGCTGGCCCTGAAGGTGCAGGACGCCGATGCAGAGGTGGAAAGCAAGCGCGCCAAGGTCAAGCTGAACCAATGGGTGCGCCTGCATGATCACAACATTGCGCAGAAGGTGATGGTGATCGTGGAGCACTTCAAGGACAACGTGATGGGCTTGCTGGGCGGGCAGGCCAAGGCCATGGTGGTGACCAGCTCGCGCAAGGAGGCGGTGCGCTACATGCAGTGTTTCGATAAGTACATATCGGACAACCGTGAAAAGCCTGGCTACCAGAAGATTCACGCCATGGTGGCGTTTTCGGGTGAGGTGGAGTTCACCGACAAAGACCCGGCTGCTGCGGGCCAGATCGGCGAGAAGTTCACCGAGACGAATATGAACCCGAACCTCAAGGGCCGCGACATGCGCAAGGCTTTCGATTCGGACGACTACCAGGTGATGATCGTCGCCAACAAGTTCCAGACCGGCTTTGACCAGCCCAAGCTGTGCGCCATGTATGTGGACAAGAAGCTGGTCGGGGTGGAGTGCGTGCAGACGCTGTCGCGCCTGAACCGCACCTACCCCAACAAGGCCGAGACGGGCACCTATGTGCTCGACTTCTTCAACGAGCCGGATGAAATCCTTGCGGCGTTTCAGCCCTACTACCAAACGGCGGAGCTGCTGGATGTGTCGGACCCGAACCTGATCTTTGCGCTGCAGGACAAGCTGCGGGCAGGGGGCATTTTTACGTGGCAGGAGGTGGAGCAGTTCTGCGCGGCGTTTTATGTGAAGAACAAGAGCAACGCGGCCATTGCCAACATTTGCAAGCCGGCGGTGCAACGCTGGCAGCTGCGCTACAAATCAGCGGTGGAGGCGTTCAAGATTGCCAAGGACATGTTTGAGCGCACCCAGAAGACGGGCGATGCCGTGCTGATTGCCAACGCCGAGAAAAGCCTGAAGGAATGCCAGAAGGAAAAAGACGCGCTCGAAATTTTCAAGAAGGATTTGGGCACGTTTGTGCGCTTTTACGAGTTCATGTCGCAGATCGTGGATTACGACGACACCGACTTGGAAAAGCTGAGCCTGTACGCGCGCAGCCTGCGGCCCATGCTGCGCGAAACCTTGCTCGACGAAGACGATATTGACCTGGGCAACGTGGTGCTCAGCCACTACCGCGTGGCCAAGATTCGGCAGCAGAATCTGGTGCTGAAAGAGAACAGCGCGGACTACAAGCTGGTGCCCGGCGAAGGCCTGGGCACGGCCAAGCCGCAGGACAAGAAGGAAGAGTTTCTGTCTCAGATCATTCACCGCCTGAACGAGGTGTTTGTGACCGACCAGCTCACCGACAAGGACATGGTGAACTACGCCTACACCATCCGCGACAAGGTGGGCGAGAACATCAAGGTGATGAAGCAGATCGAGAACAACTCGCCCGAACAGGCCATGCTAGGCGACTTCTCCAAGGCGATAGACGATGCCATCATGGATAGCAGTGAAGCCCATCAGAATCAGATGATGCAGTTACTGGCCGACCCGAGCAAGGCCGCAAATTTTGCGCGGATTGTGTTTGATCTGCTGGTGCAGGGTAATCCCCAAAATTTCCACCGTTACGAGAAGTAGAGCGGTTACGCGTGCAGGTCCAATCGCTGATTTTGGGTAGTGCCGCCCAAGGTTATGTTGGGGCAATCATGATGTGTTTTCACATTGATCTAGCACGCCCGCTGCATGGCAACGACATTGGTCACGCTGCCATCAGCCATACCTTGCAGTAGCGCCAAGCGGGTGCCCAGCAGTTCCAGGAGTCGCGCATCGGGCATTCGTACTGCACACGTTGGTAAATCCGCTTGATCTCAAGCAGGCTGGTGCTTACAAAAGCCACACTCAGTCCGGCTTTACTACCTGCAGCAAAGTACCAAACTAGCGACAAGTGCGTGTTATCGACAACTGAGCACTTGGACACTGAAACCCCGGAATGGGTGCTCATCCCAGGTGAACTGCGCACGCCGCGGCCCGGCGCCTGGCTTCGGCGCCT
Source organism: Comamonas serinivorans (assembly GCF_002158865.1). Taxonomy (NCBI): domain Bacteria; kingdom Pseudomonadati; phylum Pseudomonadota; class Betaproteobacteria; order Burkholderiales; family Comamonadaceae; genus Comamonas; species Comamonas serinivorans. The sequence goes on along the minus strand of NZ_CP021455.1, from coordinate 183,113 downwards.
CAATCGGCCTGGCTTTGCTGCAGGCGCTCGCTCTTCCAGTACACGTCGTCGGCCGCGGCGCCGCTGCGGCCATGGCGGTTGAGCACGCGCGCCAGCACGAACATCAGGTCGGACAGGCGGTTCAGGTACTGGCGGGGCGCGGGGCGCAGGGCTTCTTGCTGGCCCAGTGCGACCACGGCGCGCTCGGCGCGGCGCGCCACGGTCCGGCACACGTGGGCCTGGGCTGCGGCACGCGTGCCGGCGGGCAGGATGAACTCCTGCAGGCGTGGCAGCGTGGCGTTGTGCGTGGCCAGCGCCTGGTCCAGCTGCAGCAGGCCATCGTCCTTGAGCAGCTCAAAGCCCGGGATCGACAGCTCGCCGCCGAGGTTGAACAGCTGGTGCTGGATGTCGACCAGCAGCTGGCGCACGGCATCGGGCATGTCTTCGCACAGCAGCAGGCCGATGTGGCTGTTGAGCTCGTCCACGTCGCCCATGGCCTGCATGCGCGCATGGTTCTTGGGCACGCGCGTGTTGTTGCCCAGGCCGGTGGTGCCGTCGTCGCCCGTGCGGGTGGCAATTTGCGTGAGTCGGTTTCCCATGGTGATCCTTTGGGGTGAGCGCAGCCTTGCGAAGGCCGCCGGGTGAATCGGGTGTCGGTGGTCGGTGGTCGGGCCACCGCCGGGGCGGGCTGGACGGCCAGCAGGGCGTCGCGCCGTTCGCGCCCCTCGCTCGGCACGGTCATTCGCGCACGGCCGCTCAGCTTAGCCATCCGGAGGCCCGGCCGTCCGGCTCAGCCGTTCGGCTAGCCGTTCATGCGCCGCAGCGGCAGGCGGGGCACGGCGCGGGGCGGTTGATCGGGGGCGTCACCGACACGCGGCGGCGCACCGCTGGCCTGGGCCACACCCGGCGGTTCGCTCGACGGTGCACCAGCCCCGGCCAGCGCGGCGCGCCAGTCGGCGTGGGCCAGCGGGGGCGGGAACACGGTGCGGCCGGTGCGCTCCTCGGCGCTCAGCCAGGCCGCCTGCACGATGCGCTCGGCCTGGGCCTCGGGGTGCGCGACGCTGAGGGCGCCGCCGGCCAGCGCGGCCTCGGCATCCAGGGGCTGGGCGTGGAACCAGAACTTGACGATGCGCAGGCGGTCGTCGAACAGGTCTTCGATGCACAGCAGCGGCCCGATGCGCACGCGCAGGCCGGTTTCTTCCCACACCTCGCGCGCGGCGGCGGCTTCCAGGGTTTCGTCGGCGTTCACGCCGCCGCCGGGGGCCACCCAGAAGTCGGTGCCGCCCGGTGGCTGGTAGTTCACCAGGAGCACGCGCCCCTGGTGTTCGACGATGGCGCCGGCGCCGATGCGGTGTTGAAGCATGGTGTGTGAGGCAGTATCACCGCCTGGTCGTTGGTGTTTTGACGAGAACCGGGGCATACCCCGTGTTTCACCAATCCCCAAGCGGGACGGGGCGTGTTCAGCCCAGCAGGCGGTCCATGGCCTCGCGGTATTTGGCGGCGGTCTGGTCGATCACTGCCTGGGGCAGCGTGGGCGGCGGCGGCGCCTTGCGCCAGGCCTTGCCGTCGACCAGCGTGGACTCCAGCCAGTCGCGCAGGAACTGCTTGTCGAAGCTGGGCGGGTTGCTGCCTTCCACGTACTGGTCAGCCGGCCAGTAGCGCGAGGAGTCGGGCGTCAGCACCTCGTCCATCAGCACCAGCGTGCCATTCGCATCCAGGCCGAACTCGAACTTGGTGTCGGCAATGATGATGCCCTTGGTCAGGGCGATGTCCGCGGCGGCGCTGTACAGCGCGATGGCGGTGTCGCGGATCTGCGCGGCCAGCTCGGGGCCCACCATCTCCACGGTCTTCTCGTAGGTGATGTTCTCGTCGTGCTCGCCCACCTCGGCCTTGGCGGCCGGCGTGTAGATGGGCTGGGGCAGCTTGCTGGCGTTCTGCAGGCCGGCCGGCAGCGGCACGCCGCAAACCGCCTGGCCCTGCTGGTATTCGGCCCAGCCGCTGCCGGCCAGGTAGCCGCGCACCACGGCCTCGATGGGCACGGGCGTGAGGCGTTTGACGAGCATGGCACGGCCCGTGACCTGGGGCTTTTCGGCCTCGGTCACCACCGATTCGGGGGCGTCGCCCGTCAGGTGGTTGGGGCAGATGGCGCCGAGCTGGTCGAACCAGTACAGCGCCATGCGCGTGAGCAGTGCGCCCTTGCCGGGAATCGGCTCGGTCATGATCACGTCGAAGGCGGAGATGCGGTCGCTGGCCACCATGAGGATGCGGTCATCGCCCACGGCGTAGTTGTCGCGCACCTTGCCGCGCGCGAGCAAGGGCAGGGACGTGATGCGGGAGGTGTGCAGCGCTGCTGGAGTGGTCATGGGGAAACGCGAAGGGGCAAAGGAATCGGCGCAGCCGGTCGCCATGGGCAGGGGCCTGGCGCTGCGAGGCGCAGGCGCATCCGGTTGGCGACCCGGCTGAAGCAAGCCCCGATTGTCCCGCTTTTCGAGCCGGCCCCGGGGCGGCGCCCGCAGCGTGGCAGGCGTGACCCCAGCCGTCACCGGCCCAGACGACCGGCTGGTCGTGGCCGGGCGGTGTGACGCGAACCCGCCCGGACATCGGGCAGACGGCACGGGCCTGAATCATCTGGCCGCTGCAGGGGACGAACACCGCGCCAGGCGAAGCATCTGGATGGGTGAGCGCCGCGCGGGTGCACCGGTCAGCGTGGGCCACGGCGGCCGTGACCGGGGTGCGCCGGCTTGGCAGGCTTGGGCTTCGTGCCTTACGGACACCCAGTGGATGCCAAGCCTGAAGGTGTATGCAGCCACTCTCGATATTCAGAAAACGAAAGGCCATGCATACTGCCTCAGATCACCTCACCACAGCCTCGGGACTGCCCGAGCGGCCTGGCTGCGCGGCGGCTCAGGCCAGGGCCTGGCGCTGGGCTTGGGCCAGCAGCTCGCGCGTGCGCAGGGCTTCCTGGCGCGCGGCTTCGGCGTAGTCGGCGCCCGCGCTGGCGTAGAGGATGGCGCGCGAGGAGTTGACGATGATGGGCGCACGCGTGTGGCTGGCATCGCCGCGCCAGCCGGCCTTCACCGTGGCCACCGCATCGCCACCCTGGGCGCCGACGCCGGGGATCAGCAGCGGCACATCGGGCGCCAGCGCGCGCACCCGCTCGATCTCGTTCGGGTAGGTGGCGCCCACCACCAGGCCGAGCTGGCCGTTGCTGTTCCAGGTCGTCTGCGCCAGGTGCGCGATGTGCTCGTACACCAGGGGCTGGCCGGGCACGTCGGCCAGGTGGCGGGCCTGCAGGTCGCTGCCGCCGGCGTTGGACGTGCGGCAGAGCAGGAAGGCGCCCTTGCCCTCGTACTTGAGGTAGGGCTGCACCGAATCGAAGCCCATGAAGGGCGACAGGGTGACGGCGTCGGCGCGGTAGCGCACAAAGGCTTCCTTGGCGTACTGCTCGGCGGTCGAGCCGATGTCGCCGCGCTTGGCGTCCAGGATGACGGGGACCTTGGGCGCCACGGCCCGCATGTGCTCCATCAGGCGCTCCAGCTGCGGCTCGGCGCCGTGGGCGGCGAAATAGGCGATCTGCGGCTTGAAGGCGATCGCGAGGTCGGCGGTGGCTTCGACGATGCGGGCACAAAAGTCGTAAATGCCCTGGGCGTCGCGCGTCACGCCGGCCGGAAAGCGCGCGGGGTCGGGGTCCAGGCCCACGCACAGCAGCGAGGCATTGGCGCGCTCGGCGGCGCGCAGCTTGTCGAGGAATGTCATGGGGCGAGATTTTAGAAAGGCGCCGCGCCCGCTGCTGAGCCAACCGGGGCGCCCGCTGCCGCCGGCGCCGTTCAGGGCGCCCGGCCGGCCTCGCGGATCAGGTAATGGGCCTCGCGGCGCAGCAGCGTGGCGAAGTCCGCGGCCACGGGCGTCATGGGCAGGTCGCTGGGGTAGATCAGGCTGACCCAGTGGCTGGGCAGGCGCTGCGCGATGGGCAGCGCGATGAGGAAGCGGTCCAGCGGCGGCACGCTGAGCAGCTTGCGCGGCAGCAGGCACAGCAGGTTGGGGTTGGCCAGCAGCAGCATCTGCGCCATGCCGATGTTGTCGCAGCGCAGGGCCACGCGTGGCGGGGCCAGGCCCTCGGCCTCGAAGGCTTCGAGGATCGCCGAGCCCGGGCCTTTCATGCCGGGGCCGGTGAGCAGCCAGTCGGCATCGGCCAGCTCGTCCAGGTGGCGTGCCGCGCGCAGCGGGTGCAGGGGATGGGCCATCACCACCGAGTCGTTGCGGTAGAGCGGCTCGCTCGTCAGGCCGGGGCCCACGCCCTCGTCGGGCACGGGCGAGATGGCCATGTCCATGCTGCCCGAGCGCAGCTGGGACGCGCGCGAGCCGTAGATGCCGCTCTCGAGGTTGACCTGCACCCCGGGGTGCTGCGCCCGAAAGCGCCGCAGCACCCCGGGCAGCAGCGTGTAGGCCGGCCCCACCGAAGCGCCGATGTGCAGGCTGCTGCCACGGCCGCCCAGCATCTGGGCCATTTCCTCGCTGGCCTTGCGCGCCTCGTTGGCGATGAGCTGGGCGCGGTGCAGAAAAGCCTCGCCAAAGCGGGTGATGACGACGCCGCGGCCCGTGCGCGTGAACAGCGGCACGTGCAGCTCCTCCTCCAGCGCGCGCAGGCTTTTGGTCAGGGCCGGTGGCGACAGCTGCCGGGCTTTGGCGCCGGCGCGCACGCTGCCGTGCTCGGCAACGGCGATGAAGTCCTGGATCTGGCTGAGTCGCATGACAACGAGGGTTTCACCCGAAAACTGGTGGTTAACGCAGGCCCGAGTTTGACGGCTGTTGCGCCCCGGGGTTTGTCACCACCATCGCGGCATCTGAACAACGAGGAGCAAGCGATGACATCGTCGAGGCTGCCGCTGGCCGGCGTGCGCGTGGTGGAGTTCGGGCAGTACATCGCGGCGCCGGGCGCCGCGATGCTGCTGGCCGACCTGGGGGCTGAAGTGATCAAGGTGGAGGGGCTGAGCGGCGACAGCGCGCGCAATCCCGACGCCGCCGGCCACGCGCCCATGTTTGTGGCCTACAACCGCCACAAGCGCAGCGTGGCGCTGGACCTGCGCAGCACGGCCGGCGCCGAGGCCGCCCGGCGCCTGGCCCTGAGCGCCGACGTGGTGTTGCACAACACGCGCGTGGGCGTGATGGAGCGCGTGCAGCTGGACGCGCCCAGCCTGCGCGCCCGCAAGCCCGGCCTCATCCACGCGTCGATCACGGGCTTCGGGCGCAGCGGGCCCTCGCGCAGCCGGCCGGGGCTGGACATCGCGGCCCAGGCCGAGAGCGGGATGATGTCCATCACCGGCGAGCGCGAAGGCGGCCCGCTGAAGGCGGGCTTCACCGTGGTCGACGTGGCCACGGCGTCGGCCACGGCCAATGCCATCCTGGCGGCCTTGTTCCGCCGCGCCATGCAGGGCGAGGGCGACACCATCGAGGTTTCGCTGCTGGCCGTGGCCGTGCAGGTGCAGGCGCAGCTGTGGGCCGAGTACCAGTGCTCCGGGCAGCTGCCGCAGCGCGTGGGCAACTGCCAGCCCAAGGTTGCGCCCGCGGCCGACGTGGTCGCCGTGGCCGATGGCCACCTGGTGATCTCGGCCACCACCGACGCCCACTGGCTGCGGCTGTGCACCGCCATCGGCCAGCCCCAGCTGGCCGACGACCCACGCTTTGCCTGCAACGCCAGCCGCGTGGCCAACCGCCCTGCCCTGCTGGCCGCGCTGGGCGCCGCGCTGGGTCCCCTGCGCGCCGAAGACGCGCGCGAGCAGCTCGAGCGCCACAACGTGGTGGTGGGCGTGGTGCGCAACTACCAGCAGGTGCTGGACAGCCCGGACGTGCAGGCCAGCGGCATCTTCGCGCCCGTGGACGTGGGCGAGCGCACGATCCGCGTGCCCGACCTGCCCTTCGCGATGGACAGCATCACGCAATCCCGTTTGCCCCATAAAACTCCTGGCCGCATACCCCAGCTGGGTGAACACACGACCGCCGTGCTGGCCGAGCTGGGCTATGCCGCGGCCGACATCGCGCAGATGCACCAGGACGGCGCCATCGGCATCCACCCCTCACCCCTTCGCACAGAGGCTCTGGCATGAACCCCGAACCGACCTTCACCCCGACCCTTGACGCCCCCGTGCAGATCGACCGCCACACCGGCTGGGCCGAGCTGACGCTGAACCGGCCCGCGCAGCGCAACGCCATCGACCTGGCGATGGCGCGCGCACTGGGCGATGCCATCGCCAGCCTCGAAGCCGATGACGGCGTGCAAGTCGTGGTGCTGCGCGGCGCCGCAGGGGCGTTCTCGTCGGGCCTGGACCTGAAGGCGATTCAGGCCCACCCCGACCCGGCCGGCGTCAGCTTTGCCGAGCTGTGGCTGCGCGTGCACCAGGGCCTGATGACCAGCGGCAAGGTCTGGATCGTGGCCCTGGAGCGCCACGCCATCAACGGCGCCGCCGCGCTGGCGATAGCGGGCGACTGGCTGGTGTGCGGCGAGTCGGCCTTCTTGCAAATCGCCGAGATCAAGCTGGGCATGGCGGCGCCGCGCAACGTGGCCTGGCTGGCCCTGCGCCATTCGGAAGCCGTGGCCGCGCGCCTGTGCCTGCTGGGCGACCGCGTGGGCGCGGCCGAGCTGCTGCGCCTGGGCATCGCCACCGAGGTGCGGCCCGACGACGCCGTGGTGGCGCGGGCGCGCGAGCTGGCGCAGACCGTGTCCGCCTACCCGGCGCCAGGCATCGCCGCCGTCAAGCGCGGCCTGCGCGCGGCCCACACCCGCCGCGCGCCGGGCGAGTGGTTCGACGCCTGCACGCCAATGGAGGCCCAACCATGAGCATGACCGCACGCGACACCGCAAACGACACCGATCTGCATGCATTTCGCGCCGAGGTGCGCGCCTTCGTCGCCGCCGCCCTGCCCCAGGCCGTGCGCGACAAGGTGCGGCTGGGCCTGGAGCCCGGCAAGGCCGAGGTGCAGGCCTGGCAGGCCCGCCTGGCCCAGCAGGGCTGGCTGGTGCCGAACTGGCCCACGGCCTGGGGCGGGCCGGGCTGGAGCGAGGAGCAGCGCGCCGTCTTTCACGACGAGCTGGTGCTGGCCGACGCGCCCGAATCCGGCGGCATCTCCATCGCCATGGTGGGCCCCATCCTGATCCGCTACGGCACGCCGGCGCAACAGCAGCACTTTCTGCCGCGCATCGTGAACCAGGAGCACTGGTGGTGCCAGGGCTACTCCGAGCCCAACGCGGGCTCGGACCTGGCCTCGCTCAAGACCCGGGCCGAGCGCCGCGTCAATGCCAACGGCGAGGAGGTGTACGTGGTCAACGGCAGCAAGATCTGGACCTCGGGCGCGCACCACGCCAACTGGATCTTCTGCCTGGTGCGCACCGACACCGGCGGGCGCCCGCAGGAGGGCATCAGCTGCCTGCTGATCGACATGCAGACGCCGGGCGTCAGCGTGCGGCCCATCCGCGGCATCCACGGCTGGAGCCTGTTCAACCAGGTGTTCTTCGACGAGGTCGAGGTGCCGGTGGCACACCGCGTGGGCGAAGAGAACGCCGGCTGGACCATCGCCAAGTCGCTGCTCGAGCACGAACGCCTGAACCTGGCCCGCGTGGCCGAAAACCGCCGGCGCCTGGCCAAGGTGCGGCAGATCGGCCTGCAGCTGCACGAGGCCGGCGTGCCCCTGGCGCGGCGGCCCTGGTTCCAGCAGCGCTACCGCGAGCTGGAGGTGCGGCTCGAAGCGCTGGCTGCCACCGTGCTGCGCTTTCGCCAGCAGGCGCAGGACGGCGCCAGCCTGGGGCCCGAGACCGGCATGCTCAAGTTGATCGGCAGCACGCTGATCCAGGACATCGAGAACCTGGCGGTGGATGCCATCGGCCCCGACAGCCTGGCCTGCGACCGCGCCGCCCACGTCGAGCTGCCCGAGCTGGCGCCCGGCCGCTCGCCCTACGCGCCCGCCGCGTCGGCGCGCCGCTTCGTCACCCGCGGCTACACCATCGCCGGCGGGTCGAGCGAGATCCAGCACGAGATGCTGGCCAAACAGGTCCTGGGCCTTTGAGGAGGTATGCCGCATGACGAACGATGAACGCAGCATGCTGCTCGACAGCGCGCGCCGCTACCTGGACCGCAGCTGCAGCTTTGAGCAGCGCCAGGCCAGCCTGAATGCCGCCCCCGGCGCCTCGGCCCCGGACTCGCTCTGGCCCGCCTTCGCCGAGATGGGCTGGCTGGCGCTGGGCCTGCCCGAAGCGGTGGGTGGCCTGGGCTCGCACGGGGACCAGGCCGCGCTGGCGCAGGAGCTGGGCCGCGCCCTGGTCCCCGAGCCCTGGCTGGCCAACACGGCCTTGTGTGCGCCCGTGCTGAACGCCTGGGCGCCCGACCTGGCCGCCGAGCTGGCCAGCGGACAAACGCGCTTTGCCCTGGCCGCCTGGGAAATCCAAGGCCGCCACGATGCCTTCGACGTGCAGACCCAGGCCGGCCTGCAGGACGGGCACTGGGTGCTGACGGGCCGCAAGACCCTGGTGCTGGGCGCCGACACGGCCCACACGCTGCTGGTGCTGGCCCGCACCCGGGGCCGGCAGCGCGACACCGAGGGCCTGAGCCTGTTCCGCATCGCGGCCGATGCGCCTGGCGTGCACATCGCCGCGCTGCCCACCTACGACGGCCAGCGCACGGCGAGCGTGCGCCTGAACGCGGTCACCGCCGACCCAGGCGCGCTGCTGGGCCCGCTCCACGGCGCCTGGCCCCAGGTCGAAGCGGCCCTCGACACCGCGACCGTGATGCAGTGCGCCATGAGCGTGGGCACCATGGACAAAGCCTTCGAGCTGACCCAGGCCTACGCCGTGACGCGCACGCAGTTCGGCCGGCCGTTGAGCGCGCACCAGGTGATCCGCCATCGCCTGGTGGACCTGTTCGTCAGCGTGGCGCAGGCGCGTGCCCTGACCGAGGCCGCTGCCGCGGCACTGACCCACGACGCGCCCCGGCGCATGCGCGCCGCCTCGCTGGCCAAGGCCTTTGTGGCACAGGCCGGCCGCAAGCTGGGCGAAGAGGCCGTGCAGATGCACGGCGCCATCGGCATGACGGACGAGACCGAAGTCGGCCATGCCTACAAGGCCCTGGCCGCGCAGGCCAACCTGCTGGGCGACGCCGCCTGGCACCTGGCGCGTCTGGAGCAACTCGACCCGCTGGATTCCACCCACCAACCGGAGACGCCCGCATGCGACGCCACCACACCGTGAGCCTGACCGGCCTGTGCCTTGCCCTGGCTTGCATGGGCAGCGCCGGGGCGCAAACGCCCTACCCCAACCGCGCCATCCGCCTGGTGGTGCCCTCCGGCGCGGGCAGCGTGACCGACCAGATGGCGCGCCTCATCGCCGAGCGCCTGAGCGCATCCCTCAAGCAATCCGTGGTGGTGGACAACCGGCCTGGCGCCAACGGCATCATCGCCGCGGAGGCCGTGGCACGCGCCGCGCCGGACGGCTACACCCTGCTGTACGCCTACTCGGCGGTGTTCACCATCAACCCCTGGACCCACACCAAGCTGCCGTTCGACCCCCTGCAGGATTTCACGCCCATCGCGCGGCCCAGCGCGCAAAGCGGCAACGTGCTGATCGTGTCCAGCTCGGTGCCGGCACGCAACGTCAAAGAGCTGCAGGCCTACGTGGCCGCCAGCCAGGACGAACTGTCGTACTGCTCGTGGGGCATCGGCTCCGGCGGGCACCTGAGCATGGCCTACCTGAACGCCAAGACCGGCATGAAGCTGCGGCACATCCCCTACAAGACGGCGGTGCAGTGCACCAACGACGTGGCTGCCGGACACACGACGATCGCGTTTTCCGATTCGGTGTCGGTGCTGCCGCACATCCGCTCGGGCCGCATCCGCGCGATTGCCTCCGTGGGAAAGCAGCGCCCCTTGCCGCCGGCCGACGCGCCCACGCTGGTGGAGCAAGGCGTGGCGTTCGAGCAATCGAGCTGGACGGCCTTGTTCGGCCCCAAAGGCCTGCCCGCACCGGTGGTGACGCGCCTGAATGCCGAGGTGAACGCCATCCTGGCCTCGCCTGCGGACCGGCAGCGGTTCGAGTCGCTGAACGTGCGCCTGGGCACGCCGTCCACGCCGGACGACCTGGGCGAGCTGGTCAAGCGCGACCTGGCCGCCTGGGGCGAGATCGCCAAGACGGCGGGTGTCGTGGCGGAGTGAGGGCCTGAGCGCCAGGGCAGCAGCCAAGCGCGGCGTGAAACCGGCGGCACCCCAGCCCGCGGCCCGTCAGGCGACGCGCTGCTGTCACGGAGAGGAAGAGCAATCAGAGAAGAGGCTTCAAGCCGTCAAAGCAGTATGGCCTGTCTCCCGTTCATGTTGAAACGGGAAGCAGGCCATACTGCTGATCACTGCATGCCGCAGAGCGCGGCATGCCTGGCATCAGAACTTGAAGTTCGCCGTCAGCGTGGCGGTGCGCGCCGGGGCAATGGCGGCGTAGTGCGAGGCGTACGCCTTGGTGAAGTAGAGCTTGTCGGTCAGGTTCTGCACGTTGAGCTGCAGCGTCACGTTCTTGTTGAGCGCGTAGCTGACCATGGCGTCCCAGCGCACGTACGACGGGATCCACTTGGTGTTGGCGGTGTTGCCGTACTGCTTGCCCACGTAGGTGGCGCCCAGGCCCAGGCTCAGGCCCGCGATGGGCTGGTAGTTGGCCCAGAGGTTGGCGCTGTGCTTGGCCGTGTTGGGGAACACGTTGCCGTTGTCGGCCGAGGGCACGCCACTCGAAAAGCCCTGGTTCTTGAGCTTGGCGTCGAGGTAGGTGTAGCCGCCAAACAGCTGCACCTGGCGCGTCACGTTGCCGGCCACGCCCACCTCAAACCCCTTGACCGACTTCTTGCCGATGTTTTGCGTGGTGCCGTCTTCGGCGGTCACGCGGGCGTTGTTCATGTCGGTCTTGAAGATGGCCGCGGTGACGGCCAGCTGGCGATCGAGCAACTCCCACTTGGTGCCCAGCTCGACGTTGCGCGCGGTCTGCGGCTTGAGGTTCTGCACGGCCACGCTCAGGCCATCGGCGCCGTCGCCGGCATCCATGCCGGGCGGCGTGGACGAGGTGCCGTAGCTCAGGTAGATGCTGCCTTCGGGCACGGGCTTGTAGATCACCCCGGCCTGGTAGTTCCAGAAGCCGTTCTTGTTCTGCAGGTCCTTGGGCGCGGCCGGGGTGCCGGCGGCCGTGGGGTTGTGCAGCTGGGTGTCGTAGTGGTCGTAGCGCAGGCCGCCGTTGATCAGCCACTGCGGCGTGATGGTCAGCGTGTCCATCGCATAGAGCGACTGGGTCTTGGTCTTCACGCGCACGTCGTTGGCCGGGTCGGTCCGGGTGACGGTGTGCGTGGCCGACCAGGGGTCGTACGGGTTGGGGTTCTCGAACGAGGTGCAGTTGTAGCCCGTCTCCGCACCCGTGGTGGGGCAGGACGTGCTGCCGGTCAGCGGGTTGTTGGTGTTGGGCGACAGCGTGTAGCTGCCCCGCTTGGTCTTTTCCTGGCTCAGCTCCAGGCCGACGTTGAAGCTGTGCTCCACGCTGCCGGTCTTGGCTTTGCCGGTCAGGCTGGTGACGTTGATGACGGTGTCGGTGGTGGCCGCACGCGAGTTGGTGCGGCGCCACAGCGTGCCGTAGAGCAGCGGGTTGCCCTTGCTGTCGTCGGGCTGCGTCCACAGGTAGTTGTTGGTGGTGCGGCCCAGGCGCAGCGTGTTGCGCGCGACCAGGTCGTTGCCGAAGTCGTGTGACAGGTCGATGGTGCCGATGTTGGCCTTGGTCTTCTGGAAGTCGCGGTCGACCAGGCCGTAGTAGTTCCTGCGGTTGGGCACCATGGGGCTGCCGTTGCCATTGAGGGAGGCATTGGCGTTGGTGGCCGCGAACGGGTTGCTGTAGGGGAAGCCGCCGGCATCGGGCATGTCGTCCGTCTGCAGGTGGTAGTAGCTCAGGGTCAGCTTGGTGGGCGAGTTCAGGCCCAGCGTGAGGCTGGGCGCGATGCCCCAGCGCTTGTACTGCACGGCATCGCGGCCGGCGACGTTCTGGTCGTTGACCATCAGGTTCAGGCGGCCGGCCACCTCGGGCGTGAAGACGTGGTTCACGTCCAGCGTGGCGCGCTTGTACTTGGCGTTGCCCAGGCCTGCGCTGCCGGTGACGAAGTTCTCGGCCTTGGGCGTCTTGGACACGATGTTGACCGAGCCCCCCGCCGAACCGCGGCCCCCGAAGGCCGAGCTGGGCCCTTTGATGACCTCGACCTGCTCGATGTTGAAAACCTCGCGGGTTTGCGAACCGACGTCGCGGATGCCGTCCAGGTACATGTCGGACTGCGAGTCGAAGCCGCGGATGAACGGCCGGTCGCCGGCCGAGTTGCCGCCCTCACCGGCGCCGAACGTGACGCCCGGCGTCAGGCGCAGCGCATCTTGCAGGGTGGTCGAGCCGGTCTGCTGGATCACCTGCTCGGGAATCACCGACACGGACTTGGGCGTGTCGAGCAAGGGCGCGGTGAACTTGGGGTTGGCCGACTGCTCGACCTTGACGGGCGAGCCGGCCTCGGCCTTGACTTCAACCTGAGGCAGGGTGCCCCCGTTGGCGGCGGTGTCCTGGGCATGGGCCAGGCCCGTGGTGCTCAGGGCCATGACGGCCAGCGCGACGGGCGACAGGGCGCGCTGGTGGGAAAGCAAAAAGGAAGGTTTCATGAAGATCTCGCGGCACACAAGGCCCGGGCGTGGACTCGAAAAGCCCCACGCCATCAGGGAATTGAAATGCTAGTGCGGATCGTTCTTATTCCCGGCCTGCATCCCAGGCTTTACCTGTTGCGCATCATTCTCATTGTGAGACGCACCCAGGTTTACTCTCAAGTTCATAGCAACTGCGTTTGAAACGACAAAGCCTGCGAATGCGCAATCTTGTGCATGTGGCGCCCGACCCGGCAGCCAGGCGTCGCCGCTTAACGCGTTGCGGTGGTGCAACACCGCGGACTCAGGCCCACGCCATGTCGTAACCGATGGTGATGGGCGCGTGGTCGGAAAAGCGTTCGTCCTTGTAGATGGCCTCGGTGCGCGCGAGCGCGGCGAGCGCGGGGGTGGCCAGGTGGTAGTCGAGGCGCCAGCCCACGTTGTTGGCCCAGGCCTGGCCGCGGTTGCTCCACCACGTGTAGCAGGCGTCCGTGGTGTCGGGCTGCAGGCGGCGGTAGACGTCCACCAGATCGAGATCGGCCAGCAGCTGGGTCAGCCAGGCGCGCTCTTCGGGCAGGAAACCGCTGTTCTTCTGGTTGCCGCGCCAGTTCTTCAGGTCGGCCTTCTGATGCGCGATGTTCAGGTCGCCGCACAAGATGAACTCGCGGCCGGCGCCGATCAAGGCCGTGAGGCTGGGCAGGATTTCGGCCAGGAACCGGTATTTGGCCTCTTGCCGTTCGGGGCCCGACGAGCCGCTGGGGAAGTAGGCGCTGACGATGGAGAGCTTGCGCGTGGGCGTGTCGAACCGCAGTTCGATGTAGCGCCCCTCGGCGTCGAACTCGGTCGAGCCGTAGCCGATCACCACGTCGGAGGGTTCGTGGCGGGTGTAAATGCCCACGCCGGAATAGCCCTTCTTCTGGGCAAACTGGAAATACCCGCGCATACCCGCCAGTTCGTCGAACTTGCCGACGACCTGGTCGTGCTGGGCCTTCATTTCCTGCACACAAATACAATCGGGCGCCAGTTTGGTCAGCCAGGGCTCCAGGCCTTTGGTGGTCGCCGAGCGAATGCCGTTGAGATTCAGGCTGGTGAGTTTGAACAAGGATTTTTCCATGAGCACCCTACTGCCCGACACCACGCGTGCCGAGCTTGCGCGCGAGTTCGTGACCTTCGCGCTGGATTCCGGTGTGTTGCGTTTTGGTGAATTCACCACCAAGGCGGGCCGGCAAAGCCCCTATTTCTTCAATGCGGGTCTGTTTGACGACGGCGGCAAGCTGGGCCGCCTGGCGCAATTCTATGCACACGCCATCGTGCACAGCGGCGTCGAATTCGACATGCTGTTCGGCCCGGCCTACAAGGGCATCGTGCTGGCTTCGGCCGTGGCCATCGAGCTGGCGCGCCTGGGCCGCAGCGTGCCGTTTGCCTACAACCGCAAAGAAGCCAAGGACCACGGCGAAGGTGGCCGCCTGGTGGGCGCGCCTCTGCGCGGCAAGGTCCTGATCGTGGACGACGTGATGTCGGCCGGCACGGCCGTGCGTGAATCGATTGCCCTGATTCAGGAAGCCGGCGCCACGCCCCACGCCGTCGCCGTGGCCATCGACCGCCAGGAAAAAGCCACCGAAAATGGCCGCGATGTGGACCACAGCGCCGTGCAGTATGTCCGCCAGCAGCTGGGGCTGGAGGTGGTCACGATTTCCCAACTGGACGACGTCATCCGCTACCTGCAAGATGGCGCCATGCCGGATGCGCTGCAACACCTGGGCCGGGTCGAGGCCTACCGCAGCCGCTACGGCGCAACCGGATGACGAGCGAGGCATGATGAGCGCATGGGGTTCACGCATGATGGGGGGCAGCAGGCTGACCGTGCTGGGCGGCTTGCTGGCGTGTGCCAGCTGGGTCGAGGCAGCGCCCCCGGGCCAGCCGACGACGTCGAGCAATGCCTACACCTGCATCGACGCGTCGGGCCGCAAGCTCACCTCGGACCGCCTCATCGCCGCCTGCATGGACCGCGAGCAGCGAGAGATTTCGGCCACGGGCACGGTGCGCATCATTCCGCCCCGGGCCACGGCCAAAGAGCTGCAGGCGCAAGAAGAAACACGCCGCGTCGAGCTGGAGAAGGTGCGTGCAGCCCAGCGCGAACGGGCGGCCGAACGCGCCCTGCTCTCGCGCTACCCCAACCGCCCCACGTTCGATGCCGCCCGCGTTGAAGCCCTGAAGCTGCCGACCGACGCCGTCCAGGCCGCCGAGCAGCGCATCGCCGGCCTGATGGCAGACCGCAAGAAGCTCGACCAGGAGATGGAGTTCTACGTCAAGGACCCCAGCCGGGCGCCCGCCGAGTTGCGGCGCAAGTTCGACATCAACGACAGCGCCCTGGAGGCCCAGCGCCTGTCCATCGCCAACCAGAAGGCCGAAGCCACGCGCATCAACGCGCGCTTTGACCAGGACCTGACCAAGCTGCAGCAGCTCTGGCGCTGAGCGGCCGCCTGGATTGGACGGCGAACCGCTGAACCCTCAAGTTCCTCGTTCCTTCCCATTGAAAATTGGGGAGTATGGGTCGATTTCCGTTTAATGAACAACGGCAACTGGCCTATACCCCCTTGACTCATCAGACCTCAGGCATCCAGCCAGGCGGCGAGCGGCGCCCACTGGGCCCGGTCGCGCTCGTAGCGCTCCCCCTGCACGTCGAACAGGCCCAGGCCCTGGGCCGCAAGCTGCACATACAGCTGCGTGTCGCGCAGGTTGGTGACCCAGTTCAGGTCCAGCATGGCGATGAACTCCTGCAGGCGCTCCGCGGCCACGGTGCGGCTGTCCACCCGCATGCCCACCAGGCGCACGATGGCCTTGCGCTTGCCCAGCTCGCCCACGAGTTCGTGGAGGAAGTCGCGCGTGGCGTAGATGTCGAAGATGCTGGGCTGGATGGGCACCACCACCTTCTGCACCTGTTCCAGCACCTCGCGCAGGCGCTTGCCGTGCAGGCCTGCGGGCGAGTCAAGCACCGCGTGCGTGGTGCCCGGCGGCGGACGCAGCACCTTGCCGTCGCTGGAGCGGCGCCAGGCCTGGATGGGCGCCGCCGTCGCCGGGCGCAGTGACAGCCACAGCGCCGAGGACTCCTGCTTGTCCAGATCACCCAGCATCACCTGACGGCCGCGACTGGCCCAGTACGACGCGATGTTGGTCGACAGCGTGGTCTTGCCCACGCCACCTTTGGGATTGGCCACCAGCACAGTTGTCATGGTCGAGCGTTCTGCAGAAAAAGGGAAACCGTGAAGGCCGGCATTCTGACATTGCCAGGCCAAGCGACGTGACCCACGCCAAGCACTGTCCCTGCGACGCGTCGATGTTGGACGCTTGTGCTCCCCAATCAGGTGCGCTCTCCGACAGTTGCGCCTGCTTTGGCGGTCGGCTCTCAACTCGGGAAGCGTGACGCCTGGCGCTGAACCCAGGCCATTGGACCTTGCCCGCCCTCAACTGACCGCAGGTGCGGGCCAACCTGTGTGACCGGCCCATGCCGCACACACGCTCATGCTTGCGGCTGCGCCCTCTTACACCCTGCCTGCCAGGGCGGGTGACGAGCGCAACCCGAGGCTCAGGCCAAGACGCCGGCGGCGTGCGCCTGCTGATCGGCGTGGTAGCTGGAGCGCACCATGGCCCCGACGGCGGCGTGCGAGAAGCCCATCTGGTAGGCCTCTTCCTCGAACATCTTGAAGGTGTCCGGGTGCACGTAGCGCTGCACCGGCAGGTGGCTGTTGCTGGGCGCCAGGTACTGGCCGATGGTCAGCATGTCGATGTCGTGCGCGCGCATGTCGCGCATGACCTGCAGGATCTCCTCGTCGGTCTCGCCCAGGCCGACCATGATGCCGCTCTTGGTCGGCACGCTGGGGTGCAAGGCCTTGAACTTCTTCAGCAGGTTCAGGCTGAACTGGTAATCGCTGCCCGGGCGGGCCTGCTTGTACAGGCGCGGCACCGTTTCCAGGTTGTGGTTCATCACGTCGGGCGGTGCGGCCTTGAGGATCTCCAGCGCCCGGTCGTCGCGGCCGCGGAAATCGGGCACCAGGATCTCGATCTGCGTCAGCGGCGAAAGCTCGCGCGTCTTGCGGATGCACTCGACGAAGTGGCCCGAGCCGCCGTCACGCAGGTCGTCGCGGTCCACGCTGGTGATGACGACATAGTTCAGCCGCAGCTGGGCGATGGTCTTGGCCAGGTTCAGCGGCTCATCCACATCCAGGGGATCGGGGCGGCCATGGCCCACGTCGCAGAACGGGCAACGGCGCGTGCACTTGTCGCCCATGATCATGAAGGTGGCCGTGCCCTTGCCGAAGCACTCGCCGATGTTGGGGCAGCTGGCCTCCTCGCACACTGTGTGCAGCTTGTTCTGGCGCAGGATGTCCTTGATCTCGTAAAAGCGCGTGGTGGGCGAGCCCGCGCGCACGCGGATCCACTCGGGCTTTTTCAGCGCCGGGCCGTTCGATTCCACCTTGACGGGAATGCGCGACAGCTTGGCGGCGGCCTTCTGCTTGGCCGAGGGGTTGTAGTTGGCGGCCGTGGTGGCCTCGCGTGTCACGGGAGAGGACATGCTGCTTCCTTGGTTAACTGGGCACTGCGGTGGCCATGTCGCAGGGCAGTACGCGTGGGTTGTCGTTTATTGTTGAACGCGGACATGCCGATACTGCTGGGTGAAGGGCACTGTGGCGGGCATCGCTTCAGGCCACGACCGGCTCGCCGAGCAAGGCCTGGAGGTGCGTACCAAGCCGTTGCCCCACCTCGGCCACCGTGGCCGAAACCCCGATTGTAGAAAGGTCCACCGTGGGCAGGCCGGCATAGCCGCAAGGGTTGATGCGCAGGAAGGGATTCAGGTCCATGGCCACGTTGAGCGACACGCCATGGTAGGTGTGGTGCTGGCTGACCTTGATGCCGAGCGCGGCGATCTTGCCCAGGCCGGTGAAATCGGGGCCCCCACGCTCCACCGCTGACGCGGGTCGCTGCCCCCCGAGGGGGCCCTCGCCGCTTGGGAGCGGCCCTGCGCTGGCGAGTCCGGGGCCCCCACGCTCCACCGCTGACGCGGGTCGCTGCCCCCCGAGGGGGCCCTCGCCGCTTGGGAGCGGCCCTGCGCTGGCGAGTCCGGGGCCCCCACGCTCCACCGCTGACGCGGGTCGCTGCCCCCCGAGGGGGCCCTCGCCGCTTTGGGCGGGGGCGGGATGGGCCGGCTGGCGCTGGGGCCGCTGGGGCAGCGGCGCGTGCGAGAAGGGGTCGTCCAGGCGCACGTAGATGCCGGGGGCGCCGGCCACGCGATGGCCGGTGACGCCCAGCTCGGCCAGGGTGCGGATCAGCGCCTCTTCCAGGCGGAACACGTATTCCTTGACGAAGTAGCGCCGCGCGCGCAGGTCGATCAAGGGGTAGGCGACGACCTGGCCAGGCCCGTGGTAGGTCACCTGGCCACCGCGGTCGGTCTGCACCACGGGGATGTCGCCGGGCGCGAGCACGTGCTCGGCCCGGGCAGCAATGCCCAGGGTGAACACCGGGTCGTGCTCGCACAACCAGAGGGCCTCGTCGAACGGCTGGGCCTGCACCTGGGCCTTCATGGCGCTGAAGGTGGGTGCATAAGCCACGCGCCCCAGATCACGGATGTGCATGGGATCTCAATGTGTCATGGGTATGCTGCCATTTCCATTTTTGATTCAACGAGAAATGGGACATACCCCTTTTCATCAACCATCAGAGCACGACCTTGACCATGGGGTGGCTGGTCAGGGCGCGGTAGAGGTTGTCGAGCTGTTCGCGGCTGGTGGCGCGCACGGTCACGGTGACGCCCAGGTATTTGCCGCCGCTGCTGGGGCGCAGCTCGATGGTGCTGGCGTCGAAGGTGGGGTCGAACTCGCGAGCCACCGTGGTCACGGCGTGCACAAAGCCGTCGACATCGGCGCCCATGACCTTGATCGGGAAGTCCTGCGGAAAGGTCAGGATCTCTTCACGGGGGTTGGAAACGGCGTTGGCATCTGCTGTCGTGGCGGGGGTCGGGCTGGATGTGGTCATGCGAAGGGCTTTCGTGAACCGCGGTCGGTCACGGCGTCTGGCCTTGGGCGGCCGCGCGCTTCATGTCCTGGTAGGCGGCGTAGAGGCTTTGGTAGATGGGGCCGGGCACACCGTTTCCAATGGCTTGCCCGTCCAGGCGGGTGACGGGCAGGACTTCCTTCGACGCCGAGCTCAGCAGCAGCTCGTCGGCGGCGAAGACCTCGTCCTGCGCGATGCGGCGCAGCGTGAGCGGAATGTTCAGCTTGGCGCACAAGGCTTCGAGCACCGAAAAGCGGATGCCTTCCAGCACCAGGTTGTCCTTGGGCGGGCCATACACGGCGCCATCCTTCACCACCCAGACGTTGCAGGCAGACGCTTCGCTCAGGAAGCCCTGATCGGCCTGACGGCCGTCGGCGTCCCGGCCTTTGCGGAACAGGATGGTTTCGGCGGCGCCGGCTTCCTGGCTGATGGCGCGCGCAAGCACGGCGCCCAGCAGGCTGGTGCTCTTGATGTGGGCCTTTTCCCACCGGAACTCGTCGGCCGAGACGCAGGCCACGCCCTGCTCACGCTGGGCGGTACTGGGCGTGGCCATGGCGTTGGCAAAGGCAAACACCGTGGGGGTGACCTGGGCCGGAATGGTGTGCTCGCGCAAGGCCACGCCGCGCGTCACCTGCAGGTAGACCGATGCGGTGGGCACCTCGGCCTCGCTGCAGCCCGGGCGCGCCCGGTAGCGCGCCACCAGTTCGCCGATGATGCCCTGCCACTCGGCTTCGCCCAGCGGCGCCGGGATCTGCACGGTGGCCAGAGAGCGCCCGAGACGGGCCAGGTGCTGCGGCAGACAGAACGGATGCGAGCCGTAGATGGGCACCACCTCGTAGACGCCGTCCCCGAGGATGAACCCGCGGTCCATCACGCTGACCTTGGCCTGGTCGATGGTGGCGTACTCGCCCTGGAGGTAGCAGGGCAGATCGGGCAAAACGGGTGTCATGGCCATGAAGCAAAGGGGTGAAGGGCATGCACCGCACATGCCCGCACCGCCACTGTACGCCAAGCCCAGGTCCCTTAGCCGCCGTGGCGGCTGGGGCAACTGCCCCGCGAACGATTGGACAGCCGGCCGCATGCACTGCGCCTCGGGCGTGTCGGCAGGGCTGTCAAGCGCAGTACCCAAGCTGCTCGGGCCGCCCGATACAGTCGGGCCGCATTTGACTGCCGAGAAGCCCCGCATGATCGACCTGTACACCGCCGCGACGCCCAATGGTTTCAAAGCCTCCATCACGCTGGAGGAAATGGGCCTGGCCTACACCGTGCACGAACTGGACCTGTCCACACGCGTGCAGAAGGAGCCGGCCTTCCTCGCCATCAACCCCAACGGCCGCATCCCGGCCATCATCGACCGCGAGCAAGACGATTTCGCCGTGTTCGAATCCGGGGCCATCATGGTCTACCTGGCCGAGAAGACGGGGCTGCTCATGCCCAGCGATGTGAAGGGCCGCTCGCGCGTCCTGCAGTGGCTGATGTTCCAGATGGCTGGCATCGGCCCCATGATGGGCCAGGCCAATGTGTTCTTCCGCTACCTGCCCGAAAAGATCCCGCTGGCCATCGCGCGCTACCAGGGTGAATCGCGCCGCCTCTGCGGTGTACTCGACGCCCACCTGGCCGAGCACGAGTGGCTGGCCGGCGACTACTCGATCGCCGACATCGCGAACTTTGCCTGGGTGCGCACGCACCGCTGGTCAGGGGTGGACGTGAGCGACATGCCCCACCTCAAACGCTGGCGCGACGCCATCGCCGAACGCCCTGCCGTGCAGCGCGGCCTCAACAACCCGCCGCCCAAGACCGAGCTGAGGCGCAACACCCCCGACGAGGTCAAGGCCTTCGAGGAACGCGCGCGCCTCATGGTCATGCGGGGCGATGCCAAGCCCTCGCCAGGCTGACCCTCAGCGGCGGCACGAGCCGATGTCGCGGTCTGGCGCCAAGCCTCGCCCGTTTGCTCGCGACGCCCCTCCCTTTTTCCACCGCCAACCCTTCAGGAGACCCCATGAAACTGTTCATCGCGCCCCGCGCGCCCAACCCCCGTCGCGTGCAGATGTTCATCGCCGAAAAAGGCATTCCCGACATCGAAGAGGTGCCGGTGGACCTGAACGGCGGTGCGCACCGCACGGACGAATTCCGCCGCCTGAGCCCGCACGCACGCGTGCCGGTGCTGCAACTGGATGATGGACGGGGCCTGAGCGAAACGCGCGCCATCTGCAGCTACCTGGAGGGCCTGCACCCCGAACCCAACCTCATGGGGCGGGACCACACCGAACGGGCCTTCATCGAAATGGCCGACCGCCAGGCCGAGTGGTACTGGATGGCCCTCATTGCCCAGGCCATCCGCCACACCCACCCGGGGCTGGCGCCGCTGGAGGTGCCTCAGTTTCCCGAGCACGGCAAGGTCCAGGCCCAGCGGGTGCGCGACAGCGCCAAGCGTTTCGACGGCATGCTGGCCAAACAGCCCTATTGGGCCGGCGAGCGCTTCACCATCGCCGACATCACGGCCTTCACCTCCATCGAGTTCGCCCGCGGCTTGCTGAAGTTCCGCGCCGGGGAAGAAGGTTTCACGCACCTGCAGGCCTGGCGCGACCGCGTAGCCGAACGGGCCAGCGCCCAGGTTTGACCGAACGGAGTAACGGCCAGTCCCCGTTCAAGCATGAACGGGTTTGGGCGTGTACCTGCTCTGCATGCTTGGAGCCGCCGCCCAGGACGGTGAATTCAGGCGATGATCCGCCGCAGAGCGGCCCAGAGTCTCAGCAGCGGGCTGCACACTCCTCGTGGGTCAACGGCCAGGGGCAATCACCCCACGCCCATGGTCAGCACCCTGCCTGTGCCATGAGTCGCCGCAGCGCCGCATGGCCCTCGGGCCAGTCCCCCAGACCCGACTCGGCATTGACGTGGCCCAGCGGCCCCAAATCCTCAAAACCCGCACCCCAGCTCCGCGCCAACGCGCGGGCCTGCGCCAGGCTGCAATAGGGGTCGTTGCTGCTGGCCAGCACCGCAGCTGAAAACAGCAACGGCTGACGGGCCACAGGCGCCCAGCCGCGCAGGATGTGGTTCAACGGTGGCTGCGCCACATCCGGCGGGGCCACCAGCAGCGCCGCCTTCACGCGATGGGCATGGCGTGAATGGGCCGCCCACCAGGCCGTCAGGACACAGCCCAGGCTGTGGGCCACCAGCACCACCGGCCCTGCCGCATCGCCCACCACCTCATCGAGTCGCGCCGACCAGTCACCCCGCAGCGGACGCTGCCAATCGTGTTGCTCGACGCGTTGAAAGTCGTGCAGGGCTTCCCAGCGCGTTTGCCAATGCGTCGGGCCCGAACCCTGCCAACCCGGCAAGGTGAACACCTGTGCAGACTCCGCAGCCATCAAACCTGCCCACGCTGGACACGATCGACCATTTCCTGCGCAAAGGCCACGAAGGCCTTGCTGCCCTTGGCCGACGGGTCGAACACCACACCGGGCAAGCCATAGCTGGGGGCCTCGGCCAGGCGCACGTTGCGCGGGATGACGGAATCGAACACCTTGTCGCCGAAATGGGCCTTGAGCTGCTCGCTGACCTGCTGCTGCAGTGTGATCCGAGGGTCGTACATGACGCGCAACAGGCCAATGAGTTTGAGCGATCGGTTGAGGTTGCCGTGCACCTGCTTGATGGTGTTGACGAGGTCGGTGAGCCCCTCCAGCGCAAAATACTCGCACTGCATGGGCACGATCACCCCGTGGGCCGAGCACAAGCCATTGAGCGTGAGCATGGACAGGGCCGGTGGGCAATCGATGAGGACAAAGTCGTAGTTGTCCTTGACCTCGGCCAGGGCTGCAGCCAGCCGACGCTCGCGGCGCTCGACCTCCACCAGCTCGACCTCGGCGCCGGCCAGCTCGCGGTTGGCGCCCAGCACGTGGTAGCCCGCTTTGGGCGAGTGCACGGCCGCATCGGCCACGCCCTCGTTTTCGAGCAGCACGTCGTACACCGAGGCCACCAGTTCCCGCTTGTCGATGCCCGAGCCCATGGTGGCATTGCCTTGCGGGTCCAGATCCACGAGCAGCACACGCTGGCCAAGCTTGGCCAACCCGGCCGCCAAGTTGACCGTGGTGGTGGTTTTGCCCACTCCGCCCTTCTGATTCGCAATGCAGAAAATCTCAGCCATGTGCCTTCTTTCTAGGAATTCAACGCAGCGCCAACCGAACCCCAAAACCGATCAGCGCCAGGCCAGCCAGTTTTTCAAGGATCCGCCCCACCACAGGATTGGCACGCAGCCGGCCCGCCATGGCCTGCGTGATGCTGGCCGCGATGACGCCATAGGCCAGGGTCAACACGGCCACCGTCGCAGCCATGGCGGCAAAGGTGGCCACCGAGGCATGGTCCTTGTCTTTGAGGAACAAGGGGAAAAATGCCATGTAGAACACGATGGCCTTGGGGTTGAGCAAGGTCACCAGGATGCCCTGCATCAGGTGATGCCGTGAGCGCACCGCAAGCTGCACGCGCTCGCCCGGGGCGCTGCGCACCATGCGCCAGCCCAGCCAGACCAGGTAGGCGGCGCCCAACCACTGCACCCCGGCAAACACCGCAGGCATGGCTGCCAACATGGCGGCCAGCCCGGCCACGGCGGCCCACATCAACACCTGATCGGCGAGCATCACACCCAAGGTGCAGGCAATGCCAGCGCGTACCCCTCCTCTGCCGGTGCTGGACACCAGGGCCAGGTTGCCCGGCCCGGGGATCAACAGAAACACGACGATGGCGCCAACGAAGGCCCAATAATCACTGATGCCAGACATGGATGAAGGCCATCGCCGTTGCCAGAGCGCAGAACCGGAAAGGGCTTAGTCTAGCGGCTGGCCCAGTACTTCTGCGTGACCGAATTCGGACGACAAGGGCTTTCACGGCTGGACCTGAGGCCGCATCCAGACGATGCACCGTTCTGCCTGCAGGCCTGGCACCGTCAAAGGTTCCACGTGAAACACATCCACCTGGTCGCGCGCCAATGCCTCGAACTCCTCCGCGAGCTGCTTGCCCTTCATCGCCATCCACACTCCTTGAGGCTTCAGGCAATTGCGAGACCAGCGCGTGAAGTCGATCAAGGACGCAAACGCCCGCGAACAGACCACGTCGTAGTGAACCGCGTGCTGTTCGATCCGGCCATGCACGGCCTTGAGATTTTTGAGGCCCAATTGCAGACCCGCATGCTGAATGTAGGCCGCCTTCTTCGCCACGGTGTCGATGCACGTCACCTGCAACTCAGGCACCACGATGGCCAACACCACGCCCGGCAAGCCAGCGCCCGAACCCACGTCGAGCAACTGAACAGGGGTTGCTGCAGCTGGGTCCAGACAACGCTTTCGCAACGGCGGGATGACGGCCAGACAATCGAGGATGTGCGTGGTCATCATCTCTGGACGGTGCAGCACCGCCGTGAGGTTGTAGACTTTGCCCCACCGCGACAGCAGATCGAGGTAACGGATCAAGGCATCGACCTGCGAGGACGTCAAGGCCACCCCCAGGGCATCCGCTCCGTCGATCAACACCTGGCGTTCTTCTGCACCCTGGGCTGTCATGCGGATTCCTGGTGCGCTGCCGCAGCCGAAACAGCCGGTTTGCCGATGGCCGTCTTCAACCCACTTTTCTTCAGGTACACGAGCAGCAGGGACACCGTTGCAGGCGTGATGCCAGACAGCCGGGACGCCTGACCCAGGGTTTCCGGCCGATGCTTGTGCAAGCGCTGACGCGCTTCAATCGACAGCGAATCAATCTGCATGTAATCCAAATCGTCAGGCAAGCGGAGCTGTTCGTAATGGGCCGCGCGCTGCACTTCGTCCTTTTGCCGATCGATGTAGCCGGCGTATTTGGCTGCAATCTCGATCTGTTCGCGCACCACGGTGTGCAATGTACCCAATGCCTCGTCGCTGATGGCCGGGCTCCGCAAGCGTCCGTCATTCAGCCCCATGAGGGCTTCGTAGCTCACCCCGGGGCGACGCAGCAGGTCGAACAGGTTGTATTCGTGCTCGATCGCCTTGCCGAGAACGCGCTCCGCCTCGGTAGTTGGCAAGCTTTGTGGCGTGACCCATGTCGACTTGAGGCGCTCTGTTTCACGTGAAACAGCATCCCGTTTGCGGTTGAATGCATCCCAGCGTGCGTCGTCGACCAAACCGAGCCGGCGGCCTGTTTCGGTCAAACGCATGTCGGCGTTGTCTTCCCGAAGCTGCAGCCGGAACTCCGCCCTGCTCGTGAACATGCGATAGGGCTCGGTCACGCCCTTGGTGATCAAGTCGTCGACCAGCACGCCCAGGTAGGCTTCATCGCGCGCGGGCAGCCAGGGTGCCTCGCCGCGCACCTGCAGGGCCGCATTCAAGCCCGCAAACAACCCTTGGGCAGCCGCCTCTTCGTAGCCCGTGGTGCCGTTGATCTGACCGGCAAAAAACAAGCCGTTGATCTGCTTGGTCTCGAAACTGCTGCGCAGACTGCGCGGGTCGAAGTAGTCGTACTCGATCGCGTAGCCGGGGCGCAGGATGTGGGCTTGCTCCAGGCCTTCAATTGATCGGACCAAGTCGTACTGCACGTCAAACGGCAGACTGGTCGAGATCCCGTTGGGGTAAACCTCGTGCGTGGTCAGCCCTTCAGGTTCGAGGAAGATCTGGTGGCTGTCCTTGCCGGCAAAGCGGTTGATCTTGTCCTCGACGCTGGGGCAATAGCGGGGACCCACGCCTTCGATCTTGCCGGTGAACATGGGGCTGCGGTCAAAGCCGGCGCGAATGATGTCGTGGGTGCGGCTGTTGGTGTGCGTGATGAAACACGGCACCTGCTGCGGGTGCAGGTCAGCCCGCCCCATGAAGCTGAACACCGGCATGGGCGTGCCGTCTCCCATGCCATCGCCGGGCTGCGGCGTACAGCGGTCCCAGTCGATGGTCCGGCCATCCAGGCGCGGCGGCGTGCCGGTTTTCAGTCGGCCCTGCGGCAGCTTGAGCTCCTTGAGCCGGGCCGACAGCGACACCGCGGGCGGATCGCCGGCTCGGCCAGCAGCGTAGTTGTCCAGGCCCACATGCACCTTGCCGTCAAGGAACGTGCCCGCAGTCAACACCACCGCCCTGGCTTTGAAACGCAACCCGATCTGCGTCACGGCCCCGACCACGCGTTCGCCCTGCCCGGTCGACTCGACCAGCAAGTCATCAACGGCTTGCTGGAACAACCACAGGTTGGGCTGGTTCTCCAGGCGTCGGCGGATGGCAGCCTTGTAAAGGATGCGGTCAGCCTGGGCGCGCGTCGCGCGGACCGCCGGCCCTTTGCTCGAATTCAAAACGCGAAACTGAATGCCGCCCTCGTCCGTGGCCAAGGCCATCGCGCCACCCAGGGCGTCGACCTCCTTGACCAGATGGCCCTTGCCGATGCCCCCGATGGAGGGGTTGCAACTCATCTGGCCCAGCGTTTCGATGTTGTGGGTCAGCAGCAGGGTTTTGGCGCCCATGCGCGCCGCTGCCAAGCAGGCTTCCGTGCCCGCGTGGCCGCCGCCAATGACGATGACGTCAAATTCCTGTGGATAGATCATGTGGTACTCCGTCACGGACCTCGACCCGCAAGCGAACCCTAGATTGTCCCACTTTCGCGCCAAACCGGGGGCTGGCGGTTGAATGCGTTTCACGTGAAACAGGTCATGCCGGTGTCACTCCGCACAAACACGATGGCAACAACTTGCACCTGAGCCTAAGCTGACCCCGTTCGCCACATCTTCAAAAGGGATCACCATGAACAAAACGTCATCCACACCCTCGCATGACATTCCGTCGTACCTGGACCCCAACAACCTGGGCCCCTGGGGCATTTACCTGGCTCAGGTGGATCGCGTCACACCCTACCTCGGGGACTTGGCCCGCTGGGTCGAAACCCTCAAACGCCCCAAGCGCTCGCTGATCGTCGACGTGCCCATCGAGCTGGACAACGGCACCATTGCGCACTACGAGGGCTACCGGGTTCAGCACAACATCAGCCGCGGCCCGGGCAAAGGCGGCGTACGCTTTCACCAAAACGTCACCCTGTCCGAAGTCATGGCGCTGTCGGCCTGGATGTCGATCAAGAACGCGGCCGTCAACGTGCCCTACGGGGGTGCCAAGGGCGGCATCCGGGTCGACCCCAGCACGCTGTCCATGGGCGAGCTTGAGCGCCTGACGCGTCGCTACACAAGCGAAATCGGCCTCATCATCGGCCCTTCCAAAGACATCCCGGCCCCCGATGTGAACACCAATGAACGCATCATGGCCTGGATGATGGACACCTACTCCATGAACAGCGGCTCGACCGCGACGGGCGTGGTCACAGGCAAACCCATTGACCTGGGCGGCTCGCTCGGCCGCAAGGAGGCCACCGGCCGTGGCGTGTTCACCGTGGGCGTCGAAGCGGCCAAGCGCATCGGCTTGAGCATCGACGGCGTCCGGATTGCCGTTCAGGGGTTCGGCAACGTGGGCGGCACAGCGGCCAAGCTGTTCGTTGAGGCCGGCGCCCGCCTCATCGCCGTCCAGGACCATGCTGGCGGCGTCTACAACGATCAGGGCCTGGACGTGGTCGCGCTGCAAACCCATGTCACCGAGCACGGCAGCGTCCTCGGCTTTGCGGGTGGCGAGGTGCTCCAGCCCGAAGAGTTCTGGGCCTGCGACTGCGACATCCTCATCCCCGCTGCACTCGAAGGTCAGCTCACCGCCCACAACGCGCCGAAGGTCAAGGCCAGGATGGTCATCGAAGGGGCCAACGGTCCCACCACGCCCGAAGCCGACGACATCCTGCAAGCGAACAACGTGCTGGTCCTGCCCGACGTGATTGCCAACGCCGGCGGTGTCACCGTCAGCTACTTCGAATGGGTGCAGGATTTCTCCAGCTTCTTCTGGAGCGAGGCCGAGATCAACCAGCGCCTGGTCAACATCATGACCGACGCCTTCACCGCGGTCTGGAACGTGGGCCAGCAGCACAAGGTCAGCCTGCGGACCGCCACCTTCATCGTGGCCTGCACGCGCATCCTGCATGCGCGTGCGATGCGCGGCCTGTACCCCTGATCGCGCAGCACCAACCCTGCCCGCTGCGCTTGAACCCCGCACCTCGCCACGCCGCCCTGCACCGACCTGCATGCGGGAGCGGCGACGGGCGTGCGGATCGGCGGCTCATAATCGCTGTCCCATCACTCAGGAGATGTCATGAAGCTGTATTTCTCGCCCGGCGCCTGCTCGCTGTCCCCGCACATCGTGCTGGAAGAAACCGGCCTGCCCTACACCTTGGTCAAGGCCTCGACCAAGACCCACCAGCTGGATGACGGCACCGATTTCTACACGATCAACCCACTGGGGTATGTGCCCGTGCTTGAGCTGGCCGACGGCCGCCGCCTGTTTGAGGGCCCGGCCATCGTGCAATACCTGGCCGATCAAGCGCCCGAGAAACACCTGGCCCCGGCCAACGGCACCTTCGAGCGGTATCGCCTGCAAGGCTGGCTGAACTTCGTCGGCACCGAAGTTCACAAGAGTTTCGGCCCGCTGTTCAACCCCAAGTCGTCCGACGAGGTGAAAGCCAACGCCAAGGCCTACATCAGCAAGCGCCTGGCCTGGGTGGACAGCGAGCTGGCCCAGCGGCCCTACCTCAACGGCGATGCCGTGTCGGTGGCCGACTTCTACCTGTTCGTGGTCACCAACTGGGCCAAGCCCGTGGGCCTGGACATCGCTGGCCTGACCCACTTGAACGCCTTTCGCGACCGCATCGCCAACCGCCCGGCCGTTCAGGCCGCCATGCGTCAAGAGGGCCTGCTGGGCTGAAGCCTGCGGCCAAGCGGGCGCGGGGTTCGACGCCCGCAAAAGCACAAAAGCCTTGGGCCATGCCCAAGGCTTTTTGCATGGAGTATGGCCGTGTTGCCGTTTTCAGATCAACGGCAACTGCCTGATACTGCCTATCTGCTTCTGAACACCACCAATCAGGCCTGCCCGCTCAGCGGCCGACGGTCTGCACGGGCAGGCTGTCCACCCAGTCGCTGATCTCGCGCGTGAGGCGATCGCTGGCCTGCGTCAAGGCCCGGACACCGCCCACCGCGTCGGGCGTGGGCGCGGGCACGCTGACCTCGAACCCCCGCTGCCCCAGCAGGCGATCGCCGCGGTTGTTGGGGGCCAGCGCCGTGGCCCGCACGCGCACCAGGCCTTGGCTCTCCTGTGCGCTGCTGAACACCTGCGAAAACTCGTCGAGCTCGATGCGCAACTCGATGCGCGCGTAGCCTTCGCCCACCAGCACCACCGGGTGCTTCTCGCCCAAGACCGAGCGCAGCCGCTGATGCAGCAGCTGCGCCGGTGGCATGCTCCAGCGCGAATGGGCGTAAGGGCTGGGCACTTGGGCATCGGCGTACGCCAGGCGGTACACCATGCGCGTCGAGTCCAGGGCCTGGGGAACATCGAGCTGCGCCAGGGCAATCGGCACCCCCGTGGGGGTCGCCTGCGCCTGGGCCACCCGGGGACCGAAGTCGTACAACTCGGGCCGCACCGGCTTGTCCGGCAACGGCACGCCACAGCCCGTCAACGCGGCCACCAGCGTCACACCGGCCAGGCTGCGCAAGACCGGAAGCCGGTGTGTCGTGCGGAAGGGGAGGTGGCGTGTGGCAATCATGGTTGGCTTCTCGATGACATGGGTTGCGCGAATCCCTGCTCGCCCGGGCCTGGCGGAATCTGGCCGCCGCCGTACAGGATGGCCTGCGGGTTCTCGTTGAGGGTGCTGGCCGTGCGGTCCAGCTGGCGGATGGTGCGCTCGGCGCTCTCCACCGCCCGGTGCACACGCGGCAAGGTGCTGGCGGTGAAGGTGTTGGCACCTTCGCTCACGCGGTCGAGGGCCCCGCCCTGGGCATCGAAGCGGTTGACCGCGGTGCTGAAGTCACCAGCCGCCTGCTTGACGTTGCCCGCTGCGATGCGCATGTCCGCAATGGCCGCACGCGCCTCGTCGACGAGCTGCGGCACGTGCGTCTTGGCCGGATCCAGCTGGGCGGCCAGCAGCCGGTTGGTGTCCGCAGCCAGGGCGCTCACAGACTGGGCTGCATCGCCAATTTCACCGAGCGCCCGCGTCAGGTTGGCCTGGTTCTGGTCACCCAGCACGTCGTTGATGCGTTTCATGGTGTCCGACAGCTGATCCAGCATCTGACCGCTCTGGTCGGCCAGGCGGCTGAGCAGCCCGCCACGCAGCGGAATGCGGGGCACCTCGTCCTTGCCCTGCGGCGGCGGCTCATCCGACAGGCCGCGATCGTCCAGTTGGATGAAGGCCAGGCCGGTCACGCCCTGGTAACCCAGGGTGGCGAACGAGTCCTTGCTCAGCGGCGCTTTGCGGTCGAGCATCACGCGCACCAGCACGTTGCCCTTCACTTCGGGGTCCAGCGAGATGTTGCTCACCACGCCCACGTCCACCCCGCGGTAGCGCACCGCCGCCTGGGGCTGCAGCCCGCTCACGGCTTCGCTGGTGAACAGGTCCACCGGCACGCGGTCCGAGGTATCGCGCATCAGCCACATCACCATGGCCACCAGAAGAACGGCCACGCCCACCACAAAGGCGCCTGCGGCCACGGCATGAGATCGGTTTTCCATCAGCTTTGCTCCATGGGCATGGCTGCCCCCTGGGCCTTCTCGGCCTGCTTCGCCTTGAACAAGCGCATGGCGCTTTCCCCGCGCGCGCCATGAAAGTAGTCGTCGATGAACGGGTGCGAGTACGCCGCCACCTCGTCCACGGTGCCCGTCACCAGCACCCGCTGCTCGGCCAGCACCGCCACGCGCGTCGACAGCGCGAACAGGGTGTCCAGGTCGTGCGTGACCATGAGCACCGTGAGGCCCAGCTCTCGGTGCAGGTCGAGCAGCAGCTCACAAAACGCATCCGAACTCTCGGGGTCCAGCCCCGCCGTCGGCTCGTCCAGCAGCAGCAGGGGTGGGTCCATGACCAGCGCGCGCGCCAGGGCCACGCGCTTGATCATGCCGCCCGAGAGGTCGGCCGGCATCTTGGGGGCGTCCTTGGCCTGCAGCCCCACCATCTCCAGCTTCAGCAAGGCGGCCTTGCGCTCGATGTCCTTGGGCACGGCCTTGCGCTCACGCAGTGGCAGCGCGATGTTGTCCAGCACGCTGAAGGCCGAAAACAAGGCGCCTTGCTGAAACAGCATGCCCAGGCGCGTGGCGGCATCGCGGTCGTTCTGCTCCGTCGCCGGCCGGCCCAGCACCGTCACCGAGCCCTTGCTGGGGGCATCCAGGCCCAGAATGCGTCGCAACAGCACCGTCTTGCCCGTGCCCGAGCCCCCGACGATGGACAGGATCTCGCCCCGCTTGACCACCAGGTCCAGGTCTTTGTGGATCACCACCTCGCCGCCACCGGCGGTGGGAAACACGCTCCACAGGCCTCGCACGTCGATGACCACGTCCGCCTCAGGCGATGACTCTGCTGCCATGCTCAAATCCCCACGCTCTTGAACGCGATGGCGAACACCGCATCGATCAGGATCACCGCCGTGATGGCCGTGACCACCGACGACGTGGTGCCGCGCCCCAGGCTTTCGGTGTTCGGCGCCACGCGCAGGCCAAAAAAGCAGGCGATCATCGCAATCGCCACCCCAAACACCGCGGACTTGCCGATCGCGAGCAGCAGGTTGGGCAGGCTCACGGCACTGGGCATGGCCGTGAGGAAATACGTGGGCGACAGGTCCAGCGTGATCCAGGCCGCCAACATGCCCCCCAGCAGGGCCGCTGCCGTGGTCCAGATCGTGACCAGCGGCATGGCCACCGCCAGCGCCAGCACACGCGGCATCACCAGCCGGTAGTTCACCGGAATGCCCATGACGCGCATGGCATCGAGCTCCTCGGTCACGCGCATCACGCCGATCTGCGCCGTGATGGACGATCCCGAACGTCCGGCGATCAGCACCGACGCCAGGATGGGCCCCAGCTCGCGAATCAAGGCCAGGCCCAGGATGTTGACGATGAACACCTCGGCCCCGAACTGCCGCAGCACCTGCGACATCAGGTAGGCCAGCACCACGCCGATCAGGAACCCCACCAGGGCGGTGATGGGCAAGGCGGTGCCGCCGATGTTGTAGAGGTGGCTGGAGAAGTCTGACCACGGACCCCACTTCGGCGCCCGGATCAACTTGCCCAAGTCCAGCACCAGCTGCCCCAGCAACGCCACCGCATCACCCGCCATCTCGCGCCGTTCACGCCAGCCTTTGCTCAGGTTCTGCAGCAAGCGACTGGACACGGCGGGTTTGGCCGGCAACTGGGGCGCCGAAAACCCGGCCACACGCGCCAGCACGGCGCGCTGGTCCTCCGTGGCCTCCAGCGTCGCGGGCACCGCCCCCCACACGGCGAGCAAGGCCTGGGCGCCCAGGTGGTCCAGCTGGGTTTGCGGCGTCAGCGCCCAGCGCCCAGAGCCCAGCTGGCCGGCCACCTCGTGCAGGCGCGCCTGCAGCTCCGCCCAGCGTTTGGCATCCGTCAGCTGGGCCGAAGTCCATTCCCCCAGCACCACGGCACCCGCTTGCGACGAGGTCGACAGGTCAACGCGGGGCAGGTGGGCGGGGTCAGAAGGCATGGGCGCTCAGGCGGCACAGGGATGGCTGATTCTAGGGAGCAATCCTGCGCAGGCCGCGAAAAACGGCTTACCGCCCATGCATGCATGGACTTTTGCTGACAATTGCCCCCATCCTCTGCGCATCTGCCTTTCGATACGAGCGACTTATTGCGTTACGATTCTTGCAAGTTTTTGAGACAACACGCCATGAGCAGGGTGCTCATGTCGATAGGATCACACAATTTGTGAGCAATTAGGAGCAGGCATGGCACTGAACTCGGTATTTGGCGGCAAGCGTGAAGGCGACTCCTTCAACCCCCGTCCCACCCCCACCTCTGGTGGCGTCACGCCTGGCGGCAGCTCGCCGGTGTCGTCGGTCGCCGTCCCCTCGTCGCTGAGCAACGCGGCCGCACCGGTGGCTGCTCCCGTCAAGGAAGAAAGCGGCGCCAAGCTGACCGTGGGCCCCAACATCAAGCTGCGTGGCGTTGAGATCACCGACTGCGACACGCTGGTCGTGGAAGGCACGGTGGAAGCCACGATGGATTCGCGCGTGATCCAGATTTCGGAACAAGGCGCGTTCAAGGGTTCGGCCAACATCGACATCGCCGAGATCCGCGGCGAATTCGACGGCGACCTGACCGTGCGTGACAAGCTCGTGATCTTTGCCACCGGCAAGGTCACCGGCAAGATCCGCTACGGCAAGCTCGTGATCGAAGAAGGCGGCCAGGTGTCGGGCGAGATCTCCTCCGACACCCACGCCAAGTCCGCCAAACCGGCCGACAAGGACGCCAAGCCTGCCGCTGCCGCGCCCGCACCTGCTCCTGCCGCCGCCTCGCTGAGCTGATCCGCCTGCCTGCGCGTGCACTGCACGCCTGTTCTTGACGCCCTGCCCCCTTTTCGGCAGGGCGTTTTTCATGGGGCCTGCGCCATGGTCTGGGCACCGGCCCACACGCGCCCGCGGTGCGAAGGCCCAATCGACGAAGCCAGCGGCACCGCTGGTGGCACATGGTGCGTGCCCTGCCCCATCACGCGCAAGGTGTCGATGCCGGCGTGGTTGTTCAGCATGGCGAGGTGCGCGAGGTTGCCCTGCACCGCCGGGCGTTCATCCCGCAGACCCGAGCGAGGCTGAGCCCCAGGCAGCAGGACCACCCCGCCACTCGCGCTACAGTGAATCCGTTGTCCTGGATGGTTTTCGGGACTTTTAACAGCAGTATGCCTTTGTTCCTGTTTCTTGATGAACGGAAAAACATGCATACCCCTTGATTCACTTCGCCAACACCATGCTGCCAAAAGAACAGATCACCAGCCTGGCTGCCCAGCTGCAGCACGCCCAGCAAACGCGCACGCCCATGGCCCAGTTGTCGGCCCAGTGGCCCGACCTGACCGTGGACGAGGCGTATGCCATCTCGCGCGCCTGGGGGACGCTGCGCCACGACGAAGGCCGCAGCCTGCGCGGCTACAAAATCGCCATGACGTCCCGCGCCACGCAGGCCATGTATGGCGCCAGCGAGCCCGCCATCGGCTGGCTCTACGACGACATGGTGTTCGACAACGGCAGCAGCCTGCCGGCCGATCGCTTCATCGCGGCCAACGTCGAGCTGGAACTGGCCTTCATCATCGGCAAACCGCTGCAAGGCCCGCGCGTCACCGCGTTCGACGTGCTGGCCGCCACGGACTGCATCGTCCCCTCGTTCGAGATCGTGGACGCCCGCGTCCAGCAGCTCCATCCGCAGACCAAGGCACCGCGCACCCTGGTCGACCTGGTGTCCGACAACAGCGTGGCTGCGGGCGCCATGCTGGGTGGCCATCCCACGCGCCCCACCGAGCTGAACCTGCCCTGGGTCGGCGCCATGCTCTACAAGAACGGCGCCATCGAGGACACGGGGCTGGCCGCCACCGTGATGTCGCACCCGGCCAAGAGCGTGGCCTGGCTGGCCAACCGGCTCAGCCAGTGGGGCGAGAAGCTGGAACCCGGCCAGATCGTGCTCTCGGGCACCTTGATTCGGCCGGTGCCGGTGCGCGCCGGCGACGTCATGCAAGGCGATTTCGGCCCGCTGGGCCAGGTGGCCTGGCGCCTGGTCTGAGCCCCGCCGGCCCGCTCAACCGCCCGTTGCGGGCTCACCCGCGCAACCGCGCCATCGGGATGGATGGCCACACGCACGCCGCGGTCGGCTTCCCGCTTCGCTGGCCACGCCTGACGCAGTTGCCGATCGCTGGCCCGGGCTAAAGCCACCCACCCCGCCCTCACACCCTCAGCTGACGCAGGTGTGACCTGTCCCAGGCGCGCGGACCGAGGGCAGCCTGTGCAACACCTGACCCCGTAGGCTGTCGCAGTGCTGCGGCCACGGGGCTGAATCCCACATACAGCCATGGCCACTCACTCCGGCCTTGACGAGCCCGTGAGCCAGGCCTGGGACTGCAGCTGCTGCAGTTCGGCCACCACGGCCTTCAACCGGCGCGGCGACAGCCCCTGCATGGGCAGGCGCATCTGCTGCGCCACCCAGGTGGCGCGTCGCAGGTCGACCTGGCCCCGCTGGCGCCAACGCCGGGCATGGGTGTCGGGCTGGTTGAGCATGCTGGCCAGCCACACCGCCTGGGCCGTGCTCAGGCGTGCAGCGGGGCGACCGAAATAATGCTGGGCAGCGGCCCCAGCCCCGACCACGCCCTCGCCCCAAGGGGCGTGCGCCAGGTAGAGCTGCAGGATGCGCGCCTTGCCCAGGCTGCGCTCCATGTCGGCCGCATACAGCAGCTCACGCGCCTTGCGCAGCACGCTGCGCTCGCCATCGGTGTAGACCAGCTTGGCCAGTTGCTGCGTCAAGGTGCTGGCCCCCCGCGAGGCTGCGCCATCGCCCTGCTGCAGGACCTGTTGCAGCTCGCTGAGGTCCAGGCCGGTGTGCTGCTCAAAGCGCTGGTCTTCGGCCGCGATGACGGCCCGCACCAGCGGATGCTGCAACGGCAGGCCGGCGCCCGGCAGGTCCAGCAGCGCCTCGGTGCCCAGGCCCGTGACCGAGAAGCCGCGGATGTCGGGCAGCCATTCCGTCCGCCCCCGCGGCAGGTCCAGGCTCAGCTGCAGGCCCCACTCGCCCTCCACCGTGGCCCGCGCGACCTCCGGCAGGCTGG
Organism: Comamonas serinivorans; assembly: GCF_002158865.1. NCBI lineage: Bacteria > Pseudomonadati > Pseudomonadota > Betaproteobacteria > Burkholderiales > Comamonadaceae > Comamonas > Comamonas serinivorans. Next base: position 147,761 of record NZ_CP021455.1, on the reverse strand, counting down.
GCGCCAGGGCGGCGTACAGGTCGGCCATGGACTGGTGCTGGGTCTGGCTGCGGATGCGCAGGCCGGCCTGGCTCAAATCGCCCTGCCAGGCCACGCGAATCTGCCGGGGCTCGTCGCCCAGCCACACCTGGCCTTGCAGCGCTTCGCCATGGCGGCGCAGGTCGCCGCCCAGCCGCGTGACCGTGATCGGCTGCGAACCCAGGCCGGGGTGTACCAGCGTGCAGGGTGCACACGTCACGCTCAAGCGCCTGTCGGCGTCGTGCCAGCTCAGCTGCAGCCGGTTGGGCCCCATGGGCACTGCCTGCACCTGGGCCACCAGCCAACGGGCCAGCGGCGGCTGCGTGGCCAGGCGGATCAACGACGGCACGCCCAGCCGCAGCGGCACCTGCCGGGCCGTACCGGGCACCGGCACCGAGAACGTCTCCGCCCACTCGCCCGCCGCGGGGCGCAAGCTGGCCCACACCACGGTCAAAGCCACACCGACGGCCAGGGCCGCAACACCCAGCGTCAGCCCGACCCACCATGCACAACGGCGCACCACCCGCCTGGCCCGGCCCCAGCGAACGGGGCCCCGGCAAGCGTCAGGCTGCAGATCAACAGGCATGCAGTTCTCCCGAAGTCACTCCACCGATGGCCCATCCCCTCCATCAGGGCCACGCACCCCGCCACCCTACTGCGCCTGGGCCACGGTCAGGGCCTGCCAGGGCCCTGTGGATTGCCCCAGGCTGGCGGCCCAGTACCAGGCCGACGTGTCGGTGAACACCCGACCCTGCGCATCCTCCAGACGTTCGCACACGCGCAGCCGCTGGCCGTCCTTGTCGGCGATGAAACAGCGCCACAGGCCCTGCGTAGCCGGCAAACTGGCGGCGTCAGCCGCGTGGCTATGATCTGGGGTATCAGCCACCGCCGATGACAAATGCTCATCCTTCACTTGGTACCCCAAGGCCCGGTAGCAATCGGCCGCCGGGTGCAGCATGCGCGTGGGCCGCGACACATGGCGCCACACCAGCAGGTCCTCGCCATTGGTCAGGCGGGCCAGCTGACCCGGAAAATTCGCTGCAAAACGCTGCTCGACAGCCCCCAGCGCCAAAGGCCGCAGCGGTTTGCCTTGCCAGGTGCGCGGCCATTCGACGCTGGCGGGCTGCGGCCTCGCTTCAGGGTGCTGGCCCAGCACCACGGCATGGGCCACCGCCAGCACCGGCATGATGCCCAGGCAAGCGGCCTTCAGCGTCAGCCGCCAGCGCAGCTGGTTGGGCACGCGCCAGGCTGCAGCCGGCCCCATCCAGCCTGCCCGCTGCGGCAATGCCTCGATCAATGCCGGCCGCATCTGCCAGGCGATGCCGCCACACACCACCGCCAGGCACACCAGCCCGATGCCTTCGTGCAGCCAGGTGGCCAAGGGCTGGCCGTTCGCCTGCAGCGTCACCAGCAGCCAGCTGCGCACGATGTTGCCGCCCAGCACCCACACGCTGACCCATGGCAGGCGGCTGAGGAAGCGCCGCGTGTCCAGGCCGCGCACCAAGGCCAGGCAGGCGGCGCTGAAGTAGCCCATCCACGCCAGTTGCACGCCCGAGCACGCGGCATCGATCAGCACCAGCTGGCCGTCGACCACCAGGGCCGTCCCTTCGCGCTGCACGTGGTGCGTGGCCTGCATCAACGCCAGTGTGGCTTCGGCCACCAGCACGCGCAGCGGGTAGCCCACGAAGTACTGCAGCGAAGCCATCAGCGGCAAGGCCAACACCGCCAGCACCAGCAGCGGCGCACTGGCCACGCGACGGGGCAGCAAGGCCCGCAGGCCACACACCAGGCCCAGCATGGCCAGCAGCGCTGCTGCCAGATCGGGCAGGTTGGCCTGTGCCCACGCCCCGGCCCCCATCAGCGCCATGGCGGCCAGCAACCAGCTCAAGTCGGGCGACTGGCGCAGGCCACGCCGATTCACCCAGACCACCGCCAACAAAGCCAGCAGCGCCAACACCCCCAGCGGATCGTCCGAGCCGTCGACCATGCGGCGTGCCATCCAGATCCACTGCGGCCAGGTGGCCAGCAGCAGGCTGACCATCAGCCAGCACGGCGCCAGCCGATCAAGCGCCACCGCACAAGCCAGGCGCCTGGGCGCCAGCAGCCAGGACGGCAGGCTGGACTTCGGCGCGGCCGGTGCCCCACTCTGGCGATCCGTCCCAGCGGCCTGGTCAGGCGCGGGTTGCTGCCCAGGAAACAGGCGGATCTCGTCCGTGTGCATGCGCGGGTTCATGGTCTGACCTCAGCTGGTATAGTGGCTTTTCCGTTGTTTGCGCTTACGCCGTGCCAGCATACCCAGCATGGACAGACACACGGCCATGGCACCCCACACCTGTGGTTCGGGCGCACTGGGCACCTGAGCGGCCACGGCCAGGTTGCTCACCCCTTCCGGCATGGGCAGCGGCTGGTTCACCGTTTGCGTGTTCGCAGCATCTTTCACACGCACCACCTCGTCCACGGCGATGAAGCTGGTGTAGTTGGTCAGCAAGCTGTAGCCCAGCCCCAGCTGCATGATCTGCTCGCGCAGCGCGCTGCCACCGTCCAGCGCCTCCTGGTCGCTCAGCATGGCGATGCGCTCACGCGCCCACAGCTGCCGCAGCGCCGTGTTTTGCCCAGGTTCGGCCGGTGCGTCGGCCAGGGGCAGCACCTGCTGGAACGGGCCCGCCGGCGTCTGGCCCGAGATGCGCACCCGTCCAGGGAACGGCTGCCCCTCTTTCGGGCGCCATTTGCCAAACACCACCACGGGCCGCTCGGCCAGCACATCCGGCAGTTGCTCGGGCACCACGTCGTACACCTCCACGCCCTCGAAATCAGCCTGAACCGAGGTCAGCACCGGCTGCGCCACGAGCTGGCGAAAGCGGTCGGCCTGGGCCTTGGCGTCGTTGGCCGAGGTGATGACGAACGGCTCGCCCCTGCCGGCACGCGCCATGCCCTCGATGAGGTGGCGATTGACGGAGCTGCCGATGCCGAAGGCAAACACATTGGCCTCGTCGAGGTGCTTGCGGATGAGCGCGAACGCCTCGCTCTCCACGGTCACGTAGCCATCGGTCACCACCACCACCGAGCGCGAGGTGCTGGGCGACTTGGCCTGCGCGTACACGCGCTTCAAGGCTGGCATCAGCTCGGTCGAGCCGCCGCCCTGCATGCGCTCGATGGTGGCGATGGCACCCTCGATGTTGGCCTGCGTTGCCGGCACGCTGTGCGGGTTGAGCATGCTGTTGCTGCCCGAGAACAGCATCACGTTGAAGGTGTCCGATGGCCTCAGACCGCCGATGAGTTCGCGCAACATGGCCTTGGCCGTGTCCAGCGGAAAGCCGTGCATGGAGCCCGAGATGTCAACCACGAAGATGTACTCGCGCGGGTTGACGGCCTTGAGCGCCACGGCCTTGGGGGGCTGCACCATGGCCAGGAAGAAATTCTCCTGCTCGCCCTGCATCAGCATCAGACCCGAGGCCACCTGCTGGCCCGCCAGGCTGTAGTCGAGGATGAAATCGCGGTTGTTGGCGGTGCGATCGGCATCGTCCAGCGCCAGGCTCACCTGCCGGTCACCCTGCGCCGTGGTCGTCAGCCGATGCGTTTTGGACCCCACGGCCGCAATCGGCAGCGGCGCCTCCAGGCGCAGCTTCAAATCGAAGGCCGACAAGGGCTTGCGGCCGGCGGCCTGCGTGGGCTGGGCGACCCACTCACTGCGGGCCTCCAGGCTGCTCGGGCTGTTGTAGCGCGGGCCCACCACGGTGGGGAACACGAATTGGTAGCGGCCGCCCTCCGGCACCAGCAGCTCAGTGTAGCGCAGCTCCACCTTCACGTCGTCACCGGGCAGGATGTTGGCCACCGCCATCTGGAACACGTTCGGTCGGTGCTGCTCCAGCAGCGCCGCAGTCTTGCCCGCCTGCTTGGCCTGCGTGTACTCGATCCTGGCCTGCTCCTTGCCCTTGATCTGCGCCGTGATGAGGCGCTCGCCCAGGCGCACGTTCATGGCGTGCACCGCTGCGCGCGTCGACCCCGGAAACACGTACTTGGCCTCGATGGGCCGCGTGCCTTCGTTCTTGTACGTCTGCGTGACCGTCACATCGGCAATCACGCCCGCAATGCGGACATCCACCTGGGTTCCCTTGAGCGGCAAAGCATCCACCTGGGGATCTGCGCCCGGCAAAAAGAAATACGGCGCCTCGGTCCGGGCCGGCGCCTCACCTTGCGGCTGCGCCTGGGCCGGACCCGAAACCTGCAGCACCAGCAGCAAGCCCACGGCGCCCGCGCGCCACGGCTGCGTCCGCAGACGCTCGCGCCAGCCGCGGCGCGCAGAGGCCCAAGCTTGCGGCCTGGTTGGTCGGGGTGTGCCCTCGTTGTCCTGACTCACCCAGTGTTCTGAGACGGTTTGCATGTGAAGTCCCTCATCAACCCGGTGCACCCTGCACCGATGAGCCAACTGTGCAAACCCGATTCGATGGCCGTGCGAAGTGCGCGAGCCTCACAAGAAGCGGATGTGAAGCGAGCATGAAATCCGCACATGCGCCACACCTGCCATCACGCGGTCCATGTCCAGATGACGCGGTATGAGCTGTACCGAGCAACAGCAGACCCAAAGACCGTCACGCCCTGCACAAGCGGGACGGTACCTGCCGGCCGGCCTCGTTCTGCGGCCCACAATGCGCGCATCGCCGTGAACCTTACTTCCCCGTGCCCAGTTCGTCCGCCTCCAACAACTTCAACCTGCTGCGCCTGTTGGCCGCCGTGGCCGTGCTGTTCAACCACGGCGAATTCCTGTATCGGCTCAGCCTGCCGGTGCCCTTCGCAGGCCACAGCCTGGGCGCAGTGGGCGTTTACGTGTTCTTCTTCATCAGCGGCTACCTGATTGCCCAAAGCTGGGAGCGCAGCCAAGGCGTGCTGGATTTCGCAGCCAAACGGGTGGGGCGCATCTTCCCGGGTCTGATCGTCGCCACGGCGTTCTCCGTGGGGGTCGTCGGTGCTGCGATGACCACCCTGCCGCAAGCCGCGTACTGGCGCCACGACACCACCTGGCTGAACCTGATCAACAACGCCTTTGGCATCGCCACGGTTCAGGTGTTGCCGGGTGTGTTTGAACACAACCCGTTCGCCCGGGCGGTGAATGGTTCGCTCTGGACCATCCGCTACGAACTGCTGATGTATGCCCTGCTCGTGCCACTGGCCATATGGGGCATTCGGCGTTCTCGTTTCATCTACCTCATCTCCGCCGCCATACTGGCCTTAATCTGGCTGACCGTGGCCACACGCCCCGGAGCGGACCTGCTGGCCACGGCCCCCGACTGGCTTCGCGACATGTGGAGCGTGAAGGACATCACCGCGCTGGGTGTGTACTTCTTCATCGGCAGCGCATTCGCCCAGCACCGGGTCAGCAGCAGCGGGTGGATGGGGGGTATCGGCGTCCTGGCCTTGTTGCTGGCCGCGTGGACTTCGCACCCCAGCCTGATTCAACTGGGCTTGTGGCTGGGCGTGCCCTGCTGCACCTTCTGTGCAGCGCACCTCGGTGCAGGGTGGCTGCGCGGCCGCCCCCACACCGACCTGTCTTACGGCGTTTACATCTACGCCTTCCCGATTCAGCAGGCACTGACCCAGGTTTGCCTCGCGCAAGGCTGGTCACTGGGGGTCTGCCTGGTCCTGTCGCTGGCCGCCACCGTCTGCATGGCCGTCGTGTCGTGGTTCGGGGTTGAAAAACCCGCCATCGAGTGGACCCGACGCTCCTTGCGCCGACATCCACGGCTCACTCACCATACACTCAACAACGGCGTGAACATATCTCCTTAAAAATACTGGTATCCACTCCATTCATTGAATTCATATGGCCTGTTGATCGATACAAAGTATCGATCAACTTGGTTCAGTGGGTACAAAACGTGCCGGCAACACCAGGCTTGCGCAGGCGCCGCGAACCTCCCCATTGGCGAACTCGCGATTGCGCAATTGCGCCGATCCGCCGTGCAGTTTGGCGATCTCGTTCACGAACGAGAGGCCCAGACCCGTGCTCTTGCGCTGGCTGTGCGGACGCGGCAGCGAGTAGAACTTGTCGAACACGCGTTCGACCGCATACGCGGGCATGCCGGGTCCGCTGTCCGAAACCTCGATCACCACATCGTGTCGCACGCGCTTGGCCCGCACCTGCACGTCTCCCCCGTCGGGTGAGAAATCGATGGCATTGGCCAGCAGATTGGCCACCGCACGCGACAGCAGGAACCGGTCACCTTCCACCACCATGCCCTCAGACACGATCAAATCAATTTTGATCTGACGGGGTACCGCCGTCAGGCTGGCGGTCTGAACCACCTCGTGCAAGAGCTCCTGCACGTCCACATCCTGCACCTGGTCGAGCACGCGCAGGGTCTCCAGACGCGAGAGCTCCATCAACCGATCCACCGTGTGGCGGATGCGCTGGGTTTCGCGGGTGATGTTGTCGAGGAAATGCTGCCGCTGTGCCGCAGGCATGTCGGTGTCCTGCATCAATTCGGCGGCAGCGGCAATGGCCGACAGCGGGCTTTTGAGCTCGTGGCTCATGATCTCGACCTGGGTGGCCATGCCCTGCCGGCCGCCGACCGCATCGCGCACATCGTGACTCGCTGCGCGCAGCATCAACAGCGACTGACGCCACACGCGCCCGGGGCTCACCGACTTCTGGCGGCGCAGCCAGCGCCACATGTCGCGAACGAGGCCGAAGGGACGTATCAGCCAGATGGACAGGATGAATGCGAACACCAGCAGGAAACTGGCGGAACCGATACCCACCCAGATGGTGCGCTCACGCGCGTCAGCCACGAACTGACCAAAGCTCTGAACCGGCTTGCCCACCGTGACCACGCCCACGATGTCGTCGCCCCACCGCACGGGTGCTGCGACATACAGCACGGTGGACCGTGAATCACTGGCGACGTCGCGCGTGGCGCGCGCGCCATACAGGCCCTGCAGGGTCAATGACACGTCACGCCAGCCGGAAAAATCGGCGCCGACATCGCGCCCGGTGGAGTCGTATTGCACGATGCCATTGCGATCGGTGACCGTCACGCGCAGCTCGACCCGGGTTTTGTGCAGGTTGTAGACCTGAGCCGAAAAGCGCCGGTTCAGCGTGGTGCCGATCACCGCTTGCAAACGCGCCAAGGGCATGGCGCCTGCCACCACATCCTGCTCGATCTGGCTGGCCAGCAATTGCGCCATGTCGATCTGTGACTCCTCGGCCGATTCGCGGTAACGCGGATCCAGGTCGCTGGTCACACGCGAGAGCAGCCAGGCCGTGCCCAGCGTGTAGACGATGAGCACCGCGAGAAAGATCCGCGTGCGGCGCGACAGCGACAGGCGAAAGCGCTTCACGTCGGGGTTCAGACGATGACGATGTGCAGGTCCTGCGTGTCGTCCAGGGCGTAACCCACGCCACGCAGCGTCTTGATGCAGTCCGGCAGCTCAGGCACCTCGCGCAGTTTGGCGCGCAGGGTCTTGATGTGTGCATCCACGGTGCGGTCCAGCGATTCGCCGGGGTCGTCCCACACCTGTTCCAGCAAATCGTTGCGCGTGAAGACGCGACCAGGTTGTTTCAACAGCAAGGCCAGCACGCCGTACTCGTAACGCGACAGGTCCAGCGGCTGCCCACAGGCGGTGACGCGGCGCTTGGCGAGGTCAAGCTGAAAGTCGATCGGATGGAGCTCGGGTGCGTTGTTCACCGCGGCTGGCTTGGCATGCCGCCTCAGGATCATGCGGACACGGGCCATGAGTTCACGTGGTGAAAACGGCTTGGTCACGTAGTCGTCGGCGCCGAGTTCCAGACCCACCACCGCGTCGATTTCATCGCTGCGTGCCGTCAGGAACAGCATGGGCGTGTCGCGTCCGCCCGGCAGGGCTTGCAATTTTCTGAACAAGTCAAAACCGCTGATGTCAGGCAAGCCGACGTCGAGGATGGCGAGCGAGGGGGTTTGCAGGGCAAAGGCCTGGAGCGCAGCCTGTCCGGTGGCACACCAGACAGCCTCGAAGCCTTCGGCCGTCAGCATGTAGCGCAGCGTGTCGGCGATGGCGGCTTCGTCTTCGACGAGGAGGATGAGGGGTTTGTCGAGCATGAGGGTGGCCAATCAAGTTGTTCTTTGTCTTCTTCTCTATCTTCTTAAATTCAATAGTCGTAGTAGTAAGGGCAGGCTTAGCCTGTGGATAAGCCCAAATGTACTTTGACAACAATTGCTTAGCCCAAATTTTGGGCGTCGATAAGTTGTCCAGAACTGGAAACCGAGATATCAACAAGCCCAGGCGAGCCCGCTTTTTTGTGGATAACCGGCCGCTTGTTGTTTTTTTATCCACAGTGTTGTGCCTTGACCGCTCCTGAACGGCGCTTCACACTGCGATCCAGCTCACAGATCGGCCACGAAATGGGCATCGCGGAAGCCGTGTCGAGTTAGCGGGTTTGGGGTCGATCAATGAGGCAGTACGTGGATGAATGCATGAAAAACAAAGCGCTTTTGAGGAATACCGGAAAATTTTTTTGAACCGATCAACGCTCGATCGAGCGAGAAAAATGCAGCCTGACGGCTTCGGTTCGCAGTCTTCATGGGGAGCTTGGCCGCCGGAGCGATCGGGTCGGCGCATGTGTTCAGCTGACCGTTGGCCTCGATCAGACAGGCCAGGCTTTTGCAGCGCGAGTCCTGTCGGCCTGAGCTGGCACCACGACGAGGGCGTGCTGCCGTCGGGTGTGCCAGAAGCCTGTGTCGATGCAGTGTGGCCAACGGTTGATGTCGGCTGCCGGCCGATGACGAGAGGTGAGGGGAGAAGAAGAGGGGCGGGCGCCGAATTCTGGCTGGATGACCTCAGCGTGCGCGCTCAGGCTTTGAGGTGGGAACTGAGGCCAAGCATGACGGTGTACTGAGGAGTATCGACATGCAAGCGTCATTTCATAAACGGCAGTGGGTCGATACTCACAATCATCACTTCACAGGTAAAAACTGCAAAAAGGGCCCGGCCACCACGCCTTGTGCGTAGCTGATGACGGCGCGGCGGTATTTTTCGGTGGTGAATGAAGCCAATAAATCCAGCCGGCCGATGACCTTTCCCATTTCGCGTTCAAAGCTCAGATTGCGTCCCGCCGCCGACATTTCGTTGCTCAACAACAGGGGCGTGCCGTCGGCCTTGCGCCGGCTGGCCAGGACCCACATGGCGATTTCCATGTTGCGCGCGGCGTTGTAGACGTGTTGCGCGTCCACGCCCTGCACCAGGTTGAAGCTGGTGCTGCCACCATGGGCGGTGATGATGCTGTCGGCGGTGGCGTAGATGAAGGCCGCCACACGGTCCCCTTGAAACTCGGGCTTCAGCGCAAGGTCCAGGGCCGCCACGTCGCGGCGCTCGCCCAAGGGGCCCCAGCCCAGGCCTTCGCGCAGTGCGATGCGCACGAACTCGACAGCCGCCTCGGGGCTGTCGGCGGTCTTTTTCCATTCGGCCGGGTTGCGGCGGTACAGCTTGTCCATGAGCAGGAACAGGCTGTTCAGGTTGTCGCGCATGGCCAGTGAGGCCATGCGGTTGCTGTCGGACTGGATGAGTTCCCGCGTGGAAAACGCCTCGCTCTGCACTTCACCGTGTGGGGTCGGTGCCGAGCCGCAGGCAACGAGCAGCAACGGGGCCAGTGCCAGTCCCAGCCGATGCATGGTGGGTTTCAGGGCGGGCAGCAGACGCGGATCGGGAGGCAGCGGCATGGCCGGAACCTTAACAGGCGGATCCGTTCCGAAGCGACTGCATTTGTCACGCAAAGCCGATGCGACGCGTCTCGCGCACCTCGGGCTTGATGCGGTGCTCGGCCTCGAGCTGATCCATGAAGTCGTCGGGCGAGAGCGCTTCGCCCAGGATGTCGCCCTGGCGTTTCACCGCCGCGAAATCGCCGGGGCACAGCTGGTCCAGCGCCGCCAGCCGCTTGCGTTGCGTGGCGCTCAGGGCCTGGGTGTCGCCACTTAGGGCCTCGGTGACGAACATGCGCTCGCGCTGCTCGGGCTTCAGGGGTTTGAAGGTGATCTTGAAAGTGAAGCGGCGCAGCGCCGCCTGGTCGATGCGATCGAGCAGGTTGGTGGTGCAGATGAAGATGCCCGCAAAGCGCTCCATGCCCTGCAGCATCTCGTTCACTTCGGTCACCTCGTAGTTGCGCTGGGCGCCGCGCCGGTCCTGCAGAAAGCTGTCGGCTTCGTCCAGCAGCAGCACGGCGTTCTCGGCTTCGGCCTCGGCGAACATGGTGGCCATGTTGCGCTCGGTCTCGCCGATGAATTTGGACAGCAGGTCGCTGGCGCGCTTGATGATGAGCGGCCGTTGCAGCTGCTGCGCCAGGTGCTCAGCCAGCGCGGTCTTGCCCGTGCCCGGGGCGCCATAGAAGCACAGCGTGCCATGGCCTCGCGCCTTCAGCGCATCGATGATGCGGCTGATCTCGTAGCGGCTGTCCACGTTCAGCATGTCGAGCTGGTAGGTGGTGACCTGCGGCCTGGCCCGGGCTTCGCGCGGCGCGCCCAGCGCCAGGTCGGCATGGGCCAGCTGGCGGGCGATGAGGGCCTCGAACGGTGCGTCCTCGGGGGCCAGGCCCGCGTGGTCAGCTGCCGATTCCGCTTGTGCTGCGGATGCGGGCGTGGGAGCCAGGGCGAGCGTGGCAAAGCGCACGGCGGTGCGAATCTGAGCCGGCGTCAGGCCTTTGCGCTCGGCCAGCTTGGTGACGAATGCATCGCTGACGCGGGCACCATCGAGCGCCGAGCGCACGAGTTGCTCGCGCGCGCCGGGTGGCGGACTTTTCAGCTCGAGGTGGTAGGCAAAGCGGCGCCTAAAGGCGGGGTCGATCTGCTCGATCTGGTTGGTGACCCAGATCGTCGGCACGGGGTTGCTCTCCAGGATCTGGTTGACCCAGGCCTTGCCGTTGACGGAGTGGTTACCGCCCGACGACGGCAGCATCTGCTGATCGGCGCGTGCCATGAAGGCCGCGGCATCCAGACTGATGGGCGGGAACACGTCTTCCACCTCGTCGAACAGCAGCGCGGCGCTGTGGGCGCCCTTGAGGAACACCTGTGCAATCTGCAGTGAGCGGTATCGGTCTCTTCCCGTTAGAGAATTGCCGTCTCTGTCGGCATACTCCACCTCGAACAAGTCGGCACCGGCCTGGGCCGACAGCACCTTGGCCAGCTCGGTCTTGCCCGTGCCGGGCGGGCCGTACAGCAGCACGTTGACGCCGGTGCTGCGCGTGGCGATGGCGCGCTGCAGCAGCGTGGCCAGCACATCGACCTCGTCAGCCACGAAGTGAAAATGGTCGGGTGTCAGCGTGGTGGGGGTGGCCGGACGCGTGAACACGGCCATCAGCTCGTTCTCGTCGCGGTACTCGCGCATGAGCACCGGCGGCAGCTTTTCGCTGACCTTCATGAGGTCGGCCAGGTCGGTGATGTTGTGCTCGGAGATGAGGTTTTCGACCAGGCCGATGCGCTCCAGGCGCGAGCCGGCCCGCAAAGCTTCGGCCACCTCGCTGGCCGGCACGCCCGCCACCTCGCCTAGCGAGGCATAGGCCTCGGGTGCATTGTTCACCTTGAACTCGACCAGCAGGCTGCGCAGGTCACGCTGGTAACGCGCCAGCGTGCCGTACAGCAGCAGCGCGCGCTCGGCGCGGTTGAGCTGCAGCAGGCCGGCCAGGGCGTTGATGTTCTTTTCCACCCGGGTGCTCTGCTTTTTCAGCGCATGCGACAGCCACTTGGACGTCGTCGCCAGCGTGGCGAGCAGGTCTTTGGGGGCGTCCTTGGCGTATTCGTCCAGGTAGAAAAACAGCGTGCCTTCTTCATAGGGCCCGCGCCAGGTGCCGTATTTTTCGAGGAAGGCACCATGGCCCAGACTGGCCTGGTCTTGCCACAGCTCGTTGTCGGCGCAGCGCCGCTGCAGAAAGTCGCGCAGACGCTGCAGCACCGCGTCGGGCCAGGCGAGGTGGCGCCCGGCCAGCACCATCAGGCTGCTCAGGTCGCGCCGCACGTTGAACCGCGCACCCTGTTGTTGCACCAGCGTCAGCACGAAGTGGGTGCACATCAGGTCCAGCACGGGCGCCGAAGCCATCGCGGGCGACAGCCAAGCGGTCGCCCCCGCGGGCGTGCGCCACGTTGTGTGGGAAGCAGATCGTTTGACCATTGCCATGCCCTTTCCAATAAGCACTTGCCGGATGCACAGACCTGTTGCATCAACCCCCGATGCGCAGGGACCGGAACATACCCGAGACGCTGGCCGCCGAACAGCCAAAAAGTTGGGCTTTCGGCCCGCATCCTAGGGCATGCAAGGGCTCTGTGCAGGCATGCGACCGGCAAAGCCGTGGCGCGCGTCGCTGGCGCCGCGCGGGGTCACCGTCCGCTGTGTGCTTGACCGACGGTCATCCTGCTCCACAATGGGCACCATGCCCGGGGATGGCCGTCACGAATCCCCGGCCGACCGGCGCAACAGGCCATGCGCGGGTCGGGTTCACACCGTGATTGGTCAGGCAAGGGTTTCACAGACATGAACCACAACGAACACGAGCACGAGAGCGACGACCCCGTGGAGCGCATCACCAAGCACATTCCCGTTGTGCTTCCGCTGGTGGGGGCCGCCATGATGTTCCTGCTCGCGGCCATCGCCGTCGGCTTGGCTTGAGCGGATGTTCGGCGCACCCTTTGCCCTGGGTCAAATGGGGATTGGTGCCCGGCACCTAGACTGCGGTTTTTCCACCCGAAAGGATTGGCATGAAGGTCTTGTTGGCTGTCGATGGCAGTGCATTCACCCAGAAGATGCTGGATTACCTGGTGTCCCACCCTGAGCTGTTGGTGGATTCGCGCCAGTACACCGCGTTGTCGGTGCAGGCTCCCCTGCCGCCGCGCGCACGCGCCCTGGTTGGCAAGGCCGACGTGGACGCCTACTACGCCGAGGAGTTCGACAAGGTGTTGAACGCCGTGGTGCAGACCCTGAGCCAACATGGCGTGAGCGTCGACCGCGCCACCCGCATCGGCTCGGCCGGTGAAGAGATTGCCAAATTCGCCCAGGACGGCCAGTTCGACCTCGTCGTCATGGGCTCGCACGGCCAAAGCTCGTTCAGCAACCTCGTCATGGGCTCGGTGGCCACCAAGGTGCTGGCCGCCTGCAAGGTGCCTGTGCTGTTGATCCGCTGAAGCGCTCCGGCGTAAGCCGTCGAACCCGCTGCTTGCAGCGGGTTTTTTTGTTTCACGACGACTCCAGCCTGGTACCTCGCTGGACTGTCGCGCGTCGCCTGCTCTGGGTGCAGCAGTCGCCACGCCCGGAGTCAAAGCCCGCCGCGACTTCGCTCCGCCAGCGGTCGGAATGTGCGGAACACCCATGCTGACGGCATCGCCCACGGCACCAGCATCACTTCATGTTGCCCATCTCACGGTCGGCCTCCGCGCCTTCGAGCATCAGCGTGGTTTCCTCGATGCGCGCGAAGCGCCCTTCGGCATCCAGTTCCGCGAACAGATACACCTCCTGCACGACTTGCGTGCCATCGCGTTTGGTGACGCGGACGCGATGGCGGTCGGCGTAGCGCTGGCCGTCTCGCAGTTCGTCCAACACCTCGATGCGGGCGGATGCCACCACCTCGCGCAGTTTGCGCGCGTGCTGCGCAAACGCTTCGCGATCGTCACAGTGTCCGTTGGTGCGCTGCGTGTAGCCGGGACTGAAATGGCGATCGAGAACGTCTTCCAGCGGACGTTGCTGCTGGTTGAGGATGTCGTCCAAAGCGGTGCGGATGTCGGTTGTTCGCATGGGTGTCGTGCCTCGGGGATCGAACCGTCACTGTAGGTTGAGTCGAGTCGGCTTGAGTACGTTATAAAAGTCCTTCCATGCGCTTTTGAGGCCAACCATGCCCGATCCAATGGTCCTGCCGTCGCAGGCCGCAGACCCTCGCGGCCCGCTTTTGCGGGCCGTGGTCCGCCGCTCCGGCGCGGTGCGCGTGACGCGCCGCCACCGTCATGCGCGTGGACAGTTGCTTGGGGCGGAGCAGGGCCTGCTGTCGGTCGATGCCGGCAGCAGACGGTGGGTCGTGCCGGCCACGCACGCCGTCTGGATACCGCCAGACGTGCCACATGGCTTGCGTTCGCATGGGCCGTTCTCGGGTTGGAGCGTGTACGTGGCGGCATTCGCGTGCCTGGACCTACCCGGCGAGTCGTGCGTTCTGGCCGTGCCCGGCCTGCTGCGCGAAGCCGTGGTGCGTGCGGCCTCGTGGACGGGCGATGTCCTGGACGGGCCTCAGGCACGTCTGGCGGGCGTCATCCTCGATGAGATCCGATCGTCGCAGCACGCGGCGCTGGGTCTGCCCATGCCGCAGGACGCACGCCTGCTCAGGGTTGCCCAGGCGCTGTCTGATCGGCCCGATGACGGGCGCCTGCTGGTGGAATGGGCCGAATGGGCCGGCATCGCGCCGCGCACGCTGACCCGTCGCTTCGTGACCGATACGGGATTCACCTTCACCGAATGGCGCCAGCGCGTGCGCCTGTTGAAGGCGCTGGAACTGTTGGCTGCTGGCAGGCCGGTGAAGGCGGTTGCGCTGGATTTGGGCTATGGCAACGTGAGCGCGTTCATCGCCATGTTTCGGCAAATTTTGGGGTTTACACCGGGGCAATACGAAGCATTGATGCGCTGACCCGACATTCAATCGGATGCGCTGGCGCCATGGGCCATCGGGCTTTTGCGGGCCATACCCTGCGCACAACCGCCATCGGTTGGCCCTGCTTTGGCGCACCATCCGCCTGGCGTCAGGTCGTTGGTCTGCGCCCTGATGCCCCGTGCTTGGCGCGCCTTTGAAGGGCTGAGCGGCGAGGTGACATGCCCGCGGCGATCAGGCCGAGGCTGCGGCGCGCTGCAGCCGGTCGCTCACGCCCTCCCAGGCGGCGTCCGGCGGGGGCGTTTCCACCCAGATCAGCCGGGCGCCCAGGTGGTCGAAGTCGCGCAGCGTGGCGAACAGCTGCTGGGCGGCCTGGGCAGCCTGGGCCGGCATGGGGCGCACGGTCACGCCCTTGGCCGGTGTGGTGAGTGTGCTGCGCGACCAGATGGCGATGTGGGCCGCGTCCGGGCCCAGCACGTCGAGTGCGGTCTGGAGCGCCTTGGCGTCCATCAAGCGCAGCTTGGCCTTGGGCGCGTAGTGCGCCAGCAGGGTGCCGGGTGCTTGCGGATCAGGCGTGGCCAGGGCTTCGCGGTCCAGCACCGCCAGGCCCGTCACCTGCTCGATCTGCGTGCGGCTGATGCCACCGGGCCGCAGCAGCACCGGGGCCGAGCGCGTGCAGTCGACGATGGTCGACTCGATGCCGACGGCACAGGCCCCGCCATCGAGCACGAGCAGCTCGTCGCCAAAGGCCTCGCGCACATGCTCGGCGGTGGTCGGGCTGACCTGGCCAAAGCGGTTGGCGCTGGGCGCCGCCAGACCGGCCATGCCGGCCTCGCGACAGGCGAGCAGCAGCGCCTGCGCGACGGGGTGCGAGGGGCAGCGCAAACCCACGCTGGCGTGGCCACCGGCGGCGACCTCGGCCACGCCCGCGAGGCGCGGCAGGATGACGGTGAGCGGGCCGGGCCAGAAGGCGTCGATCAGCTGCTGGGCGAACACCGGCACGGCCTGGGCAAAGCGCGGCACGTCGTCTGGCCCGGCCACGTGCACGATCAGCGGGTGCGTGCTGGGCCGGCCCTTGCGCGAAAAAATCTGCGCCACGGCGCTGGCGCGGTGGGCATCGGCTGCCAGGCCGTAGACGGTTTCGGTGGGCAGGCCGATGAGCGCGCCCGCCGACAGCGCCTGCACGGCTTGCGCAATGGCGTCGGGCGATTGGCCGTTCAAAATCATGGTTTCGGGGTATCAGTCCATCACCGTTCAAAATAAAACGGCAACATGGTCATACTGAGTTGAATGAAGGTTTGGTGCAGCGGTCATGGGCCGATCGCTGTTTGCCATGTCAAGGGACCGGGGACGGAGGGTTGCCTGGTACGCCCTGCATGCCGTTTCCATCGCGCGTGACCCACAGGGCGGGCGGGCGTGCGGTGGACCCCGGTGTGGCTGCTGCAGCCCGGCGCAGAGTGCCGATTCGCGGCACCAAGAGGCTGCAGCCGGCCGGAGCCCTTCGCGTCGCTCGGCACCCTGTGCGGCCTTCATCGGGCTGCGCGCATCAGACAGCAAGCCGGGCCACCGGGCGGTGCGCCGAGCGGAACCCGGCCTTGCGGCCCGCGCCGGCGGGGCGTCATCGCGCGGTGCCTGCCCGTCATTCATCCTGCACCGAGTCGGTGGCGGCCCGCACCTGGGCGGCGCTGGCCGCGTCGTCCCACCAGGGCGCCATGCCCAGCAGGGCCGCCGCCTCGCGCGCCGTGGCGCGCACGGCCTCGATCGTGGCGGCGGTGAGGGTCAGGTGGCCCATCTTGCGACCGGCACGCGCCTCGCGCTTGCCATACAGGTGCAGGTGACAGCCCGGCAGGGCCAGCAACTGGGCCCAGGGCAGCTCGCGCGGCTGGCCGGCGGCATCGAACCACAGGTCGCCCAGCAGGTTGAGCATGACGGTGGGGCTGTGCAGCCGCGGCTGCAGCAGCGGCAGGCCCGCCAGCGTGCGCACCTGCAGGTCGAACTGCGACACGTCGCAGGCATCGACCGAGTAGTGGCCGCTGTTGTGCGGGCGCGGCGCCATTTCGTTGACCACCAGCCGGCCATCGCTCAGCACGAAGAACTCCACGCACAGCACGCCCACGTAATCCAGCGCCTGGGCGATGTGGCGGGTGGCCTGCACGGCATGGTTGGCCAGGCTGCGCGGCACGTTGCCTTCGTAGACCTCGGTCATGGCCAGGATGCCGCCCCGGTGCAGGTTGCGCTGCATGGGCAGGTGCACCACCGTGCCGTCGGCGCCGCGCGCGATGATGACCGAGCACTCGTCCTGCAGCGACAGCCGCTGCTCGAGCACGCAGACCACGCCGCCCAGCTGCTGCCAGGCCGCGCGCAGCTCGTCGCGCGTGGCCACGTTGGCCTGACCCTTGCCGTCGTAACCCAGGCGCGCGGTTTTCAGCACGCCGGGGAACAGCGCCTCGGGGGCGGCGTCCACGTCGGCCGCGGTCTCGATCACGGCATAGGGCGCGGGGCCGACGTTGCTGTCGGGCTCGCAGCGCTTGAACAAGGCTTTTTCACGCACGCGGTCCTGCGCGATGGCCACGGCGTCGGCCTGCGGCGCCACGGGCAGGCGGCTGGCCAGCTCGGCCATGGAGTCGGCCGGCACGTTCTCGAACTCGGTTGTCACCGCATGCGCGATGCCGGCCAGCCGGGCCAGCGCCTGGCGGTCGTCGTAAGCGCCCTGCACCGTCAGGTGGCTGACCTGGCCGGCGGGGCTGGTCGCCTCGGGGTCCAGGACCACGGCATCGAACCCCAGCGACTGCGCGGCCTGCACGAACATGCGGCCCAACTGGCCGCCGCCCAGCACGCCCAGGGTCGCGGGGCGTCCGTCCACGGTCTGGCCGGGCAGCAAAGGGCGGATGGGAAGGCGGGATGTGGGTGTGGCGGTGCTCATGGCGCTATTTTCGCCGCGTTCCGCGGGCTTGCGCGGCAGGCGCCGCGTGCGCAAGCGACCCGCGCACTGGCCACACGGCGATGCCTTGGCGGTGGAGGTGGCCTGAACGGCCTGCACCCGAGCTGAACCAGGCCTGCATCGCCGGCTCGCGCAAGGCCGCAGGGACCGATTGGCCGCGCGGGCCGCTACACCTCGCCCAGCACCCGCAGCACCGCCTCGCCGTGGCTGGCCAGCTTGGCGGCGCCCACGCCCGACACCTGGGCCAGGTCGTCCAGCGACTGCGGATCCAGCTCGGCGATGGCCAGCAGCGTGGCGTTGCTGAAGATCACGTAGGCGGGTTTGCCGGTCTGTTTGGCCAGCTGGGCGCGCCAGTGTTGCAGGGCCGTCAGCCGGGCCTTGCCGCGCGACGACAGGTTCTGCTCGGCCTGGCTGGGCGTCTTGCTCAAGGCCGAGCGTTCGCGTTTGCGCTCGCTGCGGCCCGACTCCAGGGGGCGCAGCGCCAGGGCCTGCTCGCCCCGCAGGATGGCGCGCGCCGCGTCGGCGAGGTTCAGCGTGTTGTAGGCGCTGGCATCCACGTGCACGGCGCCCATGGCGATGAGCTGGCGCAGCACCTGGCGCAGCTGCGGCTCGCCCAGGCGGGCTTCCAGGCCAAAGGTCGACAGCCGTTCGTGCCCGTATTGCTTGACCTTGTCGGTTTCGCGCCCGCGCAGCACGTCCATCACGTGGCCGGCGCCGAACGCAAAGCCCGAGGCCTGGCGCAGGCGGTAGATGGTGGACAGCAGCTTGCGCGCCACCTCGGTGGCGTCCCAGGTTTGCGGCGGGTTCAGGCAGTTGTCGCAATTTCCGCAGTGTCTGACCGGCAAGACCGGCCGCAGCGAAGGGCCGCCCCGAGCAAGGCCAGCCCCCTCGGGGGGCGCCCAGCTTAGGGGCAGCGGACCAGGCGAAGCCGGGGAGCGTGGGGGCCCTTGGTATTTCTCGCCGAAGTAGGCCAGCAGCCGCACCCGGCGGCAGTCGGTGGCTTCGGCCAGGGCCAGCAGCGCATCCAGCTTGCCGGTGAGCACCTGCTTGAAATCGTCGCCGGCCTCGCTCGTGTCGATCATGCGGCGCTGGTTCACCACGTCCTGCAGGCCGTAGGCCATCCACGCATGGGCGGGTTCGCCATCGCGGCCGGCGCGGCCGGTTTCCTGGTAATAGGCCTCGATGTTCTTGGGCAGGTCGACGTGGGCGACGAAGCGCACGTCGGGTTTGTCGATGCCCATGCCGAAGGCGATGGTCGCCACCATGATGACGCCGTCGTCGCGCAGGAAGCGCGCGAGGTTGGCCGCGCGCGTGGCCTGCGGCAGGCCGGCGTGGTAGGGCATGGCGTCCAGGCCGGACTCGCACAGGGCCTGGGCCACCTCCTCCACCCGCTTGCGCGACAGCGCGTACACGATGCCGGTGTCGCCCTCGTGCTCGTCCTGGATGAAGCGCAGCAGCTGGCGCGTGGGATCGCGCTGCTTGTCGACGATGGTGTAGCGGATGTTCGGCCGGTCGAAGCTGCTGATGAAGACCTCGGCCGCCTGCAGCTGCAGGCGTTCGACGATGTCGCTGCGCGTCAACGCATCGGCCGTGGCCGTCAGCGCCACGCGCGGCACGCCGGCATAGCGTTCGTGCAGCAGGGTCAGCTGCCGGTACTCGGGGCGGAAGTCATGCCCCCACTGGCTCACGCAGTGGGCTTCGTCGATGGCGAACAGGGCCAGCTTGCCGCGCGCATGCAGCTTGTCCAGCAGGTCGAGGAAGCGCGGCGTCAGCACGCGTTCGGGCGCGGCGTACAGCAGCGTGAGGTCGGCGCGCAGCAGGCGATGTTCCACCTCCTGGGCCTCGGCCCAGTCCAACGTGGAGTTGAGGAAGGCGGCGGCCACACCCAGCTCCTGCAGGGCGCCCACCTGGTCCTGCATGAGCGCGATCAGGGGCGAGACCACGATGGTCACGCCCTGCCCCGCTGCATGGCGGGCGATGGCCGGCACCTGGTAGCACAGCGACTTGCCGCCGCCCGTGGGCATGAGCACCAGCGCGTCGCCGCCCGCGCTCACGCGCTCGACGATGGCGCCCTGCTGGCCGCGGAACTGGGGGTAGCCAAAGACATCCTGCAGGATGTGCTGGGGCGTGGCGGTGGGCGTGGGCAAACGGGGGCTTTCGGTCAACAAGGGGGACGGCTGTGGGCGGCCGCAGGGCCGGTGCGAGGGGCCGGGCCGGCACAGACCGGCGCGGTCATGGCGGGATGGCCGAGCATAGCCGCAGGCCGGATCGGGGGTGTCATGGACGTCGAAGCCGTGAACCGCTTGGCGGCCGATTCGCGCTGGCCGCGTGTTGGCCACGACTGCAGCGCGCTCGAGTCGGCCCCGACAGGCGGTGAGCCATCGGCGCCGCCGCACGCGACGCTTCAGTGGCGCCCGGCATGAGGTGCCACCGCGTCGCCCAGGCCGTCTCACGAATCCACGACGCGCCGATGCGCGCCGCGCGTGCCGAACCTGCAGGTCAGGCGTGTGGTGAAAGGTCGAAGGCAGCCTGCATCAAGAGTATGGCCTTGTTGCCGTTCTCAAATGAACGGCAACAAGGCCATACTGCCATTCACAAAAAATCTGCGTGCCAAGGGCCGCGCTCATCCGCCAGGCGCGTGGTCCATGGCCGCTTGCACGTCGTCGCTGCGCAGCAGCGCGTTGGCCCAGGGCGCCAGCTTGTGCGTGTCGCTTTGCAGCACCTCTTTTTTGATCGGCAGGATGCGCGTGGGGTGCATGGAGAAGCTGCGCAACCCCAGGCCGAGCAGCAGGCGCGTCATGCTGGGGTCGCCCGCCATTTCGCCGCACACGGTCACGGGTTTGCCGGCTGCCCGGCCTTCGCGGATGGTGGTTTCCACCAACCGCAGCACCGCAGGGTGCAGCGGGTCGTAGAGGTGGGCCACCGCTTCGTCGGCGCGGTCGATGGCCAGCGTGTACTGGATGAGGTCGTTGGTGCCGATGGACAGGAAGTCGAACAGCTGCGCGAATTCACGCGCCATGAGCGCGGCCCCGGGCACCTCGATCATGGCGCCAACCTGCACCGCGCCGTGCGCGACATCGCGGGCCTGCAGCTCCTGGCGCGCGCGTTCGATGAAGCCCAGCGCCTGCTTGGCCTCTTTCACGCTGCCCAGCATGGGCAGCAGCAGGTGCACCGGGCCATGGGCGGCGGCGCGCAAGATGGCGCGCAGCTGGGCGAGGAACATGCTGGGCTCGGACAGGCTCCAGCGGATCGCGCGCAGGCCCAGCGCCGGGTTCAGCTGGTCGCTCTTGTGGCCGTCCAGCGGCTTGTCGGCGCCCACGTCCACCGTGCGGATGGTGACGGGGCGGCCGTTCATGTTCTGCACGGCCAGGCGGTAGGACTCGTACTGCTCGTCTTCGCTGGGCAAATCGCCGCCGCGGCCCATGAAGAGGAATTCGCTGCGGAACAGGCCCACGCCCATGGCGCCCACGTTGCGCGCCGCCGTGGCGTCGCTGGGCACCTCGATGTTGGCCAGCAGCTCGATCTCCTGGCCGTCGAGCGTGACGGCCGGGGTGTGGATGAGGCGGTTCAGGCGCTCGCGCTCGATCTCGCCCTGGCGTTGCTTGAAGGCGTATTCCTGCAGCAGGATGGGCGAGGGCTCGACGATGAGCACGCCCGCGTCGCCGTCGATGATGACCATGTCGCCCTGGCGCACCAGCTGGCTGGCCGAGCGGGCACCGACCACGGCCGGGATGTCCATGCTGCGTGCCACGATGGCCGTGTGGCTGGTTTTGCCGCCCACGTCGGTCACGAAGCCGGCGAACACCGTCTTCTTGAAATTCAGCATGTCGGCCGGCGACAGGTCGTGTGCGACCAGCACCAGCGGCGTGTTGGCCGCCTCGCCCTGCCCCGCGTTCAGCTGGGTGGTGGCACTGGCTGACAGGCTGGTGGGGCTGGGCGTGCCCTTCAGGTGGCGCAGCATGCGGTCGACCACCTGCTGCACATCGGCCTTGCGCTCGCGCAGGTAGGGGTCGGCCATCTCGTCGAACTGCTTGGAGGTGATCTCCAGCTGCGTCACCAGCGCCCACTCGGCGCCGTAGCGGCGCTGGGTGATGATGTCGCGCACGCTGGCCGCCAGCATTTCGTCGTGCAGCAGCATGAGGTGCACCTCGAGCAGGGCCAGCAGCTCGGACGAGGTTTCGGCCGCCTTGTCGCGCTGCAGGCTGAGCGCGAGCTGGCGCAGCTCGTGCGCCACCGCGTCGCGTGCGGCGCGCAGGCGCTCCCACTCCGCATCGACCTGATCGGGTTCGATGAAGTAGCGCGCCACGTCCAGGTGCGTGGGCGCAATGCGGACAGCGCGGCCAATGGCCACGCCACGCGAGACGGGGAAACCCTGCAAGCAGAACGCCATGCGCCAGAGTCTACGCGCAGCCGGCGCGTCCCGGCCAGGCTGACCGGTGGTCGCGGTCGCCAGGCCGACGCCAAATCGCGCCGCTGCCGCCCTCGCGTGGAGCGGCACGTGCGTCGAGCGCGCCCTGTGTGGATCGGCGCGGGCTCAGGCGGCCGTGGCCTGGATCAGCGCATCGCGCAGCTGGCCACGCGCGGCTTGCACGGCGCTGGCCACGGCGTCGGGGCCGAACACCAGCCCTTGCAGCAGGATGAAGCGCACGTCGGCGATGCCGATGGAGGCGAGCGCGTAGCGCAGGTAAGGCGTCAGGAAATCCGCCTGCCGGGCGCGCTCGCCGGTGTGAAAGCCGCCCGAGCTGACCAGCACGAAGGTGGGCCGGTCTTTCACCAGGCCGAGCTTGCCCTCGGGCGACGGGGCAAAGCTGCGGTGGATGCGGATGACGTGATCCAGCCAGAGCTTGAGCGTCGCCGGCACGGTGAAGTTGTGCATGGGCGTGACGATCAGCAGCACCTCGCTGCCTCAAGTTCGACGATGAGCTTCTCCGACCAGGCGAATGCGGGTGCCTCGGGCGCGGCGTTGGCGGTGATGGCCAGCGCGTAGTCGCGGCCGATGGGCGGCAGTGGCGAGGCCACGAGGTCGCGCACGGTCACCCGGTGGGCCGGCATGGCCGCGTCGGCCAGCAGGTTGGTGACCAGCTGGTGGCCATGGCTGTCGGTGCCGTGCGGGCCGCTGTTCACAAGCAGGATGCGTTTCATGGGGGTTACAGGGGTTCGACAAAGTGCAGACCACGGGCGAGCAGCCCCTGGCGAACGTCAAAGCGCTGGGCCAGCGCCATGTGCAGACCGGTGTCCAGCACCAGGTGGTGGGCCTGCAGCTGCCGCGCCTGCTGGCGCACCGCTTGCACCAGGCGCTCGCCCACGCGCAGCCCGCGCGCCGATGCCGTCACGACCCGGTCGTCGACGACCACCGAACGGCCATGCAGCAGCGTGTGCTGCAGGCGGTAGCCCTGGGTGCGTTGCCGCGCGAACTGTTCGCGGTAGCGGGCGGCGTCCTGCCAGTGGGGACGCAGCGCCTGCATGACGGCGAACGAGGCCTGCAGCTCGGCGTCGTTGTCCACGTGGCGCAGGTCCAGGGCGGGCCCGCCGGCGGCCGGGTCATGCGCCATACGATTTGCCGAACCAGGCCGCGAAGCGGGTGCTGCCCAGTCGCGCGGGCCGGCCGGCACCAGCGATTGCGCGTCCAGCTGGGCGCCGTAGTACGGCGCCTGGGGATCCGGCACCACGGTGCGCGGGTCGCCCAGCCGCTGCAGGTAGTGCGCCATCAACGTGGCCAGCCCAAGCCGTTCAGGCCCGGCGGCGTCGAAGCGGCCGTTCAGCGGCGGGGCCAGCGCCGTGTCGGCGACGATCGCGGCGATGTCGTCGGACGAGATCGGCTGCACCGGCGCCGTCGACAGGCGGATGGCGTTGCCCGTCGTGCTGGACTGGGCGATGCCGCCCAGGAATTCGAAGAACTGGGTGGAGCGCACGATGGTGTAGGGCAGACCCGCGGCCTCGATCAGGGCCTCCTGCGCCAGCTTGGCGCGGAAGTAGCCGCTGTCCTGCAGGCGCTCCGTGCCCACGACCGACAGCGCAATGTGGTGCTGCACGCCGGCGGCTGCTTCTGCCGCCAGCAGCTTGCGGCCCGAGGTCTCGAAGAAGTCCAGGACCGCCCGGTCTTCGAACGAGGGCGAGTTGCTCACGTCGATGACCACCTGGGTGTCGCGCAGGGCTTCGGTCAAGCCTTCGCCGGTGTATGCATTGATGCCCGTTTTGGGAGAGCCGGCTGTGACTTCATACCCCAGTTGACGCAGGTTGTTCACGACCTTGGAGCCGATCAGCCCGCTGCCGCCGATGACGAGGATTTTCATGTGGAGGCTCCGGTTCACGACGGCATCTTGCGGAAGGCAATGGCCAGGCGGTTCCAGCTGTTGATCGAGGTGATCAAGGCTGTCAGCTCCACCAGTTCGGTGTCGGTGAAGTGCGGGCGCACGGCCTCCCACACGGCATCGGGCACGTGGTTGTCGGACACGAGGGTCAGCGATTCCGTCCAGGCCAGCGCCGCGCGCTCGCGGTCGCTGAAAAACGGCGTTTCCCGCCAGGCGGCAACGGTCGCCAGGCGGCGGGGGGACTCGCCGGCCTGGGTGGCCTCGGCCACGTGCATGTCCAGGCAGAAGGCGCAGCCGTTGATCTGCGAGGCGCGCAGGCGCACCAGCTCCTTGAGCAGGGTGTCCAGCGGGCTTTTGGCAATCTGCTGTTCCACGCCCATGAGGGCCTTCACGATGGCGGGATGGGCGGCGTAGAAATCGAGTCGGGTTTGCATGTCCAAGTCCTTGAAAGAGGGAGAGGGCCGCGGCCGCTGAGGCCTGGGTTGAAGCGAAGTATGCGAGCCTCTTGGCCATGTCGAAACAGCCAAGAAATGCAAAAATGACCAGGCCATGAACACGTCTGTCCCCTCTTTCCGCAACGCTGAAACGCCATCGGCGCTGCAGCTGCGCATCGATCGCACGCTGGACCAGCCGATGTACCTGCAGATCTGCCAGCGCTTCAAAACGGCCATCGAGTTGGGCCACCTGCGGGCCGGCGATCGCGTACCCGCCGCCCGCGCGCTGGCGGCCGAGCTGAGCCTGGCGCGGAGCACGGTGGACCTCGCCTACCGCATCCTGGCGGATGAAGGCTATTTCCAGGGTCGCGGGGCCGCGGGCACGGTGGTCTCGCCCCGCCTGCCGCAGGCGGTGGTGGCCCGGCCGCAGGGCAGTCTGCCCCCGGTGGCCCCGGCCACCATCGTGGACCACGACGGCAAGGCGCCCAAACCGCTGCAGCTGGGCCTGCCCGCGCTCGACGCCTTTCCACGCAAGGTGTGGAACCGGCTGGTCACGCATCGCCTGCGCGGCAGCGAACCCATGCGGCTGGGCTACCCCGATCCGCAGGGCTTCGAAGAGCTGCGCGAGCGCATCGCCACCTACCTGGGCGTGTCGCGCGGCGTGAGCTGTGTGCCCGAGCAGGTCTTCGTCACCACCGGCTTGCGCACCACGCTGGAGCTGAGCCTGCGCAGCCTGTCCAGCCCCGGCGATGCCTTTTGGTTCGAAGATCCCGGCTACATCCTGGCACGGCCCTTTCTGCACAACGCGGCGGTCACGGTGGTGCCCGTGCCGGTCGACGAGCACGGTCTGCGCGTCGACGAGGGGCGGCGGCTGAGCCCTTACGCCCGGTTCGCGATGGTGACGCCGTCCAACCAGAGCCCGCTGGGCGTCACCTTGTCGCTCGAGCGCCGCATGGCGCTGCTCGACTGGGCCAGCGAGGCCGGCAGCTGGATCATCGAGGACGATTACGACAGCGAATTCCGCTACCAGGGCCGGCCCTTGCCAGCCCTCAAGAGCCTGGACCGGAACGACCGCGTGATCTACGCCGGCACCTTCAGCAAGGTGATGTTTCCGGGCCTGCGGCTGGCTTATGCGGTGGCGCCGCTCAGCGCGGTGCGGCGGTTTCAGGCGGTGTCGTCCAACTTGAACGCGGGCAGCCCCTACCTGCTGCAGTCCAGCGTGGCGGATTTCATGGCGCAAGGGCATTTCCCGCGCCACCTGAAGAAGATGCGCCAGCTGTACGCCGAGCGCCGCGCCGTCGCGCAGCGGGCGTTTCAGCGCGTGCTGGGCGAGCGGGTGCGCATCGACCTGCGGCCGGGTGGCCTGCACCTGCTGGCCCGGCTGGCCGATGGCGACAGCGACATGGCGCTGGCCGAGCGCGCCCGCGACGCCGGCCTGGCGGTGCACCCGCTGTCGCGCTGGTACATGGCGGCGCCGCCGCGCCAGGGGCTGTTGATGGGTTTTGCCAACATCGCCGACGAGCGCGAGGCCCTGCGCCTGGCCGGCCGGCTCCAGGCGGCGTTGGGGTGAGCGGGCACGCCAGATGCCGGGTCCGTAAGGCCTTGCTCACCGAGCAGCGCTGGCGGCCGGCCGGCAAGACCGGGCCCTCTGGCGCAGGCCTGAACCGCCGCGCAGAATGGGCCCAAGCCACCCAGTCGACCTCAGGATCACGTCACCATGAACAGCAGTACGCCTCATTTATCGTCTTCTTCACAATGGGAAGATGGCCATACCCCGATCGATCAACCACAACGCGTGCGCCTCATCGGCGCGCCCTGCGACGCCGGCGCCGCCCGTGCCGGCGCCCGGCTGGGGCCCGATGCCTTGCGCATCGCCGGCCTGGCTGACGCCCTTGCCGCTCAGGGCGTGGCCGTGCAGGACGGCGGCAACCTGCGGGGCCCGGCCAGCGCCGTGCACCGCCAGCCCCGCCCCGACCGCAGTGGCCTGCACCACCTGGACGCGTGCGTGCGCTGGTGCGGCCTGGTGCACGAGGCAGTGGCCCAGGCCCTGGCCGGCGGCAGCCTGCCACTGCTGCTCGGGGGCGACCACCACCTGGCCATGGGCTCCATCCCGGCCGTGGCGCAGCACTGCGCGCGCCAGGGCAAAACCCTGCGCGTGGTCTGGCTGGACGCCCATGCCGACTGCAACGACGCGCGCAGCTCGCCCAGCGGCAACATCCACGGCATGCCGGTGTCGGTGCTGCTCGGCCATGGGCCCCAGGCCTTGCAGGCCCTGGCGCGCCCGCCCTTGCCGGCCACGGCCTTGCGCCAGGTCGGCCTGCGCAGCGTGGACGCGGCGGAAAAAGCGCGCATCGCCCGCTTCGGCATCGAGGCCTATGACATGCGCGCCATCGACGAGCTGGGCATGCCCGAGGTGATGCGCCGCGTGCTGCGCGACGTGCACGCGCCCGATGTGCACCTCCACCTGAGTTTCGACGTCGACTTCCTCGACCCCGAGCTGGCGCCGGGCACCGGCACCACCGCGCGCGGCGGCCCCACCTACCGCGAGGCCCAGTTGTGCATGGAGATGCTGGCCGACACCGGCTGCCTGGGCTCCATGGACCTGGTGGAGCTCAACCCCGTGCTGGACGTGCGCAACCAGACGGCCGAGCTGGTGCTGGACCTGCTGCAAAGCCTGTTCGGCAAAAGCACGCTGGTGCGCGCGGCGTCCTGAGCGCATGCCGGCAGCCGGCCGGCCTGGTGCCGGGCGGATGTTCGCAGTCTCGGTGGTCGTCTGGGCACGGGCCTGGCGCGGCCTTGGCCGCCTGCCGATCCCCAGGTTGATCCAGCGGCCGATCACGCCCCCGATCCAACCCTTTGGTTCACGGCCGGGTCCGGCGCTGAAGTGGATGGCGCACCCCCGAGGCGACGTCGACCGATGCCCCGCTGGTTCGGCGGGCTCGCCGTGCGCTGACCAGGCACCCGCATGCGCGCCGGGCTGGGCCGAGGGTAACGGCGGCGTCAGGCGTCCGCCCGCGGCCGTTCCGCCAGGTCGGCGGGCGTCGGCCTGGCCCAGTCGGCCAGCCAGGCCTCCACGGCCTGGTCGATGAGGTCGAAGGCGTGGATGAAATCGGCCTCGCCGCCATACCAGGGGTCGGGCACGTCCTGGCCATGCAAGGGGCCGGGCAGCACGTCCAGCATGCGCCGCACCGTGGCCAGCTCGGCGCCGGGGGCGCTGTGCCGGGCCCGCTCGCGCTGGCGCTGCAGGGCGTGCACATGGGCCTGGGTCATGCCGATGACGAGGTCAAAGCGCGAAAAATCTGCCGCCACCACCTGGCGGGCGCGATGGGTGAGTGGCGGGTAGCCGCGCCGTGTCAGCTCGCGGGCGCTGCGCGCGTCCATGGGGCGACCGGCTTCCTCGTTCGAGACGGCGGCGCTGTCCACGGTCATGGGCCAGCCGCGTTGGCGGGCCTTGTGCGCCAGCAGCGCATGGGCCGTGGGCGAGCGGCAGATGTTGCCGGTGCACACGAACAGCACGCGCGGCAGGGGGGCGGGCGGGGGCATGAAGGCAGGGGCGGACATGCCGGCGATGATGGCATGGCGGGGCGGAGTCGCCGGGCGACGCCCTCCAGATCGAGGTCGAGTACGCGGCAGGCGCTGGCCTGGCCTGTGGCGTCACCCAGGTCCGGCAGGCTGGCGCGCCTGTGTCGGCTTCGCCCTGAAACCGCGTGACCGGGTTTGGTGGGGTGGCGCGCGGTCTCGCTGTCGGGCCGGGCCGTGGCCTGCTGGCACCGTTCAGCTGGGGTGCCTGCCTGCGCTGAGCGAGGCGCTGTGCGCCACCTGGCCTGTGCCATGCGCAGGGACGGGACGGCTGGTCGATGTGTCCAAAAGGGGTGATGGAGAAGGCAGGCAGTATGGCTGCTCTCTCGTTGCATGGAAAACGGAAGGTGGTGGATACTGTTGCTCACCTGCTCACCTGCTCACCTGCTCACCTGCTCACCTGCTCACCTGCTCACCTGCTCACCTGCTCACCTGCTCACCTCGCGCGGCCGTCGCTGACGTCAGCGGCGGGCCGCTTGCCGCAGCCAGCCGGCGGCGCGCTCGGCCATCATCAGCGTGGGGCTGTTGGTGTTGCCGCTGGTGATGGTGGGCATGGCGCCTGCATCGACCACGCGCAGGCCGGCGATGGTGCCGCCGCGGCCGTCGCGCACCTCGAAACGGGGCGTCAGCACGGCCATGGGGTCGCCGTCGCCCCCCATGCGGGTCGTGCCCACGGGGTGAAAGATGGTGGTGGCGATGTCGCCCGCGAGGCGCACCAGGTCGGCGTCCGATTCGTGCTGCGCGCCGGGCTTCCATTCCTCGGGCGCGTAGGGGGCGAGGGCCGGCTGCGCCGCGATGCGCCGGGTCACGCGCAGGCTGTCGGCGGCGACCTGGCGGTCTTCCGCGGTCGACAGGTAGTTGGGCTGGATGGCGGGCGCCTGGTGCCAGTCCGCGCTGGTGATCTGCACGGTGCCGCGGCTGGTGGGGTTGAGGTTGCAGACGCTGGCCGTGAACGCCGGGAAGGCGTGCAGCG
Source organism: Comamonas serinivorans (assembly GCF_002158865.1). Lineage (NCBI taxonomy): Bacteria > Pseudomonadati > Pseudomonadota > Betaproteobacteria > Burkholderiales > Comamonadaceae > Comamonas > Comamonas serinivorans. Next base: position 118,927 of record NZ_CP021455.1, on the reverse strand, counting down.
GCTGGCCGAAGGCATCGAGCGAGAGCGGCTGCACGTGGTACTGGATGTTGGGCCAGGGCCGGTCGGGCGACGAGCGTGTGAACGCGCCCAGCTGCGAGGGCGCCATGCTCATGGGGCCGCTGCGCTTGAACAGGTACTCCAGCCCGATGCGGGCCTTGCCCAGCATGGACGAGGCCAGCACGTTCAGCGTGGGCGCGTTCCTGATCTTGTAGACGGCGCGGATCTGCAGGTGGTCCTGCAGGTTGCTGCCCACGCCGGGCAGATCGGCCAGCACGGGCAGGCCATGCCGCTGCAGCAGGGCCCCAGGGCCGATGCCCGACAGCTGCAGCAGCTGGGGCGAATTGATGGCGCCCGCGCACAGCAGCACCTGGCCCGCCTGCACCTCCACCAGCTCGTCGTTGACCTTCACGCACACGCCGTGGCAGCGCAGGCGGCCGTCCGCCTCGCGCTCGACCAGCAGCTTGGCGACCTGCGCGCCGGTCCACATCTCGAAGTTCGGGCGCCCATAGCAGGCCGGGCGCAAAAAGGCCTTGGCGGTGTTCCAGCGCCAGCCGTCCTTCTGGTTGACCTGGAAGTAGCCCACGCCTTCGTTGTCGCCGCGGTTGAAATCGGCCGTGGCCGGGATGCCGGCCTGCTCGGCCGCACGCGCGAACGCGTCGAGGATGTCCCAGCGCAGGCGCTGCTTTTCGACGCGCCATTCGCCGCCATGGCCGTGGTAGCGCGCGAACTCGGCATCGGGCGACTGGCCGGCGTCGCCCAGCCAGTGGTCTTCGTGGGCCATGAAGGCGGGCAGCACCTGGTCCCAGCGCCAGGCCTCGTCGCCCAGGAGCTCGGCCCAGTGGTCGTAGTCGCGGGCCTGGCCGCGCATGTAGATCATGCCGTTGATGGACGAACAGCCGCCCAGGGTCTTGCCGCGCGGGTACAGCAGCTGGCGCCCGTTGAGGCCGGCACTGGGCTCGGTCTGGTAGAGCCAGTCGGTGCGCGGGTTGCCGATGCAGTAGAGGTAGCCTACGGGGATGTGGATCCAGGCGTAATCGTCGCGCTGGCCGGCCTCGATGAGCAGCACGCGATGCTGGCGCTCATGGCTCAGGCGCTTGGCCAGGAGGCTGCCGGCGGTGCCGGCGCCGACGATCACGGTGTCGAAAGGGTGCATGAGCGGCAAGTAACGGGCGGTCGTGCAGCGATGATAGGCATGGCCGGGCCATGCCGCCATCGCGTCTTCACCGGGGCAGGCCGGCTCGCTAGCTGGGCTGGGCCTGCGGGTGTCGCCTGCAGCAGCGTTGGCCGCAGGCCCAAGGCGACGCCGAATCGCGCCAGCACGCGGAGCCGGCTGCGGTCCAAGCCATGCATCGCGCTCGGGCGGCGCAAGGCCGGTCCTGGCTGATGCGGCCGGCATCGCCCGATCCGTTTGTGGCCGCAACCCATCGCGCGGGTCGCACGACAGGGCGCGACCGGGATGGCCTCAACGGTCACCGCACCCGCGCCCTCCACCGTCATCGGCGCGGCGGATGGCCGCCACCTGGGTCGCGTCCAGCTGCACGCGCCTCGGTGGGCGTCATCCCATAGCGGCGCCGGAAGCTGCGGTTGAAGTAGGAGAGGTCGCCAAAACCCGCGTCCAGGGCGATGGCGCTGACTGTGCGCCGAGCCAGGCGGGCGTCGGTCAGCAGGTGGTGGGCGGACGCCAGGCGGTGCGCGAGCACCAGGGCCGTGAAGGTCTCGCCGGCCTCCTCCAGCAACGCCTGCACATGGCGCGGCGTCACACCCTGGCGCCGCGCCACGTCGGCCACCGACAGGCCCGGGTCGGCGTGGTGCGCGGCGATGTCCTGGCGCACGGCCAGCAGCCGTGCGGCTGCTACGCCGCGCCCCCGGGCCAGTTGGGCGGCATCGCCCGTGGCCCCGATCAGCAGCGCGGCCAGGTCATGCATGTGCAACACGGCGGCGCGGCGCAGCTCGGGCAGGGCCAGCGCGGCGGCGTCCTGGTCGCGCAGCAGGCAGGCGTATTGCGTCAGCAAGGCCGTGGCCGGGTGGGCGCGCAGCGGGCGCCACAAGCCGGCGTCCACATCGCCGACCAAGGAACCCAGCAGCGAGCGGCTCAGCATCACGCCACACAGCTGGGTGGGTACATGGGTTTCGACGCGGTGCCGCCCCGGCACGGTGAAGATGGCGTCGCCCACACCCAGGCGCCATTCCTGCCCCTGGGCCTGCAGCTGCAGGTTGCCGGCGGGCGCGCCCATGAACACCACGGCGTCGTCCGAGCCGGTGCCCGCCGCCAGGTGAAAGCAGCGTGTGGGCGTGGTCTGCGCGGTGCTGATGACCATGCCTTCGAGGACGGTCAAGGCGCCCACGGTCTCCAGCGTGTCGCCGTGCAGGGGTTCCACCTGAACACCTGACAGGAATTGCGTGAACTCATCCTGAAAGGCCCGCAGGTCCTGCAAGCTGGTCATGACCGGGCTTCTTAACCACTTTGTGCCATACATCGGAGTAACCGATGCAGTGATGCCTGATTCGATCACATTGGCCCCCTTTGGATCCATGCACGACAGTGTAGAGGAGGCTTCGTCCCAAGCCCAGGTCACTTCGCGCCAGCCCAAGAAAAAAGCCACGCGCTTGCCTATCGTGTGGCCTTCGCTGCACCCGCCTGAAAGCCGCCCAGTCGGCGCGGACGGGTTCTGCAGCCCCAAGGAGGACCCGTCATGCGACACCACGCCCATCACCGCTCCCCATGTCGAGGCCCTGGCCGCCCGGACGGCGGTCGATGCGCGGGCTGGGCGCCGGCCAGGCGCCGGTCTGCCAGCGGGCATGCGCCGCGCGTCCAGACTGGGTGCACCGTCTGGTCTGACAGCCCATCCAGCCGCACGGCCACCCCGCCGGCGCGCCCCTGCCCAGGCCCCGTGGGGTGGAACCTGGACCAGCTGCCGGTCAGCCTGGCGGGGCTGCTGCAAGCCCAGCGCATGTGACGGCGGCCCGCGTGCCGGATTCCCATGACACCGCTTCAAGCCGACAGCCTGGCGCCCGACACCTGCGCCAGCACCCCCCCGTCCACCTGGCGGCAAACCTACCTGCGCGTGCTGACCTGGGCCTTCATGCTGCTGACGGGCGCCCGCCTGGCCGCCTATGCGCCCACGGTCCTCGCCATCCTGCAGACGCGCGACTCCCACCAGCATTCGCTGTGGACTTGGCTGATCTGGGTCGGGGCCAACGCCACCATGGCGGCCTGGCTGTACGAGCAGAACGGCCACCGCATCGACAAGGCGATCGGCGTGAGCCTGGCCAACGCCGCGGCCTGCCTGCTGACGTCGGGCGTGATCGTGTGGTTCCGCTTCTGAGGGCAGCCCGACCGCGGCCGACAGCCTGAAGGTCAGCGTGTCGGCGGTGTTGGCCGCGGGACGCTGGTGGCCGAGCGTCCCTGCGCGCTGCCCGAAGGAATGTGACGAATTGCCACGCACCCGGGCGTTGCATGCGCCACCGGCTGTTGGCCGGTTTGCACCACGATGAGCCAGTATCGGTTCATGGTCGATGAATCAACATCGTTGATGACTGCATACTGCTTGTTTTGATTGCCCTCCGGGAATGCCTCCGGGCGGCCGAAGCTGTGCCCCGCCTGCAGCTTGGGGGACTGCCCGCGGCACGGGCTGATGCATCATCGAGACGACCCACATCCTGCAAACGATCACACCCGAGGTGCCCATGCGCTACGCCGAGCTTCACGAGCAGTCCATCCACGATCCGAAGGCCTTCTGGGGTGAACAGGCCAAGGCCATCGACTGGCACACGCCCTTCACCCAGGTGCACGACGGCAGCCGCTCGCCGTTCGAGACCTGGTTCGCCGGCGGTGAACTCAACCTGTGCCACAACGCCGTCGACCGCCATGCCGCCACGCGGCCCGATCAGCCGGCCCTGATCTGGCATTCGACCGAGGTCAACCAGGAACGCACCTACACCTACGCCCAGCTGCTGGACGAGGTGCAGGCCATGGCCGCCACCTACCAGGCGCTGGGCGTGACCAAGGGCGACCGCGTGCTGATCTACATGCCCATGGTGCCCGAGGCGCTGTTCGCCATGCTGGCTGCTGTGCGCCTGGGGGCCATCCATTCGGTGGTGTTCGGCGGCTTTGCCAGCGTCAGCCTGGCCACGCGCATCGAAGACGCGTCGCCCAAGCTCATCGTCAGCGCCGACGCCGGCTCGCGCGGCGGCAAAGCCATGGCCTACAAGCCGCTGCTCGACAAGGCCATCGAGCTGTCGGCGCACAAGCCGGCGCACGTGCTCATCGTGAATCGCGGCTTGGTCGCGCCCGAGATGACCGCCGGCCGCGATGTGGACTATGCCGAGCAACGCCAGGCCCAATGGGGCAAGTCTGTGCCTTGCGAATGGGTGGCGTCCGAGCACCCCAGCTACATCCTGTACACCAGCGGCACCACGGGCAAGCCCAAGGGCGTGCAGCGCGACACCGGCGGCTACGCCGTGGCCCTGGCCGCCAGCATGAAGCACATCTACCTGGGCGCGGCCGGCGACACCATGTTCACCACCAGCGACGTGGGCTGGGTGGTGGGCCACAGCTACATCGTCTACGCGCCGCTGATCGCCGGCATGGCCACCGTGGTCTACGAGGGCCTGCCGATTCGCCCCGACGCCGGCATCTGGTGGCAGCTGGTCGAGCAACACCGCGTCAACATCATGTTCAGCGCGCCCACGGCCATGCGCATCCTCAAAAAAGAAGGCGCCGAAGCGATCCAACAGCACAAGCTCGACAGCCTGCGCGCGCTGTTCGTCGCCGGCGAGCCGCTGGACGAGACCACCTCGGCCTGGCTGCAGCAGACGCTGGGCATCCCCATCGTCGACAACTACTGGCAGACCGAATCGGGCTGGCCCATCCTGGGCACGGCCAACGGGGTGGAGCGCCGCACGCCGGCTCTGGGCAGCGCCGGCGTGCCCATGGTGGGCTACCAAGTCCGCCTCATCGACGACCAGAGCGGCGAGGTGCTGCAGGGCGCCGACCAGAAGGGCGTGGTGATGATCGAAGCCCCTCTGCCCCCGGGCTTCATGCAGACCGTGTGGCGCGACGACGCGCGCTTCCTCAAGACCTATTGGCAAGAGCTGGGCGGCAAGCACTACTACTCCACCTTCGACTGGGGCATCCGCAACGCCGCGGGCGACCACTTCATCCTGGGCCGCACCGATGACGTCATCAACGTGGCCGGCCACCGCTTTGGCACGCGCGAGATCGAGGCCAGCATCGCCACCCACGCCGCCGTGGCCGAGTCGGCCGTGGTGGGCGTGGCCGACCAGCTCAAGGGCCAGATCGCCGTCGCCTTCGTCACGCTGAAAGACGCCGGCCAGGCCAGCGACGCCCTGCGCGGCGAGGTCGCCAAGGTGGTCGAGCAGCAGCTGGGCGCCGTGGCGCGGCCCTCGCAGATCCACTTCGTCGGGGGCCTGCCCAAAACGCGCTCGGGCAAGGTGCTGCGCCGCGCCCTGCAAGCCGTGGCCGAGCAACGCGACCCGGGCGACCTGAGCACCATCGAAGACCCCAGCACCTTGACCGCCATCCAGGGCTTGTTCAAGCCCGCGTCGGTGGATTGAGACTGGGCGACGCCGTGCGACGCGGCGTTGTCTTGCTGTGATGGCGCCGTGACCGCGGTTGAATCCATCGGACTCGACAGGCCCCCACCACCCGCGTCACGGCTGCTCGCCAGGGCTCCGAGGCAGTGCGGCGTGGTGTGGCTGGACCGAAGCCGACGTGCCGGCCAGCGCGTGGCCCGCAACCTACGGCCGGCGACCCGCTCAGCGAAACCCGGCCAGGCGTGCCGCAAGCTCGGCGTCGTCCAGGGCCAGCCGCTCGATGCGCCGGAAGGCCGGCTGGGCGGCGTGGCCCCCACAGCGCACGCTGCGGCCGAACCAGCGCTGGTAGACGTCGAGGAACTGCTGCGCGGCTTCGCTGCTGTGCATGAGCTGCGGCCCGCAGGCCAGCAAGGCGTCGCGCGCCAGCGCGGCGAGGTCGGGCGCGGATTCAGCAGTGGAGCCGGCTGAATCGGGACCGCGGGCTGACAACGTGGCCGGGCCACCTACCGGGGGCGGAGGCGCCGTGGCCGATGCATCCGGTGCAACGGCGGCCTCGCGTGCCAAGGCAGGAATGGGCCGTGGACCGGGCGCGGCAACCGGCAAGGGCGCCGTCGACTGAACCAGCGCAGGCACCGGCAACTGCGCCAGCGCCCACAGCGCCGACCAGGCTTCGACGGCGTCCAGATCGGCGTGGTCCTGCACCAGCAGCTCGAGCGCGGCGCGCTGGTCGGCCTCGGCCGCCGTGGGGTCGCCCAGCAGGCGGCCGATCTCGGCGATGGCGCGCACGCGCGAGGGCATGCCGTGGGCGTTCACGCTCATGGACGACGAACCCGGGTGGGCGCACACCGCGTGGTGTGCAGGGTCAAAGGCATGGCTTGTTGCAAGCAGTATGGGTTGAATGCCGTCATGTAATGAACGAGTATGGGCTCATACTGCTCGGAGATGGGTCAAGGCGCCCGCAACGGGCGGACGGCCCCGCCGGGCCTGGGCGTCAATGGTAGTCTGCGCCAGCGGCGTCCCCAGCCGCGGATGCATCGGAGTGGTCATGTCTGAATTCGTTCGTCGCCTCGCGTGTCGTTTCCCCCTCATCCAGGCGCCCATGGCTGGCGTGCAGGACCAGGCCCTGGCGCTGGCCGTGTCACGCGCCGGCGGCCTGGGCAACTTGCCTGGCGCCATGCTGAGCGTGGAGGCCCTGCGCAGCGCGCTACGCGCCTTGCAGGACAGCGGCCTGCCCTATGGGGTGAACTTTTTCGCCCACGCGCAGACGGTGCCCAGCCCGGCGCTGATGCGCGCCTGGACCGACCGCCTGGCGCCCTTTTTCGAGCGCTGGAACCTGGACACCGCGCACGTGCCGGGCGAGGCCTCGCGCCAGCCCTTCGGCGCGGCGCAGGCCCAGGTGCTGGCCGAGTTCCGGCCCACGGTGGTGAGTTTTCACTTCGGCCTGCCCGACGCGGCCCTGGTCGACCAGGTGCGGCAGACCGGGGCGCAGATTTGGTCCAGCGCCACCACCGTGGCCGAGGCGCGCTGGCTGGCCGAACGCGGGGTGGACGCGGTCATCGCCCAGGGCTGGGAAGCCGGTGGCCACCGCGGCCATTTCCTCAGCGATGAGCTGACCGAGCAGACCGGCACCTTCGCCCTGCTGCCGCAGGTGGTGGCGGCGGTCGATTGCCCGGTGATCGCGGCGGGCGGCGTGGCCACGGCCGAGGGCGTGGTTGCGGCCCTGCAGCTGGGCGCGGCGGCCGTGCAGGTGGGCACGGCCTTTCTTTGCGCCGACGAGGCCCGCACCAGCGCCCTGCACCGCGCCGCCCTGCACAGCGAGGCGGCCCGCCACACCAGCGTGACCAACGTGTTCTCGGGCCGGCCGGCGCGCGGCATCGTCAACTTCGCCATGCGCGAGCTGGGCGACGCGCAGCACCTGAGCAACCTGGCGCCCCCGTTTCCGTTCGCGGGCAATGCCATGGGCCTGCTGAAGGCGGCGGCCGAGCAGCAGGGCAACACCGACTTCAGCTCGCTGTGGGCGGGGCAGAACGCATCGGTCTGTCGCGATGCCCCGGCCGCCACCATCGTCGCCGAGCTGACGCGTGCCCTGGCCTGATGGATTGGCCATCGCTGAAGAATTTAAGGGCAGTATGGCCTGATCGCCGTTTCATCTGAAACGAGTGATTGGACATACTGCGGTTCAATGTAGACAGCGCCAACGAGCGTGGACTGGGTGCCGACCGGCTCGGCCGCCCGCGTCAGTGCAGGTCCAACACGCGGCGCATCAGCATCAGCAGCTTGCTGTCCATCTCGGCGCTGTCCAGCGCCAGCGGGCCGGGGTTGGTCAGCATGGTGAACACCAGCGTGCCCACCATCATCTGCAAGGCAATCTCGATCTCGCGTTCCACCGGCGCCGGGTCCTGACCGGGCGCGCACAGCCGTGCGGCCAGCGCCGGCACGAACAGGGCGTAGCTGTGCCGGTTCAGCCCGCGCATGGGGTTGGTGTCCGGGTTCAGCGACGCGAAATGCCGCAGCGAGGCCTGAAACAGGCCCAGGTTGGCCCGGCACAGGCGCACGTAGTAGCGCACGATGTGCTCGGCCACCTCCAGCGCGGTGAGCGGCGTGCCGGGCGCCAGCGGTTCGGCCGCCGCACTGGCCCGCTCGCGCAGCTGGCTGTAGGCGACCGCGAGCACCGCCTCGATGAAGGCGTCCTTGTCCTTGAAGCGGCCGTAGAAAGCGCCGGTCGAGGTCTTGGCGAGGCGGATCACCTCGCTGACCACCACCTGCTCAAAGCTGCCGTGGCGTTCGATCAAGGCGTGACCCGCCTGCACCATGCGGCTGAAGGTGGCCTCGCTGCGCAGTTGGCGGGGGGGCCGCACGGCGTCCCCGGCGGCGTTCACGGCGGTCTGAGCCCGGCGCGCCCGGCCTGAGCCGGTGCGCCTGGGCGTGGTGGTGGCCATGGGATGGCGTCTCCAAAGGTTGAACGCGCCATTATCGAGCTAGGGCTTACCCGCATTGATGGGCTCGCTGCAGCCACCTGAAAATAGAACTCGAGTTCTGATTCCAAAACACAAAGGCAGGCCGGTCAACCGCGCCGCGCCGAAAGGAGACCCATGAAGATCCAAGCCGCCATCACGCCGGCCGCGAATGCCCCGTTCACGCTTGCCGAGGTCGAGCTGGACGCCCCCCGCCCGGACGAGGTGCTGGTGCGCATCGTGGGCGCAGGGCTGTGCCACACCGACCTTGTGGCCGCCGAGGGGATGATGCCCATCGCGCTGCCGGCCGTGCTGGGCCACGAGGGCGCTGGCGTGGTGGAACAGGTGGGCGCGCAGGTCACCAAGGTGCAGCCGGGCGACGCCGTGGCCATCACCTTCACCTCGTGTGGCCACTGCCCCCGCTGTGCGTCGCACGAGCCGGCCTATTGCCATGCCATGGGCCAGCTCAACTTCACCGGCTTGCGCGCCGATGGCAGCCGATCGCTGGTGGCCGGGGGGCAGCGCATCTCGGGCAGCTTCTTCGGGCAATCGTCGTTTGCCACCCATGCCCTGGCCAGCGAACGCAACGTGGTGAAGGTGGCGCCGGGCGTGCCGCTCGAGATTGCGGGCACACTGGGCTGCGGCGTGCAGACGGGTGCCGGCGCCATCATGCGGTCGCTGCAGTGCCCGGCCGGCTCCAGCCTGCTGATCACCGGCGGCGGCGCGGTGGGCCTCAGCGCGGTCATGGGCGCGGTGATCCAGGGCTGCGCCCATGTCGTGGTGCTCGAGCCCAATGCCGCGCGCCGCGAGATGGCCCTGTCGCTGGGCGCGACGCTGGCCATCGACCCCCGCGCCGAGGCAGACTGGGTGGCGGCCGTGCGCGCCGTGTTGCCCACGGGCGTGGACTTCATGCTGGACACCAGCGGCATCCCGGCCGTGATCGAGCGGGTGCCGCAGCTGCTGGCGCCCAAAGGCACGTTCGGCTTCGTTGGCGTGCCGCCGGCCCATGCCGCCGACCTGGCGCTGCCGGGCACGCTGCGCGAGGCCATGCGCAGCGGCTTCACCTACCGCGGCATCATCGAAGGCGACAGCGACCCCGACACCTTCATCCCGCAGCTGATGGCGCTGTACCTGCAAGGCCGTTTTCCGTTCGACCGCCTGGTCACCACCTACCCGCTGGCCGACATCAACCGCGCCGTGGCCGAGCAACAGCAGGGCCTGTGCATCAAGCCGGTGCTGCTGCCTTGATCACCTGATGCAGTATGCAGCCATTGCCGTTGAATGCAAAACGGAAATGGCCTGATACCTCAAGAAATCAAACCCACCTGGAGACTTCCCCATGACGACCGCCGTGGCCACGCCCGATGTCGACCTGCCCGCGCACATCGCCTCTTTCCTTGTCGACGCCCAAGGCTATGCCGACGTCGAACGCCTGCACGACACCTACACCTGGATGCGGGCCCACAACCCCCTGGGCCGCGTCACGCACCCCGACTACGCGCCGTTCTGGGCCGTGACCAAGCACGCCGACGTGACCGCCATCTCGCGCAACAACACGCTGTTCAGCAACGGCGCGTCGTCCGTCATCTGCCGCCCCCAGGCCTTCATCGACCACCTGATCGCCAAGAACGGCATCCCGCATTCGGTCAAGGCCCTGGTGCACGTCGACGGCGAGGAGCACAAGGCCCTGCGCGGCCTCACGCAATCGTGGTTCATGCCGAACAGCATCCTCAAGCTCAACGAGCGCATCAGCGCGCTGGCGCGGCAGAACGTGGACGCGCTCGCGCGCCACAACGGCCAGACGGTCGATTTCGTCACCGACCTGGCCCTGCACTACCCGCTGCACGTCATCATGGACATCCTCGGCGTGCCGCCCGAGGACGAACCGCGCATGCTGGCCCTGACCCAGGAGTTCTTCGGCAACCAGGACCCGGACCTCAAGCGCGGCTTGGACAGCGGCGGCAGCGACAACGGGCTGGGCCTGGGCCAGAACATGCTGGCCGTCGTGGCCGACTTCCGCGCCTACTTCGACCGCCTGACCGACGAGCGCCGGCGCAACCCGCGCAACGACGTCGCCAGCCTGCTGGCCAGCGGCACGATCAACGGCGAGCCGCTGGGCGACCTGCAGCGCCTGGGCTACTACATCATCATCGCCACCGCGGGCCACGACACCACGTCCTCGTCCGCGTCGTGCGCCATGTGGGCGCTGGCGCAGCACCCCGAGCTGCTGCCGCGCCTCCAGGCCGACCCGGCCCTGATCCCGCAGTTCATCGACGAGGCCATCCGCATCGCCACGCCGGTGCGCCACTTCATGCGCACCGCCATGGCCGACACCGACATCCGCGGCCGCACCATCCGCCAGGGCGACTGGCTGATGCTGTGCTACGGCTCAGCCAACCGCGACGAGGAGGTGTTCGAGCAGCCGTTCGCGTTCAACATCGACCGCAAGCCCAACCGCCACCTGGCCTTTGGCTTCGGCGCCCACGTCTGCCTGGGCCAGCACCTGGCCAAGCTCGAGCTGCGCCTGCTGTTCGAGGCCCTCATCCCGCGCCTGCAACGCGTCGAGCAGGTGGGCGAGATGCGCATGATGTCGTCGCTGTTCGTGGGCGGCCCCAAGACGCTGCCGCTGCGCTGCGTGGTGCAGTGAGCCGGATCAGGAGTTCCCCATGAATCCCCCCGAGACGCTGACGGTGCAGGTGGTGCGCCGCACGCCCCACACCGACGACATCGTGGAGCTGGAGCTGCAGGCCCTGGACGCCGCCGCCCTGCCCCGCTTCGAGGCCGGCGCGCACATCGACGTGCACGCCGGGCCTGGCCTGGTGCGCCAGTACTCGCTGTGCAACCCGCCCGCTGACGCCGGCCGCTACGTGATCGGCGTGCTGCGCGACCCGGCCTCGCGCGGCGGCTCGGCCGCCATCCACGAGCGGCTGACGCCGGGTGCGCAGCTGCAGATCAGTGCCCCGCGCAACCACTTTCCGCTGCAGCCCGCACGGCGCAGCTTGCTGCTGGCCGGCGGCATCGGCATCACGCCGCTGCTGGGCATGGCGCATGCGCTGCACGCGGCCGGCACCGCGTTCGCCCTGCACTACTGCGCGCGCAGCCCGGCCCGGGCGGCCTTTCTGGACACGCTGGCGCAGGCGCCCTTCGGCGACCGCGTACAGCTGCATTTCGACGATGGCGAGCCGGCCCAGCAGCTGGCGCTGGCGGCGCTGCTGCACCAGGCCGCCGCGGCGGACGACGAGGTCTACGTCTGCGGCCCGGCCGGCTTCATCGCCGCGGTGTGCGCTGCTGCCGAACAGGCGGGCGTCGCCAAGTCGCGCGTGCACGTCGAGTACTTCAGCGCCCAGGCCGTGGACACCTCTGGCGATGGGGCCTTCGCGGTCAAGCTGGCCCGCTCGGGTCAGGTGTTCCACATCCCGGCCGACCGCTCCGTCACCTCGGTGCTGCTCGAGGCCGGCATCGACATCTACACCTCGTGCGAGGAAGGCACCTGCGGCAGCTGCGTGACACGCGTGCTGGAGGGCGAGCCCGAGCACCGCGACGTCTTCCTCACCGACGAGGAACACGCCAGCGGCCAGCAATTCACCCCCTGTTGTTCGCGCGCCCGCACACCGATGCTGGTGCTCGACCTGTGATCCCCCTGCAAGCCAACCATGTCACATCCCTCGTTCTCCATGACCATCGACGGGCAGTCCACGCCCGGTGAAGCCCGCTTCCCCGTCATCAACCCCGCGACCGGACAGGTCATCGCCGACGCCCCGGACGCCAGCGCGGCCGAGCTGGACCAGGCCGTGGCCAGCGCGCGGCGCGCGTTTCCGGCCTGGGCCGCCACGCCGCTGGCCGAGCGCCAGCGCTGCGTGGCCCAGATCGGCCAGACCCTGCTGGCCCAGGTGGACGTGCTGGCGCCGCTGCTGATGCAGGAGCAGGGCAAGCCGCTGGACCAGGCCAAGCAGGAGGTGCAGCGCGCGGCCTACTGGTGCCAGGCCATGGCCCAAATGGACGTGCCGGTTGAGGAGACCGACCTCGGCACGGAGGTGGTCAAGGTGCTGCACGTGCCGCTGGGCGTGGTGGGCGGCATCGTGCCCTGGAACTTTCCTGTGGTGCTGGCGCTGTGGAAGGTGGCGCCCGCGCTGGTCACCGGCAACACCCTGGTGCTCAAGCCGTCGCCGTTCACGCCGCTGACCACGCTCAAGCTCGGTGAGCTGCTGCAAGGCGTGTTGCCGCCCGGCGTGCTCAACGTGATCAGCGGCACCGACGCGCTGGGGCCGCTGATCTCGTCCCACCCCGGCATCGACAAGGTCAGCTTCACCGGCTCCACCCAGACTGGCCGCAAGGTCATGGAATCGGCCTCGGTCAACCTCAAGCGCCTGACGCTGGAGCTGGGCGGCAACGACGCGGCCATCGTGTTGCCCGATGTGGACGTGGACGAGGTCGCGCCCAAGCTGTTCTGGGGCGCGTTCTCGAACAACGCGCAGTTCTGCCTGGCCATCAAACGCCTCTACATCCACGAGTCCATCTACGACCGCCTGGCCGCCAAGTTGGTCGAGCTGGCGCGGCAGACGCCCATGGGCCCCGGCGACCAGCCCGGCGTGCAGCTGGGCCCGGTGCAGAACCAGCGCCAGTTCGCGCGCCTGAACGACCTGCTGGCGGACACGCGGCAACAAGGCCACCGCCTGCTGTGCGGCGGCGAGGTCCCCGAGGGCGCGGGCTACTTCTTCCCCGTCACGCTGGTGGACAACCCGCCCGACAGCGCGCGCGTGGTGAAGGAAGAGCCCTTCGGCCCCATCCTGCCGCTGCTCAAGTTTCGCGAGGTGGACGAGGTGGTGGCGCGCGCCAACGACAGCGAATACGGCCTGGGCGGCTCGGTCTGGGGGCGCGATGCGCAGGCCGCGACGGACGTGGCGCTGCGCCTGAACACCGGCACCGTCTGGGTCAACCAGATCCACACCCTGGGCCCGAACAAGCCCATGGCCGGTCACAAGCAATCGGGCCTGGGCGTCGAGAACGGCCTGGACGGCCTGCTGGCCTACACCGTGCCGCGCACCGTGTCGGTGAAGAAGGCCTGATCGCCCGCGTGTGAGGTGTAGATGTGGGGTATGGACCAATTGCCTTTTTTCAAAAAACGGTAACAGCCCTATACCCCATGATGATTGAGCCAACTCAGTTGCGCTGAGCGGGCTCGCCGCGTGGTGTCCGGTGGGGCACCGCTCCCATCACCCGCGAGACCCGGCGCATGCACCCACCGGGGATGGCCGTGCCGCGTCGCCTTTTGGGGCCAGCCGGCTCGTGACCGTGCCCACTGGGGGCAACACGACGCCCAGGGTTCGCGGCGCGTGGCCCGGTGTGAACCCAGCGTGGTGGCCGCACGGCGTCCGTCAGCGCATGCGGGATGCCGGGCCACAGGCCGCCACCAACGACCAGGGGCCGGTGACGTGCGTCACCGGCCCCTGGTGTCATGGCAGGCCTGCGGCCTGGCCGTGCGGTTGCGCGGCGGGCCCAGGGCCCGCCCCGCCTCACTTGATGATTTCTTCGGCTTCCTTGCGCAGGGCGTCGCTCAGCGTCACGCCCTGTTGGCCGGCGGCGGTCTCGTTCAGCACCAGGGTGGTCTTGTTGCCCACTTCGCTGGCGATGGCGCCGACCTTTTCACCCTTGAGGATGCGGTTGACGATCTTGCCGGCCTGGCGGCCCATGTCGTAGTAGTTCATGCCCAGGGCGGCCACGGCGCCGCGCTTGACCGAATCCGGGTCCGAGGCCACCAGCGGAATCTTGGCATCGCGGGCCACGGCCACCATGGACTCGTAGGTCGACACCACGTTGTTGTCGGTCGAGGTGTAGATCACGTCGACCTTGCCCACGAGCGACTTGGCGGCCGAGCCCACGTCCACGGTGCGCGGTGCCGCGGCTTCCACCAGCGTCATGCCGTGCTTGGCCAGCTCGGCCTTGAGCTCCTTGACCACGATGGTCGAGTTCACCTCGCCGGGGCTGTAGACCATGCCCACCTTCTTGGCGCTGGGTTTGATCTTCTTGATCAGCTCGATCTGCGGGGCCAGCGGCAGCGCGTCCGACACGCCGGTCACGTTGGTGCCCGACGGGCCCATGCCCTTGACGAGCTTGGCGGCCACGGGGTCGGTCACGGCGGCATAGACCAGCGGGATGGAGCGCGTGGCGGCCGCAGCAGCCTGGGCGCTGGGCGTGGCGATGGCGACGATGGCGTCCACCTTGTCGCCGACGAACTTCTTGGCGATCTGGCCCGTGGTGGCGGCATTGCCTTGCGCGCTCTGGTATTGCAGCTTCAGGTTCTTGCCGCTTTCCCAGCCCAGCGCCTTGAGCTCGTCCTCCACGCCCTTGCGGGCGGCATCCAGCGCGGGGTGATCGACGTAGGCGGTGATGCCCACCGACTTGGTCTGCGCCAGGGCGACCGGGCTCATCAGCACGGCACAGGCCAAGGCCACCGAACTCATCACCACGCGACGGCTCAACATTTGCTTCATGGTTGTCTTTCCAGAACGAGAACACACAAGGCCGCATGGGGCGGCCGCTTGAACCTGCAAGCGTAGCAGCACGTCCACCGTTTTTCATGGGCATTTGCCTCAGCGTCACCGCCTGCCGTGGCTCGCCAGGCAGGGCGGGCCGACCGGCACGCGGGCGGTCGCCCATGGCGCGACGAGAAGCCGCCGCGTGCCGGCTGGCGAACCGGAATCAGCCTGGAGACAGGGCATCGACCCCACTTGCAGTAAGTTCCGCCCTGGCCCGCCGGCGGTTTCATGCGGATTGCTCGGACAGTCAGGTGCGCGCTGCTCGATCAACCCCTGAACGTCCCTCGCCATGTCCCAGTTTGATGACCTCCTCGCGCAGCCTTTCGGCACCATCCCCGAGCTGATCGCCTGTCACGCGCAGACGCGCCCCGATCACACGGCCTTGATCGAAGGCGAACAGCGGCTGAGCTACGGCGAGCTGGATGCCCAAATGAACCGCATCGCGGCCGCGCTGCAGCGCGACGGCCTGGTGCCCGGCGACGTGATCGCCATCTGCGCCACCACCTCCATCGCCTACGTCGAGACCTTTTTCGGCGCCTTGCGCGCCGGCGTGGTGGTGGCCCCGCTGGCTCCGTCGGCCACGGCCGATCACCTGGGCGCCATGCTGGACAACTCGCAGGCCAAGCTGCTGTTCCGCGACGCCGACATCGCCCAGCAATGGCCGGCCGCCGGGCACACCGGCCAATGCATCGCGCTGGACGACCGCGCCGAGGCCGGCAAGCCCTTCAGCGACTGGCTGACGCCCGTGGGCACCCTGCCCCAGCCCGTGCAGCCCGATCCACAGCGCGGCTTCAACCTCATCTACTCGTCCGGCACGACGGGCGTGCCCAAGGGCATCGTCCAGTCCCTGGGCATGCGCTGGCAGCACGTCAACCGCGGCAACGTGAATGGCTACACGCGCGACACCATCGCCATCGCCGCCACGCCCATGTACTCCAACACCACGCTGGTGGCGGCACTGCCCACGCTGAGCATGGGTGGCACCCTGGTGCTCATGCCCAAGTTCAACGCGGCCAAGTTCCTCAAGCTGGTCGAACAGCACAAGGTGACGCACGCCATGCTGGTGCCGGTCCAGTACCAGCGCCTGCTCGATGCGCCCGAGTTCGACCAGACCGACCTGTCCACGCTGACGACCAAGTTCTGCACCAGCGCCCCGTTCAAGGCCGACCTCAAGGCCGAGGTGCTGCGCCGCTGGCCCGGCAAATTGATCGAGTACTACGGCATGACCGAAGGCGGCGTGGGCTGCCAGCTGGAGTGCCACACCTACCCCCACAAGCTGCACACCGTGGGCAAGCCGCGTGAGGGCACCATCGTCGTGATGATCGACGACCAGGGCAAGCCCCTGCCCCCCGGCGAGCTGGGCGAGATCGTCGGCCACTCGGCCGCCATGATGAACGGCTACTACCGCCTGCCCGAGAAGTCGGCCGAGATCGAGTGGTTCGACGACCAGGGCCGCCGCTACCTGCGCACCGGTGACGTGGGCCGCTTCGACGAAGACGGCTTCATCGTGCTGGGCGACCGCAAGAAGGACATGATCATCTCGGGTGGTTTCAACATCTACCCGCAGGACATCGAGGCCGAGCTGGTGCAGCACCCCGAGGTGCGCGAGTGTTCGGTCATCGGCGTGCCCTCGCGCGAGTGGGGCGAAACGCCCGTGGCCTACGTGGTGGCGCGCGACGCCTCGCGCAACCCGGCTGAGCTGGGCGCCGAGGTCAAGGCCTGGCTGAATGGCCGCGTGGGCAAGACCCAGCGCGTGGCCGACCTGGTCGTCGTCGACAGCCTGCCGCGCAGCGAGATCGGCAAGGTGCTCAAGCGCGACCTGCGCGAGTTGTACCAGCGCAGCACCGCCGTCTGAGCGCGGGGTCCAGGGCGGCCCTGCCCTGCTCTGCTCCCTGGGTCTGGCGCGCGCTTGGCTGGCCCGCGGTGCCGGCCTCGTTCTGGAGCCGCCGATGCAGCGCGGCGGACAACGGCGACGATCGCATGGCCACACGCGCGGTGACCGGCGGCGCGTCCATCGGATGACGCCGCCCGCATGTCCGGCTCACCCAGCCCCGTGTCGTGGCGGGCGCCACGGCTCGCCGTGGCGCGCCTTCGGGGGACGGCACAGGTCGCGTGCCGTTCGAACAGGCGGATGTTCAGGATTGAGCAGTATGGCTGGTTCCCATTCATGCTGAAACGGTGATTGACCCATACTGCTTGAATGCATCGATCCGACGCCAGGGTGGCCGCTCACCCCAGAAAGCGCAGGCTCCACGCCACCAGGGCCGCCAGCAGCATGGTGCCGCCCCACAGTGCCCAACTTTGCCTGCGCATCAGGTACAGGAACACCAGCATGACCAAGGCCACCTGCGTGAAAAGCCGGTCGTGGAACACGACGTTACCCAAACCCCAGGCCGCCATCAGCTGCAGCACGTAGGTGCCAAGCCGGCGCCGGGTGCGTGACTGTGGGGCGTGGCCATCGGGGGCGGGGACACCGGCCCGCCCTGCGTCTTCGGTGCGCGGGTCGCTCAGGCGGCGGCCGCCCTGCCCCGGGCGCGCACCGGCTGGCCCCACGCCGGCGGCCGTCGTCGCGGGCTCGGCCGCCGCGGCCTGGGCGGCGCGGCGGGCCTGGCGCTGTTCGCGCCGCTCCTGGTCGGTCAGCACGCGCACCGGCGTGGGCCGTGGGGCGATCTGCCACCAGCGGCCCGAGGCCAGCGGCGGCGTCTGGCCCTGCGCGGCCGCGGCCCGGAACGACAGGCGGCCGCCACCCGCGGGCCGCGCCGAGGCGGCCTGCGCCAGGGCGTTGACGGTGGCGGCGCTGGCCTCGTGCGCGGCGGGCAGCAAGGCCTGGGCCTGGCTCAGCAGCGCACCGGCCTGCGCCGGCTGAACCTGGTGCACGAACTGGGCCCAGCCGATGAGCTGGGCGCGCGTGACGGGCTGTTGCTGCCAGTGCGCCTGCGCCAGGCCCTGGGTGTGCGCCCGGTGCAAGGCGGCACGCAGGCGGCGGCGCTGGCGGCGTGACACGCTGGGCGCCGCGCCGTTGACCACCAGGCCGGTCACCGTCTGCTGGCGGCCGCGGCGCATCACGGCCTGCTTGGTGGGATGGGGCGTGAAACCCTCGTCGCGCACGATCCAGCGCGCGCGGCGCAGCAGCTCGCCCACGCGGTCGGCGGCCTCGCCCGAGGCCGAAAAGCTCAGGTCATCGGCATAGCGCGTGTAGGCAAAGCCCAGCGTCGCGGCCAGCGCGGCCAGCCGCCGGTCCAGGCGCCGGCACAGGATGTTGGTCAGCTGCGGGCTGCTGGGTGCGCCCTGCGGCAGCACCCGGTCGCGCGCGCGGCCCGCGATGTGCACGGTTTCGCCGTCGATGCGCAGCGTGTCGGCCCGGGCCTCGGTGCACAGCAGCGCCAGCACGGTGGCCACGGCCTCGCCGTAGCCCAGGTGCTGGAACACGCCCTTGACGCGCGGCAGGCCGACGCTGGGGAAGAAGTCCTGCAGGTCCAGGTTGATGACCACGTCCTGGTCGGCATGCGGCCGGGCATTGCCCACGATGCCGTGGCCCGGCAAAAAGCCGTGCGCGGCCGCGTGCACCGGCACCTTGGCCAGGATGTTGTCCAGCACCCAGTACTGCGCGCGCTTGAGCCGCGGCATGGGCGCCGAGATCAGCCGCTCGCCGCCGGTTTTCTTGGGCACGGTGAAGCGCTGGTAATGCGTGCTGCGCGAGACCTCGCGGTGCGTGGCCAGGAAGCGCAGCTCGCGCACGCCAATGCCCATGGCGTCGGCCAGCGCCGGCGCATCGGTCAGCAGCGGCAGGTCGTGGCGCGCCAGCCGGTCGGTGCGCGGCGTGGACGCGCGCGCGGCGCCGCCGCGGTCAGCCGTCGCCGCGCGGGCCTGGCCGGCCGGCTCCGCCGCGTGTTCGGCATTTGCGGAAGGGTCCGCCTGGTCGGCAGACGGCTGGGCCGATCTCGGGGCTGGATCGGCGGGCAAACGCGCCACCGGCTGCAGCGCGGCCGACACGCCCTCGCCCAGCCAGCCGATGTGGCGATCGCGCTCGGCGTGCCAGGCCAGCGCGCGTTCGTGGCGCGCTTCGTGGCGCTGGCGGCGCGTGGCCTCGCGCTGCGCGCGGGCCGCGGCCATGCGTTCGCGCCGCATGCGGCGCAGGGCCTGCTCGGGGTCGGCGTACTGCGCGGCTTCCTGGCGCAGGGCGTTCAGCTGTTGGCTGAGTTCGGCCTCGCGTTCGATCAGCTCGGCCGCCAGCCGGGGTTCGCCTTCGCCCTGTGGCCAAAAGCCCAGGCGCTGCATCTCGGCCAGCACCACGGCGTCCTTGCTGGACGCGCGGATGCGTTCGAGGAGTTCGGCGCGGGTGGGTTGGGGGGCGCTCATGTGGCACCTCCGCAAGGCGTGCGCGGGGCACTCAGGACAAGCGATTCAGGAGGGGTATGACCTGATGGCCGTTCAGAATTGAACGGAGACTGCTGCATACTGCCGTTACCAGACGGGGTGTGCAGAGAGGTGCAGGCGGCCAAAAGGTCGTGCAACGCGCTTCTCGTCGAAGAGCCTGCAAGGCTCACGGGACGGGGGCTGTTCACTCGACGCCGAACTTGGCCTGCTGTGCAATTGGCTTGTCGCAAGCCTCTTCGTAAGTGCACAGCAGGCCAATGTTCGGCACAGTGAAAACGGTCCCCCGTGGCGCATGAAACGGCAAAGGTCATGGACGGCGAAACACCGTCCGGGTTGCAAGAGCCTGCGCGTTGCACGAAGCGGCAGTGTAGTGCATGTTCAGGCGAAACCGGGGCTGTCCCAAGGCTGGGCAACGGGTTCGTCAAAGGGTTCGCCCAGGGGTTCGCCGATGGCGTTATGCCGGGACGTGACGCGCGCTCCGGGCTGCCAGCGCAGCCAGGCCGTGATGCAAGGCCCTGTGTCTTCGCCATGTGGGTATGGTGGCAAAGGCGTTTGAAGGTGATCGACAGCAGGGTCATACAGGGGGTGATGGGCATCATGCGTCGGCTCCGGTCACGGGCGTGGCGCTGGCCGCCGCGCTGGCCGTCGCCGCCTGGGCGCGGGCCTGATCCAGCGGGGCTTGTGCCACCAGGCGCAGCGCCAGCATGTGCACGCAGGGGCCGCGTCGCAGGCCGTGCTGCTGGCGGTGGTTGCAGTCGCAGCGCGCGTCGGTCAGCACGTCGTCGGCCGACAGCTCCAGCACCGTGTCGTGCGTGCGCCGGTCGGTCGGCACCTGGCCAGCCACACGGGCAAAGCCCTGGGCGAAGTCGATGCGGTGCACCTGCACGCCGCCGCTGGCGACCAGGGCCACGGCCTCGTCGTCCTCGGGGCTGACCAGGCGCAGCTGACCGGGCGTCAGCGGCTCGCGCAGCAGCTCGCGCCAGGCCCAGCGGCCCTGGGGCAGGTCGTACACGGCGCGCCCGGCCTGGGCCCAGGCCGTGAGGGCGGCGCGCACCTCGCCCGCGCCCAGCTGCGTGGCGGCGGCCAGCTCGTCCACGCTCGCCATCCAGCGCGCCTGCAAGGCCTGCGCCACGGCGTTCAGCGCCGCGGGCGGCAGGGCCTGGCGCGGCGTCAGCAGCGCGAACTTGGCGGCGCTGGCCCAGTCGTTGCTGGTCCAGCCGGACAGGCCCAGCGTGACCGTGACCTCGCCCAGCTCGATCACCCAGAAGCTGGGCATGCCGGTGCCCAGCAGGTGCACGCGCACGCGCTGCGCCACGGCGATGAGGCGCTCCAGCGTCAGCAGGCGGCGTCGGCCCCACAGGCGGATGGTCTGTGGCTCGGTGAGGGCCGGGCCGACGAGTTGGCTGCGCCGCGTGGGCAGGCGCAGGTTCCAGGGCTCGAAGACCAGCGTGGGCGCGGCACGGGGCGCGAGCTCGATGCGCAAGGCGCGGGGCCCGGCCGTTTCGCGCTGCTGCCGCAGCACGCTGAGCACACTGTGCAGGTCCATGGGGTGCAGCTCGAGCACGGTGGCGGGCAGGGCGCTGGCGCTGGAGACCTGCAGGAAGCCGGCCAGCCAGGATTCGGGCAGGTCGATCTTGTCCTCGCGCCGCTCGGGGTCGCCGGCGGCCTGCACGGCAAAGCCGGCGGGGTCGATGGCGATGCGCGTGTCGCGGTAGTCGCGGATTTTCTGGAACTCGTCGTACAGGCTGACCGAGTAGTCGATGTTGGTCGTGCCGCAGGCCACCTCGCCCGTGCGCGTGAAGGCGTTGTGCGAGATGCTGACCGCGCAGTAGCTCGACTCGTCCTGGCTGAAGGCCTCGAACAGCACGCGCTCGGGGTGCACGGTGATGACCGGGTCGAGCACGAACCAGGCGTCGCGGTTGGCCATGTAGAGCCAGCTAAAGTACTTGGCGCGGGCGCGGTAGAAGGGATCGAGGACGCGGCTTTTCTGCGCCCGCACGGCTTGCAGCTCGCGCTGCACGTCGTCCAGCCGGGCCCGGACGCTGGTGCCGCGCTGCATGAAGCGCGCCAGCAGGTGCTGTTCGTTGTCGGCCAGCCAGGCGCGGTAGGCCGTGCGGTCACGGCCGCGCACGCGCAGGTCGCTCACGACCACGTCGTGCAGGGCCGACAGGGCCTCGCGCACGGGCCAGTGCACGCCGGTGTCGCGCCGCAACAACCCGTCGAACGCCACCTGGGGGCGCAGCAGGTCGGGGGCGAACGAAAAGGCCTGTGACTGGCTGCCGTCGCTGACCTGGGTGGTGCCGTGGTACTGGTATCGGAATTCCATCGGGCTCTCCGGTCACGCCTGGCCGAGGCGGTCAGCGGCCTGGGTGCGTGGCGCGCGTGCGGGTGGGGGCTGCCACTGCAGGCAGGGCAGCGGCAGCTGCGGGTGGCGCGCGGCGATGTCGCGCAGGCCCGCCATGTACTGCGGCTGGTCGAGCCGGCCCGCGCCCACCACCTGGCGGGCATAGACCTCGGCCACCACGGCGGCGGTTTCGGGTGCCTCGATCTGCTGGCGTAAAAAGGCCTGCACGCGCGTCTTGCTGACGCGGCCGCGGTGCACCTGCGACAGCACGCTGAGGAAGTAGGGCTGGAGCTGGGCCAGCCGCGCCGCGCGCTGGGGCGCGGGCTCGTCGGGCAGGGCCAGCAGCCATTGCGTGACGAACTGCTGCACGCCGACGCTGGGGTGCTGGGCCAGGCGCGTCAGGCACAGGCTGGCCTCGGCGGCGCCCATGTGGCGCATCAGCCGCTGCCGGCCCAGGGCCTGCACCCAGTCGCGCGGGTGGTCCACCCAGCGGATCAGCAGCTCGGGGCTGAGGGCGCTGTCGGGCAGGCGCTCGCCCAGCAACTGGCGGGCGTAGGCCTGGCTGTCGTCGAACAGGCTGTCGGCCAGGGGCAGCAGCGCATCGGCCTGCTCGGGCGTGGTGGCGCTCAGGGGCGAGAGCAGGGCGTCGATGCGGGCCCGGGCGCGGGCGCGCACGTCCACGTCGGCATGGCGCCCCAGCGTGGCCCATTGCCGCAGGGTATAGGGGTCTGAGCCCATCTGGCTCAACGCCAGCGCACCGTACCGCTGGGCGCCGGCGGCTTGGGCCTGCAGCGCGCGCCAGACGCTGTCGGCGTCCAAACCCGGGGCAAAGGCGGCAAGCGGCGCGGGCCCGCCAGCGGGGTCTGCCAGGCCGGGGGGCGAAGGCGGGCGGTTTGGCCCGCCCGCGGACGACGGCGAGGCCCTGCCCGCCGGTGCCGGCTGCGGCAGCAGCAGGGCCAGCGTGTCGGCGTGCACGCCCTCGGCCGGCTCGCTGCGGAACAGGCTGGCATGCAGGCGCTGGGCCAGCCACGCGCAGGCGGCGTGGCCCTGGGGGTCTGCGGCCAGCCGCTCGATGGCGTTGCGCACCGCGCCGCGCATGTCGGCGCTGGGGGACTGGCTGCCCTCGAACAGCAGCTCGGCCTGCTCGCGCAGGGCCGTCATCGGCAGGCTGGCCAGCAGGCGCATGCCGCACACGCGCCGCGCCAGCTCGGGCGAGCCAAGCAGCGCCTGCAGGTGGCTGGCGGGCAGGTGCGCCAGCGCCTGGGGGTGCAGCGCCACCCAGGTGCTGGCCACCTGCACCACGGGCAGGGCGGGGTCGGCCAGCAGGGCCAGCAGCGGCGCGGGGGCGACCTGCGGCGCACAGCCGGCCCAGGCGCCCGCCAGCCACTGCTGCAGGCCGTGGGCGATGGCCTGGGCATCGGCGTGCTCGTCATCGAGGGATGGCAGCAGGGCCAGCACCTCGTTCATCAGCGGGGCAGTATCGAGCCCCGCCGATGAAAAATTCATCGGCATCACCGAATACCCCAGGGCGCGGTTGCTGGCGCTGGGCGAGTACAGCAGCGCAGCCAGCAGGTCGGGGGCCTGGGGCAGGGCGGCCAGGTGCGGCGCCAGGTCCTGGGCCAGCACCTGGGCCGCACGCGGGTGGGCGCTGCGGGCGAGGGCGCGCCACCAGCGCAGGCGTTCGGTGGCATCGCGGGCCCGCGCCAGGTGGGCCTGAACCACGTCCAGCCCCAGCTCGGCCGTGAGGGCAAAGCGGCTGGCCAGCAGCTCGCCGATGGGCGCGGGCGGCAGCACGGCCAGCCAATCGCGCTGGTCGCGCAGGGCGCGCGCCATCACCCACTGCACCAGCCGGTTGCCGCTGGTGCGCAGCAGCTGCAGCACGGCCTGGGGGTTGGCGTCCCACAGGGGCTGAAGGCCGTCCAGGCGTTGCTCGGGCAGGGCGTCTTCGCGCAGGTTGGGGTAGCCGTGGTTGCCCAGGCGCAAGCGGTGGTTGTGGGTGCGCCACTCGGGGTGGGCGTCCAGCAGCAGCAGCCCGGCCACCGACCAGCGGTGGGCCTGGGCATACACCGAGTCGCGAAAGCGCGCGTCGCTGGCCGGGGCATCGCTGGGCAGGGCCAGCAGCAGGGCCACGGCCAGCTGCGGCGCTTCGCTGTGACCGACCTCGGCCAGGCGGCGCAGGGTGCGCAGGGTGCGGGTGCAGAAGTAATCGCGGGCCACGGTCGAGTACCCGCGCACATGGTCATGGCCACGCGCCCAGCGGGTCTGGTACAGCCCGGTTCGGGGATCGCGGTAGGCGCTGGGGTGGCGGTCGGGCTGGGGCATGGCGCGGTCGCGTTCCAGGCGCGCGTGCAACACGGCCAGCAGCGCCCAGTCCTGGGCCAACTCGGCGCGCTGGTAGACCTGGCGCACGGCGGCGAACAGCTCGGGGGTCCAGTGCGCACTGGCCAGGGCCTCGCCCAGGGCGGCGTGCACGGTGGGGTCGATCAGCGCCAGGGCCTGCGCGTGCCCCAGGCTGGCGACGGCTTCGCGAACGGCGTTGCGCTGCGTGTCGTTGCGGGCGGTGTGCCGTTGCGCCTGGCTGACGGCAGGGCTGGCCAGCGTGGCCAGGTGCTGCAGCAGGGCCCCGCGCACGCTGACCAGCGGCGCCAGGGCCGCGCGCGCCTCGTCGGGCGTGCCGGCGCGCACCAGCAGCAGGTGGCGGGCGTAGGCGGCCACACCCCGCGTGGCCTCACTGCGGCCGTGCTGGGCCAGCGCGGCCAGGGCCTGCGCCGCGCCGGGGTCTTGCAGGCGCGCCAGGGCCCAGGCCAGGGTGTAGTCGAGCAGGTCATCGCCGCTTTCGAGCAGGCTCACCAGCTGCGGCACCAGCCGGTACAGGCGCTGCTGCGCGGCCTGGTCGCGCCGCGCGGCGTCGAAGCGCTCGGCCACCCGCCAGACCCGGCGTGCCTGTTGCTTGGCCGGCAACGCGGCCCAAGGGCCCGGCGCGAACTGCGCGACCAGGGTGGCCACGGCCTCGGCCTCGCCGCGCGGGGGCTTGCGCTGGGCCAGCCACTGCGGCGCCAGCGGAAAGTGCCAGCGCGCCGGGTTGGCGTCGCCCGCGGCCGGGGCCGCGTCGGATGTGGGCGAGCCTGCGCCGCGCGCCGCTGGCGTGTCGGGCCGGTCGGGTGAGGGTGGGGCGGCCGGCAGCGCAGCCGAAGCCGGGGCGCCGTCCAGGCCGATGGTCTCGGGGCCAGCGGCCGGCGGCGCCACCGCAGGGTCTTGCAGCGTGGCGTTAGATGCAAGGTCAGTATCGGCCGATTTCGATGGTGGTTGAATCGGAAAATGGCTCATACCCTCGTCGGCGCACAGGTCGACCAAGGCGGCGAAGCCGCTTTGCGCACTCAGCGCATCGCCCATGGCCACGCGGTGGCGCACGAAATCCACGGCTTTGTCGGTGGCACCGGCCAGGGTGAGCGGCAGCGGCGTCAAGGTCGATTCGCTGCTGGCGCGCACGGTGCCGGCGTCGGCCGCGGCAGGCGGGGCCAGCTCCGTCAACGAGCGGCTGACGACGAACTCGCGTGCCTCGGGCGCGGCGTCGTCCTTCAGGGCCACCAGGCGCACGACGCACACGCGCAAGCGCTGCGGGCCCTGCAACAAGGTGGCGGTGGCAAGTGTTCGCATGGCGGTCTCTGGGTGATGTGCTGGCCTGTCGGGCCCGCGGGCTGCCGGCAGGGGCGGCAACGGGCCAGTGTATCGGCAGCCTGTGGCGCGGGCGGCGGGGCTGGCGGTGGGTGTCGGCCGGCGCCGCTATCCAAACGCAGGCACAGCCGCCATACTCCGGGGCTGTTGAAAACCTGCCGTGCGCATCGACTGGCGCGGGCCCTGGCGCACCATGGACAAGCACTACCTGACCCCGTTGTTCAACCCCCGCTCCATCGTGGTGTTCGCGGGGCCGGGCCCGGCCTCGGCGACGGGGGGCGAGCCGGCCACCACGCCCGATGGCGAGCGCCTGTGCGCCATGTTGCAGGCCTCGCCGTTCGACGGCCACGTGCAGTACCTGGACATCGCCCACACCGCGGGCAGCCTGGCCGACCTGGCGCGCTCGCGGGCCGACCTGGCCATCATCGCGCTGCCGTTCGATGAGGCCTTGTCGGCCCTGGAGATCGCCGGCCGCATCGAATGCCAGGCCGCGCTGGTGCTGTCCAGCGACATGGATGCGACCCAGGCGGCCCAGCTGCGCGAGGTGGCGCTGCGGCACGAGATGTACCTGCTGGGGCCGAACACGCGCGGGTTCCAGCGCCCGCAGCAGGGCCTGAACGCCTGTGTGGTGGGCGACATGGCGCAGTCCGGCCCGCTGGCGCTGGTGTCGCAGTCGGGCTCGCTCACGTCCTCCATCCTCGATTGGTCGGGCAACAACGGCGTGGGCTTTTCCAGCGTGGTGTCGCTGGGGCCGCACACGCTGCTCGACGTGGCCGATGTGCTGGACTTCCTGGCCTCGGACCGGGACACGCATTCCATCGTGCTGTACCTGGAAGGCATCACCAACGCGCGCCGCTTCATGAGCGCCCTGCGCGCGGCCGCGCACGCCAAGCCCGTGGTTGTGCTCAAGGCCGGCCGCAAAGAGGCCGGCAACCGCGTGGCGCTCACGCACTCCGCCACCATCGTCGGCAGCGACGACGTGTTCGACGCCGCGCTGCGCCGCGCCGGCGCGGTGCGTGTGCAGTCCTTTGTGCAGCTGTTTTCGGCCGCCAAATGCCTGGCCTCGCGCTACCGGCCCACGGGCAAGCGCCTGGGGCTGATCAGCAACGGCGGCGGCCCCGGCGTGCTGGCGGCGGACTGGGTGAGCGAGCTGGGCCTGCAGCTGGGTGTGCTCAGCGAGTCGGCCCAGGCCGAGCTGCTGCCGCAGCTGCCGCCCAAGGCCGACCTCAGCGGCCTGGTCGACCTGTCCGAAGACGCGCAGGCCGAGCACTACAAGCTGGCGCTGACCCAGGCGCTGGCCGACCGTCAGCTCGACGGTGTGCTGGTCATCTGCGCGCCCAAGCCGGGCCAGGACGCCAAGGCCATGGCCCAGGCCGTGGCCGACTGCAAGCCGCTGGTGCACAAGCCGCTCATCGTCTGCTGGATGGGCGACGCCTCGGTGGGCGAATCGCGCGAGGTGCTGGCGCGCGCGCGCATCCCCAGCTTTCGCACGCCCGAGGCCGCCGTGGGGGCCTTCGGCAACATCGCGTCGTACTACCAGAACCAGCTGCTGCTGCAGCAAACGCCGCCGCCGCTGACCGAGATGGCCAAGCCCGATGTGGAGGGCGCTCGGCTGCTGATCGAAGGCGTGCTGTCGGAGCGGCGCACGCTGCTGACCGAGATGGAGTCCAAGGCCCTGCTGTCGGCCTTCCACATCCCGGTCACGCAGACCGTGCTCACGCGCAGCCCCAACGAGGCCATGATGATGGCCACGCAGCTGGGCTTCCCGGTGGCGCTCAAGGTCGATTCGCCCGACATCGCGCACAAGAGCGACGTGGGCGGCGTGGTGCTCAACCTGGCCAGCGCCACCGCGGTGCGCGATGCCTACGAGGCCATCATGCAGGCGGTGCAGCGCAACCGGCCCGACGCCCACCTCAACGGCATCACGGTGCAGGCCATGGCGCGCAAGCGCCGCGGCCGCGAGCTGTACATCGGCCTGGTCAGCGAGCCGCCCTTCGGGCCGGTGATCGCCTTTGGCGCCGGCGGCGTGATGATCGAGCTGATGGACGATCGCGCCATGGAGCTGCCGCCGTTGAACCAGTACCTCGCCCGGCGCTTGATCGAGCGGTCGCGCGTGTCCAGTACCCTGGGTGAGTGGCGCGGCTCGGAAGCGGTGGACCAGACCGCGATCGAGCACGTGCTGCTGCGCGTGTCCGAGATGGTGTGCGAGCTGCCGCAGCTGCGCGAGATGGACATCAACCCGCTGATCGCCGACGAGCAGGGCGTGGTGGCGGTGGACGCGCGCATCGTGGTGAGCAACGCGGCGGTGTCGAGCCGGCCCTACAACCACCTGGCCATCCTCCCGTACCCGGCGCAGTTCGAGCAGCGCCTGCCGCTGCGCGGGGGCGGCGAGTACACCATCCGGCCGGTGCACCCCGACGATGCCCAGATGCTGCAGGAGCTGACGCGCGGCCTGTCGTCGGAGAGCCGCTACTTCCGCTTTGCCTCGGCCATGAGCGAGCTGCCGCCCTCGATGCTGTCGCGCTTCACGCTGATCGATTACGACCGCGAAATGGCGCTGGTGGCCGTGGTGCGCGAGCGCCAGGCCGACGACACCGGCGCCATCCTCGAGCGCGAACGCATCATCGGCGTGTCGCGCTACATCACCAACCCCGACCGCACCAGCTGCGAGTTTTCGCTGCTGGTGGCCGACGACTACGCGGGCCGGGGCCTGGGCTCGCGCCTGATGCTCAGCATCACCGACGCGGCGCGCGAAAAAGGCCTGGCCGAGATCATTGGCCTGGTGCTGACCAACAACCACACCATGCTCAAGCTGATGCGCAGCCTGGGCTTCGACGTCAAGCCCTACCCGGGTGATCCGGACTTCCGGCTGGTGACCAAGCGCCTGTGAGGCGCAGCGTCCTGGCGTGGCGGGCCGCTGTGCCGGCGGCCGCAGCCCGGGGCGCGGCTGGTGACCGGCGACCTGTGGCCGCGATCAGGTGCGCAGGGGGCGTTGATTGAGTTCAATACCAGTATGCGCCCTTTGTCGTTCAATTGAAAACGGCAATGGCTGCATACTGCCTGGCATCGGCGTCAATGCGGCTTGCCAGGCAGCCGCGCAACGTCATCGGCCGGGCAGATGGGGCCGACGCCACCAGGGCCGGCCGCCGGGAGGGCTACAGGTCGCGCGCCAGGCGGCCCAGGCGCGTCACGGCGAATTCGAAGTACTCCGGCACGCAGCTCAGGTGGTCCCGCTCGCCGGTGGTGCAGTCCGTCAGGCTGACATCGCGTGCCCCGGCGGCCTGCAGGTTCTGCAGCGCCTGGACCGAGGTGGCGTAGGGCACGGTCTGGTCGTCCCGGCCGTGGAACAGGTAGACCGGGACGCTCGGCGCCCAGCCCAGGTCCACGCTGTGCTCGGCCGCCAGGGCGGCGGTGTCGTCGGCCAGGTAGCGGTCGATGAACAGGGTCTGGTAGGCCACGTCGGCGTCGCCCGGCAGCAGCTGGTTGACGAGGAAGCGGCGGATCTCGCTGCGCACCCACTCGGGGGCGTCGCGCAGGTTCGAGGGCTTGAACAAGGCCTGCAGGCCGCGCGGCAGGCCTTGCAGCAGCTCGTCCAGCGTGAGTTTGACGTCGTACGGACCGGCGCCGGGCACGGCCGCGACCAGCTGCTGGTTCAGGGTGCCGCCCGCTTGCTGCAGGGCGCGCTGCGCGGCCAGGGTGGCGTAGCCGCCTTCGGAGTAGCCGGCCAGGAACAGCTGGCCGTTGTCCGCCACGCCCTGCTGCAGGCGCCAGGTCTGCGCGGCGGTGAGCAGGTCGACCACGGCGTTGGCGGTGGGGGCGGACGTGAGGTAGGGGTGGTCCAGGCCCTGCGTGCTGCCGAAGCCGACGTAGTCGGCCGAGACCACGATGTAGCCCAGGGACGAGAGCACGATGGGCGCCTCCACGGCCTCGACCTTGAGGCTGGGCGCTTCGGCGTTGCGGAAGGTGGTGGCGTGCTGGTAGCTCAGCACCGGGCTGGGCGCGCCCGCGGCCTTGTCCGGCACGCTGATGAGGCCCGAGGCCGTGACCCGCACGCCGTTCTTGTCGGTCGTGGTGTAGGTGATGCGGTAGTTGCTCACGGCATGGCGCGGCACCAGCGCGGTGTCCGGCCCCAGTTTGCTGTCCGGGTCGCGCAGGCCGGCCAGCACCTGGGCGGCCGAGATCGTGTTGACCAGGGTGACCGACTGCAGGCCGCCGCGCTCACCCGGGGCGGGCGTGGGGGCCGGCGCCGGTGTGGGCGCCGGTGCCGGGCTCGGGGTGGGCGCTGGGCTGGGGCCGGGGGAAGGCGCCGGGGTGGGTGCGGGCGCGGGCGCGTCGTCATCGCCCCCGCCGCCACAGGCTGTCAACGCGGCGGACACGGCCACCAGGGCGAACCAGCCCGACAGGCGGCTCAGGCCACGCGGGCGTGTGGAAGGGATGGGGTGGCGGTCGGACATGCGGGGGCCTCGGGGTCTGCACGGTGAACGTCGGCACAGGCCGGAGCAAGCGTTGCCAGAGGCCTGTGCAGGGTGAGGCGGCGACTGTAGTGGCCGCCATGCCCGGCCGAGCGGACTCGGGGCCATGGGGCCATGCCTCGGGGCGCGGTGGTGTGCAAAAAGCCGCATTCCGGCGCCCGCGCTTGCGCCCAAGCGCGTGGTCATCGCCCCGCTGAAGACCACGTGATCCAGGACTACGCCGGCTCGCTGGCCTGGGCCGCAACCGGCTGTCCTCGGCCAGGCGGCTGGCGCCGCACTGTCCCGCACAGGCACCCCGCCGAGCCCGAATGGCGGTATCAATGCCGGCGCGTCGGCAGGGCCTGCGGTTCGGGCCCCGTCGAACGACATCCACCCTCACCATCATCAGGACACGCACATGCAAGGATTGGGTTCTCTGGAGAACAAGACCGTGATCGTCACGGGTTCGGCACAAGGCATCGGCGCCGCGCTGGTCGGCAAGATCATTTCATTGGGCGGCCGCGCGGTGGCCGTCGACCTCAACGGCGACAAGCTGCGCGAAACCATGTCCCCTTACGGCGACCGCGTGCTGTCGCTGGCCGGCGACGTGGCCGACCCCGATTTCGTGGCCGAGTCGGTCGAAAAGGCCGTCAGCCATTTCGGCGCCGTGCACGGCCTGTGCAACAACGCCGGCATCACGCGCACGGCCATGATCGAGAAAATGTCGCTCGACCAGTGGAACCAGGTGCTCAACGTCCACCTGACAGGTGCCTTCCTGTGGACCAAGGCCGTGGGCATCCACATGATCGAGCGCTTCAAGGCCGGTGACAAAACCCCGGGCGCCATCGTCAACCACTCGTCGGTGGCCGGCCTCAAGGGCTCGATCGGCCAGATCAACTACTCGGCCGCCAAGAGCGGCCAGCTGGGCATGACCATGGCCACGGCGCGCGAATTCGCGCGCTACGGCATCCGCTGCAACACCGTGTGCTTCGGTGTCATCGAAACGCCCATGACCGAAACCATCCGCGGCGACAAGTTCCGCGACGGCATGCTGGCCGGCATTCCGCTGGGCCGCTGGGCCCAGCCCGACGAGGTCACGCCCATGATCTGCTTCCTGCTGTCGGACGACGCCGGCTACATCACGGGCCAGTACATCGCCATCGATGGCGGCGTGCACATTTCGGTCTGACCCTCTGAAACGCAGTATGGGCTGATTGCCGTTTTCAAAACAACGATAATCAACCCATACTGCACATGAAAAAAGCGCCCGGCATGCCGGGCGCTTTGCGTTGGGATCAGGCCCTGAGGCCTGATGCCCATCAACGGGCGTACGCCGTTTCGCCGTGCGAGGAGATGTCCAGACCTTCGCGTTCGGCTTCTTCCGAGACGCGCAGGCCGACGGCCACGTCCGCGATCTTGAAGGCGATGTAGGCCACGATGCCCGACCAGACCATGGTGACCACCACGCTCACGATCTGGATCCACACCTGCTTGCCCATGTTGAAGGTGTCGGGCGTCAGGCCACCCGTGCCACCCAGGGCTTGCGAGGCGAACACGCCGGTCAGCACGGCACCGACGATGCCGCCCACGCCGTGGACACCGAACACGTCGAAGGCGTCGTCCACCTTCAGCATGCGCTTGAGGCCGTTCACACCCCACAGGCAGGCCACGCCGCCGATCAGGCCCATCACGATGGCGCCCATGGGGCCCACGAAACCGGCTGCCGGCGTGATGACCACCAGGCCACCCACGGCACCCGACACGGCGCCCAGCATCGAAGCCTTGCCCTTGAGCAGCGATTCACCCGCGACCCAGGAGATGGCGGCGGCGCCCGTGGCCACGATGGTGTTCACGAAGGCCAGGCCTGCACCGCCGTTGGCCGCACCGGCCGAGCCGGCGTTGAAGCCGAACCAGCCCACCCACAGCAGCGAGGCACCGACCATGGTCAGCGTCAGGCTGTGCGGCGCCATCGCTTCGCGGCCGAAGCCGATGCGCTTGCCCACCATGTAGGCGCCCACCAGGGCGGCCATGCCGGCGTTGATGTGCACCACGGTGCCGCCTGCGAAGTCCAGCGCGCCGTCGGCCGCCAGGATGCCGCCGCCCCACACCATGTGGGCCATGGGCACGTAGCTGAAGGTGAACCACAGCACCGAGAAGATCATCACGGCCGAGAAGCGCATGCGCTCGGCAAAGGCCCCCACGATCAGCGCAACCGTGATGGCGGCGAAGGTCGACTGGAAGGACACGAACACGTATTCAGGGATGGTGGCCAGCATGTGCGACAGGGTGTCGGGGGCGATGCCCTTCAGGAACACCTTGCTGAAGTCACCGAAGAACTTGCCTTCGCCCGAGAAGGCCAGCGAGTAGCCATAGATGACCCACAACAGCGTGATGGCCGAGAAGATCATGAAGACCTGCAGCAGCACCGACAGCATGTTCTTGCTGCGGCCCAGGCCACCGTAGAACAGCGCCAGGCCGGGGATGACCATCAGGATCACCAGCATGGTCGAGGTCAGCATCCAGGCGGTGTCGCCGGAATCGAGCTTGGGCGCATCCGCCGCGGCCTCGGCCGGTGCGGCAGCCGCTTCGGCGGCCGGCGCCTCGGCGGCGGCTGGGGCTGCCGCCAGGCTCATGCGCACGGCGCGCGCTTCGTCGGGGTTGCCGGCCTGGGCCACGGCATCGGGCTTTTGCAGCACGATGCGGGCTTCGGCCACACCGGCTGCCACCAGCGCGTCGCGCACGGCGATGGCGCGGTTCTTGGCCAGCTCGGCATTGGCGGCCGGGTCACCCGAGGTGTCGGTGAAGCCCGACAGCTGGACGGCGGCGCCTTCAACGGCCTTGAGGTGCTCGGCCACGGCCTGGACGGCCGTGTTCGCTTCGGCCGACAGCTCGGTCTTGCCGGTTTCGAACAGCACGCTGGCTTCGGGGAAGTCGGCCGCCATGGCCTTGCCCGAGAGGGCAGAAAGGGGCACCAGCAATGCCAGCAGCATTGCAAACAGTGAGAGGTATCGTCGCATTCGGTTGCTCCGTCTGACAGTCAATGGGGAAACTGGGGGTGGCAGGCGTCAGATGGCACTGGCGCCGGTTTCACCGGTGCGGATGCGCGTGACCTGTTCAAGCTCGAAAACGAAAATCTTGCCGTCGCCGATCTTCCCGGTGCGGGCGGCCGACTCGATGGCTTCGACGGCGCGGTCGAGCAGCTCGTCGTCCAGGGCGACTTCGATCTTGATCTTGGGCAGGAAATCGACCACGTACTCGGCCCCGCGGTACAGCTCGGTGTGGCCTTTCTGACGGCCGAAGCCCTTGACTTCGGTGACGGTGATGCCATTGACCCCGAGCTGCGACAAGGCTTCGCGAACCTCGTCGAGCTTGAAGGGTTTGATGACGGCAGAGATGAATTTCATGCAGCGGCTCCTTGATGTGCCGCAGGCTGGCGCGGCTCACCCAGGCCTCAAGCACGGATCGTGCCACCCGCATTCAGCCGGCGCCGCCAGGGGCCGCTCCGGCATCAGTATTCACGAAAGTAGCCTGAAAGGCGTAAGGACAAAGGCTGATACCACTGCTTACCAATGGCGGGGCGGTTGCGCGGCCTTGGCCCCGCCATGGTGCAGCCGCGCGGGCCGCGCCTTGCGCAACGCTGGTGCATGGTTAGCGTGCACCGTCATGGTGCGTTGCTGTATTCGGAGCCGAACGGCGGCCGATTTGCACTGTGTTGGTGCTTGCCTGCGGAAGCGTGTTCGGCCCGGCGACCTCATGCGAAGATGTGCCGCAGGGGGAACACACCATGAGCCTGGCCATCGTTCGCAGCCATGCCCAGCTGGGGCTGGAGGCGCCTGAAGTCACCGTTGAAGTGCACCTGGCCAATGGCTTGCCGAGTTTCACGCTGGTGGGCCTGGCCGACGTGGAGGTGAAGGAGGCGCGCGAGCGCGTGCGCAGCGCCCTGCAGAACAGCGGCCTGGCGTTTCCGCACAACAAGCGCATCACGGTCAACCTGGCCCCCGCCGACCTGCCCAAGGATTCGGGCCGGTTCGACCTGCCGATCGCGCTCGGCATCCTGGCGGCATCGGGGGCCATCGACCCGGTGCGGCTGGCCGACCATGCCTTCGCCGGCGAGCTGTCGCTGACGGGCGCCTTGCGGCCCGTGCGTGGGGCGCTCGCCATGGCCTTGCGCCTGCGTCGGCAGGAACAGGCCGGTGGCGCCGGCCTCGCGCTGGTGCTGCCGCTGGCGTCGGCCCACGAGGCGGCGCTGGTGCCGGGCCTGGCCGTGTGGGGCGCCGAGCACCTGCTCGATGTGGTGGCCAGCCTGGCCCCGGCCGGCGTGGGCGCCGCCGATCCCGTGGACGACGCTGCGACGCCCGGCCCCGCGTGGTCTGCGGGCGGGGCGGATCGCGGCGACGCACAGGCCACCCGCGAGGCGCAAGGCCTGCGCCGCATCGCGCACCAGGCCCCGGCCGTGCGCCGCGCCAGCCAGCCGGACCTGGCCGACGTCAAAGGCCAGGCCGGCGCTCGCCGTGCGCTCGAAATCGCGGCCGCGGGCCAGCATTCGCTGCTGCTCAGCGGTCCACCGGGTTCGGGCAAGTCCATGCTGGCGCATCGCTTTGCCGGCCTGCTGCCCGACATGAGCGTGGACGAAGCCCTTGAATCGGCGGCCGTCGCCAGCCTGGCCGGCCGTTTCACGCTGGAGGGGTGGTGCGTGCGCCCCACGCTCAGCCCCCATCACTCGGCCAGTGCCGTCGCCCTGGTGGGCGGGGGTTCGCCGCCACGGCCGGGCGAAATCTCGCTGGCGCACCAGGGCGTGCTGTTCCTGGACGAGTTGCCGGAGTTTCCGCGGTCTGCCCTCGAAGCCCTGCGCGAGCCCCTGGAAACCGGCCACATCGCCATCGCCCGCGCGGCCCAGCGCGCCGTGTTTCCGGCGCGTTTCCAACTCATCGCGGCCATGAACCCCTGTCCCTGCGGCTACCGCGGCTCCACCGTGCAGGCCTGCCGGTGCACCCCCGATCAGGTGCGGCGCTACCAGGCCCGGCTCAGCGGCCCGCTGCTCGACCGCATCGACCTGCAGGTGGAGGTGCCCGCGCTGGCGCCCCAGGTGCTGCTGGATGCGGCCCCGGGCGAGTCCACCACGGCCGTGCGGGCGCGCTGCACCGCGGCGCGCGAGGTGGCCCTGGCGCGCCAGGGCGTGCCCAACCAGGCGCTGCAGGCCCAGGACCTCCAGACCCACGCCCAGCTGACCCCTGCCGCCGCCCAGTTGCTGGAAAAAGCCGCCATCCGCCTGGGCTGGAGCGCCCGCGCCACGCACCGCGCCCTGCGCGTGGCCCGCACCGTGGCCGATCTGGCACACAGCCGGCTCATCGAGCCGCCGCATCTGGCCGAGGCCATGCAGTATCGGCGGCTTGTCGTTCACGATTGATCGGAAGTAGACCCATACTGCGCATGAATGAAGCAGCTTCGGCCGCATGAGGGTGCGCGATTCAGGCGCCGTGGGGCTTGGCCAGCAAGGCGAAGTCATTGGCGCCCATGACGGGTCTCCGGCAGTCGGGCCGGTTTGGCCTGGACGCGTGGGCCCGCGGGTTTTCCCCTGCAAAACAGGGGACATGCGCCTCCTTGACAGGCCCTGGGGGCCTCTGGACCATGGCCGCCTGCTTGGCGGGCGGGCCGGTTGGCCCAACCTGGGCAGGTTGTGTGGAACATCGCCGGCGCGCAGCATGCCGGCACAGGAGACAAGATGGTTGCATTCAAGGTCAAGGCCATGGTCGGCGCGCTGGCGCTGTGTGCGTTGCAGGTGGGCGCATTCGCGCAAGACGTGAAGCTGGGGGCGGTGTTCCCCATGAGCGGCCCGAACGCGACCTATGGCGATCTCTTCTCCAGCGGGGCCAACTTGGCGGCCGAGCACATCAACGCGGATGGCAAGCTCAAAGGCAAGATGAGCGTCATCTACGAAGACAGCCAGGCCCTGCCGCAGCGTGGCGTGATCGGCATGAACAAGCTGGTCAGTGTGGACAAGGTGCCCTATGTGCTGACCGGCTTCACCGGCGTGTCCAAGGCCGTGTCGACCGTGGGCCAGCGCACCAAGACCGTGGTGGTCAACGCCGGCGGCGTGGGCCCTGACCTGGCGGAGCTGGGCGAGTACTTCTGGAACGCGATTCCGCTTGTCAACTACGAGGTGCGCGCCATGGTGCCCTACCTGGTGCAGCAGAACCTCAAGAAGGTGGCGCTGATCTACGTGGACGACCCCTTCGGCCAGGCCATCGTCAAGGAGCTGGAGGGCGAGCTGCCCAAGGCCGGCGGCTCGCTGGTGGGCAAGCTCTCGGTGCCGCCGACCTCGCAGCAGTTCGGCGGCATCGCGGCCAAGGTGCGCGAGCTCAAGGCCGATGCCGTCTACATCGCGTCGTATGGCGCGCAGCAGTTCCAGATCGCCAAGCAGCTGCGCGACAACGGCGTGAAGGAGCAGCTGGTCAGCTACTCGGCGTTCTCGGTGCCCGAGATCCAGACCCTGCCCGAAGCCAAGGGCACGCTGTATTCGGAGCTGCTGATCGACCTGGCGGCCACCGACCCGCTGACCAAGCGCTTCGTGGACGACTTCAAGAAAAAGCACGGCAAGGCGCCCACCAACTACGTGGCGAGCTACTACAACGCCACCAAGCTCTACGGTGACCTGGCCATTGCGCTGCAGAAAGAGGGCAAGCCCCTCACCGGCACCAACCTGCTCGAGGCGCGCAAGAAGATCAACACCTTCGACTTCGTCGGCGGCAAGGTGACCTTCCTGCCCAACGGCACCGTCATGGCGCCCATGCAGATCAAGACCGTGGACGGCAGCCCCAGCGGCAAGCAGGTGCAGGTGGTGAAGGCCAACTGAATCGGGCGGCTGTGAATGAGGTGTGGAGTATGAGGCGGTCACCGATGACCATTCATTGGCGACATGCGCATACACCATGCGTCATTCGCGGCGCTTGACGCAGACTTGACGCGAGGAGCGATCCGATGTTTTTGCAGTTGCTGGTCAATGGCCTGCAGCTGGGGGCGCTCTATGCGCTCACGGCTGTGGGCTTTTCGCTGATCTTTGGCTCCACCAAGATCTTTCACTTTGCCCATGGCGCCACGCTGACGATCGCGGCCTATGTGTTCTACGAGATGTACGCCGTGCTGGGCTGGCACTGGGTGCCGGCTTCGCTGGTGTGCGCGCTGGCGGCCGTGGTCTTCGGCGTGCTGCTCGACCGCCTGGTCTACGCGCCCATCCAGCGCCATGAAGGCTCGTTCTTCACCGTGTTCGTGGCCGCCTTCGGCGTCGGCATCGTGGTGCAGAACGTCATCGGCATGGTGTTCGGCCGCGCCTTCGTGTCCATCGATTCGCCGCTGTCCAAGGGCGTGGAGTGGAACGGCCTGATCCTGTCGCCGATCGCCGGCATCGCCATCGTCTGCGGCCTGGTGTTCTTCGGCGCGCTGCAGCTGTTCCTCACGCGCACGCACACCGGCACCGCGCTGCGTGCGCTGGCCGACAACCCGGCGCTGGTGAAGGTCTACGGCCTGAGCCCGCGTCGCCTGTCCACCCTGGTGTTCGCGCTGGGCTCGTTCATCGTCGTGCCTGCGGCCATCATCACCGGCCTGACGGGCGGGCTGAACCCGGCCATCGGCCACCACGTCATGCTCATCAGCCTGGCGGCCACCATCGTCGGCGGCGTGGGCAGCCTGCGCGGCGCCGCCTGTGCCGGCGTGCTGCTGGGCGTGGCCGAAAGCCTGGCCCTGTGGGTGCTGGACCCGCAGTGGAGCGAGGCCGTGACCTTCGTCGTGCTGTTCGCCTTCATCCTGTTCCGCCCGTCCGGCTTCTTCGGCCGCCCTGTGACGAATTGAGGCCGCCATGACCAGTTACATCATCAACCTCTTGGTCCTCATCTGTGTCAACGCCACGCTGGCGGTGACGCTGAACTTCATCATGGGCTATGCGGGCATCTTCTCGCTGGCCCACGCCATCTTCTTCGGCATCGGCTCATACGTGGCGGCCTATGTGGCGCTGCATTTCACGGGCTCGCTGCTGGTGATCCTGCCGGCCGCGATGCTCATCTCGGCCCTGGTGGGGCTGGCGCTGGCGCTGCCGGCCCTGCGCGTGCGCGGCGAATACTTCGTCGCCGCCTCGCTGGGGCTGCAGGTCATCGGCGTGACCGTGTTTTCGGAGTGGAAGAGCGTGACCGGCGGCATCGGTGGCGTGATGGGCTTTCCGCCAGCCTCGCTGCCGGGCCTGAGCTTCGAGTCGCCCACGGCCTTCCTGATCTGGTCGGTGGTCATGCTGGTGCTGATCCTGCTGGCCATCAACACGCTGCTGCATTCGAGCTTCGGGCGCAACCTGCAGGCGATCCGCGACAGCGAATCGGCCGCGCTGGCCTACGGCAAGAACGTGGCCATGATCAAGACGCTCTCGGTCGTGTTCTCGTCGGCACTGGCGGCCACGGCCGGCGTGGTCTATGCGTTCTACATGAGCTTCGTCAACGTGGAGAGCTTCACGCTGGACACCTCGGTGCTGGTGATGGCCATGGTCATCATCGGCGGCACCGGCACCATCTGGGGGCCGCTGGTGGGCGCGGTGCTGCTCATGCTCATCCCCAGCCTGACCAGCTACATCCCCGGGCTGCCGCAGACCGAGGTCGGCTCCATCCAGCAGATCATCTATGGCGCGGCCATGGTGCTGCTGATGATCTTCCGCCCGGGCGGCATCATGGGCGGCAAACACGGGGGGGTGAAATGAACGCACCGCAAACCCAATCCACCATGCCCACCGAGGCCCGCACACCGGGCGAGGTGCTGCTCGACATCGCGCACCTCAACAAGTCCTTTGGCGGCCTGAGGGTGACCAACGACGTCTCGTTGCAGCTGCGCGCGGGCATCGTCACCACGTTGGTCGGCCCCAATGGCGCCGGCAAGACCACGCTGTTCAACCAGATCACCGGCCACCTCAAGCCCGAAAGCGGCGAGGTGCGCTGGCAGGGCCAGTCCGTGCTGGGCCGTTCGCCCTGGCAGATTGCGCGGCTGGGCATTGCGCGCACCTTCCAGGACCTGCGCCTGTTCGACCACATGAGCGTGGAAGACAACGTGACCACGGTGATGGAGCCCGCGGCCTGGCTCTGGCAAGGCGGCGGCAAGGCGGCCAAGGCCGAGCGACGGGCGCGCACGGCGCAGATCCTGGCGCGCGTGGGCCTGACGGCGCGCGCCAAGGAGCGCGCGATCGACCTGTCGTACGCCGAGCGCAAATTCCTCAGCATGGCGCGCGTGCTGGCCTCGGACGCGCGCATCTGGCTGCTGGACGAGCCCGCGTCGGGTCTGGACCGCGGCTCGTACGAGCGCTTTCTGGGCCTGCTGCGCGACAGCGTGGCGAGCGGCATCACGGTCTGCATCATCGAGCACAACCTCGACATCGTGGTCGGCATCTCCGACCGCATCGCCTTCCTGGACCAGGGCAAGCTGCTGGCCGAGGGTGATCCCAAGACCATCCTGAGCGACCCCAAGCTGGCGGCGATCTACTTCGGGGAGCAGACGGCATGACACAGATGATGCAGTATGGGGTCATGGCCGTCTCATGTGAAACGGCAGTGGCCTCATACCCCAATGCCTTCAGCCAAGGGGACACCGCATGAACAACCTGGTGCTGGAAGCCCACAACCTGGTGGTGGGCTATGGCGGCCGTCCGGTGCTGGACGGCGTGAGCATGAACCTGCGGGCCGGCGAGGTGCTGTGCCTCATCGGCCACAACGGGGCGGGCAAGTCCACGCTGCTCAAGACGCTGTTCGGGCTCATGAGCCCGACCTCGGGCGAGATCCGCCTGCACGGCAAGCCCGTGGCCAGCGCCGATCCGCGCAGCCTGACGGCGGCGGGCGTGTCGCTGGTGCCCGAGGGGCGCGGGGTGTTCCCCAACCTTTCGGTCAGCGAGACGCTGGAGATGGGCATGTGGGCCGCGCAGGTGCCGCAGGCGCAGCGCGCGCAGCGGCTGGCCTGGGTGTTGGAGACGCTGCCGGCGATGCGCAACTTCCTGCAGCAGCGCGCGGGTTCGCTGTCGGGCGGTCAGCAGCAGATGGTGTCCATCGGGCGCGCGCTGCTCAACCAGCCCCGGGTGCTGCTCATGGACGAGCCCTCCATCGGCCTGGCGCCCAAGCTGTTCCAGGACCTGATGGCGCCCATCCGCGAGATGCAGCTCAAGACGGGCGTGTCCATCCTGCTGGTCGAGCAGAACGTGAAAGAGGCGCTCAAGATCGCCGACCGCGTCATCGTCATGAAGTCGGGCGCGCTGATCCACGAAACCGTGCCGGCCGAGTTGCAGGACAACGCCAAGCTCATGGCCCTGTACTGAGGCCTGCGACCCGCGGGCGGCGCCCGGCCGGTCGCGCCGGATCGCGACGCGGGTCGCTGCCGTTTCGGTCTGATGCCATGGCACCGCGTCGCTGCGGTGGGGTGCGGCGGTCGGGTGTCGCGGCACGCCGCCGTGGTCGGGCGCCACCCAAGGCGGCGGGCGGTGCACGGCCTGCAGCGGGTCCGCCGCGCACCGTCGGCGCCAGCGCCGCTTCGGTGTCAGCCAGGCGCAGTGCCAGGCGCGGCCGTGACACGGCATGCATCATGGCGATTGGATGATGTATGCGTTCACTGCCTTTCCATGTCAAACGGCAAGCAGGCCATACCCCGTTGAGCGTAGTTCCTTGCTTTCCCCTTCTCGTCAGGATGTTCCCATGACCCACCCATCCACCGCCCACATCCAGCCGGCCTGGCCCACGTTCGCCGCCCTGACCGCGGCCCATGCGCAGCAGCACCCCGATGCGCTGGCGCTGATCGAGCAGGGGCGCGAGATGAACTGGGCCGAATTCGAGCAGCAGA
This sequence comes from Comamonas serinivorans, assembly GCF_002158865.1. Classification (NCBI taxonomy): domain Bacteria; kingdom Pseudomonadati; phylum Pseudomonadota; class Betaproteobacteria; order Burkholderiales; family Comamonadaceae; genus Comamonas; species Comamonas serinivorans. The sequence goes on along the minus strand of NZ_CP021455.1, from coordinate 78,186 downwards.
CGCTGCGCGCCACGCGCTGGCTGGCCGAGCAGGGCGTGGGCCCGGGCGACCGCGTGGCGGTGTGGCTGGCCAACCGCTGGGAATGGCTGGTGCTGCTGGTGGCGCTGGCGCGGCGCGGCGCCTGCCTGGTCACCGTGAACACGCGCTACCGCAGCAGCGAACTGCATTACATCCTCGAGAAGTCGGGCGCGTGCATGCTGATTTACGAGCCCAGCTTCCACCACATCGACTTTGCGCAGGTGCTGGCCGGCGTCGACCTGGCCGGCTTGCCGGCCCTGCGCACCCTGGCCCTGCTGCGCGCCCCGGCCGAGGTGCCGGCCACCGGCCCGGGCGGGCGGCGGCAGCTGCGTTGCGCGTTCGAATCGCTGGCGCCGCTGGCCGAGGACCTGAGCGATGCCGATGCGCCCATGATGCTGTTCACCACCTCAGGCACGACCAAGGGGCCCAAGCTGGTCACGCACACCCAGCGCACCCTGCTGCGGCACACGGCCCGCGTGGCCCGCGCCTACGCGTTCGACCAGCCGGGCGCCCGCCTGCTGGCGGTGATCCCGTTCTGCGGCGTGTTCGGGTTCAACGCCGCGTTCGCAGCCTTGTACGCGCGCGCCGAGCTGGTGGTGACGGCGGTGTTCGAGGTGCGCGAGGCGCTGGCGCTGATCGAGCGGCACCAGATCACCCACCTCTACGGCAGCGACGACATGGGCCACCGCCTGCAGGAGGCGCTGCTGCAGCCCGGCGAGGGCACACAGCCGGCGTCGTCATCGTCGTCGCCCTTGCCCTCGCTGCGCCGGTTCGGCTTTGCCTCGTTCGTGTCCAGCGCCGAGGACTTCGGCATCCCGGCGCGCGAACAGGGCTTGCCCGTCATCGGCCTGTATGGCTCCAGCGAGGTGCAGGCGCTGTTCTCGATGCAGGACGAGGACCAGGCCATCGATCAGGTGGTCAAGGGCGGCGGCCGGCCGGCTGGCGACACCGCCATCCAGCTGCGGGTGCGGGACAGGGACACCGGCCAGCTGCTGCCCGATGGCGAGGCGGGTGAGCTGGAGATCCGGGCCGACAGCAACTTCGTCGGCTACCTGAACGACCCCGACGCCACGGCCGCCGCCTTCACCGACGACGGCTTCTTCCGCACCGGCGACCTGGCCTACCTGCGCGGGGATGGCAGCTTTGTGTACCTGGCCCGCCTGGGCGACGCCATGCGCCTGGGCGGCTTCCTGGTCAGCCCGGTCGAGATCGAAAGCCAGCTCATGGCCCTGCCCGACGTGGCCTCGGCCCAGGTGGTGGAGGTGCGGCTGGACGGCAAGCCCGCCTGCGCGGCGTTCGTGATTCCGGCTGCCGGCGCTGCGCCCGAAGCCGTCGCGCTGCGCGACCAGCTGCGGCCGCGGCTCGCCGCCTTCAAGCTGCCGGTCCGCATCTGGGTGGTGAGCGAATTCCCCGTGACCCAGGGCGCGAACGGCACCAAGGTGCAGCGCGCGGCCTTGCGCCAGATGGCGGCCGAGCGGCTGGCCGCCGGAGGCTGATCCGGCTGCCCTTGGCCTGCGGCGGGCGGGCTTGGTGGCATCCCTCGCGACCGGGGCCGACGCGGCCGGACCTTGGCTGCATGGCGCTGGGGCGGCGCCCGCTTCGTTCAGGTCTGTACCAGCACGAACGCCCACGGCCGGGGAGGGGCAAGCCCTGACCTGCAGGCTCCTCACGCCAGCATGCCGGGTTCAGTGCGCAGGGTGCGGAAGGCTGGCCGAGGCGCATGCCATCGTCATGCAAGATGGATGGCAGTATCCGCTCGTTGTCGTTTTTAAAACAACGGAAACACCCAGATACTGCTTCAAAATTCACAGGTGAAGCAGCTGACCGGTCGCCAGCCAGCGCACGTCGAGTGGCCGCGACAGGTTGCGGTTGGCGGCCTTGAGCTGGCCCATGATCTTGCTCACCTCGGCCGGTTTGGTGTGGCTGATGTAGATGGGAAAGGTCTTGTCGGCCGCGATGTGGGTCAGCGACTCCGCCAGCACGGCCGGGGACATGTGGCCGCTGGCGGCGGCCAGTTCGGCCTCGTCGTCGCTGAAGGCGGTTTCGATGACCAGCATGCCCACGTCCAGCGCGTTGACGCGCTCCCAGAACGCCCGGTTGGGCCCCGTGTCGCCACTGAACACCCAGCACGGGGCCGGCTGCGCCGGCATGCTGCGGCTGACCGCATAGCCCACGGCGGGCACGCTGTGGCGGGCCGGCAGGGCCTCGACGCGTTTGTTGCCGATGTCCAGTACCTCGCCGGTTTTCAGCGGCACCAGGTTCATGTAGGGCCGGCCACGGGGCAGGGCGCTGAAATCGGGCCAGATCTGGTTGTTGAACACATGCCGGTGCAGGGCTGCCAGGGTTTCGGGCAGCGCATGGACCTGCACCGGGGCATGGCGCAGGGCACCGGCCGCATCGAGCAGCAGGGGCAGGCACAGGATGTGGTCGAGGTGCGCGTGCGAGAGGAAGACGTGGTCGATGCGCTGCATGTCATCGAGCGTCAACGACGCCACCCCGGTGCCCGCATCGATCAGGATGTCGTCGTCCACGAGGAAGGACGTGGTGTGCTGACCTGCCACGATGCCGCCGGAGCAACCCAGCACGCGAATGGGAAGAGGTGTGTCGTTCACGATGGGAGGCCCGCAGGGGCTGAAGTGGAACGGGGCAGCGACAGCCGAGCCGCAAAGGTGTCGTACAGCAATTTTTGACCGGAATCGGTGTGCGCAGCCAGTAAAAATGTCCGCATGGGGACGTCATCGCCATCCAGGTGGGCGGCCAGGGCTTCGTTCCAGGCGTCGATCTCGGCCACCAGCTCGGCACTGGCCCGGGTCATGAGGCTGACCGGGGCGTAGATGTCTTCCAGCTGGGCGCGGCCCTTGACCTGCACCCTGTCGATGTGCTGCCACAGGAACTCGAACGACAGCACCGAGGTGCGCTCGCCGACGACGATGTTGAACCCGTAGACCCGGGTGAGCGCTTCCAGGCGCGACGCCAGGTTGACTGAGTCGCCGATCACCGTGTAGCTGCGACGCCAGTTCGAGCCCATGTCGCCCACAGCCATGATGCCGGTGTTGATGCCGATGCAGATGCGCAGCGGGTCGCGGCCCTCGATGCGGCGGGCCGCGTTCAGCGTCTTGATGCGTTCCTGAATGGCCATGGCCGCATGGGTGGCGCGGTCGGCATGGTCTTCGCAGGTCATGGGTGCGCCCCAGAAGGCCATCACGCAGTCGCCCATGTATTTGTCGACGGTGCCGCCGTGGGCGTAGATGACCTCGGTCAGGTGGGTGAACAGGTTGTTGAGCAGGACCTGGACTTCGGTGGGGTCGAGGTGTTCCGACAGGCGTGTGAAGTCCTGCAGGTCGCAGAACATCACGGTCAGCTCGCGCGAGCTGGCCTGCATGCTGTAGGCGTCCGGGCGCTTGACCATTTCCTGCACCAGCTCGGGCGGCACGTAGGTGCCGAACACGCGCATGAGCTGGCGGCGGTCGCGGCTTTCCATCAGGTAGCCGAACAGCAGGTTGATGACCGTCAGGCAGACGATCAACGTCAAGGCGGAGGCCAGCGGCAGGATCAGCCCCTGGGCATGGAAGGCCCAGCCATCCAGCACGAACAGCGCCAGCGGCAACCCCAGGTGCAGCGCCACCGAGCTGCTGATCTGCAGCACGCGCGGCAGCAGGATGAGCAGGCCGCTCACCAGCAGCAGCAGGCTGACTTCGTAGCCGCGCACATAGTCAGGCTGCTGGGGCAGCCGGCTGTCCAGCATGGCCGAAATCAGGTTGGCATGGACTTCGACACCGGGGTAGGTGCCCGCCACCGGCGTGGCGCGCACGTCCTGCAGGCCGGGCGCGGTGGAACCGATGAGCACGATGCGCCCGGCAAGCTCGCCGGGCGGCAGTTCGCCCAGCAGCAGGCTGGCGGCCGAGACGTAACGGAACGAGCCGCCCTGGGGCCCGCCTGGGCCGCGGAACGGGATGTAGGCGTCGGCCAGGTTGGAGGTGCGCAGGCGGCTCAAGACCCGGCCTTGCGGGTCGGTGACGCGCAGCGCCGACAGCGCGCCCGACGGGGCGTGTTCGAGCAGCAGCTGGCTGGGGCCGACGGCCAGGCGGTAGGTGGCCAGGGCCAGCGATTCGTAGACGCCGCCCTCGTAGCGGGCGAGCAGCGGCACCGTGCGCACCAGGCCGTCGGGATCGGTGATGGCGTTGAAGAAGCCCGCTGCGGTCGCGGCTTCGGCCAGGGGCACGATGTTGGCGCCATAGCCAGACCAGCGCGGCGTCGGGGCTGTGGGCAACACAGACTGGCTGAACACCGGGGCCGGCAATTGGCCGATGCGCGGTTCGCCATCGCTGCTGAAGTAGTAACCCAGCACCACGGGACGCTGCTGGATGGCATTGGCCAGCTGGCCGTCGAAATCCAGCTCGGGGGTGATGGCCGCCAGCCATTGGGCGAGGTCGCGATCGGAGGGCTCGCTTTTCAGCAGGCGCCGCAGCTGCGCCAGGCCGGAGCTGTGGTCGGCTTCGGCGAACACCATGTCGATGCCGATGGCGCGCACCTGTTGCTTGTTCAGGAGTTCGTCGATGAGCTGGGCAACGCGGTTGCGGCTCCAGGGCCAGTGCCCGATGCGGCTGAGGCTGGCTTCGTCCACGTCCACGATGACCACGCGCTCGTCCAGGGTGTGCGGCATGGTGCCCAGCATGCGCATGTCATACAGGCGTTCATCCAGGCGATCCACGGCCGGCAGGTGCAGCCATCCCTGGACATGGGCCAGCAACAAGGCCAGCGGCAGCAGGCACAGCACCATGCGCAGGCGATCGCGGTTGCGGCGTGTCACGGTGAGGCCTGTTCAGACGGTCAAGGTGAGGACAAGGTGAGGTGAAGGACCAGGGTGCAGCGCCCAAACAAAAGCCAGCGTGGCGGCTGGCTTTCGGGGGCGCGGCCCCTTGTGCATCAGGTGAGCACAAATTCGAGTTTGATGCCGGCCAGACCGATGGTGTCGCCCTGCTTGAGCAGCACGCCGTCCGGCTCCAGGGGCACGCCATTCACGGTGCAGCGTGGCTTGCCTTCGACGTGGGTCAGCTCCCAGCCGCGTCGGCTGCGGGTGATGGAACCCACCACCACACCCGGCTTGCCGAAGGTCGACACCACCTTGGTTAGTGGCATTTCGCGGCCGGCCGAAGCCCCGGTGAGCACCCGCAGCAAGGCGTTTTGCTGCTCGACCCCGGACTCCGACGCCGGGTAGCGCGTGAAGGGTTTGTCACCGGCGGGGTTGGCGTCGTCGATGAGGCGAACCTGGTAGCGGCCGATCTCGACGACGTCGCTGTCTCGCAGCACGCTGCTGGTCACGGCCTGGCCGTTGACATACACCCCGTTGGTGCTGCCCAGGTCTTCCACCGACACGATGCCGGAGGCGAGTCGGAACACCGCATGCTCCCCGCTGACGGCGAGGTTGTCGATGACGACGTCGTTGTAAGGCCGCCGCCCGACGGTGGTGCGGTCCTTGGTCAGCTGCATCTCTTTGATGGTGACGCCATCAATCAAAACAACGATTTTGGGCACAGACACCCCCCTTGCTCGGTCCGATTTCAGTTAAATGGCACAAACTTTCCCCCTCCACTTTTGTCGTATCAACGTGTAAGTGAAGGGATTGTGGCAGTGACGCGGTGCCCTGGCTCATGGCGTCTGCACCTCAGTCAGCAAGACCGTTACATTGTCACGGCCCCCATTCCGATTGGCCCATTCCACCAGCGTTCGGGCTTTGCCGGGCAGGTCGCCGCTGCTGGCCAGCACGGCCTGAATGTCGGCGTCGTCCACCATGTCGGTCAAGCCGTCCGAGCACAGCAGGTACAGGTCGCCGGGGTTCACGTCGAAGTCGTGGATGTCGAGTACCACGGTGTCTTCCACGCCCAGGGCCCGGGTGATGAAGTTGCGGTAGCCGAAGACGTGCACCTGCTCGGGGGTCAGCAGGCCGGCATCCACCTGCTCTTGCAGCAGCGAGTGATCCCGGGTGAGCTGGGTGAGTGCGCCGTCGCGCAGCCGGTAGGCGCGCGAGTCCCCGGCATGGGCGACGATGACGCGGCCCTCTTCGGCCAGCGACAGGCAGACCAGCGTGGTGCCCATGCCGGCGTAGCTGGGGTTGGTGTGGGCGGCGTCGAAAATGGCCCGGTTGGCCTCGTCGGTGCAGGTCGCGAGCGCCCGTTTGAGCTGCCGCAGGCCATAGGGGCGGGGCGTCTGTGTCTGCCAGCGGTGCAGGCCGTCGCGCACGTGCTCCACGGCCATCCGGCTCGCCACCTCGCCTGCGTTGTAGCCGCCCATGCCGTCGGCCAGGATGGCCAAGCCCAGCGCGCTGTCCCACAGCACGCTGTCTTCGTTGTTCTGGCGCAAGCGACCCACATCGCTCAAGCCGGCAAAGGCGTAGGTCATTCCCATGGCATCTCCCCTGGCATCGGGCCTCGTCGCGACGCCTGAGCTGCGCATTCAACAAGGTGGTGGCGGAAAACGTTGGCAGCGGTCCTGACCAGGGATTCGGCCTGCGGTCTTCAAACGCAGGAAATGATACAGCCGGCGTCTCGCAGCGAGAGGCCGGCTGTAATGCATTTGGGTGACAGCGTGAATTGCCTCACGCTGTCGGCCGTCGATCAAAGCATGGCTTTGAGCAGCTTGCCCATTTCGGACGGGTTGCGCGTGACGGTGAAGCCGCACTCTTCCATGATGGCGAGCTTGGCATCGGCCGTGTCGGCACCGCCGGAAATCAGCGCGCCGGCGTGGCCCATGCGCTTGCCGGGAGGGGCGGTCACGCCAGCGATGAAGCCGACCACGGGCTTCTTCATGTTGGCCTTGCACCAGCGGGCGGCTTCGGCTTCATCGGGGCCGCCGATTTCGCCGATCATGATCACGGCGTCGGTGTCGGGATCGTCGTTGAAGGCCCGCATCACGTCGATGTGCTTCAGGCCATTGATGGGGTCACCGCCGATGCCCACGGCCGACGACTGGCCGATGCCCAGCTCGGTCAGCTGGGCCACGGCTTCGTAGGTCAGCGTGCCGGAACGCGACACCACGCCCACGCGGCCCTTCTTGTGGATGTGGCCGGGCATGATGCCGATCTTGATTTCATCGGGCGTGATCAGGCCGGGGCAGTTGGGGCCCAGCAGCAGCGTGCGCTTGCCGCCAGCGGCTTCCTTGGCCTTCATCTTGTTGCGCACTTCCAGCATGTCGCGGACGGGGATGCCCTCGGTGATGCAGATGGCCAGGTCCAGGTCCGCTTCCACGGCTTCCCAGATGGCCGCAGCAGCGCCCGCCGGCGGCACGTAGATCACCGACACGGTGGCGCCGGTTTGCGTGGCGGCTTCCTTGACGGAGGCGTAGATCGGGATGTTGAAGATCGACTCGCCCGCCTTCTTGGGGTTCACGCCGGCCACGAATGCGTTCTTGCCGTTCGCGTATTCCTGGCACTTTTCCGTGTGGAACTGACCGGTCTTGCCCGTGATGCCCTGGGTGATGACCTTGGTGTCTTTGTTGATGTAAATGGACATGTGAGTGATCTCCGGGGGCTTACTTGACGGCTTCCACGATCTTCGTGGCCGCTTCGGCCATGGTGTCGGCGCTGATGATGGGCAGGCCCGATTCGGCCAGCATCTTCTTGCCCAGCTCTTCGTTCGTGCCCTTCATGCGCACGACCAGCGGCACCTGCAGGTTCACGGCCTTGCAGGCGGTGATCACGCCGGTGGCGATGGTGTCGCACTTCATGATGCCGCCGAAGATGTTGACCAGGATGCCCTTGACCTTGGGGTTCTTGAGCATGATCTTGAAGGCTTCGGTGACTTTCTCGGGGGTGGCACCGCCGCCCACGTCCAGGAAGTTGGCCGGCTCGCCGCCGAACAGCTTGATGGTGTCCATGGTGGCCATGGCCAGACCGGCGCCGTTCACCAGGCAGCCGATGTTGCCGTCCAGGCTGATGTAGGCCAGGTCGAACTTGGAGGCCTCGACTTCCGCCGGATCTTCTTCGTCCAGGTCGCGCAGGGCCACGATTTCGGGGTGGCGGAACAGCGCGTTGGCGTCGAAGTTGAACTTGGCGTCCAGGGCCACCAGGTCACCCTTGGAGTCGCAGTTCAGCGGGTTGATCTCCACCAGCGAGGCGTCGGTGTCCATGTAGCACTTGTAGAGCTTGGCGAACAGGTCCACGGCCTGGTCCACCGAGTTGCCCGACAGGCCGATGGCGGCCGCCACCTTCTTGCCCTGCTCGACGGTGATGCCGGTCAGCGGGTCGATCATCTCGGTGATGATCTTTTCGGGCGTGGCGTGGGCCACTTCCTCGATGTCCATGCCGCCTTCGCTCGAGGCGATCAGGGCGACCTTCTGCGTGGCGCGGTCGGTGACCAGCGACACGTACAGTTCGTTCTTGATGTCGGCGCCTTCTTCGATGTAGAGGCGACGCACCTTCTGGCCTTCGGGGCCGGTCTGGTGGGTGATCAGCTGCATGCCGAGGATTTGCTCGGACAGCGACTTCACGTCGTCGATCGACTTGGCCACCTTGACGCCACCGCCCTTGCCGCGGCCGCCGGCATGAATCTGGGCCTTGACCACCCACACCGGGCCGCCAAGCTTCTGAGCGGCTTCGACCGCTTCCTGCACATTGAACGCGGGGATGCCGCGCGGAACGGGCACACCAAATTGACGCAAGATTTCCTTGCCTTGGTACTCGTGAATTTTCATGAGAATGCTCTCAAAGGGGGAGAAGACAAACCGCCCGCCGAGTCGCCCGTGCATGCAGCAAGCCGCGCGCGAGCCTTGCAGAACGGGTGGGGGCGCCACGCATGTGACGGCTCACCCGAATCCGCAAAAAGCCCGCAGCGCTCACAGGGACGCAGAGGTTTCCCAGCCCGACGGCGGCATGGCATTGTGCACAGGGAGACCCTGACAAAATTGGCGAAATGTATCATGCGAGCCCGGCCGACTTGGCGTAAACCCGTGCACGTCGGTCCCGCAACCTCAACAGGACACCCCCCATGGCCAAGGTTTTCATCGATGGCGAAGCAGGCACCACTGGCCTGCAGATTCGCGAGCAGCTGACCGACATGGCCGGCATCGAGCTGGTGAGCATCGACCCGGCACAGCGCAAGGACCCCGAGGCCAAGAAGCGCCTGATCGCCGGCGTCGATCTGGTGATCCTGTGCCTGCACGATGACGCGGCCCGTGACACCACGGCGCTGGTCGATGCCATCACCGCCGAAACCGGCCGCGCCATCAAGGTCATCGACGCCAGCACCGCCCACCGCGTGGCCGATGGCTGGGTCTACGGCTTCCCCGAACTGGCCGCGGGCCAGCTCGCGGCCGTGCAGGCCGCCACGCGCGTGTCCAACCCTGGCTGCTACGCCACGGGCGCCATCGCGCTGCTGCGCCCGCTGATGGACGCCGGCCACCTCACCCCCGACATGCCGCTGGCGCTGCCTTCGGTGTCGGGCTATTCGGGCGGGGGCCGCACCATGATCGAGGCCTACGAAAGCGGTCAGGCCGCCCCGCATGAGGACTACGCGCTGGGCCTGTCGCACAAGCACATCCCCGAAATCCTGAAATACAGCGGCCTCTCGCGTCGCCCGCTCTTCGTGCCCGCCGTGGGCAACTTTCGCCAGGGCATGCTGGTGCACCTGCCGCTGCACCTGGACGAGCTGCCGACCCGCCCCAAGCTGGCCGACCTGCACGACGCACTCGCCAGCCACTACGCCCAGACCAACACGCCCGAGCAGTGGGTCAAGGTGCTGCCGCCCACGGACGACCTGAAACTGGCCGCCGACACCCTGGCGGGCACCAACGAGCTGGAGCTGCGCGTGTTCGGCAACGAAGCCACGCGGCAGGCCGTGCTGGTGGCGCGCCTGGACAACCTGGGCAAGGGCGCCAGCGGCGCCGCGGTGCAGAACCTCAAGCTGATGCTGGGGCTGTGAACCCGGGGGCGCCTGCAAAGCAGGCGCTCGACGTTGAGAAATGAGGAGTATGGGGTGATTGCCGTTCGAGCAATAACGGCAATCACCCCATACTCCTTTTTATAAGCTGAAGATGGCCTGAGACTGCGACGCAGGGGTTGGGTCGGTGCCCTGGTCAGAATCAGGCTGCGGGCGCGACCGCCGTGGCGTCAGGCCGTGGGCCCGCTGTCAGGCGGGCCCGGGCCGCCCGGCTGGCGCTGGATGCCTGCTGGAACCAGCGCCAGCCGTCGACGCCAGCGCGTTGGCCAGCGCGATGTTGAGCTCGCGGCTCAGAGGGCCGGGTTGACGAGCCTGGGCCCGTCATGTTGCGGCCGGCTACGCCGGCAGATCGGGCCGGGCGCGCGCCAGCAGGGCGTCCCAGGTGCGGCGCTTGTCGGCCTCGCTCATGTCCGCCCATTGCGCGATTTCGTCCAGCGTGCGGTAGCAGCCCACGCAGCGGCCCAGCGACAGCTTCATCTGGCAGATGGACAGGCAGGGCGAGGGCGGGCCGTCGACCCACAGCAGTTCATCGGCGTGGCGGTCGAACAGGTGTTGGGCAGTGTTGATGGGGGTATCCATGGTTTTCCGTTCAATGTGGAACGGTAATGCGGTGATACTGCCAAAGCAGTGAGTCAGTCGATGGCCACGCCCATGGCCTGGCCCATGCGGATCGCGTCGCCGGGCTGCCAGGCCGGGTTGAAGCGGATGGTGTTCGCCGGCCACAGCAGCACCACCGTGGAGCCCAGCAGGAAGCGGCCCATCTCGGCGCCCTTGGCCAGGCGCACCGCACCCGGCTCGTAGTCCCAGCGCGTCACCTTGGACAGCCGCGGCGGGTTCACCACGCCGTGCCAGACCGTGGCCATGCTGCCGACGATGGTGGCCCCCACCAGCACCAGGGCCATGGGACCGCGCACGGTGTCGAAGTGGCAGACCACGCGCTCGTTGCGCGCAAACAGGCCCGGCACGCCGCGCGCCGTGGTCGGGTTGACCGAGAACAGCTCGCCCGGCACGTAGACCATGGCCTGGAGCTCGCCCGCGCACGGCATGTGGATGCGGTGGTAGTCGCGCGGGCTCAGGTACAGCGTGGCAAACGCGCCATGCTCGTAATCGGCGGCTTCGGCCGCTGAGCCCGCCAGCAGGGCCTGGGCGCTGTAGGTGTGGCCCTTGGCCTGGAACAGCTGGCCGCGCGCGATGGGGCCGAACTGGCTGATGGCGCCATCGACGGGGGACAGGAAGTCGGCATCGGCCAGCGGCCGTGCGTCGTCCTTCAGCGCGCGCGTGAAGAAGTCGTTGAAGGTGGCGTAGCTGGCCGGGTCGGGGTTGACGGCCTCGCTCATGTCCACGCGGTAGCGGGCGATGAAGCGGCGGATGGCGCTGAGCGTCAACTCGCCCCTGGGTGCGCCTGCGAAGCGGCCGGCCACTTCCGTGACCAGGCGCTTGGGCAGCAGGTATTGGGGCGCGACGGCCAGGCGATCGTTCATGGGTCTTTCTGCGCGGGCTGGCGGGACAGCCCTGGGGTGGGTGACGGGGATTGTGCCTTGCAGCCGGTCACGGGGGCCGGTGGCCGCGACAGGGCGGTGCTGCCGTTTTAACCCCATTGGCCGGTCTGCGTCGTTCACGCCAGGCACAGCCGGTCACAGCGCCCGCATCCTGCCCCCGCACAATGGGAGCGCCGCAGCGGCCTGTCCCGTCCCCTCACGCCACCGAGCTCGCCCATGCCCCATCCCCTGAACGCTTTGTCCCCGTCTTGCGCGCCCAGGCCGCCGACAGTCCGCTGGGCGGTGCTCGCGCTGGCCGCGGTGGCCAGCCTGTCGGCGCAGGCCGCCAGCGTCACCGTCACGCCGCAGGCCGATGTACGGTCCCTGCGCCAGGTCAGCCTGCGGTTCGACACGCCCATGACGGCCCTGGGGCGCAGCGATGCCGCCGCGCCGGCCGAGGTGCGCTGCGCGCACCCCAACGCCGCCACACGGCTGCCGGCCGGCCAGGGGCGTTGGGTGAACGAGCGCGACTGGGCCTTCGAATTCTCGGCGGCCCTGCCCGCCGGCACGCAGTGCGAGGTGCTGCGCGACAGCCGCCTGCGCAACAGCGCCGGCGAGGCCGTGAGCGGGCCCGCGCGCACGCGCTTTCGCATCCTGCCCGTCGGCTACCACCAGCTGCAGCTGCTGCAGACCGAGCAGGCCCAGGCCAGCTACACCGCGCTGTTGCAACACCCCGATCCTGCGGGCGGGCGGGCTGGACTGGCGCGCAACCCCTTTGTGTGCGATGTGCTCGACGCCGCCGGTCAGCAGGCCCTGGCCGAGCTGCCGCGGGGCGCGCCGGTGGACCTGAGGCGCTGGCTGCGCACCCAGCCGACCGAGGTGGTCAGCGAGGCCCGCGTGCGCGAGATGCACGGCCGGCAACTGAACGGCGACCGCCCATGGGCCCTGGCCCTGCGCTGTGCCCAGCCCCTGCCCGATGGGGCGCAGGTGCGCCTGCGCCGCCAGAACGACACCGAGAACGCGCTGAACCGGGCCCTGGTCGCCGGAGACGCCGAAGGCCGCGAGCGCTTCGTGTTTCAAACCCGCGAGCCCTTCGTCGCCACCCTGGCCTGCGAGCAGGAGCGCGCCCACCCCTGGCCGCTGCCGCGCCCCACCGGCCCGCAGGGCCGTGCCAGCGCCCGCGCCGACGAGCGCCTGCGCTGCGACACCCGCCTGCCCATTGCGCTGAACCTGTCCTCGCCCGTGCCGGTGGCCGCAGGGACCGGCCAGCCGGCCATCGAATGGCCGCGGCTGCGGGTGGGCCCGCAAAGCCTGGCGCCCACGCTGGTCTACGCCGATGACCGGCGCCAAACGGTGCGCGGCCTGACCTGGCGCGTGGACCCGCGCACCCCGGCCCCGCAGGAGGTTCGCCTCACGGGCGGTAGCCTGCGTGACGTGCAGGGCCGCCTGCTGGCCAACCCCGCCGCGCTGGGCACCACCTTCGTGCTGCAGCCGCCCCCGCCCTACCTGGGGGCAGTGCCGAACACGGGCGCCCTCCTGCCCCTGCAGGCGCCAGACAGCCTGCGGCGCCTGTTGTTTGCCACGCGCGGTCTCGAGCCTCAGCTTGCCGCCACGCAGTGGCGCATCACCCAGCTGGACACGCTGGCGCAGCGGCGCGCGGCGGCCGTGCTGGTGTCGGCCACGCAGGCGCCGGATCGGCTGAACGCGGCCGATTGGGACGAGCTGGCGGCGCATTGGCCGGCCCCGCGCGAGCTCAGCCTGCAGCCGCGCGGTGCGCAGATTCAGCTCAACGGCCTGCCGCTGCAAGGCGCGGGCCTGCATGTGGCGCGGGTGCGCAGCACCGCCTACGACGCGCACCTGGTGCAGCAGCGCGCACTGGAGGAGCAGGCACAAGCGCCCGCGCCAGAGACGCTGCGCGCGGCCGGCATGTCGGCCGGCGCGCGCCCGCCCGTCAAGCCGGGCCTGGCCCCGCGCGAGCCGCTGCCGGCCCATCCGGGTGAGCGCTGGGGCGTGGCCCAGCTGAGCAACCTGGCCGTGACCGCCAACCTGGCGGCCGCGGGCCCCTCGCTGCTGTGGGTGACGGCCATCGATGCCGGCAAACCCATGGCCGGCGCACGCGTCTGGCTGTACGACTGCCGGCTGCAGCCCATCTGGCAGGGCGAGACCGATGCCCAGGGCGTGGCCCAGCTGCCCACGGGTGCGGGGGTGGCCGGCACCCGGGAGAGCGGCTGCAGCCAGCCCCGCAGCCGGGGCGTGGAGCGGCTGCTGCCCGCGGACGAGCGCTGGGTGCGCGTCGAAGCCGGGGACGACCGCCTGTTCAGCACGCTGCCCACCGGCCGCCACAGCTACGCACCCTCGCGCTCGGGCTGGCACAGCCACCTGGTGCTGGACCGCAGCCTGCTGCAGCCGGGCGACACCCTGCACCTGCAGCTGGTGGCGCGCCAACCCACGGCCGAGGGGTGGGCACTGCCCGAGCGGCAGGCGGTGCGCGTCCACATCGTCCATGAATCGGGCGAGCAGCTGGGGCCCTTGTCGGGCGAGCTGGATGCGCAGGGCCAGGTGTCGCTGCAGTGGGCGGTGCCGGCCAACGTCAAGCTGGGGCGGTTTCGCCTCGAGGCGCAACGCGTGGACGGCGATGTGACGCTGGCGCAGGCCAGCTTCCGGGTCGAGGAGTTCCGCCGCCCCGTGTTCGATGCCGGCCTGAGCAGCACGGCCACGCCAGGCAGTCGGCAGTTGGGTCTGGCCGGCCGGCTGCGCTTTTTCTCGGGAGGCAGCGCCGAGGGCGAACCCGTGCAGTGGCAGCACCGCTGGTCGCCCCACGTCATGGCGCCCGTGGACGGCTACACCTTCTTCACGCCCACGCGGGCGCAGGACCTGCAAGCCCCGCCTGCTTTGACCAGTGCCCCCGGCAAGCTGGACACCCAGGGGACCGTGGCCCAGCAGCTGGCCTTGCCCACCCTGGGCCGACCCTGGCGCGTCGACAGCGAGATGCAGTTCGCCGATCCCAATGGCGAAACCCAGACCGTGGCCAGCCACGCCACGGTCTGGCCGACGGGGCAGCGCCTGGGCCTGACGCTGCAGGCCGCCACGGCCACGGCCCCGACCCGCGTGGCCGGCGTGCTCGTCGGCGCCGATGGGCAGCCCTTGCCCGAGCAGCGCGTGCGCCTGCAGGTGAGCGAAGCCCGCAGTCGGCACGTGAACGCCCCGGGCGGCGGTGGCGGCTACTGGGAAGCCCAGGCCCCTCAGCGCCCGCTGTGCGACGCCGTGACCGATGCCCGCGGCCGCTGGGAATGCCCCTGGCCCCAGGACCTGCGGCCCAAGGGCTATGGCGACATGGGCACGCTGTGGCTGGTGCAGGCGCAGCTGGCGGCCACGCCCACGGTGCAGACGGCCCTGGCCGTGAACGGCTGGCAGGTGGCCAGGCGCCAGTCCGAGGACGAACTCACCGTGCTGAACGGCACCGCCTTCACCGCTGGCGAGGTGGCGCAGGTGCAAACGCGGGCGCGGCGCTTGCCGGCCAGCCTGCTGCTGACCCTGGAGCGCGAAGGCGTGCGCAGCCACCGCGTCATCGCCCTGCAGCAGCCCGAGCAGCGCATCGAGGTGCCGCTGGCCGCGCACGACGCCCCCAACGTGCACCTGCGTGCGCAATACGTCTACCCCTGGCAGGAGCCGGCAACCGCCCACCGCCGGGCGCCTGACGTGGACGAAGACGACAATGCCTTCCCCCAGACGAGCGCCTTGCGCGGCCACACCACACCCCGGGCGTCGGACGCGGTCGGCCTGTACGAGCAGCAGCAGGCCGAACTCAGCGTGTCGCCCGCCAGCTTTGCGCTGCAGACCGAGGTGAAGCCGCTGCAGGACGAGGTGCGGCCAGGCAGCGCCTTGCCGGTGGCCGTGCAGGTGCGCGATGCCCAGGGCGAGCCCGCTGCGCACGCGCGACTCACGCTCGCCGTGGTGGACGAAGCCTTGTTGGCCCTGCAGCCCAACACCACCTGGGCGCTGAGCGAGGCCATGTGGCGGGCCAGGCCCAACCAGGTGGGGGTGCGCAGCGTGCTGCCCGGCGTCGCGGTGCAGCCCGTGGCGCCGCTGGCCCCCGACTGGATTGCGCCTGACGAGCGCCCTGCGGGTGGCCGCATGGCGCTGGCGAACAAGGTCATGGCGCCGGCTGCCGCGCCGGCACCGTCATCCGTCACCCTCTACGGCCGGCTCGATGAAGGGCAGGCCGCCGCCCCGGCCGACGCCGCCGCGCCCCCGCGCAGCGAGTTTTCGTCCTTGCTGCTGTGGCAGACCCAGGTGCAGACCGACGCCCAGGGCCGGGCCCAGGTCAGCGTGCCGGTGAACGACAGCCTGACGCGGTTTCGCGTCGTGGCGCTGGCCACGCAGGGGGCTGACCGCTTTGGCGAAGGCCAGGCCCATTTCGTCACCACGCAGCCGCTGCAGCTCCTGTCGGGCTTGCCGGCGCTGGTGCGCTCGGGCGACGAGCTGGTGCAAAAGCTCACCGTGCGCAACACCGGCCGACAGGCGCTGGCGGTGCAGCTGGGCGCGCAGGCCACGCGCGTCGGCCGCGACGACGCGCCCGCGCTGCGTGCGCTGGATGCCGCGGCCGAGCAGGAGCGGGGCCTGAGCCTGACGCGGCAGCTCTCGCTGGCGCCCGGTGCCACGCAAACCGTGCTGTGGCGCCTGCGCGTGCCCGACGGGGTGTCGCAGCTCGATTGGCAGTTCACGGCCACAGGCAAAGCAGGCAAAACGGTGGAGCGCGATACCCTCAAGCTGACTCAACGGGTCAAGCCCGCCGTCGAGCCCACGGTGCGCGCCGCCACGCTGCTGCAGCTGGGCGCGCAGCCGGGCACGCTGGCGGTGGCCCAGCCCACGGGCGCCTTGCCCCAAGTGGGCGGCGTGCGCGTCAGCCTGTCGGCCAGCCTGGTGGATTCGGTGCTGCAGGAAACGCGGCGCTGGATGCGCGACTACCCCTACACCTGCCTGGAGCAGCAGAGCTCGCGCGCCGTGGTGCTGGACGACCGCGCCGCGTGGGACCGCCTGATGGCGCAGTTGCCCAAGTACCTCGATGCGCAAGGCCTGGCGCGCTTCTTCCCCGAGCCCAGCCTGAGCGGCAGCGAGATGCTGACCCTGCAGCTGCTGGACCTGTCGCACGCCACGGGCTGGGCCCTGCCCGCCGATGCCCGGACCCACATGCTGCAGGCCGTGCAGCAGCTGCTGGCCGGGCACATCGCCCCGCAGGACTGGTCGCCGCGCGAGGACCGCCGCTCGCGCCAGCTGGCGGCGCAAGCCACGCTGGCCGAGCACGGCCAGACCGTGTCCCTGCGTGAGGTGCCCGAGGACCTGAGCGCCTTGCCCGCGCAATCGCTGATCGACTGGGCGCGCACGCTGGCGGCCTTGCCGGCGGCGCAGCGCCCCGCGGGGCCGGCCGGCGATCCGCGGGCCGTCAGCGACCAGCTGCGCAGCCGCTTCGACGTGCAGGGCAGCGTGCTGCGCTGGCGCGACGAGGTCGCCACGCAATGGTGGTGGTTCATGTGGAGCGGCGACGGCACCACGGCGCGCATGGCCCTGCTGGCGCAGCAGCTCAGCGGTGGCGATGCGCAGTGGCAGTCCGATGTGCCGCGCATCGTCCAGGGCCTGGTCGCGCGCCAGTCGCAGGGGCGCTGGTACTCCACCAGCGCCAATGCCTGGGCGTCCGTGGCGCTGAACCGCTTTGCCCAGCAGCGCGAGGCCGGGCCCGTGAGCGGCACCAGCGTGCTCACCCTGGGGGCGCAGCAGCGCCGTGCCGACTGGGCGGCCCAGCAGGCGCCCACGCAGCTGCTGCCCTGGCCGCAGCAGGGAGGCACCGCCACGCTGGGCCTGCAGCAGCAGGGCAGCGGCCAGCCCTGGGCCACGGTCGCCACGCTGGCCGCCGTGCGGTTGACGGCGCCGGCGGCCCATGGCCTGGGCGTGACGCGCGAGGTGCTGCCGGTGCAGCAGCGCACGCCCGGCCAGTGGTCGGTCGGTGACGTCTACCGCGTGCGCCTCACCGTCACATCCAACGCGCCGCAGACCTGGGTCGTGGTGCGCGATGCCCTGCCCTCGGGCGCCACGCCGCTGAACCGCGGTCTGGGCCGAGACAGCGCCCTGGCCACGACCGACGGCCGCGATGCGCGCCGGCCGTGGGATTGGCGCGCCCGCCCCAGCTTTGAAGAGCACGCCGCCGACAGCTACCGCGCCTACTACCGTTGGGTCGGCGAAGGCCACTGGCCGCTCGAGTACACCGTGCGCCTGAACAACGCCGGGCGGTTCGAGCTGCCGCCCACGCGCGTCGAGGCGCTGTACGCGCCCGAGGTGTTCGGCGAAGCCCCGGCGGCAAGCATCACGGTGGTGCCTTGAGATGAGGTGATAGGCAGTATCGGTTCATGGCCGTCTTTGAGAAAACGGGAATGGGCTGATACTGCCTATTGGGCATGACTGGGCCGTCGCCTCGCGCTGTCGGTGAGGCGACGGCCGCGTTGCGTCCGCGGTTCCATCATCGCGTGCCGCACCCGGTTGGGCCGCATCCGGTTGGGGTGTGCACGACAACGATCGATTGGAGACACCATGCAACGCCGTCACCTGCTGCAGGCCCTGGCTGCCTCAGCGCTTCCCTTGTCTGCCTCACTGGCGCGGGCCGATGCCGGCCCGGTGCGCCTCATCGTGCCGTTTGGCGCCGGCGGGGTGACCGACCTCACCGGCCGCACCTATGGCGAGTACATGGGGCGCGCCATGGGCCAGAGTTTCATCGTCGAGAACAAGCCCGGCGCGGGCGCCACCATCGGCGCCAACTTCGTCGTCAAGGCCAAGCCCGATGGCCAGACGCTGCTGCTGGGCACGAACGTGACGCACGCCATCAACCCCTTTTTGATGAAGGCCTTCCCCTACGACCCGCTGAAGGACCTGCAGGCCGTGGGCCTGTTCGGCCACAACGGCAACGTGCTGGTGGTGCGCAAGGACTACCCGGTGGACAGCTTCCCGGCCTTCGTCGAGCGGGCGCAGCGCATGAAGGACGAGATGACCTACGCCTCGGCCAGCATCGGCAGCTCGGCCCACATGGCCTCGGAGCTGCTGCGCCAGTCGGTGCCGGGCGGCCTGGCCTACCGCCACATCCCCTTTGCCGGCCCCAGCGAGGCCATGAGCGCGCTGATGGGCGGCCACGTGGATTTCTGCTTCCTCAACATCGGGGCGGCCATCTCGCAGGTGCAGGGCAACAAGGTCAAGGGCCTGGCCGTGACGACGCGCAAGCGCGCCGCCTCGCTGCCGCAGATTCCGACCATCGCCGAGTCCGGCGTGCCCGGCTTCGAGGTGGTGGGCTGGATGGCGGCCTTCGTGCCCAGCGGCACGCCCGCTGCCCGGGTCACGGCGCTGAACGCCGCCCTCAACCAGGTGCAGCAGGACGCCGGCCTGATGAAGATCCTGGCCAACGCGGCCATCGACCCCGAACCCTGGACGCCCGCGCAAACCACCGAGTTCGTCAAGGCCGAGTACGCGAAGTGGAAGCGCGTGATCGAGAAGGCCGGCCTCGAGAAGGTGTGAAGCGGCGCGCGACGGCTTGGGCGGCCTGACGCGGCCCAAGCCGGGTTCCAGACCGCCCACCGCCTGAACCTGGCGCGCTGACGCTGACCATCCGCACTGGCCGCAAGGCGGTCGCCACGCGCCCTGGGGACGAGCCCTGGCACGATCCGTCGGAGTTTGAGCGTTTGCTTCATGCCACCCAACGCCGGCGCGACCTTCGGAACTCATCGCGCCGAGGCGTGCTCCATCCCCGCATGACGTGGTCGATTCCCCTGGGGCCGCTGGTGCTGCCCGCGCAATTCCTGCTGCTGTGCCTGTCGGCCGGACTGGGCCTGTGGCTGGGCGAGCGCCGTGCCCGGCGCGCCGGTGGCTCGGTCGAGCGGGAGTTGCGGTGGGCATTGCTGGTGGGCGTGGTCGTGGCGCGGCTGGCCTTTGTCGCGCAGCACCGCGAGGCCTACCTGGCGCAGCCCTGGAGCATGTTCGACATCCGCGATGGCGGCTGGTCGCCCTGGCCGGGTTTGGCGGCGGCCTGGTTCTGCGGCGTGATGGTCACGCGCAGGCCCAGCGCCAAGCGGCGGCCCGTGGTGCTGGGCCTGGGTGTGGCCAGCACGCTCTGGGTGGTCGGCGTGGCCGGCCTGCTGCTGGCCTCGCCCAGCGTGCAGCGCCTGCCCGCCTTCAGCAGCCTGACCATGCAGGGCGAGCGCGTGGACCTGGGGCAGCTCACCGGCCAGCCCACGGTCATCAACCTGTGGGCCACCTGGTGCCCGCCGTGCCGGCGCGAGATGCCGGTGCTGGCCCGCGCGCAGGCCGAGCGGCCCGGCGTGCGGTTCATCTTCCTCAACCAGGGTGAGGCGCCGGCAACGGTTGCGCGCTACCTGCAGGCCGAGGGCCTGGACCTGCGCAACGTGGTGCTGGACCTCAAGGCCGAGGTGGGCCGCCACTACGGCTCGGGCGGCTTGCCGCTGACCCTGTTCTTCGATGCCCAGGGCCGCTTGCAGGCCAGCCGCATGGGCGAGCTGTCGCGGGCCACGCTGCAGCAGCACCTGCAGGCCATCGGCGTGCGGTGACGCGTCGACGTCTTTGATGGGGTATGGTGCGGTTGCCGATGCATTCACATCTTCAACCGGATCATACTGCGCGCTTTTGAATCAGCCGCGCGCTTTGCGCCTGGCCTGCACAGCCTGGGCCAGCTGGGTCAGCAGCGGCACGGTTTGCGCGAAGCTGATGCAGGCGTCGGTGACGGAGACACCGGGCTTGAGCTTCTGGCCGGGCACGATGTCCTGCCGGCCTTCGTTCAGGTGGCTCTCGATCATCACGCCCATGATGCGCGCGTCGCCCGCGGCGATCTGACCGGCCACATCGGCGCCGACCTCGATCTGCTTGAGGTGCTGCTTGCTGCTGTTGGCGTGCGAGAAGTCGATCATCACCTGCTCGGTCAGGCCCGACTTCTTCAGCTCGGCGCAGGCGGCGTCCACGTCGGCCCGGCTGTAGTTGGGGACCTTGCCGCCGCGCAGGATGATGTGCGTGTCGTGGTTGCCGCGCGTTTCGAAGATGGCACTCTGGCCCATCTTGGTCAGGCCCAGGAAAGCGTGCGGCGCCTGGGCGGCCACGATGGCGTCGGCCGCCACCTTGACGCCGCCGTCGGTGCCGTTCTTGAAGCCCACGGGGCAGCTCAAGCCACTGGCCAGCTGGCGGTGGCTCTGGCTTTCGGTGGTGCGCGCGCCGATGGCGCCCCAGCTCACCAGGTCGCTGATGAACTGCGGGCTGATGAGGTCCAGGTACTCGACGGCCACGGGCAGCTCGCGCCCGATGATGTCCAGCAGCAGCTCGCGCGCGCGCTCCACGCCTTCGTTGATGGCAAAGCTGCCGTCCAGGCGCGGGTCGTTGATGTAGCCCTTCCAGCCGACGGTGGTGCGCGGCTTCTCGAAGTACACGCGCATGACCACGATGAGGTCGCGTGCGTGGCGTTCCATCTCGGGGCGCAGCAGGTTGGCGTAGGCGATGGCCTCGGCATGGTCGTGGATGGAGCAGGGACCGACCACGACCACCAGCCGGTCGTCACGGCCGTGCAGCACGTCCGAGATGGCGTTGCGGCTGCGCTCGACCACGCTTTGCACGGCCTCGCTGGCGGGCCACTTTTCCTGCAGCAGCGCAGGGCTGATGAGGGGCCGCACCGAGCTCACCCGCAGCCCGTCGGTGCGCGTGTGGTCCAGCGTGTGCAGGGATTCGGCGTTGGCCGTCTTCGTGTGGTGCTCGTGTGCGGAGGTCATGGCGCGAATTATCGGGGGCTGGCGTGGCAGATGGGTGGGCGCTTCACGCGGTGTGGCCACGCCTGTGTCACCATGGGCCGTCATCAGGAGGCCCGTCATGACCCGTTGGCGAGAACGCGTGAAGCACTGGATCGACTGGGTGTGCGCCGTGGCCATCAACCTGCACGCCGCGGCGTACGGGTTGCTGGCGCTGGCCCTGCTGGGCTTGGCGTTCTACAGCGGGATCTGGATCTTGGGCCTGGTGGCCGCGGTGGTGGCCCTGGCGGGCGCCTTCGACGTCGTCAGCTGGCCCAAGCGGCGCGCGGCCCCGGCGCGGGAAACGCCCCCCGGCCGAGGGCCGGAGGGGTGACGCGGCAGACGGCTTGCAGAGATAAGGGGTATGACCCTGTTATCGATTCAAAATGAACGGTAATGGGGGTGTACTGCCATCCAGGTTGGTCGGGCGACGTGGCGCGGATGCCGCCCGGCGGCTGCAGAGCGCGGCCCGCACCGCACGCGCGACGTGCGCTCAAGGCATGGCCGTGACCACCTGGGCCACGGCGGCCGTCAGGCGGCGCGCGTAGGGCACGTGCAGGAATTCGTTGGGGCCGTGCGCGTTGCTCTTGGGGCCCAGCACGCCGCAGACCATCATCTGCGCCTGCGGGAAGCCCCGGGTCAGCATGCTCATGAGCGGGATGGTGCCGCCTTCGCCGATGTAGCCGCAGGGGGCGCCAAAGCTGGCGCGGCTGGCGGCGTCCATGGCCCGCACGAACCAGGGCGCCATGGCGGGCGCGTTCCAGCCATTGGCGAAGCCGTCGGGCTCGAAGGTGACGCGTGCTTCGTAGGGTGCGTTGTCTTCCAGCAGCTGCTTGACCAGCTGCACGGCGGTGCTGGCCTCCAGCGTGGGCGGCAGGCGCAGGCTCAGCTTGAAGGCCGTCCAGGGCCGCAGCACGTTGCCCGAATCCTTCCAGGCCGGGAAGCCGTCGGCACCGATGACGCTGAGCGTGGGCCGCCAGGTGCGGTTCAGGATGAGTTCGGTGCGGTCCGTGCCCATGGGCAGGGCGACGCGCGCGTCGCCGGCGCAGTCGTAATGCACCCAGGGGTAGTTCTTGAACACGGCGTCGCCCAGGATCTCGGCCGTGGCGCGGGCCTGGTCGACGCGTTCGGCCGGAATCTCGACGTGCAGCGGGCCCGGCAGCAGGCGGCCGGTGGCACTGTCTTCCAGGCGGTCCAGCACGTGGCGCAGGATGCGGAAGCTGCTGGCCACCACACCCGACGCCGCGCCCGAATGCACGCCCTCGGTCAGCACCTGCACCTTCAGCGTGCCGCTGGCCATGCCGCGCAGGCTGGTGGTCAGCCACAGCTGGTCGTAGTTGCCGGCGCCGCTGTCCAGGCAGACCACCAGGCCCACATCACCCAGACGCGGGCGCAGCGCGTCGAGGTAGGGCAGCAGGTCGGCCGAGCCGCTTTCCTCGCAGCTCTCGATCAGGCCCACGATGCGCGGGTGCGAGGCGTTCTGGGCGTGCAGGGCCTGGATGGCGGCGATGCTGGCGTAGACCGCATAGCCGTCGTCGGCGCCGCCGCGGCCGTACAGCTTGCCGTCGATGTACCGCGGCGTCCACGGGCCCAGGTCGTTGCGCCAGCCGGTGAACTCGGGCTGCTTGTCCAGGTGGCCGTACATGACCACGGTCTGCGCGCTGGCCTCGGCCGCGCGGCCGCGCGCGGGCACTTCAAAGAAGAGCACGGGCGTGCGGCCCTCCAGGCGCAGGACCTCCAGCGTCAGGCCCTCGACGCGTTGCGCCTCCACCCACTGCGCGGCGTTGCGCACCACCGTGTCCAGGTGGCCGTGCTGCTGCCAGTCGGCGTCGAAGGCGGGCGATTTGGCCGGAATCGCGATGTAGTCGGACAGCTGTTGCACGATGTCGCCGTCCCACGCGGCGCTGACGTGGGTCAGCAGGTCATCGGTGTTCAGGGCTTGGGCGGGCAGGCGGGCGTTCATGGGCACATCCTCGGGGCGGTTCGCGGAAAGTCAAAACTGTACGCCGATCGGCCCGGGCCGGTGCCCCGCGGTGCCAGCAGCCGCGCGTGCCGTGCGTGCAAGCCGGCGAGGTCGGCCCTGCGGGCTGGGCGGAAGCGCCAGCAAGGTCATGGCGATGTCGTCGATGGACACCATGCCGGAGCCGTCGACGGTCTGGAACGACACGCGCAGCAGCTCGGCGCTCGTGGGCGCCGTGAACGTGCCGGTGCACGGGGTGTAGGTGTTGGTGAGTGCAGGTCACCGGTGCGGCATCGCCCAGGCTCAGCCGCACGACGTTGCTGGGGTTGCCGCTCCAGTCCGTCACGTTGGCCGTGAGGGTGTACTGCGCGCCGGGCACCGTGGTCACGGTCTGGGCCAGCGCGCCAGAGCCGTCGTTGCAGTTGCCCTGGAATTCGAAGCCGCTGGGCCCCAATCGACCACCGCGGCGTTGACGACGGTGTTGCAGGCGCTGTCGTCGATTTGGAAGGGCGCGAGCGTGCCGGTTTCGAAATCCCCGTTCACGACCTGGGCGGAGGCGGCGCTGACACAGGCCGCCCAGAGGACGAGGGAGGTGGCAGCGCAGGGGATGAACCGCATGGGAAGCGCGCTTGGCGTGAGTTCAAAAGCGGTCTTGATAGCGACAAAGGCCGCAGGCCGCCAAAGCGGCCGGTCACCTGGCCGCCAAGGGCGCCGATGGCGCGCTGCGGGCGGCGCGCAGCCAGCCTAGGCCATCGTGAGTGCCCTGGGGCACGGCGCCGCGCGCGGGGCGGTATTCGGCGCCCACGTAGCCCGACCAGCGCACCTCGGGCCCCAGCGCGTCCAGCAGCTGCAGCAGGTGGGCGAAGTTCACCTCGCCGACATCGGGCTCGTGCCGGCTGGGCACGCCGGCGATCTGCACGTGGCCCAGGTGGTTGCGGGCCGCGGCGTGCTGCAGGTGGTGGGCCAGGTCGCCGTCCATGATCTGGCAGTGGTAGAGGTCCAGCTGCAGGCGCAGGTTGGGCCGGTTCACGGCCTCGATCAGGGCGTGGGCGCTGGCCTGGTGCTGCAGGGCGTAGCCCGGCATGTCGCGCTTGCCGTTGATGGGCTCGATGAGGAGGTCGATGCCCAGTGGCGCGGCGCGGTCGGCGGCCCAGCGCAGGTTGTGCACCCAGGTGTCGTGCGGGGTGTTCGGCTGGTCGCTCGGCAGCAGGCCGCTCATCACGTGGATGCGCGGGCAGCGCAGCACCTGGGCGTAGTGCAGGGCCAGCGCGATGCCGGCCTGAAACTCGGCTTCGCGTCCGGACGAGGGGGTGGCCAAGGCGGCCAGGCCGCGCGCGCCGTCGGCCCAGGCCCGGGCGATGCTGGCCGCATCGGTGCCGGCCGGCGGCGCGTTGAACAGCACCAGCGGCAGGCCGGCGGCGGCCAGCCGTTCGGCCAGGACCTCGGCCGGCCAGTCGTAGGGCAGCTGGCATTCCACGGCGTCAAAGCCATCGGCCGCGGCCGCGGCGATGCGGTCCAGGAAGGGCAGCTCGGGGTACAGCGTGCTGAGGTTGGCGGCGAATTTCGGCATGCGAAGCAATGTGGAGTATGAGCCAGTGGTCGTTCAATGAATAACGGGAATGGCTGGATACTGCATCAATGGCGCTGCAGCTTGAACACGGCCGTGCCCGCCAGGGCGTTGGGCCAGGTGCGCACCTCGCGGCCGTCCTGCAGGCCAAAGGCGTCGAGGATGCGCAGGCCGTTCTTCTTCGCCAGCACCTCGAAATCGGCAAAGGTGCCGACGCGGATGTTGGGCGTGTCGTACCACTCGTAGGGCAGGCGCGCGTTCACCGGCATGCGCCCGCGCAGCACCGACAGGCGGTTGGGCCAGTGCGCGAAGTTGGGGAAGGCAACCACGCCGATGCGGCCCACGCGCGCCGTCTCGCGCAGCATGGTTTCGGCGTTGCGCAGGTGCTGCAGCGTGTCGATCTGCAGCACCACGTCGAAGGACTGGTCGGCGAAGGTCTTCAGGCCATGCAGCAGGTTCAGCTGCAGCACGTTGACGCCGCGCTGCATGCAGGCCAGCACCTTGGCGTCGTCGTACTCGATGCCATAGCCCGTGCACTGGTGCTGGCGCATCAGCAGCTCGAGCAAGGCGCCGTCGCCGCAGCCCAGGTCGAGCACGTGGGAGCGCGCCGGCACGAGGCGCGCGATGGATTGAACGAGGTCGGCGTCACTCATGCGGGCACTCACGGGGTGGGGATGCGGTGGAAATAGGCGCGCACGGCGTCCAGGTAGCGTGGGTCGTCGAGCAAGAAGGCGTCGTGGCCATGCGGCGCGTCGATCTCGGCGTAGCTCACGTCGCGCCGGTTGTCGAGCAGGGCCTTGACGATTTCGCGGCTGCGCAGCGGCGAGAAGCGCCAGTCGGTGGTGAAGCTCACGAGCATGAACTTGCAGCTCGCGCGGGCCAGCGCGGCCGTGAGGTTGCCGCCGAACGCGCGCGCGGGGTCGAAGTAGTCGAGCGCGCGCGTGATCAGCAGGTAGGTGTTGGCGTCGAAGTAGTCGCTGAACTTGTCGCCCTGGTAGCGCAGGTAGCTCTCGATCTGGAACTCGATGTCCTGCGTGCTGAACTTGTAGCCCGGGCTGGCCGCCACCAGCGCCCGCAGCGCCGCGCCAGGGTCGGCCGCCGCTCCGGCATCGGAGGCCGGATCCGTCCCGGTGGCGAGCGCGTCACGCGCAGCAGCCGTGGCCGCCGGCGCTGAGTCGCCCTGAGTCAGATCAGCCCCCTCGGGCAGCGCGGCGCCAGCCCCCTCGGGGGACGCCCGGTTCAGGGGCAGCGAACCACGCGCAGCGGGGAGCGTGGGGGCCACAAGCTCCCGTCCGAACTTCTCATCCATCACGCCATCGCTCAGGTAGGTGATGTGGCCGATCATGCGGGCGATGCGCAGGCCGCGGCGCGGCACCACGCCATGGGCGTAGAAGTGGCCGTCGTGGAAGTCGGGGTCGGTCACGATGGCGCGGCGCGCCACCTCGTTGAAGGCGATGTTCTCGGCCGAGAGGTTGGGGGCGCTGGCGATGACGACGGCATGGCGCACGCGGTCGGGGTGCTGCAGCGTCCAGCTCAGCGCCTGCATGCCGCCCAGCGAGCCGCCCATGACGGCAGCCAGCTGCGCGATGCCGAGTTGGTCGAGCAGACGCGCCTGCGCGTTGACCCAGTCTTCCACCGTCAGCACGGGGAAATCGGCGCCCCAGGCCTGGCCAGTGGCGGGGTTGACGTCGCGCGGGCCGGTGGAGCCAAAGCACGAGCCGGGGTTGTTGATGCCGATGACGAAGAAGCGGTTGGTGTCGACCGACTTGCCGGGGCCGATCATGTTGTCCCACCAGCCCTCGGATTTGGGCTGGTCGGCGTAGACGCCGGCCACGTGGTGCGAGGCGTTGAGCGCGTGGCAGATCAGCACGGCGTTGCTCTTGCTCGCGTTGAGCTGGCCGTAGGTTTCGTAGGCCAGCGTGTAGCCGGACAGGGACTGGCCGTTGGTCAACGCCAGCGCCTGGTCAAAGCGCATGAACTGCGGCGTGGCAATCAAATCGGGCATGGCAAAAGCGGTTGGGCCCCGCGCTCCGTCGCTTGCTCGGTTCCTGGCGCCGCCAACGGTGCCGTTGTGGGTCTGGGGGCCAGCCGACCACAAAAAAACCGGTGAAGCCAAAAAAGGCGGCACCGGTTGGGGGCTCGTCCTTGTTTAGCTGCATTTGGATATAGCGCCCGCAAGCTGGAGCAAATCGGCGCTGTGGGGTCAGTATAACCGTGCCCTTTGCGCGTCCGCCGGTCCGGCTGGGACGCGCTGGCCGGGGGGTGTCGACCGCCTCCGGCATGCCACGCAGGGCCGGCCGCGCTGGCGCTGCGGGGTGGGGCGGCCGCGGGTTGTGCCGTTTCGGTGAACATTTGGAAGGCCTGTATCCCGGTCTTCTCGTTCAAATGGCATCGATCATGGCTGCATACTGCAGGTGACAACGCGCGATGGCGCAAATTGCCTCATTTGCTAGAGTGCCTGCATGCGCATTCAACTGCTGTCTGACCTGCACCTGGAGGTCAACCTCGATTTCCAGCCCGAACCCGCACCGGACGCCGACCTGCTGGTGCTGGCCGGCGACATCGGCTCGTACCAGCCGCGTTCACGCCTGCCCGAGGTGGGCGACACCCGGTTTGGCCTGGCGCGCTTTTCGCCCAAGCCCGAGTTTGCCGGCTGGCCCACGCCGGTGGCCTACCTGCCGGGCAACCACGAATTCGACGGCCTGGACCACGACGAGACCCTGGCGCGCCTGCGCCGGGTGTGCGACGAGCTGGGCTTGATCTGGCTGGACCGCAGCGAACTGGTGCTGGACGGTGTGCGGTTGCTGGGCGACACGCTGTGGAGCGACTACGACGCCGTGGCCCTGCATGAAGCGGGACAGGGCGAGGCGCACCAGTGGCAGGCCCGGCACAAGGCGTTTTCGGCCGCCGAGCACTATCTGCGGTTTGCCGATGCGCGCCGCCATGGCGAGCCACTGCTGGCGCCGCAGATGCGCGAGCTGGCGCTGGAGAGCCAGGCCTGGCTGCACCAGGCGCTGCAGCGTCCGCATGCGGGCCAGACGGTGGTGGTCACGCATTTCGCCCCCAGCCTGCGCAGCGCCGATCCGCGCTTTGGCATCACCCCGGGCACGGCCGGCTTTTGCAACGCACTGGACGACTGGTTTCCCTTGACCGACTTCTGGCTGCACGGCCACGTGCACTGCGCGCACGACTACCAGGTCGGCCGCTGTCGCGTGGTCTGCAACCCGCTGGGCTATGCCAGCAAGGGCGAGCAGGTGGCGTTCGACCCGGTGTGCGTGGTCGAGGTGTGACAGGGCTGGCGGTGGCCGATCAGTCTGTGCCGGAACGGCCGATGGATTTCAGCATGGCACCGGGCATGACCAACTGGGTATGGCCGTTCGCTCGATCAAGTTGCGTTGGGCACGCACACATACTCGCTTGACAATTGAAAAAATCATCGACCTGTTGAACCTCTACGGCCCAGGAAATCAAGCGAGGGGTAGGACCATGATCAAGACATTCACTGACTTGCAGGACCTCCATGTCGAGACCGTCGCCAAGGTCATCGAGACCGACGCCGTTCAGAAGGTGCCTGGCGTGCGCAAAGCCCTGCGCGAGGCAAAGGCGGCGGGCAAGGTCGCTGCCCTGGCCAGCCGCAGGCATCACGCCGTGACCGGCTCGAAAACAAAAAAGACGTGGTAGCGGCGCACGCGGTCGGCTGTGGCCTGCAGCGCGCGCTGCTGCTGTCGTAACCCGCGTTGTGCGATGCAGAGCGTCGCCACCCCTGCCCGGCGACTCTGCTGTCGCGCGGCCACGCAGGCGTGCCACCGATGCGGGTTGGTCTGCGAGGTGCCCTCAATGCAGCCGCTCGTGCTGTGAGTCAAAAAATAGGTGTGCGGCCATTGATGATGAAACATCATCGAAAGGCAACGCATACCCTTGTTCAAGGATTGAAATGAAGGCCGTGCCACGACGAGCACGGCGCCGGCGTCACTTGATCTGGATGCCCTTGACCACCTCGCCCCAGAGCTTGAGCTCGCGGTTGACGCGGTCGCTCACGTCCTTGGCCGTGCCATGCCATTCGTCGTAGCCCAGCTCGGCCAGCTTGGCCTTCATGGTGGGCGAGTTCATGACCTTGTCGCTCGCTTCGGCGTAGCGCTTGATCAGGGCCGGGTCGGTCTTGTTGGGCACGAACAGGGCATACCAGCCCCCCACGTCGTAGTTGGGCACGCCGGCCTCTTCCATGCTCGGCAGGTTGGGCAGGGCCTTGTTGCGCTTCTTGGAGGTCACGGCCACGGGCAGCACCTTGTCGCTGTCCACGTAGGTTTTGGCGGTGGAGATGATGTCGAACATCATGTTGATCTGGCCGCCGATCACGTCCGTCATGGCCGGTGCGTTGCCCTTGTAGGGCACGTGCGTCATCTTGATGCCGGCGCGCGCGGCGAACAGCTCACCGCTCAGGTGGTTGGAGGCGCCGTTGCCGGCCGAGCCGTACGACAGCTTGCCGGGGTTGGCCTTGGCGTAGGCGATCAGCTCGGGCAGGGTCTTGAACGGCTGGTCCTTGTTGATCACCAGCATGTTGGTGTAGCCCAGCACGGGTGCCACGGGCGTGAGGTCGGTGGCCGGCTTGAAGGGCATGCTGGGCAGCACGTGCGGGCTGATGGTCATGGTGGGGCTGGCGCCATAGAACACCGTCAGGCCGTCGGGCCTGGCCTTGACGACCGACTCGCCGCCGATGGCGCCGCCGGCGCCCACGCGGTTTTCCACCACCACCGTCTGGCCCAGGACCTTGCTCCACTCCACGGCAAACAGGCGCGCCGAGGCATCCACGGGACCGCCGGCCGCGTAGCCCACGACGAGCTTGATCGGCTGGCCCGACTGGGCTGCGGCCGGTCCTGCGGCGACCAGGGCGAGGCCGGCCAGGGCGGCCAGCAGGCCGTGACGGCGGTTGAGGCGGGATGTGTTCATGTACTGCTCCTGAAGTGCTTTTTGAAACCCGCCGCATTAAACGGACTGTGGCGCCTGCGCGCCATAGGGGCATTCACCCAGCGGGGTGGGGTATGTTGCCATGGCGATTTGCAACAAACACCCGAATCCGGATACAGGGGGTTGCCTGGGTGACACCCATGCCGTAGCGCGCCGATGAGCCTGACCTGGCGAACACGCGAACACGCGAACACGCGAACACGCGAACACGCGAACACGCGAACACGCGACGGCTGCTCACGTGTCAGGCCTTTTGGGCAGCCATTGGCAGCCCTGCTTTGGCGGGTGCTAACGGCCCCAAAATGAGCCAGCAGGGGCGCCTTTTCCGACACCACAGGCCCATGGTTGGCAGGGCTGCGTCAGCCCGCGCCGGGGCCGGATTTGGCAAGTTCTGCAATTTCAAGCGATAATCGCGGGTTCTTCTCGTGCGCATTGGGCATGCTGCACGGCGCAGGCACGGCTTGGCGCCCCATTTCAGTGGGGTTTGACAGGGCGGGGTCGGCACCGGGCAGAGGCTGGACAGCAGGCGAGTGGGCCGCGTGACACGCAGCCCCGGCGCCGCAGGCACCGAGATTTCCGATTGCAGGTGGCTCAAGGCTTTGAGGCCCTGCATGTCGCTTGTTTCGCCCTGGCGATCCCTTTTTTTCCATCATGAAACGCACTTACCAACCCTCCAAGACCCGCCGCGCCCGTACCCATGGCTTCCTCGTGCGCATGAAGACGCGCGGTGGCCGCGCCGTGATCAACGCACGTCGCGCCAAGGGCCGCAAGCGCCTGGCCGTCTGATGGCCGGGCTGCTGTCCGCAGCCTGTTCTTGTCCGATCTGCCTGTCTGGGCGAACGCCATCCACACCATGCGTCGCCTGAAAACGCGCGCCCAGTTCCAGGCCGTTCTGGCTGGTCAGGTGGTCGCGCGGACACCGCATTTCGTCTTGCACCGCCTGACGCTGGGTTCCGCCTCGACCGAGGCGCTGGAACCCGGTCCGGCGGCTTTGCTGTTTCCGACGCCGGATGCCTGGGTCGGGGCCATGCTGCCCAAGCGCTGGGCCAAGCGGTCGGTCACCCGGCACGCCATCAAGCGCCAGATCTACCACCGTCCCGAGTGGGCCCTGGCCGCGTTCGACGGTCACGCCCACGTGGTGCGGCTGCGCTCGGGCTTCAGCACCAAGGCCTTCCCGAGTGCCTGGTCGGAGCCCCTGCGCCTGGCGGTGCGCCAGGAGCTGGCGCAGCTGTTGCAGCGCGTGTCGGGTGCGACGCCCGCGCCCGTGCCGGAGGCCGCATGAAGCGGGTGTTGATGGCGGGCGTGAAGGCCTATCGGCTGCTGCTCAGCCCCTCGATCGGCAACAGCTGTCGCTTTGAGCCCACGTGCTCGGTGTATGCGCTGGGGGCCCTGGATCGGCATGGTGCCCTGGTGGGCAGCTACCTCGCTGCCGCGCGCCTGGCGCGCTGTCATCCCTGGTGTGCGGGTGGCCATGACCCGGTGCCTGAGCAGGCGCCGCGCTGGTTCACCCGCCTGGGCTTGTCGTCTTCTTCTGAAAAAGCCTCATGAACGATATTCGCCGCTCCATCTTGTGGGTGATCTTCGGCTTTTCGCTGATCCTGCTCTGGGATCAGTGGCAGGTCCACCAAGGCCAGCCCGCCACCTTTTTCCCCAAGCCCCAGCCCACGGCCAGCGCACCGGCTGCGGGTGGCTCGGCTGCCGGTGGCACCGTGCCCGCCGCCAGCGGGACGGCAGCGGGCGCGGCGGGCGTGCCGGGTGCCCAGCAGGCGCAGGCCGCACCGGCTGCGCCGCGCGAGAAGATCACCGTCGGCACCGATGTGTTGCAGGTGACCTTCGACACCCAGGGCGGCAGCGTCGTGCACACGGCGTTTTCCAAGTACCTGACCGAAGGCTCCAAGGGCTCGCCCGTGGTGCTGCTGGACCAGAGTCCGCAGCGCTTTTACGTGGCGCAGACCGGCCTGACCGGCGCTGCCCCCAACCACAAGACGCCCATGACCTTCGTGGGCGAGCGTCAGCTGGCGGACGGCGCCAAGACCCTGGTGGTGCGCTTTGAGTCGCCGGTCGAGAACGGCCTCAAGCTGGTCAAGACCTACACCTTCGAGCGCGGGTCGTACATCATCGGCGTGCGCCACGAGGTGTTCAACCAGGGTGGCGCGCCCGTGACCCCCGAGCTATACCAGCAGCTGGTGCGCGACGGCAACGCGCCCGAGGGCGAGTCATCGTTCTACTCGACCTTCACCGGCCCCGTGGTCTACAGCCAGGAAGCCAAGTACCAGAAGGTCTCGTTCAAGGACCTGGACAAGGGCAAGGCCGAGTACCAGAAGAGCGCCCCCGATGGCTACGTCGCCATGGTGCAGCACTACTTCTTCAGCGCCTGGCTGCCGGCCGAGGGCGTGCAGCGCAAGAACTACGCGCAGAAGGTCGGCGACAACCTGTTCTCGGTCGGCACGCTGACGCCTTTTGCCGCCATCGCGCCCGGCGCCAGCCAGGCCGTGGATTCGCGCCTGGTCGTGAGCCCCCAGTTGGAAAAGGCGCTGGAGCAGACCGCGCCCGGCTTGGAGCTGGTCAAGGACTACGGCATGTTCACCGTGATCGCCAAGCCGCTGTACTGGCTGCTGGACTGGTTGCACAGCTTCATCGGCAACTGGGGCTGGTCCATCATCGCGCTGGTGGTGGTCATCAAGATCGCGTTCTACTGGTTCAACGCCAAGGCCTACGCCTCGATGGCCAAGATGAAGGCCGTGAACCCGCGCATCACCGAGATGCGCGAGCGCTTCAAGGACAAGCCGCAGCAGCTGCAGCAGGAGATGATGAAGATCTACCGCGAGGAAAAGATCAACCCGCTGGGCGGCTGCCTGCCCATCCTGATCCAGATGCCGGTGTTCTTCGCGCTGTACTGGGTGCTGCTGTCCAGCGTCGAGATGCGGGGCGCGCCCTGGGTGGGCTGGATCCACGACCTCTCGGTGCGCGACCCCTACTTCATCCTGCCGCTGGTGATGACGGTCACCACCTTCATGCAGACGGCGCTCAACCCGGTGCCGCCGGACCCCATGCAGGCCAAGATGATGTGGTTCATGCCGCTGATCTTCTCGGTCATGTTCTACTTCTTCCCGGCCGGCCTGGTGCTGTACTGGATCACCAACAACGTGCTGACCATCGCCCAGCAATGGCTGATCAACACGCGCATGGGGGTGCCGCCGCAGTTCAACCTGCCCAAGTTCAAGTGACCGACACGGGGATGCGCCGCGTTTGCCCGCATCCCCCGGCCACCACCTCCAGGGTCGCTTCAGGG
This sequence comes from Comamonas serinivorans, assembly GCF_002158865.1. NCBI lineage: Bacteria > Pseudomonadati > Pseudomonadota > Betaproteobacteria > Burkholderiales > Comamonadaceae > Comamonas > Comamonas serinivorans. The sequence goes on along the minus strand of NZ_CP021455.1, from coordinate 45,156 downwards.
CGGCCCTTTTTCATTTGAAGGGGTATGCCTCAATTCTCGTTGTCATTCAGACGGGAACTGGTGAATACTCCTGATTCATTTCCTTTGAGTGGACCGCCATGAGCCTCGCCCAGCAGCAAGCCCCCATCGTCGCCGTGACCACCGCCCCCGGCAAAGGCGCCGTGGGCGTGGTGCGCGTGTCGGGCCGCGACCTGAGCGGCCTGATCGCCGCGCTGTGCGGCCGCAGCCTGCGCGCGCGCGAGGCCACCTATGGCCCGTTTCGCGATGCCGGCGGCGAGGCCATCGACCACGGCCTGGCGATCCATTTCCCCGCGCCGCACTCGTACACCGGCGAAGACGTGCTGGAGCTGCAGGCCCACGGCGGCCCCGTGGTGCTGCAGCTGTTGTTGACCCGCTGCCTGGCCGTGGCGCAGGCCCTCGCAGCCCAGGACGCCCGCCACCCGCTGGCCGGCCTGCGCCTGGCGCAGCCGGGCGAGTTCACCCAGCGCGCCTTCCTGAACGACAAGCTGGACCTGGCCCAGGCCGAGGCCATCGCCGACCTCATCGACGCCAGCACCGAGCAGGCTGCGCGCAGTGCCACCCGCTCGCTGGCGGGCGCGTTCTCGCAGCAGGTGCATGGGCTGCGCGACCACCTCATCGCGCTGCGCACGCTGGTCGAGGCCACGCTGGACTTTCCCGAAGAAGAGATCGACTTCATCGAGGCCTATGGCGTGCGCGACACGCTCGGCGGCCTGCTGGCCGAGCTGGACGGGCTGCAGCGCCAGACGCGCCAGGGCGCGCTGCTGCGCGAGGGCATGCAGGTCGTGATCGCGGGCCAGCCCAACGTGGGCAAGAGCTCGCTGCTCAACGCGCTGGCGGGCGAAGAGCTGGCCATCGTCACCTCGATTGCCGGCACCACGCGCGACGTGGTGCGGCAGAGCATCCAGATCGAAGGCGTGCCGCTGCACGTCATCGACACCGCCGGCCTGCGCGGCGCGCACGAGGGCGAGGCTGACGCGGTCGAGGCCATCGGCATGCAGCGCGCGTGGTCGCAGATCGAGCGGGCCGACGCCGTGCTGTTCCTGCACGACCTGACGCGCCAGCACGATGCGGCCCACCGCGCGCACGACGCCCGCATCGGCACCGAGCTGACCCAGCGCCTGCCGCGCCAGGTGCCCGTGGTCCACGTCTGGAACAAGGCCGATGCCGCAGATCCTGCAGCGCAAGCGCAGGGGGCTGCAGAACACACAAGCGGCATCCATCAACCCGCGCTGGAGACCCAACCCCAGCCAGACCCTGCTGCCCAGCCGGCGGAGCAGCTCGCCCACACCACGACCGTCGGCGCTGCCCAAGCCAGCGAAGCCACCGCGCTGACTGGCCACCACCTGCGCCTGTCGGCCAAGACCGGCGCGGGCCTGACTGAGCTGCGCCAGCTGCTGCTGAGGCTGGTGGGCTGGGAGAAACAGGCCGAAGGGGTGTTCATCGCCCGCGCGCGCCACGTGCAGGCGCTGGACGCGGTGCACGGCCACCTGCTGCGCGCGGCCGAGCACGTGCAACCCCAAGCCGTCATGCTCGACCTCATGGCCGAAGAGCTGCGCCTGGCGCAGCAGGCGCTCGCCAGCATCACCGGCGAATTCACGGCCGACGACCTGCTGGGCTCGATTTTTTCGACGTTCTGCATCGGGAAGTGAGTGGCGGGTGCGGTCTGCTGCCTTGCGGCCCGCGCCCTGCGGTGCGCGCCGATCCGCATCCGGTTGGCCCTGCGTTGAGCGGGCCGGCTGGGCAAGCAACGCCTGAGCCGCACCGGCTGTCAGCCAACTCGCCACGCGCTGCAGCCAGCCGCGCGTGCCGGCCGCAAGGCGCTGGAGCAGGCATTGCTGGGCAAGCGGGATGGACCCGCAGCCGGACGGGCCTGCAGGCCGCTTCGACGGGCTGAGTCGTTCACCGCAGCGGCGATGCCATCGGCACACGAATCGTCGGTCGACGCACGCACGTCGACGACACGCCTTCGTTGATCTGTGAAGACAGTATTCGTTCCTCTCGATCAATTGGTAAACGACAATGCTTGATACCCCGTCAAACAACTCGCCACACCATGCTCAGCCCCAGCAGCAGCAGGAACACGCGAAAGCAGACGAGGAAGGCGCGCGGGCTGATGCGGTGGCGCAGGCGCTGGCCCAGCCACATGCCCAGCAAGGCCGGTGCGACGGCCAGCGTCGACAGCGTGAGCTGCGCGGGCTGCAGGGCGTCGTGCGTGGCCAGCCCGGCCGCCAGCGCGGCGGTGGAGACGGTGAAGGACAGGCCGAGCGCCTGCACCAGGGCTTCCTTGTCCAGCCGCAGGGCCTGCAGGTAGGGCACGGCGGGCATGACGAACACGCCGGTCACGCCGGTGATGACGCCCGTCAGCAGCCCGACGAGGGGTGAGAGCCAGGCCTCCCAACGCGGCGGCACCGTCAGCGGCGGCGCCAGCATGCTGTAGCCCGCGTAGACCACCAGGGCCGTGCCCAGGGCCAGGCTGGACCAGCGGGCGTCCACCTGCACCAGCCAGGCCGATCCCGCCACGGTGCCCACGCAGATGCCCAGCACCAGCGTGCCCAGGCGCCGCAGCAGCGGCCGCAGCGCAGGCCCTGCGAACAGCTGCCACAGGTTGGTGACGGCCGAGGGCACGAGCAGCAAGGCCGCCGCCGCGGGCGCACCCATCACGCTGCCGAGCAGGCCCATGGCCACCGTGGGCAGCCCCATGCCGGTGACGCCCTTCACCAGGCCGGCGGCGATGAAGCTGGCCAACAGCCACGGCAGCGTGGACCCGGGGGCCGAGGAGGAGGACACGGTGAGTGCGGTGAACATGCCGCCATTGGAGCGCCAGCGCGGCGCGCCCACAATCTGGATGTGGCGGCCGAGGCTTCGGCAGATCCGAAACCTCGGCCAGCTGCGGGCGCTGCCCGGATCGAGGCACCCGCCTCGTCGAGGCGGCGAGCCTCCGAGCGGGGCCTCGCGGAGGGCACGCCGTGCACGCCTGCGTGGGTCGATGCGCCTCAGGACGCTGCAGCGACTGGTCCAGCTCGGTGTGCGGCCTGCTGGCGTGCTGATGGCGGCTGCAATTGGTCAACGATCATGGCAGTATGGCCGCACTACCGTTTTCTTATAAACGGCCATGCATGGATACTGGATGAATCAATGGATGGAGGCGTGCGCATGCGGTTCGATCTGGCGGATTTGCGGCTGTTCCTGGCCGTGGTGGAGGTGGGCAGCATCACGCACGGTGCGGTGGCCGCCCATTTGGCGCTGGCCTCGGCCAGCGAGCGCCTGCGCAAGCTCGAGGCCGATGCGGGCGTGCCGCTGCTGCTGCGCCACGCCCGCGGCGTGACCACCACGCCGGCCGGCGAAGCCCTGGCCCACCATGCCCGGCTCATCCTGCAGCAGCAGGCCCTGTTGCGGGGCGAACTGCACGAGTTTGCCCAGGGCACCCGCGGCACCCTCAAGCTGTACGCCAACACGGCCGCGCTGACCGAGTTTCTGCCGGCGCGCCTGGCGCCCTGGCTGGCGGCGCGGCCACGGTTGCACGTGGACCTGAAGGAACGCACCAGCGCCGAAATCGTGCGCACCGTGCTGGCCGGCGAGGGGCTGGCGGGCCTGGTGTCGGACGTGGTGCGCAGCCTGGCGACGCCGGGGCTGGCGGACGTGCAGCTGCAGCCGCTGGCGCCCGATCCGCTGTGCCTGATCGTGCCGGCCACGCATGCGCTGGCGAACCAGCGCGCGCTGTCGCTGGCCGAGGTGCTGGACCAGCCCCTGGTGGGCCTGGCCGGCCACGCGCTGCAGGCCCATGTGGCCCAGCAGGCCCGGCTGTTGGGCGGCACCGTGCAGTGGCGCGTGCAGCTGCCTGGTTTCGACGGGGTGTGCAGGCAGGTGGCGCACGGCGTGGGCCTGGCGGTGGTGCCGCTCAGCGTGGCGCAGCGGGCCAGCCGGCGCTACGGGGTGCGCCGCGTGGCGCTGACCGACGCCTGGGCCCGGCGTCAGCTGTGCGCCTGCTTTCGCCAGTGGGGCGATTTGCCGCGTCCGCTGCAGGACCTGCTGGCGCATCTGGGGGCGGGCCCGGGCGCGATGCCGAACCCGGAGGGTGACGTGGCGCGTGCATTCCCGGCGAAACGCGGGAAAGGTTGACCGTTTGCCGCTTGCGGTGCGGCCTGCCGCTGACAGGCGGGCCGAATCGGCCGCATCATGCGGCACACACTGCGGAGACTGACATGTTGGTTGGATTGACACCCATTGACGGCCTGATGAGCGCCATTCAGACCGGTGCCGCCTACGACCAGCTGGCGCTGACGCTGTCACCCACCCAGTGGCTGGAGTTCGGCCAGGCGATGCAGCCCCTGTCGGTGGCGGTGGGCGATGTGCTGATCGAGCGCGGGGCGACAGACCGCGTGGCCTATTTCATCGAATCCGGCGTGCTCAGCGCGCACCTCGAAGACGCCGAGGGCCGCATGCGGCTGGCCGTGCTCAACCCGGGCACGGTGGTGGGCGAGGGCGGCTTTCTGTCGGGGCTGGCGCGGTCGGCCACGGTGATCGCCACCGCTCAAGGCCGGGTCTGGTGCCTGAGTCCGATGCGCTTCGAGAACCTGGCACAACGCCACCCGCAGCTGGGCCTGGCGCTGGCCTTGGCCATGGGTTCGGTGGCGGTGCGGCGCTGCACGCACCCCACGCGGCGCGTGGCCATCACGTGAGGGGATGAGGCCTTACTGTAGATGTTTGGAGTATGGTTTCATTCTCGTTATTCATGCAACGAGCATGGGTGCATACCCCTTGTGAATGCAGTCAATGACCGTCAAAGGCCACCAGCGTGTGCAGCGGCAGGCCCAGCTCGCGAAGGCGCTGAGAGCCGCCCAGCTCGGGCAGGTCGACGATGGCCGCGCCCTCGACCACCTGGGCGCCCAGCTTGCGCAGCAGGTGCCAGCCCGCAATCATGGTGCCGCCCGTCGCCACCAGGTCGTCGATCAGCAGCACGCGCTGATCGGGCTGCACGGCATCGGTGTGCAGCTCCACCGTGGCGCTGCCGTACTCCAGCTCATACGTTTCCTGCACCGTGGTGAAAGGCAGCTTGCCCTTTTTGCGGATGGGCACGAAGCCGATGCCCAGCTCGTACGCCACCACCGCGCCGATGATGAAGCCGCGTGCATCCAGGCCCGCCACCACATCGGGGCGCAGCTCGGGTGCCATGTAGCGGTGCACGAAGGCGTCGATCAGCACGCGGAACACGCGCGGGTCCTGCAGCAGCGGCGTGATGTCGCGAAACTGCACGCCCGGGGCGGGCCAGTCCGGCACGGTGCGGATGTGGGATCGCAGGTAGTCGTGGACGTTGAGGTGGGGCATGGCGTGAGGAGCAGGCATCTCGGGCGGCGAGGCGCAAATTGTGCCCGCGCCACCCGCGCCGCGCCGCGGACGCTGACCCGGTCGGAGACGCCTCAGGGCTTTGATGCATTTTCGAAGCAGTATTCGCTTGACGCCGTTTGATGAAAAACGACAAACCCTGCATACCCTGAACATCAGCCATTCAGGCGTGTGCCCGGCCTGGGCGCCGTCGGCGCATGCGACATGCGCAGGGTCCGTGCGGTTGCCGTGACGGCATCGTCGCCGTGACCTTGGCCTTGGCGCGGGTGGTTGAGTCCGCCCGCGGGCGCGACGCGCCCGGGTGGGCGCCGATAGAATGCCCCGCCATGAGCATCGACGCATCGCGTGCATTGGCCATGGCCCAGGATTGCCTGGACACGGAGATCGCCGCCCTCCAACGGGTCAAGTCCAGGCTGTCGAGCAGCTTGGTTCAGGCCGTGGAGCTGATCCTGAACACCCCCGGCCGTGTGGTCGTCACCGGCATGGGCAAAAGCGGCCACGTGGCGCGCAAGATCGCCGCCACCCTGGCCTCGACCGGCACGGCCGCCATGTTCGTGCACCCGGCGGAGGCCAGCCACGGCGACCTGGGCATGATCACCGGGCAGGACTTGGTGGTGGGCATCTCCAACAGCGGCGAGGTCAACGAGCTCACCGTGCTGCTGCCGCTGGTCAAGCGCCTGGGGGTGAAGCTGGTGGCCATCACCGGCGGTGCGCAGTCCTCGCTGGCGCAGATGGCCGATGTGGTGCTCGACAGCAGCGTCGAGCGCGAAGCCTGCCCGCTGAACCTGGCGCCCACAGCCAGCACCACGGCGCAGATGGCGCTGGGCGATGCCCTGGCCATGGCGCTGCTGGATGCGCGAGGCTTTCAGGCCGAGGACTTTGCCCGCTCGCACCCGGGTGGCGCCCTGGGGCGCAAGCTGCTCACGCACGTCAAGGACATCATGCGCCGTGGCCACGACGTGCCGCGCGTGCTGGCCACGGCCAGCTTCGACGACCTGATGGCCGAAATGTCGGCCAAGGGCATGGGGGCCTCGGCGGTCACCGACGAGGCCGGCCAGGTGCTGGGCATCTTCACCGACGGCGACCTGCGCCGCCTCATCAGCCACGGCATGGGCTTGCGCGGCCTGACGGCGCAGGAGGTGATGCACAGCCCGGCCCGCACCATCGACGAAAATGCCCTGGCCGCCGAGGCGGCCGAGCTGATGGAGCGTCACCGCATCACGGGCGTGCTCGTGGTGGGCGCGGGCAACCGCCTCACTGGCGCCCTCAACAGCCACGACCTGATGCACGCCAAGGTCATTTGAGCGTTCCTGCCCATCCACCCGAGAGCCACCATGAATGCATCCTTCCCCCTGCAGGCCGCCATCCACCATCCGCCGGAGTTGCTGATGCAAGCCCAGGGCGTGCGCGCCGTCATCTTCGACGTGGATGGCGTGCTGACGGATGGCGGGCTGTACTACGGTGAATCGGGTGAGCTGTTCAAGCGCTTTCACGTGCTCGATGGGCTGGGCCTCAAGCAGATCGTGCAGGAAGACATCGTGCCCATCGTCATCACGGGCCGCGATTCCAAGGCCCTGCGCGCGCGGCTCAATGCCCTGGGCATCACCGAGGCGCGCTACGGCGTCGAGGACAAGCTGGCCGAGGCCGAAGCGCTGCTGAAGTCGCTGGGCCTGGGCTGGCACGAGGTGGCCGTCATGGGCGACGACTGGCCCGACCTGCCGCTCATGGTCCGGGCGGCCCTCTCGGCGGCGCCGGCCAATGCGCATCCCCAGGTGCAGTCGCAGGTGCATTTCGTCACCCGCCTGCAGGGCGGTCACGGCGCGGCGCGCGAGCTGTGCGACCTGCTGCTGATCGCGCGCGGGGCCTATGTCCGGCAACTGGACGAGCTGCTGGAAGGCAAGTCGTGATGCGTTGGCGGAACCTGCGCGACCAGGCCACGTCCCAGCTCGGCATCTACCTGCCCGTGTTGGTGATGGCCTTGATCGCCCTGGGTTCCTGGTGGCTGCTGCGCAATGCGCCCAGCTACGACATGGCGGCTCCGCCCAAGGTGGTCCGGCACGAGCCCGATTACTTCATGCGCGACTTCGAGGTGCAGCAGTACAGTGCGGCCGGCCAGCTGAACAACCAGCTGCAGGGGCGCGAGATGCTGCATTACCCCGACACCGACAGCTTCACCATTGACCAACCCGTGTTCGTCGACCGCGACGAGCAGGGGCGGCGCATGGATGCCCACGCCAAGCGGGGCACATCCAACCAGGATGGGTCGGTGATCGAGCTGTTTGACGATGCCCATGTGCGGCGGGTTGCCCCCGACGCCAGTGAACCCCCCCTGAGTTTTGCCGGCAACCACCTGCGCGTGTTTGCCGACGACAAGCGCGTCGAGTCCGACCAGTCCGTGGTGCTCACCCGGGGACAGCAGGTGTTCAAGGGCGGCACCTTGCGCTACGACCACACCAGCGGCCAGGCCCAGCTGGGCGAGCCGGTGACGGCCATGCTGCCCGGTCAGCGCCAGCCATGACGGCTGCGGCGCCCCTGGCGCTCATCACCGGTGCCTCCAGTGGCATTGGCCTGGCGCTGGCGCAGGCGTATGCGCAGCAGGGATGGCGGGTGGCCATGTGCGCACGCCGGCTCGCGCCCATGGCGCAATGGCGCAGCAGCCAGCCGCAACGCGAAGCGATTCACCTGTTTCAGGCCGATGTGGACGATGCCCAAGCCATGTTGGCCGTGGCGCGCGAGTGCGAGCGCACGCTGGGCCTGCCCGACCTGGTGATCGCCAATGCGGGCTTCAGCGTGGGTGTGGACCTGCGTCATGCCGAAGACCTGCGCGCCTTCGCCGACATCTTGCAAACCAACGTTCTGGGGGTGGCGCACACCTTGCAGCCGTTTGTGAAGCCCATGCTTGTGCGAGGCAGCGGTCAGCTCGTTGCCATCGCCAGCGTGGCCGGGCTGCGGGGGCTGGCCGGACAGGGGGCTTATTGCGGCAGCAAGGCCGCCGTCATCACCTTCATGGAAAGCCTGTGGGCCGAGTTGCGCGGCAGCGGCGTTGCCGTCACCACCCTCAATCCGGGCTGGGTGAACACCCCGCTGACGGCCGGCAATCCGTTCCCCATGCCGTTCGCCCTGCAGCCGGAGGTCTTTGCCCGCCGCGCCTTACGTGCCATCGCGCGGCGGCCCCGCCTGGTCACGGTGCCCTGGCAGATGGCTGTGGTGTCCTGGCTGCTGCGTCGCCTGCCGGCGACAGCGCTGGCCTGGGCCACGGCGCGCAAGCCTCGCAAGCCGCGTCGTCCCTGAAGAGCGGAGCCGGTGCGCCGGTTGATTTGGGCGCGCCTCTGAGCGGCAAGCGCCAGGGCCGCAGGGGCTGATCGATCCCGCGGTCGGCCGCGGCGAACAGGCTCATCCGAACTTCACCGCCAGAGTGCGGCAGCCGTCCAACGGGTGAAGCACCGTCGGGCCTGTTCGGTTGAGTCGGCGCTTGGTTTCGATGCGCGAAACCAGCGGTCTGGCCTCTTGCATGTCTGCGCCTGGGGAGGCGTTCGCATCGCCATCTGCCATGGGGCCTGCCAGGCGGTCGCTTGAAGTGATGGCCAGGCGGCTGCGACCGATTGCCCAGCTGCGCCATCTCGCCCGAAATGAAAAAAGCCCCGCAGGGCGGGGCTTTTTGCCGGGTCAAAGCGGGTGATCAATAGCCGTAGCCGTCACCACCGCGGCCGCCGCCGCCTTCACGACGGCCACCACCGCCGCCACGGCCACCGTTGCCGTAGGGGCTGCGGAAGCCACCGTCTTGCGAATCGCTGCGACCACGGCCATAGCCGCCGTCACCGCGGCCACCGCCGCCGTAGCTGTCACTGCGACCGCCACCGTAGCTGTCGCTGCGGCCACCGCCGTAGCCGCCACCGCCATAACCGCCGCCGCCTTCGCGACCACCGCCGTAGCCACCGCCGCCTTCACGGCGACCGCCGCCGAAGCCGCCACCACCGCCAAAACCGCCGCCGCTGCGAGGCGGACGGGGCTCCATGGGACGCGCTTCGTTCACCACGATGTTGCGGCCGCCGAAATCGCGACCGTTCAGGCCATTGATGGCCGCTTGAGCTTCGTCATCACTGCCCATCTCGACGAAACCAAAGCCCTTGGAGCGGCCGGTGTCACGCTCCATCATCACCTTGGCGCTGGTCACGGCGCCAAATTCACCGAACGCCTGCTCCAGGTCGTTGTCGCGCACACCGTAAGGAAGGTTGCCGACGTACAGTTTGTTACCCATCTAGGGAAGTCCTCAAAACACAAATTTCACAGCGATGGAGTTCGCCAAACGCATCAACAAACCAGAAAGACCGGGAGGAAGCGAAGAAGAGCTGTTCACCGCACACAAACGCTGCCTGAAAGGGTCAGGCAGCCGCGTCAAATTATGAAGTGTTTCCGTGAAAATCAAGGCTAGTGGTAGACCTGATGGGGCAATTTTGTTGTGACGTGGCGTGCTCGCCACGACCCAGGCGGGGCAAGGCTGCAACAGGCCGTGGCGTAGGCCGGAACGCTCAGTTTTCGCGAGTGCGTTCAGTGGCAGCGGTGGGCGTTTCACACCAGTTGCCAGGTGTTTGTCACCAATTATTACAATAATGTGGGCATTCGAGGGCTCATTTACCCGGTTTGCCCTCGTCAGGCGGCGGCCACGCGTTCGCGCAGCACGCGCAGCGCGTGGGCCAGCGTGGCTTGTCGCACGGCGCTGCGGTCGCCGTCAAAACGCTGGCATTCGGCATGCACCTGGCCTTGCACCGACCAGGCAAACCACACGGTGCCGACCGGTTTGTCCGCGCTGCCACCGCCCGGGCCCGCAACGCCCGTGACGGCCACGCCGACGGCCTGCTTGGCACGGGTGACCGCGCCTGCGACCATGGCGCGGGCCACGACTTCGCTGACGGCGCCCTCGCTGCGGATGTCACGCAGGGGTACGCCCAGCTCCTCCACCTTGGCGGTGTTGGAGTAGGTGATCCAGCCGCGATCGAACCAGTCGCTGGAGCCGGCCAGGTCGATGCAGGCGGCGCCGATCATGCCGCCCGTGCAGCTTTCGGCCGTGCACATCTTCCAGCCTTTGGCGCGCAGCAGGTCGGCCAGGGCGACCACGTCGGACGGGGAGCGAGCAAGGGGTGTGGAAGCGGTCATGGCGTGAACAGGGTGATGATCGGTGCGGTCAGTATGCCCGTCCGGCCGTCGGATGCGAAATGGGGACTGTCTCATACTCATCAGCGGAACTGCGGGGATGGGCGTGCAGTCCGAAATCGATCGCCTCCACCTCGAGGTGCACACCAGACCTTGGATGCTCGCCCTGCCCCAGCCACGCCACGCAGCTGTTCGTGTCCGGGTGGTTCCCCGGCACCAGTTGGGGGCTGCGACATGTTGCAAGACGCACACCGCCTGTGGGTTAACCAGCCAGCTGGCGCGGGGCGATTCACTGTGCCGCAAACCTCGCGATCTGACATTCGCCTGGCGGTGCCATGTCGCTCATTGCCAGACGTGTTGAGCGGGACGACTTTCGCTGCGGGCTGGCGCTGCCCAGTGTTGCGTGTGTGCTTGCGGATGCGCTGCATCAACATACCAGTTCTGCTTCATGGCTTGCACGACGTGCGTGCGCTGGAGGATGCTGGGGAGACGAGCACGCCATCGACCGCGAAAGCCTACCCAAGCCTTGCGGGCTACCAGCTCCGCAACGACCTCAGCCTGCAAACCAGCGCCAGAGCGCGATCACGAGCAGGGTGCAGAACGCGGCGACGAGGTCATCCCACAAGATGCCCCAGGCACCGCGCCAACCACGGGCGCCATGCAGCAGGCGGTCGGCCCAGCCGACGGGGCCGGGTTTAGCCGCGTCGAAGTAGCGGAACAGGCCAAAGGCCACCAGCTGGCCCCAGAAGCCGCTGGGCGCAATGAGCCACAGCACCAGCCAGAAGGCCGCGATTTCATCGATCACCACGTTGCTCGGGTCGGCCTGGCGCAGGTGACGTGCGGTGACGAAGCTGGCCCACCAGCCCACCAGCACCGTGCCGGCGATGAGCACGCCCTGGGCCACGGGCGACAGCCACTGCGCGAGCAGCGCCCAGGCCAGCCAGGCCCACAGCGTGCCCACGGTGCCGGGCGCCACGGGCGACAGGCCGGAGCCGAAGCCCAGCGCGATCCAGTGTGCTGCGTGCTGGCGCATGAACTGCGCGGTGGGCCGGCCCGACCGGCTGTCTGCCGACGCCGGCCGCGGCACGGCGTCGAGGATGTCGGCCTCGATGCGGTCAGGTGGAAGGGCGGGCAGGTTCATGAGGCGTGGAAAAGGGCCGGACTGGGCGAGCGGGTGCATGAGCCTCTGCCGCGCTCAAAACGGGCGGGCGGCGGACAAGGTCAGGCTGGCCAGTCAGCTGGACCACCAGGCCGGCGGTCCGAGGGGCTCACTTCTTGGGCGCTGGCGCCAGCTGCGGCAGCGGCGAACCGTCACCCAGCTGCAGCAGGCCGGCCTGGGCGTAGATGCCGAGCTTGGCGCGGGTGTCCACGATGTCCAGGTTGCGCATGGTCAGCTGGCCGATGCGGTCGGCGGGGCTGAACGGTGCGTCTTCCACCTTTTCCATGGACAGGCGCTCGGGCGCGTAGGTCAGGTTGGGCGATTCGGTGTTGAGGATGCTGTAGTCGTTGCCGCGGCGCAGCTCCAGCGTCACCTCGCCGGTGATGGCACGGGCCACCCAGCGTTGCGACGACTCGCGCAGCATGATGGCTTGCGAATCGAACCAGCGGCCCTGGTACAGCAGGCGGCCCAGCTTGAGGCCGTTGATGCGGTACTGCTCGATGGTGTCTTCGTTGTGGATGCCCGACACCAGGCGCTCGTAGGCGATGTGCAGCAGCGCCATGCCGGGGGCCTCGTAAATGCCGCGGCTCTTGGCTTCGATGATGCGGTTCTCGATCTGGTCGCTCATGCCCAGGCCATGGCGGCCACCGATCTCGTTGGCCTTGAGCATCAGCTCGACCGGATCGGCAATTTCGACGCCGTTCAGGGCCACCGGACGGCCTTCTTCAAAGCGCACGCGCACTTCCTCGGCCTTGACCTCCACCTCGGGCTTCCAGAACGCCACGCCCATGATGGGGTTGACGATGCGGATGCCGCTGGAGAGTTCCTCCAGGTCCTTGGCTTCGTGGGTGGCGCCCAGCATGTTGGAGTCGGTGCTGTAGGCCTTCTCGACCGACATCTTGTAGTCGAAGCCGTTGGCGATGAGGAACTCGCTCATCTCCTTGCGGCCCCCCAACTCGTCGATGAAGCGCTGGTCCAGCCAGGGCTTGTAGATCTTGAGCTGCGGGTTGGTCAGCAGGCCATAGCGGTAGAAGCGCTCGATGTCGTTGCCCTTGAAGGTCGAGCCGTCGCCCCAGATGTTGACGTCGTCCTGCTTCATGGCGGCCACCAGCATGGTGCCGGTCACGGCGCGGCCCAGCGGCGTGGTGTTGAAGTAGGTCACGCCCGCGGTGCTGATGTGGAAGGCACCGCACTGGATGGCGGCAATGCCTTCGTGGGCCAGCGGCGCGCGGCAGTCGACCAGGCGCGCCAGCTCGGCGCCATAGGCCTCGGCCTTGCGCGGGATGGCGTCGTAATCGTCCTCGTCGGGCTGGCCCAGGTTGGCGGTGTAGGCGTAGGGAATCGCGCCCTTCTGGCGCATCCACAGCAGGGCGGCGCTGGTGTCCAGACCGCCGGAGAAGGCGATGCCGACCTTCTGGCCAGCGGGAATCGATTGCAGGATGGTGCTCATGGCAATGGCAGGCTGTGGCGACACGCGTCGCGGCAAGGAACAAGGCGCCCCGTCTGCGGGCGCCAAAGCCGTCATTATCGGCCGTGTGCACATTGGGCCAGGGCCGGCGCGTTCCTGGTCGGTTCGCGGCCGGTCGCGGTGAACGGCTGTGGCTGTCGCCCGGACGCGATGGCAACGGCCCGGGATGGCCCCGCGGAGTGTCGCCAGCGTCAACGGGCGTCACGCCCTACAATCTCGCGCTCGCGAATGGCGCCTGGGCGGTTTCACCCCGGTTGCGTTCGCATGGGTTCCCTCGCCCCCATCCATCAAAAAGGACATCCCCATGACCTCTCTGCAGGCGGCGCCGTCGCGCGTGCCGCTCATCCTTGGCCTGCTGGTGGCGTTCCACATCGCCATCGTCATCGCCAGCAATTACCTGGTGCAGCTGCCCATCACGCTGTTCGGGTTCCACAGCACCTGGGGCGCGTTCAGCTTCCCCTTCATCTTCCTGGCGACCGACCTCACCGTGCGGCTGATTGGCAAAGGGCCGGCGCGCCGCGTCATCACCCGGGCCATGGTGCCGGCCCTGCTGGCCTCGTATGTCGTGGGCGTGCTGTTCCACGACGGCCGCTTCAACGACTGGGGCGCCCTGGCCGAGTTCAACGCCTTCGTGTTCCGCATCGCGCTGGCCAGCTTCGCCGCCTACGCGCTGGGGCAATTGCTCGACATCCAGGTGTTCGACCGCATCCGCCAGCGCGGCAAGGCCTGGTGGCTGGCGCCGGCGGCGGCTTCGGTGTTCGGCCAAGCGCTGGACACGGCGGCCTTCTTCGGCATCGCCTTCTGGCGCAGCGCCGATGCTTTCATGGCCACGCACTGGGTCGAGATCGCGCTCGTCGACTACGCCATCAAGCTCGCCGTGAGCCTGCTCCTGTTCGTGCCGGCCTACGGCGTGATGCTGGCGGCCATCGTGCGCACCCTGCGGGCGCCCGCTGCGCCCATGGCGGTGACGCCATGAGCACCGAGCCCAAGACAGCGATGGAGCGTGGGGGCATCGCCGGCCGCGGCGAAGCGCAGCTCCCGAGCCAGGCGAAGCCGGGGAGCGTGGGGGAGTCGGCCGCAGCGAAGGGCTGCCCCGAGCAAGGCGATGCCCCCTCGGGGGGCAGCGGACCAGGCGAAGCCGGGGAGCGTGGAGGTCCCATGCCCCGTGGCGCGCTGGTGCTGTTCTCCGGCGGGCAGGACTCGGCCACCTGCCTGGCGTGGGCACTGGCCCGCTTCCCCCACGTCGAAACCCTGGCCTTCGACTACGGCCAGCGCCACCGCGTCGAGCTCGATTGCCGGCTGCGCCTGCGCGCCGGCTTGCGCGACCTGGCTGCACCCTGGGCCAGCCGCCTGGGCGACGACCACCTGCTGAAGGTCGACGTGCTGGGCCAGCTGGGCGGCAGCGCCATGACCGACGACGTCGCCATCGCCATGCAGGCCGATGGCCTGCCCAACACCTTCGTGCCCGGCCGCAACCTCTTGTTCTTCACGCTGGCGGCCGCGCTCGCTTACCGGCGCGGCCTGCAGGTGCTGGTGGGTGGCATGTCGCAGACCGACTACTCGGGCTACCCCGACTGCCGCGACAACACGCTGAAGGCCCTGCAAGTCGCCCTGAGCCTGGGCGTGGACCGGCCCCTGACCCTGGCCACCCCGCTGATGTGGCGCGACAAGGCCGACACCTGGGCACTGGCGCACACGCTGGGCGGCGACGCGCTGGTCGAGCTGATCCGCCGTGAATCGCACACCTGCTACCTGGGCCAGCGCGGCGACCTGCACGACTGGGGCCACGGCTGCGGCACCTGCCCCGCCTGTGCGTTGCGCGCCAACGGCTGGGCGCAATGGCGGGGGCAGCGCGCCTGAAAGCGGACATTCGGGGCTCGGGCCGATCCCCAGCTGAGGCCCGCGCAGGGCTGCACATGCGTGGATTCTGAGTAAAGCGCCACGGGGTATGGCGCTGTTTCCGATTCCAAGTCAACGATGAGTGCCTCATACTGCACTGAAGAACGCTTCCGATGCCCTTGGCTGGCCGCAGCCGAAGCGACGTTCGCACCGCTTGAGCATGTCGGCCTCGCCCCAGGGGATTCGCCTCGCACCCCTGCCTCGGCCCCACCCTGGCCGACATTGCGCCGACACGTTGTGCCAGCACGGTTTCTTTCCCTGGATCGAAGCCGCCCGTGGGCCTGATGGCGCAGCTCCACCTCCGCGAAGGCCGCCCCGGCGCACAGCCCGCATGCCCCCGCGAACCGGACGCCGCGTGACAACCCACATCACCGACCCTTGCCGCACTGCCCAGCGCCCAGGCGCCGGCCACAACCGCCTCAGCCAGACCAGCCGCTTGGCGATGCCGCGTCTGGGCAGCGGAGCGTGCGGCACCGGCCGCAGCGAAGGGCCGCTCCCAAGCAAGACCAACCCCCTCGGCGACGCCCGGTCAGGGGCAACGGACCCGGCGCGCAGCGCAGGAGCGTGTGGGGCACCGTGTACTCTGCGCGGCTCATCGCCCCCGGCACTCCGCGCACAATGTGGCGATGCGTTCGCGCTGCGGCGCCTTCTTTTTCGCCCACACCATGACGACCGAGTTTTCCCTTTCGCTTGAAGACCTGGTGGCCCAGCTCAGCCTGGAGTCCATCGAACAGAACCTGTTCCGCGGCCACACCATCGACATCGGCACACCCAACGTGTTCGGTGGCCAGGTGCTGGGCCAGTCGCTCATGGCGGCCTCGCTCACGGTCGATGGCCTGCGCGCGCACTCCATGCACGCCTACTTCCTGCGGGCGGGCAGCACCGCCTTGCCCATCATCTACGACGTGGAGCGCACGCGCGACGGCAGCAGCTTCTCGACCCGGCGCGTGGTGGCGATCCAGAAGGGCCGGCCCATCTACACCATGACGGCCTCGTTCCACAAGGACGAGCCAGGCGTGCAGCACCAGATCAAGCCGCCCGTGGTGCTGCCGGTGGCGCAGGCGCCGCAGCGCAGCTCGTCGCTGGGCAAGCGGCCGCTGCCGTTCGAGGTGCGGTCGGTGGACTGGAACCCCGACGTGCCCGAGCCCGAGGTCATCGCCCGCGTGGGGGCGCAGAAAGACGCCAGCTGGCGCCGCTGGTTCAAGCCCAATGGCGGGCTGCCCGACGACCCGCACATCCACCAGGCCCTGCTGGCCTATGTGTCGGACTTCAGCTTCATCCGCGTGGCCATGCGCCCGCACGACCTGCGCCTGGGCGACCGCCGCCTGCACGTGGCCAGCCTGGACCACGCCATGTGGTTCCACCAGGACTTCCGCTTCGACGACTGGCTGCTGTACGACACGGATTCGCCCATCGCCCATGGCGCGCGCGGATTCTGCCGCGGCGGCTTCTTCTCGACGGATGGCGAGCTGGTCGCGTCCGTGGCCCAGGAAGGTCTGGTGCGTGCGCCCATGGGCGACGACGGCCAGGTGCTGGCGGACGTGCTGCTCAAGCGATGAGCTGAGCAGTATGCGCCAGTTGCCGTTGACATGAGAACGGGAGTGGCTGCATACTGTCCATGATAGGCTTTGGTGCGCCACGGCCTATGCGGCCCGTGGCCCGCGGCCTTCAGGCCTGTGTGGCCTGCTCGAAGCGGTTGACCCGCCGCAGCTGCGGGAACAACCAGGCCCAGGCGCCCACCACGCCCAGGGTGCACAGCGCGCCCAGCACGGCGGCCGGCACGGTGCCGAATCCGGCGGCGCTGGTGCCGGCGCGAAACTCCCCCAGCTCGTTCGACGAGCCGATGAACAGCATGTTCACGGCGTTGACGCGGCCCCGCATGTCGTCCGGCGTGGCGAACTGCACCAGCGTGCCGCGCACGTAGACGCTCACCATGTCGGCCGCGCCGGCCACGGCCAGCGCGATCAGCGACAGCCAGAACCAGTGCGAGAGCGAGAACACCAGGTTGGCCAGGCCGAACACCGCCACCGCGCCCAGCATGCGTGTGCCCACGTGGGTCTGGAAGGGCCTCATGCTGAGCACCAGCCCCGCCGACACCTCGCCCACCGCCATCGCGCTGCGCAGCATGCCCAGGCCGGTCGGGCCCACGTGCAACACCTCCTTGGCGTAGATGGGCAGCAAGGCCACCACGCCGCCCAGCAGCACGGCAAACAGGTCCAGGGAAATGGTGCCCAGCACGATGGGGCGGGAGCGGATGAAGCGGATGCCCTCGGCAAACCGGCCAAAAAAGCCCTGGGCCGGCGACTGCCGGGAGGCCGTGGCCATGGGCCGCATGGGCACGCGCAGCATCAGCAGGGCGCCCAGCGCCAGGCCGGCAAAACACACGGCATAGGTCAGCTTGCCGCCCCCCAGCGCATAGAGCACGCCGCCCAGCAGCGGCCCACCCACGGCCGAGCCGCGCATGATCATGCTGTTGGCCGCGATGGCCTGGGCCAGCTGCTCGCGCGGCACCACCTGGGGCAGCAGGCTCTGCATGGCCGGCCCCGAGAAGGCGCGCGTCACGCCATAGGCCACCAGCACGGCGTACACGCCATTCACCCCAGCCTCGCCATGGCCGGCCAGCCACCACAGGGCAGCCGAGCAGAGCGCGCCGGCGCCCCACGACAGCATCAGCACGTGCTTGCGGTTGAAGCGGTCGATCAGGTCGCCGGCCACGGGCAGCAGGCACAGCATGGGCAGGAACTGCGCCAGCCCCACGTAGGCCAGCGCCATGGGCGAGCGCGTCAGGTCATACACCTGCCAGGCCACGACCACGGCCTGGATCTGCGTGGCGCACACGGCCACCATGCGCGCGAGCAGGAAGCTGAGGAAACCGGGGTTGCGAAACAGGCGTGGGGCGGCCGCAGCATCAGCGGCTGCGGCATCGGTCGAGGAAGAAGGCAACGGGCGCTCCCAAAAGCGCCATGGTAGTGACGCCAGCCAGCGCGTGAGGCGAGGGCCGGCCACGCGCGAGGAGATGGGCCCCGCCAGGAAGGGCCCGGCCAGGAAAGGCCCCGCCAGGAAGGGCGCAGTCGGGAAAGGCCCCGCCAGGAAAGGCCCAGCCGAAGGGCCTAGCGGGAAGTGTGGGGAAGGGCTCGGCCGGGAAGAGCCTGGTCGGGGCGGCGCCTGGGCCGATCAGGCTGGGCGAGCCGCGCCCGCGCAGAGCCAGTCACCCGCGCGCCGCACCGGGTGGCCTCGGTCGCGCGGGGCCTGGGCGCACCGGGAGCCGGCCGTGGCGGGGCGCAGGCGCGGTTCGCGTGCCTGCATGGCTTCGTGGCGGGCGCCAGGGGTCTGCTGTCGGCCGCAGGGTCAGGCCGATCGGCGGCCCGCGCGCCTGAATCGCGCAGCGGCCACGTTCCTGTCAGCGTTCGTCGCCGCTCGTCGATGGGGGAATCAGGTTGGAGATGGGGTATGGCGACACTGTCGTTTCAAAGTCATCGGACATGGCACCATACTGCATCACTTGCCGGTCAACTTGGCCGCTGCATCGAGCGCGAAATAGGTCAGGATGCCGTCGGCGCCGGCGCGCTTGAAGGCCAGCAGCGCCTCCATCATGGCGGCATCGCGGTCCAGCCAGCCGTTGGCGAAGGCCGCTTGCAGCATGGCGTATTCGCCGCTGACCTGGTAGGCGAAGGTGGGCACCCGGAAGGTGTCTTTCACGCGGCGCAGCACGTCCAGGTAGGGCATGCCGGGTTTCACCATCACCATGTCGGCGCCTTCGGCCAGGTCGGCGGCCACCTCGCGCAGGGCCTCGTCGCCATTGGCCGGGTCCATCTGATAGACCTTTTTGTTGCTCTTGCCCAGGTTGGCGGCCGAGCCCACGGCGTCGCGGAAGGGGCCGTAGAACGCACTCGCGTACTTGGCGCTGTAGGCCATGATGCGCGTGTGGATGTGGCCGTGTTGCTCGAGTGCCTGGCGCACGGCGCCGATGCGGCCGTCCATCATGTCGCTGGGGGCCACGATGTCGACGCCGGCCTCGGCATGGACCAGGGCCTGCTGGACGAGGAGCTTCACCGTCTCGTCGTTGAGGATGTAGCCGGTGCTGTCCAGCACGCCGTCCTGGCCGTGGCTGGTGTAGGGGTCCAGCGCCACATCGGTCAGCACACCCAGCTCGGGAAAGCGTTGCTTCAGCGCACGCACCACGGTGGGGATCAGCCCCTCGGGGTTGTGGGCCTCGCTGCCGGTGTTGTCCTTGAGCCTGGCCTCGATCGAGGGGAACAGCGCCAGCACCGGCACGCCCAGCGCCACGCAGCGCTCGGCCACGGGCAGCAGCTGGTCCAGCGAGAGCCGCTCGACGCCGGGCATGGAGGGCACGGCCACGCGCTGCTGTTTGCCCTCGACCACGAACACGGGGTAGATCAGGTCATTGGGCGTGAGCGCGTGTTCGGCCACGAGGCGGCGGGAGAAGTCGTCGCGGCGCAGGCGGCGCGGGCGGGACAGCGGAAACGGGGCGGGGATCAAGGTGGTCATGGCAGAGCGTGGTGGGTCCGGGTTGTGTGCGTGTGCAACGAAAGCGCTAATTTCCGACCAAGGGACGTGCAAAACTGTACTACTTTGGTATATTTGATCTCGGGCAGCTTGCTGTCCCCCGCTTTTCCTCCCTGAGCGGGAGCCTTGACGCGTGACAGCAACGAGGCATTTAAGCTCCGGCCCTGGTCGGGGCTTTTTTTTTGTGGCGCCCGATGTCGGTCCGTACTGTAGTGGAGCGGACGCGTCAATCGCGCCAGTGCATGGCCTCTACACTCGACGCCGCATGTTGTGGATCAAAGCCTTTCACATTCTGTTCGTCACCAGCTGGTTCGCGGGTCTGTTCTACCTGCCGCGCATCTTCGTCAACCTGGCGCTGGTGCCGCCCGCCTCCACCGCCGAACGCGACCGGCTGCTGCTCATGGCCCGCAAGCTGCTGCGCTTCATGACGGGCCTGGCCGTACCGGCACTGGCGTTCGGGCTGTGGCTGTGGCTGGGGGTGGGCATCGGCCGCGGCCCGGGCAACGGCTGGATGCACGCCAAGCTGACCCTGGTGCTGGTGCTGCTGGGTTACCACGGCTGGTGCGCGGTGCTGCTGCGGCGCTTTGAAGCCCACGCCAACCGCCATTCGCACCGCTGGTACCGCTGGTTCAACGAGGTGCCCGTGCTCGTGCTGCTGGCGGTGGTGCTGCTGGTCGTGCTCAAGCCCTTTTGACCGGCACCTGCCCGCTGCACATGCCTCATTCCCACGGCCCCCTCGGTGTGCACGCCTTCAAGGGCGTGGCCGGGCCGTTGGCTCTGGTCTATGCCGGCCTCATCGTCTACGCCAGCCTGTTCCCCTTCGAGGGCTGGCGCTCCCAGGGCCTGCCGTTCTGGTCTTTCACGCGGGCGCCGTGGCCGCAGTACTGGACGGAGTTCGACCTGGTCAGCAACCTGCTGGGCTATGTGCCCCTGGGCCTGCTGCTCACGCTGGCGCTGGAGCCGCTCATGCGGGCCCGCTGGGCCGTGTTGCTGGCGGCCCTGCTGGGCGCGCTGCTGTCGTTCGTGCTGGAGTCGCTGCAGTCCTACCTGCCGCTGCGCATCGCGTCCAACCTGGACTGGGGGCTGAACGCCGCCGGCGCGGCCATTGGGGCGCTGGTGGCCTGGGCCTCGATGCGGCTGGGTCTGCTGGCGCACTGGAGCCGCTTCCGCGAACGCTGGTTTGCACCTCACGCGCGCGGCACGCTGGTGCTGCTGGCGCTGTGGCCGGTGGCCTTGCTCTACCCGGCCGCGGTGGCGTTCGGCCTGGGCCAGGTGTTCGAGCGCGCCGAGGAGTGGCTGGGCCAGCTGCTGCAGGGCACGCCTTACCTGGACTGGCTGCCCATGCGCGAGATGGAGCTGCAACCGTTGTTGCCGGGGCAGGAGCTGCTGTGCGTGGCCGTGGGCCTGCTGTGCCCCATCCTGCTGGGCTATTCCATCATGCCTTCGCGCTGGCGCCGCGCCGTGTTTGCCGTGGCCGCGCTCGCGGTGGGCTATGCATCGTCGGCCCTGTCGTCGGGGCTGAGCTACGGCCCGCTGTACGCCTGGACCTGGGTCAGCACGCCGGTGGAGTACGGCAGCTGGCTGGCCGTGGCCCTGGCGGCCGCGCTGCTGTGGGTGCCGCGCCGCGTGGCGGCGGCGCTGCTGCTGCTGGCGTTGCCCGTCAGCCTGATGCTGCTGAACAACGCCCCCACCAGCGCCTACTTCGCCGAAACCCTGTCGGATTGGGAGCAGGGCCGCTTCATCCGCTTCTACGGCCTCATCCAGTGGCTGGGCTGGGCCTGGCCGTTCGCCGCGGTGCTGCAGCTGCTGGTCACGCTCACGCGGCGTGCGCCGGTGAGTCCTGCGTCCTAGTTGTTTGGAGCCGAGTATGGCTGCTTCCTCGTTCATTGAATGACGAGGATGCGGTCATACTGCATCCATGGATGGCAAACGGCAGACAACGCGCCCGGGGTTGAGGGGCGGGCCGTGGGTGCCTTGGCGCCGCAGCCCTTGGCACCTTCGCCCGGGCAGACCGGTGCCAGGGTTCGCCCGACGACGGCGCGGGTGCCCGCGCCGGCATCGAGACCGGCCGGTCGCTTGCATGCACCCGGCGTGCCCAGGTGCTTGGCCGCCCTGCAGGGCAGTGCGCTGCGGCGCTTTCTACAATGGCGCCATGAGCGACACCACCCGCGCCACGCAGGGCACGCCCGCGCCCGCCCAGCCGTCTTACTACCGCCACCATGTGTTTTTCTGCCTGAACCAGCGCACCAACGGCGAGTCCTCGTGCGCCGACCATGGCGCGCAGGCGGCCTTCGACCACTGCAAGGCCAAGGTCAAGGCCCTGGGGCTGGCCGGCCCGGGCCAGGTGCGCGTGAACAAGGCCGGCTGCCTGGACCGCTGCGCCGGCGGCCCCGTGGCCGTGGTCTACCCCGAGGGCGTCTGGTACACCTATCTGGACAACGCCGACATCGACGAGATCGTCGAGCGCCACCTGCAGCACGGCGAGGTGGTCGAGCGCTTGCTGACGCCGCCCGAGCTGGGCCGATGACCGGTTCGCTGTCCTCGCCTCAACGTCCCTCCGCGAACGGGTTGGTCACCGCCCGCCCGCTGTGGGCCAGCCCGGATCCCGCCTTGCCATGAACGCCAACACCCAAGCCATCACCTTGCAGGGGCCGGCCGGCCCGCTGGAGGCCCTGGTCGACGAACCCGCCGCCGGCACCACGGCCCCCGGCGCCGCGCCGCGCGTTGCCGTGATCGCCCACCCGCACCCGCTGTTTGCCGGCACCATGCACAACAAGGTGGTGCAGACCCTGGCTCGCGCCTTTGTGCAATCGGGCTGGCGCGCGGTGCGCTTCAACTTCCGCGGCGTCGGCGAGAGCGCCGGCAGCTACGACGAAGGCCGTGGCGAAGCCGATGACCTGCAGGCCGTGATCGCGCAGACCGCGAACGGCGAGGGCGGCGCGCTGGCGCTGGCGGGCTTCAGCTTCGGCAGCTTCGTCACCGCCAACGTGGCCGCGCAGCTGCACGCCCAAGGCCGCGACCTGGCGCAGCTGGTGCTGGTGGGCACGGCGGCCCAGCGCTTCACCGTGGCGCCCATCGCGCCGGAGTGGCACGAGCGCAGCCTGATCGTGCATGGCGAGGCCGATGACACCGTGTCGCTGGCCAGCGTGTACGACTGGGCGCGGCCGCAGAACCTGCCCGTCACCGTGCTGCCGGGCGTCGGGCACTTCTTCCATGGCCAGCTGCCGCTGCTCAAGCAGCTGGTGATGCGTCACCTGCGCGTGGCGCCGGCCGCGGCCGGATCCAGTGGCGGGTGACCGCCGGCTCCTCTTCCGTGTGCGATCGCCCGCCGGCGCCCGCGCTTTCCTTGCGTGTTGATCCCGTTTCCCCTGTTGCTGTCATGACCGCTCCCCATCGCATTGCTCACCTGTCGTTGGCCCTGGCCTTGAGCCTGGGCCTGGCCCACACCCCGGCCCTGGCGGCCAAAAAGGCGCCGGCTGCGGCCAAACCCGCGGCGGCTGCGTCGGCGGCAGCAGCTGCGCCTTCCGCGCCCGTGCTGTCGCCGCTGGGCCCGCAAGCGCCGGAAATCGCGGCCAAGTCGTTCCTGCTGATGGACGTCACCTCGGGCCAGGTGCTGGCGGCCAAGGACGTCGATTCCCCCGTGGAGCCGGCGTCGCTGACCAAGCTGATGACGGGCTACCTGGTCTACCAGGCGCTGGCAGCCAAGAAGATCACCGCGACGCAGACCCTGCCGGTGAGCGAGCGCGCCTGGAAGATGCCGGGCTCGCGCATGTTCATCGACCCCAAGATGCAGGTGCCGGTGGACGACCTGATCAAGGGCATGATCGTGCAGTCGGGCAACGACGCCACCGTGGCGCTGGCCGAAGGCGTGGGCGGCACCTACGAGCATTTCGTCGAATTGATGAACCAGCAGGCCAAGCAGCTGGGGCTGACGGGCACGAGCTACAAAAACCCCGAAGGCCTGACCGAGGCCGGCCACTACACCACGGCGCGCGACCTCGCCACCCTGTCCATGCGGTTGATGCAGGATTTCCCGCAGGACATGCACTACTACGCGATCAAGAAGTACCGCTATCCCGGCACACCTGCAGCCAACGACACCAACCGCAACCGCCTGCTGCACATCGACCCCACGGTGGACGGCCTGAAGACCGGCCACACCGATGCTGCCGGCTACTGCCTCATCGCCACGGCCAAGCGCGACTTCCCGAACGTGCCGGGGCGCCGGCTGCTGTCCGTGGTGCTGGGCGCGGCCAGCGACAGCGCGCGCGCCAACGAATCGCAAAAGCTGCTGAACTGGGGCTACACCGCGTTCGACGACGTGAAGCTGTTCGACGCCGACCAGGCCGTGGAGTCGCCCAAGGTCTGGAAGGGCGAGGCCGGCACCGTGAAGATCGGCGCCAAGCGGCCCATCGTGGTCACCGTGCCGTCGGGCCAGGGCGCGCAGGTCAAGACCGAGGTCACGCGCAACGACCCGCTGGTGGCGCCGCTGCAGGCTGGCCAGGCCGTGGGCACGCTGTCCGTCAAGCTGGGCGACAAGGCGCTGGCCAGCGTGCCGCTGGTCGCGCTCGAGCCCGTGGCCCAGGCCGGCTGGTTCGGCCGCACCTGGGATGCGCTGCGTTTGTGGCTCAAATGATGTGGGATTGAGGTATCGGGCTGTTGCCGTTGTTCAATCAACGGCAACAGGCTGATACTGCTGGTTTGAAGAGCGCTGTGGGGACAGCCGTGCCAACCCGCGCCGGGCCTGGCGCCAGGGCCGGCGCCCGCAGCCGTCACCCCGATTGGCGACAATGGGCGCCTTTCCCATCCCCTGCAGCGGGCGCGCAAGCCCGCCAGCACACCTCCTCCCAACCGCCACCATGTCCGCCGAATTCCGCGTCATCGACCACCCCCTGATCCAGCACAAGATGACCTTCTTGCGCATGGCCGAGACCACCACCGACACCTTCCGTCGCCTGGTGCGCGAAATCACCGCCATGCTGGCCTACGAGGCCACGCGCGACCTGGCCACCGAGCTGATCGAGGTCACCACCCCCGTCACCACCTGCCTGGCGCCCGTCATCAGCGGCAAGAAGCTGTGCCTGGTCTCCATCCTGCGGGCCGGCAACGGCATGCTGGACGGCATGATCGACCTGCTGCCCGCGGCGCGCGTGGGCCACGTCGGCATGTACCGCGATCCCGAAACGCTGGAGCCCGTGGAGTACTACTTCAAGGTACCCGAAGACATCCAGGACCGCTTGGTGATCGTGGTCGACCCCATGCTGGCCACGGGCAACTCCGCCGTGCTCACCCTCACGCGGCTCAAACAGGCGGGCGCCACCAGCCTCAAGCTCGTCAACCTGCTGGCATCGCCGCAGGGCGTGCAGAACGTGCAGACCCACCACCCCGATGTGTCCATCACCGTGGCCGCGCTGGACCAGGGGCTGAACGACCACGGCTACATCGTCCCCGGCCTCGGCGATGCCGGGGACCGCATCTTCGGGACGCGCTGAGCGACTGCTGCTGGGAGCCGCTCGCGGCTGACCCCACGGGCGCTGTAGGGCAGCCTGTCCTCAGCGAGCCGAAACGCGCTCTGCTCGGGATCGGCGTGCCGGATGACGCTGCGGGTCAGCGGCTTCTCGTACAGGGCCGCGGCCGTCAGAAAGCGCGTGCTTGGGTGTGTCGGCCGGTCAGCTCGTCTTCATTCGCCCTGCACGGGCGGGATTGCGGCGCCGTCCTGACCGGGCGCTACCTCAAGATCACACGCGAGCTGCTGCAGCTCCCGGCTGCGCCGACACGCGGATCAGGCCATCTGCGGCCACGTGCACGCGGTGCTCGCGGCACGGGCGAGTAGCCTCTCGCGTGGGCCCCGAATGGCGATGGGGCCACGGTATCGGTCTGCCTGCGTACAGGGTCAGGCTGCAGGGCTCGCCGGTGCGAGCGGGTGTCGGCGAGCCTGGGGCCGCCAAGTCCTGCGAACGTCCACGATGTTGGGGCCTGTGGTTTGCAGTGCCAGCGTCAGGCACCGACCCGGCATGGCCTCGCCCGGCGCGGCCCACGAAAAAAGCGGCCCAGCCGGAAGGGCTGAGCCGCGAACTCGCTTGGGTCTGATCCGTCGTGCATTTTCTCCATGGCGAGGGCATTGCCGTGTCTCGTCGGGTTGCTCGATCCAGAGGCGCGATGGCCCATCGGCCATCGGCGTGTGGCGGCGCGGTGTTCCGCGCGTCACGCAGTCAGCGGGGGGCCGACTGCCGCGAGGTTCCGGCAGCCAGCGTGAACACCGTGGGGGCGCTGGCCTGGCTGGCCACACCCTGCGTCCAGGCGGGGCGGGCGGAGGTCGGCGCGCCCGAGGACTGCCGCGCGGCGGCGCCCACAGCGAGGCTGAGGGTCAGGGCGGTGAACAAGGCCACGCTGCTGGCTTCGAAGCTCACCCACTGTCGCTCGGCTTTGGTGTTCATGCGGGTCTCCTTGTGGAACATGGTGTGATGGAGCGATGCAGGTGGGGGCATGTTCCGGGCTTTGCCAGCCGTTGCCGTGGTGACAAAGAGAAACCGTGTGTGAAGGAACTTGTCCCCACAAGCGCGGGGAAGCAGCGGGGGTGTGGGTGAACGTGGCAGTATGGGTGGTTTGTCGTTGATGTCAAAACGAGAATGGCCTAATACCCAGTGCCAATTCCGTGCGGCTGCAAGATGCCCGCATGAAGGTGGCTATACTGGGGTTTACCCGAACTGCTTCGGGTCCAACCGGTCTTCGTTCCACCCCCACGCCTGCCTGCCATGACGATTCCCTCCTCGGCCGACCGCATCCTGAATGACGTCCTGCGCACCCGCATCATGTCGGCCGAGCAGGCCGCCGAACTCATCCCGGCCGGAGCCACCGTGGGCATGAGCGGCTTCACCGCCGCCGGGGCGCCCAAGGCGGTGCCGCAGGCGCTGGCGCGCCGCATCGAGCGCATCAACGCCCAGGGCGGCCAGTTCCGCATCGGCCTGTGGACGGGCGCGTCCACCTCGCCCGAGCTCGATGGCGCGCTGGCCAAGGTGCATGGCATCGACCGCCGCTTGCCCTACCAGTCCGACCCGGTGGCGCGTCAGCAGATCAACGCCGGCGAGATGAACTACATCGACCTGCACCTGTCGCACGTCGCGCAGTACGTCTGGTTTGGCTTTCTGGGGCACCTGGACGTGGCGGTGGTCGAGGTCTCGGGCATCTTGCCCGACGGCCGGCTGATCCCGTCCACCTCGGTGGGCAACAACAAGACCTGGCTGGACCAGGCGGACGCGATCATCCTGGAGGTGAACGCCGGCCAGCCCGCCGCGCTGGATGGCATGCACGACATCTACTACGGCACGGACCGGCCGCCCAACCGCAAGCCCATCCCCATGCTGCACCCGCATGACCGCATCGGCGAGCCCTACCTGCGCTGCGACCTGAACAAGGTCATCGCCGTGGTGCCCACGCACGCGGCCGACAAGCTGAGCGCCTACAAGCCGCTGGACGAGGATTCGCAGCGCATCGCGGCCCACATCGTGGACTTCCTGGAGCACGAGGTGCAGCACGGCCGCCTGCCGCGCAACCTGCTGCCGCTGCAGTCGGGTGTGGGCAACATCGCCAACGCCGTGCTGGCGGGCCTGAACCAGAGCGCCTTTGAGGACATGACGGCCTACACCGAGGTGCTGCAGGACGGCATGCTGGACCTGCTGGAGTCGGGCAAGCTGCGATCCGCCTCGGCCACCGCCCTGGCCCTGAGCCCCGAGGGCTTCAAGCGCTTTGAAGCCCGGGCCGACGAGCTGCGCCAGCGCATCCTGCTGCGGCCGCAGGAGATCAGCAACCACCCCGAGCTGATCCGACGCATGGGCCTGATCGCCATGAACGCGTTGATCGAGGCTGACATCTACGGCAACGTGAACTCCACCCACCTCATGGGCACGTCCATCATGAACGGCATCGGCGGCTCGGGCGACTACGCGCGCAACGCCTACCTGTCCATCTTCATGTCGCCGTCCACGGCCAAGGGCGGCCAGATCAGCTGCATCGTGCCCATGGCCTCGCACGTGGACCACACCGAGCACGACGTGCAGGTGCTGGTCACCGAGCAGGGCCTGGCCGACCTGCGCGGCCTGGCGCCGCGCCAGCGCGCCAAGCTCATCATCGCCAAGTGCGTGCACCCCAGCTACCGCGACCCGATCAGCGACTACTTCGAGCGCGCGCTCAAGGGCTCGGTCGGCCAGCAGACCCCGCACCTGCTGACCGAGGCGCTGAGCTGGCACCAGCGTTATCTGGACACCGGCAGCATGCGGCCCGCGGCGAGCCCAGCGGCGTGAAGCATGGGCGCTTGACACCCTGGATGAAGGAGTATGCGACCCTTGTCGTTAATTTATGAATGAAATTGGCTGCATACCTCCTTGATAAGAAAACCGCGTGAATCGGCCTGGGGCGATGGCCACCGACGAAGCCATCTACGGCGCAGGCCACTTCAACGTGATGCGCCAGTCCCTCGATGGGCGCCGCAAGGTGCGCACTTGTTCCGCCATAAACACCCGGTTCACGTCTGCGTGTCGCCCATAAGGTCTGACCCGGGTTGCGGCCAACAGCCGGACGCGGCCTGAGCGGATGTGCGGGAACCGATGCCAGGGGCGCAGACGCAATCGACCGACCAGTGCCCTGTGCGCAGGCCAACGGGCCAGCCCCGGGCCCATGCGGCAGCGGATCAGGCGCCCAGAAAAAAGCCCACGGCCAGCGGGCGTGGGCTTGGGGGCAGGCCGGCCGGCGCACGGACCGGCCGCGGGCTTACCAGCGGTACTGGAACTGGTAGCCCATGCTTTCGCCGAACGAGCGGTCGCCGAAGATGCGGTTGATGCGCGGCGTCAGGTTCAGCGAATCGGACCACAGGTAGGTGTCGTAGTTCGCGCCTGGCAGCAGGGTGCTGGTGGTGCAGTCGTAGGCCTCGGCCACGGTGCACACCGGCGTGTCTTCGTTGTCGATGCCGTAGGTGTCGGGTTCATTGGCCAGGATGTTGTAGATCACGGCCGAATCGCGGAACAGCACGTTCTCGGCCAGGTTGTTGATCTCGAGCAGCACGGCGTCGTTGAAGGCCACGGCCAGGCGGGTGATCTGCGCGGCCACCTCGTCGCCATAGGCCAGGCCCCAGGGCGACTTGCCCAGGTTGTAGACGCCGGTCACCAGCACGTACTTGGCGCCACCGTCCTTGACCAGGCGGCGCACCTGCTGGCCGAACTCGGTGCCGGCCTTCGACACCGCGGCCCGGGTGGCATCGGTGATGACGCCATTGGCGGCCTCGACTTCGGCGTACACATCGCTCAGGCCGCCGGACATGATGACCACGTCCCGATCACCCAGCGTGGTGGCGTTCAGCAGGCTGGTGACCTGCTGGGTGATGGAGGGGGCGTTGTGGCCCGTGGTGTCGGCCTGGGTCACGCGGGCGTAGGCCTGGGCCCAGCTGTAGCCGCCTTCGTTGGCGGGCTTCAGCGTCCGGTTGTAGTCGGCGGCGATCTGCTGCGTCCAGTTGTTCGAGCCGTCGTTCACCGTGGGGCGGGTGCCGTTGGGGCCCTGGCCGATGTCGCTGTAGCCGTCGCCCACGGCCAGGAAGCGCTCAGGGGTCAAGGCCGACTCAACCGAGCTCGAACCGCAGGCGGTGAGGGCGGCCGAACCGGCCAAGGCCAGCGCCAGCGTGGCGCGACGGAGGACAGAAGAGTGCATGGAGTTTCTCGATGTTGGGCGTCTGAATGGCCAGCTAGTTTAGCGAAGCCCTGTCTGGCAAACGGCTGGCGCGGGCTGGCCGATGGCTTGGCATGCGGGCTGGCATGGGGCGTCTGCGCCCGGGGGCAGCACGGCCGGATTGTCGCCGGTTTTGCCAGTAATGGCACGCATGCGCCTGCTCGACAACGCGCACCGACACATACCATTACACCTGACCGGCCACGGGGCTGACCGCGCCAGGGCCACGCGGCCGCGTGGCCGACCATCCTATAGTGCACAGCAGGGCGCGGGGGCGCGCCAACAGGAGATGCTGTGCGTTCATCGTGGTGCTGGCGGGTGTGGGTCTGTGGGCTGCTGCTGGGCCTGCTGAGCGGGTGGGCGTCCGCGCAGCCGGCGGAACCCGGCCCCGTGGCCGAAGCGGTGCAGAACACGCAGGCGGTGTCGCGCGAGCTCGACCGCATCCGCGCCGCACTGGACGACGCCGAGTCGCTGGAGACCCTCAAGTCGATGTCGGACAAGGCGCTGGCGGCGCAGCGCAAGGCCGACGCGGCCGTCACCGTGCTGATGCCACAGCTTGACCAGATCGATGCGCGCGTTCAGCAGCTGGGCCCGGTGGACAAGGATGCCGTGGAGGGCGCGGACATCGCCGAGCAGCGCAAGGCCCTGGCCCGCGAGCGCAGCGAGGTCGACTCGGCCATCAAGAGCGGCAAGCTGCTGGCGGTGGAAGCCCGGCAGCTCAGCGAGTCCATCGAGCAGCTGCGCTCGCGCCAGTTCAACGCCCAGATCCTGCAGAAATCGGCGTCACCGCTGTGGCCCACGCTGTGGCGCGACCTGGCGGCCCATGTGCCGGCCGACTGGCTGCGCCTGCAGGCCTTGCTGCGGCAAGGGCGCGAGGCGTTTGACCGCGCCGTGGCCGAGCGTGGCTGGCGCGTGCCCGCACTCGGGGGCGTGCTGGCGCTGGTGCTGCTGTTTCCGCTGCGCCTGGGCTTGCGGCGCCTGGGTCGGTGGTTTGCGGCCTCGGACCGCGCGCCCGAGGGGCGGCTGCGGCGCTCGGGGCTGGCGGTGTGGCTGCTGGTGGTGGGCACC
Organism: Comamonas serinivorans; assembly: GCF_002158865.1. Lineage (NCBI taxonomy): Bacteria > Pseudomonadati > Pseudomonadota > Betaproteobacteria > Burkholderiales > Comamonadaceae > Comamonas > Comamonas serinivorans. The sequence continues at coordinate 14,806 of NZ_CP021455.1, read as the reverse complement.
AGCATGCCGCTGCTGGCCAGCTGGGTCTGGGTCGAGTCGCTGGCCTGGGTCGATGCCATCGCCCCGCGGCTGGAGGGCGTCGCCCGCCAGTTCATCATCGCCACCGGGGTGGCCGCCTTCATCACGGCGCTGAGCGCCTGCCTGCTGGTGCCCAAGCGCCCGTCGTGGCGCCTGCTGAACATGGACGACCAGGCCGCCACCCGGCTGCGCAAGTACACCTGGGCCGCCGCGGCGCTGGTGTGGCTGCACGTGCTGGTGCAGGCCCTCAACACGGCCGCGCGCAGCAGCGACGTGAGCACCGTGGCGCTGAGCGGCGTGATGGGCCTGAGCTACGTCGGCCTGCTGATGGCGGCGCTGTTCACGCTGTCGCGCCTGCGGGCCCGGCAGTCGGCAGAAGCCGCGGGGGTGACGGGCAGCGCCTGGCTCATGCTGGCATGGCTGGGCGGGCACCTGGCGGTGTGGACCGCGCTGGTCGCGGCCTTGCTGGGCTACCTCAACTTCACGCTGTTCGCCGCCTCGCAAATGGTCTGGATGACCGTGGTGGTGATGGCCACCAGCCTGTGGATGAAGTTCGCTGACGACTTCTTCCTGTGGTTGACCTCGCCCCAGAGCCGCAGTGGTCAGGCGCTGCGGCAGGCGGCGAGCGCGACCGACTCCGGCGTGGAGCAGGTCGGGGTGCTGCTGTCGGCCGTGGCCCGCCTGGCCCTGCTGGTGCTGGCCGCGGCCGCCATCCTGGCGCCGTTCGGCAATGTCAACGCGCTGTTCGGCTGGATGGGCACGCTGGGCCAGGGCGTGACCATCGGCGGCGCCGTGCTGCAGCCGGGGGCCATCGCGCGGGCCCTGGTGGTGCTGCTCATCGGCCTGGCGCTGTTCAAGGTGCTGCAGGCCTGGCTGGTTGACACCTACCTGCCCAAGACCCGCTTTGACCTGGGCGCGCGCAACTCCATCAGCACCGTGGCGCGCTACCTCGGCATCACCTTGACCGTGATCTGGACGCTGGCGGCGCTGGGCATCGGCTTCGAGAAGATTGCCCTGCTGGCCAGCGCGCTGTCGGTCGGCATCGGCTTCGGCCTGCAGGCCATCACGCAGAACTTCGTCTCCGGCCTCATCCTGTTGGCCGAGCGGCCGGTCAAGCTCGGCGACCGCATCACCATTGGCGATCAGGCCGGCGATGTGCGCCGCATCAGCGTGCGCGCGACCGAAATCCAGCTCGACGACCGCTCCACGCTGATCGTGCCCAACTCGGAACTCATCACCAAGTCCGTGCGCAACATGACGATGGGCAACGTGCTGGGGCGCATCCAGATCAAGTTCACCGTGCCGCTCTCGACCGACGTGCAGCAGCTCAAAACCCTGCTGCTCGAGCTCTATGGCGCCCACGAGGCCGTGCTCGATGCGCCGGCTCCCTCGGTCTACATCGACGCCATCGGCGACGGCCTGATCACCATCAACAGCTTCGCGCACGTGAACAGCCCGCGCAGCGTCTACGCCACGCGCAGCGACCTGTTGTTCAGCGTGCTCGAGCGGCTGCAGCAGGCGGGCATCCCGCTGTCCACGCCCACCGACATCCACGTCATCCTGGACCCGCAGGCCGATCCGGGCCTGACGGCGGCCGCAGCGGACCCCGCAGCCACCGCAGCGCCTGCAGCGGCAGGCCCGCCGGCCGGTCCGCGCTGAGCGGGCCGCGTCCCGACCGGGGCCATCTGGTCGCCCGGGTTGACGGCTTTTGTGCGCGGGCGATCGAAATGAGACCAATTTCCAGCGACAATAGGGGGCTAACACGCGCGCGCGCGTCAAGACTGTTTGCAGCCTGGCCGGGTGTTCGCGGGTGTAGGCGGGTCTTCGCGCTAGGCGACAACGGGTGAAGGAAGAGGTTGAAATGATCGTTCTGAAAGCGCCGCAGGCGCAGGTCCTGGAAGCATTGAACGCCGTGGCCGGCATCGTTGAGCGGCGCCACACCATGCCCATCCTGGCCAATGTGCTGCTGCGCAAGACCGGTCAAGTCATCCAGCTGACCTCGAGCGACCTGGAAATCCAGATCCGCACCCAGGCCGAGCTGGGCGGCGACGGCGGCGATTTCGCCACCACCGTCGGCGCCCGCAAGCTCATCGACATCCTCAAGACCATGCCGGGCGACCAGACCGTCAGCCTCGAGTCGCAGGGCGAGAAGCTGGTGCTCAAGGGCGGCAAGAGCAAGTTCACGCTGCAGAGCCTGCCCGCGGCCGACTTCCCGCTGGTGCAGGAGTCGGCCAACTTCGGCGCCGCCTTCAAGGTGCCGCAGAAGGTGCTCAAGTCGCTGCTGTCGCAGGTGTCGTTCGCCATGGCCGTGCACGACATCCGCTACTACCTCAACGGCATCCTGTTCGTGGCCGAAGGCAACCAGCTGGCGCTGGTGGCCACCGACGGCCACCGCCTGGCCTACGCCACGGCCACGCTCGATGTCGACGTGCCCAAGCAGGAGGTGATCCTGCCGCGCAAGACCGTGCTGGAGCTGCAGCGCCTGCTGAGCGACGCGGTGCCCGATGCCGAGAACCCGCCGCTCATCGAGATGCAGTTCGCGAGCAACCAGGCCAAGTTCGCGTTCGGCGGCATGGAGTTCGTCTCCAAGCTGGTCGAGGGCAAGTTCCCCGACTACAACCGCGTGATCCCCAAGAACCACGGCAACAGCGTGACGCTGGGCCGTCAGCCGCTGCTGGCCAGCCTGCAGCGCACGGCCATCCTGACGTCCGACAAGTTCAAGGGCGTGCGCCTGAACATCGAGCCCGGCCTGCTGCGCGTGGCCTCCAGCAACGCCGAGCAGGAAGAGGCGACGGACGAGCTCGACATCGACTACGGCGGCGACGCGATCGAGATCGGCTTCAACGTGACCTACCTGATGGACGTGCTGACCAACATGGGCCAGGACATGGTGCGCGTCGACCTGCAGGACGGCAACTCCTCGGCGCTGATCACCAACCCCGCCGACGCGGGCTTCAAGTACGTGGTGATGCCGATGCGCATCTGAGCGCTGGCCAGCGATAAGTTTGATGGGGTATGGGCGGATTGCCGTTCAAACATGAACGGCAATCCGCCCATACTCCCTTGATGAATTTGAATCCAAGGGATTCAGGCCACCTGGGCCCCACGGGCCCGGGCGACCCCAGGAAAGTGCAAATGACCGAAGACAACAAGCCATCTCCCCCACCCGCCGGATCTGCGAGCAGCGGGGCCGGTGGTTATGGCGAAGGCGCCATCCAGATCCTGGAAGGCCTGGAGGCCGTGCGCAAGCGGCCCGGCATGTACATCGGCGACACGTCCGACGGCACTGGCCTGCACCACCTGGTGTTCGAGGTGGTGGACAACTCCATCGACGAGGCGCTGGCCGGTTACTGCGACGACATCCTGGTCACCATCCACGCCGACAACTCCGTCAGCGTCATCGACAACGGCCGCGGCATCCCGACCGGCGTGAAACTGGACGACAAGCACGAGCCCAAGCGCTCGGCCGCCGAGATCGCGCTGACCGAGCTGCACGCCGGTGGCAAGTTCAACCAGAACAGCTACAAGGTCTCGGGCGGCCTGCACGGCGTGGGCGTGAGCTGCGTGAACGCGCTGTCGAAAAAGCTGCGCCTGACGGTGCGCCGCGAGGGCAAGGTGCACGTGCTCGAGTTCTCGCAGGGCAACGTGCTGAACCGCCAGATCGAGCTGGTCGAGGGCGCCGAGGTCTCGCCCATGAAGGTCACGGGCGACACCGAGGCGCGCGGCACCGAGGTGCATTTCCTGCCCGACACCGAGATCTTCAAAGAGAACCACGAGTTCCGCTACGAGGTGCTGTCCAAGCGCCTGCGCGAGCTGTCGTTCCTCAACAATGGCGTGCGCATCCGCCTCAAGGACGAGCGCGACGGCCGCGAGGACGACTTCTCGGGCGCCGGCGGCGTGCAGGGTTTCGTCGAGTTCATCAACGGCACGAAGAAGGTGCTGCACCCCACGCCGTTCTACGCCACGGGCGAGCGGCCGGCCGAAAGCTACGGCGGCATCCCGGACACCGAAATCGGTGTCGAGGTCGCCATGCAGTGGAACGACAGCTATGGCGAGCAGGTGATCTGCTTCACCAACAACATCCCGCAGCGCGACGGCGGCACCCACCTGACCGGCCTGCGCGCGGCCATGACGCGCGTGATCGGCAAGTACATCGAGGCCCATGACCTGGCCAAGAAGGCCAAGGTGGACGTGACCGGCGACGACATGCGCGAGGGCCTGTGCGCCGTGCTGTCGGTCAAGGTGCCCGAGCCCAAATTCAGCAGCCAGACCAAGGACAAGCTGGTCAGCTCGGAGGTGCGCGCCCCGGTCGAGGACATCGTCGCCAAGACGCTGACCGACTACCTCGAAGAGCGCCCGAACGACGCCAAGATCATCTGCGGCAAGATCGTCGAGGCCGCGCGTGCGCGCGAAGCCGCCCGCAAGGCGCGCGAGATGACGCGCCGCAAGGGCGCGCTCGATGGCTTCGGCCTGCCCGGCAAGCTGGCGGACTGCCAGGAGAAAGACCCGGCGCTGTCCGAGATCTACATCGTCGAGGGCGACTCCGCCGGCGGCTCGGCCAAGCAGGGCCGCGACCGCAAATTCCAGGCCATCCTGCCGCTGCGCGGCAAGATCCTGAACGTGGAGAAGGCGCGCTACGAAAAGCTGCTGTCGTCCAACGAAATCATCACGCTGATCACCGCGCTGGGCACGGGCATCGGCAAGAGCGGCGACGACATGGCGGCCGGCAAGGACGACTTCAACGTCGAGAAGCTGCGCTACCACCGCATCATCATCATGACCGATGCCGACGTGGACGGCGCCCACATCCGCACGCTGCTGCTGACCTTCTTCTACCGCCAGATGCCCGACCTGGTCGAGCGCGGCCACATCTACATCGCGCAGCCGCCGCTGTACAAGGTCAAGGTCGGCAAGGAAGAGCAATACCTCAAGGACGGCCCCGCGCTGGACGCCTTCCTGCTGCAGGTGGCGATGAAGGAGGCCAGCGTCGTCACCTCGCGCAGCGAAGACGGGGTGGACGGCCCGGTCATCACCGCCGAGGCGCTGGACGCGCTGGCGCGCACCTACCTGACGGCCGAGCGCGTGATCGACCGCCTCTCGGGCTACCACATGGACCGCGAGGCCCTGCGCGCCATTGCCGCCGGCACCACGCTGGACCTGGACACGCGCGAGGCCGCGGCCCAATCGGCCGCCACGCTCGAACAGGCCCTGCGCGCCATGCAGTCCACGGGCCAGCCGCCCGAGGTCGTGGCCGAGGTCGACCCGCAGCACGACAAACCCTATCTGCGCATCAGCCGCCGCCACCACGGCAACAGCAAGAGCACGCTCATCACGCAGGAGTTCGTGCACGGGGCCGATTACGCCGTGCTGCACGAAGCGGCCGACACCTTCCGCGGCCTGATCGGCGATGGCGCTGTGGTGCGCCGCGGCAGCGGCGAGCGCCTGAAGGAGCAGCCCATCGGCGATTTCCGCGAAGCCATGGACTGGCTCATGCTGCAGGCCGAAAGCGCCACCTCGCGCCAGCGCTACAAGGGCCTGGGCGAGATGAACCCCGAGCAGCTGTGGGAAACCACCATGGACCCGACGGTGCGCCGCCTGCTGCGCGTGGAGATCGCCGACGCCATCGAGGCCGACCGCGTGTTCACCATGCTCATGGGCGACGAGGTGGAGCCGCGCCGCGACTTCATCGAAACCAACGCACTGCGTGCCGGCAACATCGACGTTTGAGGGGGTATGGGCGGCTTGCCGTTGATGTTGAAACGACAGTCTGGCCATACCCCAAGACATTCATTCACCATCCCCACATCATCAGGAGAAAACCATGACCATCAAACTCGGCATCAACGGCTTTGGCCGCATCGGCCGCAACGTGCTGCGCGCCGCCGTGCAGAACTTCAGCGACATCGAAGTCGTGGGCATCAACGACCTGCTCGAGCCCGACTACCTGGCCTACATGCTGCAGTACGACTCGGTGCATGGCCGCTTCCAGGGCACCATCGCCGTCGAGGGCAACACGCTGATCGTCAACGGCAAGAAGATTCGCCTGACGCAGGAACGTGACCCCGCCAACCTGAAGTGGAACGACGTCGGCGCCGACGTGGTGCTGGAGTCCACCGGCCTGTTCCTGGACAAGGCCAGCGCCGAGAAGCACCTGGCCGCCGGCGCCAAGAAGGTGATCCTGTCGGCCCCGTCCAAGGACGACACGCCGATGTTCGTGTTCGGCGTGAACTCGGACGGCTACGCCGGCCAGGCCATCATCTCGAACGCCTCGTGCACCACCAACTGCCTGGCCCCGCTGGCCAAGGTGCTGAACGACAAGTGGGGCATCAAGCGCGGCCTGATGACCACCGTGCACGCCGCCACCGCCACGCAAAAGACCGTGGACGGCCCGTCGAACAAGGACTGGCGCGGCGGCCGCGGCATCCTGGAAAACATCATCCCCAGCTCGACCGGCGCTGCCAAGGCCGTGGGCGTGGTGCTGCCTGAACTGAAGGGCAAGCTGACCGGCATGTCCTTCCGCGTGCCCACCTCCGACGTGTCGGTGGTCGACCTGACCGTGGAGCTGAGCAAGGACGCCACCTACGCCGAGATCTGCGCCGAAATGAAGGCCCAGTCCGAAGGCAAGCTCAAGGGCATCCTGGGCTACACCGAAGACAAGGTCGTCGCCACCGACTTCCGCGGTGACGCCCGCACCTCGATCTTCGACGCCGAAGCCGGCATCGCGCTCGACGGCACCTTCGTCAAGCTCGTCAGCTGGTACGACAACGAGTGGGGCTACTCGAACAAGTGCCTGGAAATGGTGCGCGTGGTCACGGCCAAGTAAGGCAGTATGGGGCGCTTGCCGTTTGAAAGAAAACGACCATGGGGTCATACCCTGTCTTGAGTTGACCCAGCGCCTGTGAAGCAGCCAGCTTGCCCATGTGCAAGCTGGCTTTTTTCATGGCCGCCGCGCCCTGCGGCCGGGCCGGTGACCGGGCGGTTCCGCGTCCCACCTCGCCAGCGCCCCTCGGCTTTCCCAGGGCTGAGGCGGGCTCGGCGCGGTGTCAGCCGACAACGGGCGCATCGTCCGCGCGATCAGGGTGCGCGGCGCGAGCGGCGCCAGCCCAGCCCAGCCCAGCCCAGCCCAGCCCAGCCCAGCCCAGCCCAGCCCAGCCCAGCAGCGCCGGCAACTGCGCCAGGCCGCAAGAGGGTGCCGAGCCCTGGTGAGACAGCACTGCCTGTTCAGCGGTGTGTGGTGGCGCCTGGGCCGCATCCCTGGGGACGATGCCGGGCGGCGACAATTGCGGCCATGTCTCCAGATCGTCCACTTGCTGTGCCCGGGTCCCCCGCAGGCCCTCGCTTCCTCCGCGACCTGCTGCGCGTGGGGCCGTCGCCCAGCGATCCCAAGCCGCTGATCCTGTACCACGGGCGCCGTTGCCCCGACGGCTTTGGCGCCGCCATGACGGCCTGGCTGTACTACGGCAGCGAGGTCGAGTTGCTCGGCCTGGACCATGGCGAGGTGGCCAACGTTGACGACCTGCCCCCGCTGGAAGGCCGCGCCGTCTACGTGCTGGACTTTGCCTTCGGCCCCGAGCTGCTGGCCGAGGTCGAGGCCCGCGCGGCCAAGCTGGTGCTGCTCGACCACCACAAGAGCGCGGCCGACGAGCTGCAGGGCTACCGCTGCCGGTGTGGCGTCGTGCACTTCGATTTGACGCGCTCGGGCGCGCGCCTGGCCTGGGACTTCTTTTTTCCCGACCAGCCGCTGCCGGCCCTGATCGCCCACATCGAAGACCGGGACCTGTGGCGCTGGGCCCTGCCGGACAGCGCCGCCTTCCTGGCTGCGCTGGACATGGAGCCGCGCACGGTGGCGCGCTGGGCGGAGATCGCCGCCTTCACGCCCGAGCAGGTGGCGGCGTTCAGCGCGCGTGGGCAGGCCATGGACGAGAAGTACCAGAAGCTGTGCCACGACATCGCCGACAACGCCGAGCCGCTGGTCTTCAACGGCGTGGCAGGCCTCATGGTCAACGCGCCCGGCATGTTCCACAGCCAGGTGGGCGACCTGCTGGCCAAGCGCAGCGGCACCTTCGCGCTGATGTGGCAGGCCAAGGGATCGGGTGTGAAGGTGGGCCTGCGCTCGCGCTCGACCTTCGACTGCATCCCGCTGGCGCAGAGCATGGGCGGCGGCGGCCACCCCCAGGCCAGCGGCTTTCGCATGCCGGTGGCCCGCCTGGCCGAGTTGTTGAGCGGCCATTTCGAGGCTGCGGCCGACGCACCGGCAGCCGCCCAGGCCGAGGCCGCCGAGGCGGATGCCGCTGCGCAAGCGCCCGCTGAGGCGAGGCCGAGGGGGCGCCGGCGCAGGTCTTGACACCACCGGGCTCCGAGGTCCGCCGGTCTACGGCAGATGGTCGAACTGACGAGCTGTGAACAGGCGGACAGCTCGCAGCGTTTCTCAAAATCGGCCGCAGACCGTCGCGGCCCTCTCAGGGGGCGCCGGGACCGCCTGGGCTCTCGCCCTTGCCGTCGACACACCGGCCAGATGCACCGATTGCTCGATGGCGGGCTTGGCCATTTGGGTCAAGACCAAAGGGTGGGTAGTACAGGTCGCTTCTCGTTTTGTGCAAAACCGGCATGGATGCATACCCATCTGAATGCTTCTGGCCGCTGAAGCCGTTGCGCGTTGCTGCGCGCGATGAGGCGCATCGCCGAGGTGATCGCGCGGTGTCGCGGCCGGTCCTAGCATGGGCGTTTGCATCTGAAACGGAGATGCCATGTTTGCCACGGGGTTGTTGCAGGACAAAACGGTGTTGATCACCGGCGGCGGAAGCGGCCTGGGGGCCGCGATGGCCGCGCGCTTTGCCGAACTGGGGGCGCAGCTGGTGCTGGTCGGCCGGCGGCTTGAGGCCTTGCAGGCCACGGCCGATGCGCTGCGCGCGGCCACGCGGGGGGCGCAGGTGCGCGTCCAGGCGCTGGACATCCGCAGCCCCGATGCCGTGGCCGAGGCCATGGACCGCGTGTGCGAGGCGGGCACGCCCAATGTGCTGGTCAACAACGCGGCGGCCAGCTTCATCGCCCAGACCGAGCAGCTGTCGGCCCGCGCGGCCGACGCCATCCTGGCGCCCACCTTGCATGGCGCGCTGTACTGCACGCTGGCGCTGGGCAAGCGCTGGATCGATGCCGGCACGCCCGGGGTGGTGCTCAGCATCCTGTCCACCTCGACCCTCACGGGCCGGGCGTTCACCGTGCCATCGGCCATGGCGAAATCGGGTTTGCTGGCCATGACGCGCAGCCTGGCCGTGGAGTGGGGCGTGCACGGCATCCGCACCGTGGCCATCGCGCCCGGGCCGTTTCCAACCGAGGGTGCGACGCGCCAGCTCAACCCCAGCGCGCGTGGCGGCCAGGGCGAGCGCCTGGCCATGAACCCGCTGGGCCGCGTCGGCCGGCCACCCGAGTTGGCCGACCTCGCGAGCTACCTCATCAGCGACGGCGCGAGCTACATCACCGGCGAGATGGTGGTCATCGATGGCGGCGCGCACCTGCGCAGCTCGGGGGCGGAAGACCTGCTGCAGTGGTCGCCCGAGCAGTGGGCCGCGCACCGCGCCACGCGGGGGTGAGGCGAGGGGGCAGGCCTGGACACCGGCCAGTGCGAGTTGCACCCCCGTGCGTGCTTCATGCAGGCTCGAGCGGTTGAGGCGCGTGCGGTGGGTGGCTCAGGCCTGGGGCGGCGTGGAGGTGGTGGCCGGGGGCGGCAGGTCGGCGGACGCGGCCGACGCATCGGCCGCCTCGGCGGGCTCGTCCTGCACGGGTGGCCGGATCAGCTCCCACGATTGCAGGCGCCCGTCCTGGAAAGTGGCGACCACGCTGGAGTTGCCGGGATCGGTCCAGCGGTAGACCTCGGGCTGCACATCGGCTGCCGATTCGCGCTGGCCGAGCGAGCTGGTCAGGGCCGTGACGTGCAACAGGGTCTGCTGGGGCTTGAGCTTGGCGTTGAGCATCACGGCGCTGCCGATGTAGCCCACGGGCATGTTGGCGGTGCGGCGCAGCACGGCCAGCGTGCGGTGGACGTTGAGCAGCAGCCACATGACGGCGAAGCCGCTGGTCAGCAGCAGGCCCGACAGGCCGTAGTGCTGCCACGACCAGACCATCAGCACGGCCAGACCCAGGGCCACCAGAATGCGTTGGAGGTTCATGGCGCGCATTGTGCAGTGGTGCAACGGGCCGGGCGTTGTGGATATCCACGGCGCAGCCGGCGCGGCGAGCCCGGAGCCGGTGCAGGGCCACGGGTTCGCAGGTGACGATCATTTCAGGAGTATGAGGTCAATGCCGTTTCATTGGAAACGGCAATCGAGTGATACTGCCTTAAGCGGCCTGGCCCTTGGTCTCGCGCCCCAGGGCCAGCACGGTGACGGCGCCTATCGCGATGGCGACGGCGAACAGCGCAAAGATGGCGCCGGTGCTCCAGCCCTGCGCACCCAGGAACGGGATCGCCAGCGGCCCCAGGATGCCACCGATGCGGCCCACCCCGGCGGCCGTGCCCACCCCGCTGGCGCGGATGCTGGCCGGGTAGTTTTCGGGCGAGTAGGCGTACAGCGCGCCCCAGGCACCCAGGTTGAAGAAGGACAGCAGCGCGCCCGAAGCCAGCAGCGCGTGCTGCGTCTCGGCCTGGCCGAACAGCCAGGCGCTGACGGCCGTGCCCGTCAGGTAGACCACGAGCACGAACTTGCGGCCCATGCGCTCGATCAGCCAGGCTGCCGTGAAGTAGCCGGGCAGTTGCGCCAGCGTCATCAGCAGCACGTAGCCGAAGCTCTTGATGAGCGGGAAGCCCTTGCCGATCATGACCGAGGGCAGCCACAGGAACATGCCGTAGTACGAGAACACGATGGTGAACCACAGCACCCAGAGCACGACCGTGGAGCGGCGGTGCTCGTCGGCCCAGAGGCGCGCGAAGCGCACCGTCCAGGGGTCCACGGCGGCGCGCGCGTTGGCGCTGGGGCGGTCGTCCTCCAGACCGGTGCGCAGGTAGAGCGCGTACAGCGCCGGCGCGGCCGACAGCAGCATGGCCACGCGCCAGCCGTGATCGGGGATGACGAAGTAGCCGATCAGCGCCGCCAGGATCCAGCCCAGCGCCCAGAAGCTCTCCAGCAGCACGACGACGCGGCCGCGCTCGTGCGTGGGCACGCGCTCCGACACGTAGGTCGAGGCCACGGGCAACTCGCCCCCCAGCCCCATGCCGATGAAAAAGCGCAGCACCATCAGCATGGCAAAGCTGGTCGCCAGCGCCGACAGCCCGCTGGCGATGGAGAACAGCAGCAGCGTGATGATGAACACGTGCTTGCGCCCGATGCGGTCGGCCCACATGCCGAACACGACGGCGCCCACGGCCATGCCGATGGAGTTCAGGCTGGCCAGCCAGCCCAGCTGACCCTTGCTCAGGTGCATGTCGACGGCCAGCGCGGCCAGCACGAACGAGAGCAGGCCCACGTCCATGGCGTCGAACATCCAGCCCATGCCCGAGGTGAGAAGCAGGCGGTTGCGTTTGGCGCCCGTGGCCAGCGGGGCGCGGACGAGGCAGGCGAGGCGGGGGCGGTCATGGGCGGTCCTTGCGAGGCAGACGGCGGGTGCGGCGTTTCGGCCAAAGGGCCGGGGCACCGTGCGTGGCAATTATCCTCAAGTTGAGCAAATTGCCGTGTCGCATTTCATCACGCGCGCGCCGCGGCTGCAAGCGCGTGTGTTTCACCGGTTTCTTCCCACAGGGATGTGGCCTGGCCGCAGCCGAGCCGTGGCGACCTTGCGTGCTGACGAGGGTCAAGGTCGAGCGGCCGGTGCGCTGCGCCAAGCGCCAAGCCGGCTTCACCGGCCTGGACCGGCCTCAGCTCGCGTCGCGCACGGCCCAGTCCACCACGCGATCGAGCGCCGCGCGGGCCGCCGGGGCATTCGGGTGGTTGATGATGGCCACCACGGTGTAGACCTGACCGCTGTGGCCGTAGGCATACCCGGCGATGGCGGTCACGTCGCGCAAGGTGCCGGTCTTCAGCCGCGCGTTGCCCAGCGCCGCCGAGTTGGGGTTGCGGGCGCGCATGCGGGCCGTCGTGCCGTCCACGCCGGCGATGCTCAGCGATTCCATGAACGCGCTCGCGTTGCGGCCTTGCGCCGCATGCTGCAGCAGGGCCGTGAGCGAAGCCGCCGTGATGCGCTCGTCGCGCGACAGGCCGGAGCCGTTGTCCACCTTGGGGGCGGGCCGCAGGCCGAACTGCTGCCGCCACCAGCCGGCCAGGCGGTTGCGCGACTCCGTAAAGCTGCCCCGCGCATCACCCGCCGACGACAGGGTGAGGAACAGCTGCTGGGCCATCACGTTGTTCGAAAACTTGTTGATGTCCGCGATGACGGACACCAGCGGGATGGAGGTGCCCGTGACCAGCACCTTGGCGCCAGCGGGAACACGGGCATACCGCGTCTGGCCCAGCAGGGCGCCGCCGGCTTGCCGCCACACGCCCTCCACCATGCGGGCCGAGAAATGCGCCGGATCGGCATAGGCCACCGCCCATTCGCGTTCGCCGCAGGCGGCCGGGTAGCTGCCGTTGAAGCGGATGTTCAAGGGATCCTGGAAATCGGCCTGCAGCCCGGTCTGCCAGACGCCGCAGCCGTTGCGGTTGAGCGGCACGCGGGGCGTGACCGCCAGCCCCGCCAGCGGGGGCGTGGTGTAGACGAGGGCCTGGCCCTGGCCATCGGGCACGAAGCGGAACACCAGCGACTTGAAGTTCATCAGCAGGCCGTCGGGCGCGGCGTTGTAGGGCCGCAGCGGCTCGTCGTCGAACGCGGCCGGGTCGTGCGCCGGCAGGGTGAAGACCGAGTTGTCCAGGATGATGTCGCCGCGGATCACGCGCACGCCTTTTTCCATGACATGGGCCAGCAGGTCCTGCAGGCGTTCGATCACCAGCTTGGGGTCGCCGCCGCCGCGCAGGATGAGGTTGCCGTTGAGCACGCCGTCCTGGATCGGGCCATCGACGTAGACGCGCGTGCGCCACAGGTAGGACGAGCCCAGCAGGTCCAGGCCGGCGTAGGTGGTCACCAGCTTCATCACCGAGGCCGGGTTGCGCGGCACGTCGGGCTGCCAGTTCAGGCGCGGCGCCGGCATGGTCCAGGGGGCGGGCTGGGCGTTGGCGTTGCCCGATGGGTTCACGGGCTCGGGCCTGGGGTTCACGGCGCCGGGCGCGGGGGGCAGCGGCGCCACGATCACGCTGAGGGCCTCGAGCGGCACCTTGGCCTGTTGCAGGGCCTGGCTCACGGGGCTGGGCAGGGCGGTCACCGGCGCCGCCGTTCGGGCGAGCGAAGTGCCGGCCAGCGTCGACAGGATCAGGCCGCCCAGGGCCAGGCGCAGGGCCCGCAACCGGGCCGAAGGAGGGCAATGCAGCATGGCCGCGAGTCTAAAACCAAGCCATGACGGCGCTGGCGCGACGCATTGCCGCTGATTGGGCCAATGAGCATGCGGGTCAAGGGTGCCATCGGCATGCGCGACAAGATCAAGCGTAAAAGCGCTGGCGCCCTCATCCCGCCCGCGCTGCGTCGACCCATCCAGTAGGGGCCGTGTGGTTGAAGGTCATTTGTTGGCTGAAAGGACGGGGTATGTGACCATTGCCGATGACATGCCATCGATGATGGCGCCATACTCTATTCCATGTGGTGGTGCGACGCACATGGACCACACGCCGCAGACAGCCGGATGCCGCAGCGCTCAGCCCTTGAGCGTCTGCTCCAGCACGTGCAGCTGCTGGTTCAGCTCGGTGACGGTCTGGCGCTCGGCGGCGATCTTGCGCACGGCGTGCAGCACCGTGGTGTGGTCGCGGCCGCCGAACAGCTCGCCGATCTCGGGCAGGCTTTTTTGCGTCAGCTCCTTGGCCAGGTACATCGCGATCTGGCGCGGCCGCGCGATGGAGGCCGGGCGCTTCTTGCTGTACATGTCGGCGACCTTGATCTTGTAGAAGTCGGCCACGGTCTTCTGGATGTTCTCCACGCCGATCTGGCGGTTCTGGATCGACAGCAGGTCGCGCAGCGCCTCGCGCGCCAGGTTGATGGAGATTTCCTTCTGGTTGAAACGTGAGTAGGCCAGGATCTTGCGCAGCGCGCCTTCGAGCTCGCGCACGTTGGAGCGCACGTTCTTGGCGACGAAGAAGGCCACGTCCTCGGGCATCACCGCGCCCTCGGTCTGTGCCTTGTTGATCAGGATGGCCACGCGCAGCTCGAGCTCCGGGGGCTCCAGCGCCACCGTCAGCCCCGAGTCGAAGCGCGACACCAGGCGCTCGTGGATGTCCGTCAGACCCTTGGGGTAGGTGTCCGAGGTCATGACGATGTGGCTCTTCTTGGCCAGCAGCGCCTCGAAGGCGTTGAAGAACTCTTCCTGCGTGCGGTCCTTGTTGGCGAAGAACTGCACGTCGTCGATCAGCAGCAGATCGAGCGAGTGGTAGAAGGCCTTGAACTCGTCGAAGGTCTTGCGTTGGTAGGACTTGACCACGTCCGAGACGAATTGCTCGGCGTGGATGTAGAGCACCTTGGCGTCCAGCTTGTCGGCCAGCAGCTGGTTGCCCACCGCGTGCACCAGGTGGGTCTTGCCCAGGCCCACGCCGCCGTAGATGAACAGCGGGTTGTACAGCTGACCGGGCGAGCTGGCCACGTGCAGGGCTGCGGCGCGCGCCATGCGGTTGGCCGAGCCCTCCACCAGCGTGCTGAAGGTCAGCGCCGGGTTCAGCCGGCTGCGGAAGGCTGAGGCCTCGCGCTCGGCCGTGTTGGGTTTGGCTGGCTTGGCCGGCTCGGCCGT